>CAMDFO010000021.1 GCA_945897515.1 Rhodoplanes serenus | reverse complement strand
AACGGCCGACGACCACACTCGAGCCTTGACGGCGCAACACCCGATCAAGCCTACTTCACGCCGCTGCCTCTCCGCTTGGCAGCCTAACCCCGGCAGACGCTCCACTTATCGACGCGGAGATTCTGTTCAGACAACCGGGACCACCTCTTTCATCGCGCACTGATTCGCTTTTCAAGATATGCACAGGTGACGCACACCCGGATTGCGCAAGCGCATTTATTTCTTTTCCATGTGGGTGCGGGTGCTATCGTTATTCAGAGAATCGCGAAGCGTCCTTGCAACAAGAGACGCCATTAAGGGGCAGCTGCGTAACACATCATGGCGGCAGACGGCATTCCAAAGGGACTGGGGCACCAAGCGGACATTGTCGGCGATATCGCTGACGACTCCGCAGCCACCATCATCGAGCTCTCCGGCGTCATCAAGTGGTTCGATGTCGCCAAGGGTTACGGCTTCATCGTGCCCGACAACGGAGGAGCAGACATCCTGCTTCACGTAACGTGCCTTCGACGCGACGGTTTCCAGACCGCGTATGAAGGTGCCCGCGTCGTCGCAGAGGTGTTGCAGCGGCCGAAGGGCCTGCAATGTTTCCGCGTCCTGTCGATGGATGAGTCGACAGCGGTCCATCCGGCGCTACTGCCTCCGGCGCGCACCCACGTTACGGTGACGCCGACCAGCGGGCTGGAGCGGGCGGTAGTGAAGTGGTTCAACCGCCTGCGCGGTTTCGGCTTCCTCACCCGCGGCGACGGCACCCCCGACATCTTCGTGCACATGGAGACGTTGCGGCGGTACGGCATCACCGAGCTTCTTCCGGGACAGACCGTGCTGGTGCGGTTCGGGCCAGGGCCGAAGGGCCAGATGGCCGCGGAGGTCCGCCTGACGGCGGCCCGGCTCGGCGGACCCGCCTCGCACTGAAAACATCTTGAAGTTTGTGTCATCGCGCCCCTAATTGGGGCGCGATGCGTTTGATAGCAGCCCTTGTCCTGGCTTTTGCACTGACCCTGCCGGCCGCGCCGTGGGGCAGCCGGCCGGTGCAGGCACAGGCAGCCGATCCGCAGATTCTCGAGATCGCGACGCGCAACGGCGTCCACATCTTTGCGGTTGAGCTCGCAGTCACGCCGGATCAGCAATCCCGGGGACTGATGTTCCGCAAGGAGCTGCCGGAGGGCAGGGGGATGCTGTTCAACTTCGGACGCGACCAGGAGGTCACGATGTGGATGAAGGACACCCTCATCCCGCTCGACATGATCTTCATCCGCGCCGACGGCCGCATCCATCGGATCGCCGAATACACCGAACCGCATTCGCTGCGCCCGATCTCCTCGGGCGGCCCCGTCGTGGCGGTGCTGGAGGTGATCGGGGGCACGGCACGCAAGCTGGGCCTGGCGGTCGGCGATCGGGTCGCGCATCCGATGTTCAACGTCCGGCGCTGACCCGCGGCTTCGTTGTGTTTTTGCCACAGCTTGCCTATTTGTTGCGGCTTCGATCCACCCGCCAGCATCATTGCGCGGCGTTTCGCCCGGCGCCCGTCCGGGATTTCGCGAGGGGACTGACGTGACCAGGATTTCGGTATTTCCGGCGGTGCGCCGCGGATTTTCGGCGCTTGCCGGAGTGCTGCTCGGACTGGCTTCGTGGCAGCCGCTGGCGGCCCAGCAAACCGGTCTCCTGGAGACACGCGAGTCGATCTACAACAACATTTTCATTTTCGGGGACGGCGATAGCGTCACCATGACCTTCGGTCATAACAAGCGCTATTTCACCGAAAGCCGCATGAAGCTTTCGGACCCGGGTGCGCTGTCGGTCGAGTACACCAAATACATGACGCTCGGCGTCGCCTATCCGCCCAAGGTCGAACGCATCCTGGAAATCGGCCTCGGCGGCGGGAGCACGGTGTCCTACCTCAGCAGCGCGCTGCCGGACGCTTCGATTGTCGCGGTTGAAATCGACAAGGACGTGGTCGAACTGGCCAGGAAGCACTTCCGCTTCACCGAGTCCGAAAAGCTGCGAACGGCGGTGTCCGACGGCCGTTCGTATCTCATGCGCGACAACGCGATGTGGGATGTCATCCTGATCGACGCCTATCGCGGGCCGTTCGTGCCGTTCCACCTGCTGACACGGGAGTTCTACGCCCTGGTCAAATCGCGGCTCGCGCCCGGCGGCGTCGTCGTGCAGAACATCGAGCCTTCGACCATGCTGTTCGATTCCGCGACCGCGACGCTCAACAGCGTGTTCCCCTCGGTCGATCTCTACGAAGGCGGCGGCAACGTGGTTGCGGTCGGCTATTCAGGCCCGTCGCTGCGGCAGGCCGAATTGCGGGAGCGCGCCGCCAGGGCGCAGGAGCGCCACAAATTTCGCTACGACCTGCGCACGATGGTCGACGCCCGCCGCGTGCTCCAACGTCCGACCGGCAAGGTCCTGACCGACGACTTCGCGCCGGTCGAAACCCTGCGTGCGATCGAGCAGAAGAACGAGAAGTGGAAGGACCAGACGGAAGCGCCCCGCTGATGCAGCATTCCCTCCTGCGCGGAGTTTTGCTGTTTACCCTCGCCGTCACGCTCGGCTTCGCCCTGATGGGATTCGAGATGCTGGCGAGCCGCTACCTCTATCCGTACTTCGGCGGCGGCATCAACACCTGGGCCTCGCTGATCGCCACCGTGTTGGTGGCGCTGATGCTGGGCTATTTGCTGGGCGGCGCGCTGGTCGACCGCACCATGAGCCCGCGGCTGTGCGGCATGCTGCTGGTTGCCGCAGGCCTTTATCTGTTCAGCATTCCGCTGTGGGTCGATCCGCTGTTCTCCTGGATTCTCACCGGCGTTGGCGACGGCATGGCCGGCATTGTGCTCGGGGCCACCACGCTGTTGCTGCTGCCGCTGACGCTGATCAGCGTGTTCACGCCGTTTGCCGTGCGTCTGCTGCTGACCTCGGTCACCTTCGGCGGCCGTCTCGTGGGTTATGTCTATGGCGTATCGACCGTCGGCAACGTGCTCGGCACCCTGGTGACGGTGTTCACGCTGATGCCGATGTTCGGCTCGCGCGCGCTCACCATGGTGTTTGCCGCCATCACCGCGGCTTGCGGCCTGGTGATGATCTTGAGCCATCGCTTTCTACGCGGACCCGGACCATGAGGGCGGCCAGGATTGCGTTTGTGGTCTTGATAGCCGCCTGCGTCCAGGCCAGCGCGCAGCCGGCCGTTGTCGCGCAGGGCGCCTATCCGGAGGGCCTGCTGTGGCATGGCGGGCGCATGCTGTTCGCCGAAATGGGCGCCGACCGCATCAGCATGATTGAAGGCGAGGCGACCCGCGCGTTCTGGCGCGAATCCGGCTGCGGACCGACCTCGATCGCGCCGTTCGGCGCGACCGGGTTCCTGGTGAACTGCCATCTCGGCCGGATGGCGGTCGAAGTCTCGGCTGCGGGCGCGACCGGGCGCCGCTTTCGCGCCATCCCCGACGGCGGTCCGATGCAAGGCCCCAATGCCTCGGCCTCGGACGGACGGGGCGGGGTGTTCTTTTCCGATTCCGGGATATTCAGCGTGGGCGCGCCGGCGACCGGCCGGGTCTATCACCTGAGCGCCATGGGCGTGATGACGGAGGTTGCGAACGGCATCCGATACGCCAACGGCACGGCCTTCGATCCGGATACGCGCACGCTGTATGTGTCGGAACACCTCGCGCGCCGCGTTCTTGCGTTGCGGCTCGACGACCGGCATCGCGTCGTTTCATCGCAAGTGTTTGCGGATTTCGCACAGCATGCCGCCACGCGGGCGTTCTCCTATCCGGAGGCCGGTCCCGATGGTCTCGCGTTGCGCCCGGGACTGCTGGTTGTCGCCGAATACGGGGAAGGGCGGGTGCACCTGTTCGACCGCGCAGGCAAGCACCTCAACATGCTCAAGGTCGCGATGCCCTTCGTCGATACGGTGGCGTGGGACGGCGCGGGCAATCTCTACGCCGGAGGGGCGTACCAGAACACGCGGCCGCCGTTCGAGGGCGCTGTGGTGCGCTTTGCGCCGGCTGAATGGCAGCGCTGAGCGGACGAGAGCCTAATGGCTCTCAGGGTTTCTTAGCTATACGCGATGGAACAACGTCCGGGCTCACATCCAACGCATCCGATTAATCGTATCTGAAGCGGCCCGGTGCGAGTTTGGGCCGTCCACTTGGAGAGACACCCATGGCTGCTGGCGGCAACGACGCTCTGCACAGTCTGATCGCGGCGGCAGGCGAGGGCGCCCACGCCGATAACGTCGTCAAGCGCGCCTTGCAGGCTATCCGGTCTCATCTCGGAATGCAGGTGGCCTATGTTTCGGAATTCGTCGACAATCGCTCGGTATTCCGGGAGGTCGATGCGCCGGGCCTGGAAGCTCTGATCAAGGCCGGCGACTCGCAGTCCCTGGATGACGTCTATTGCCGTCATATCCTCGCGGGCCGGCTGCCGGAACTCATGCCGGACACGGCCGCCGAGCCGATCGCGATGGCGCTCCCGATCACCAAGGCCGTTCCCATCGGTAAGCACATGAGCGTGCCGATCCGGCTGGCGGATGGCACCCCCTATGGAATGTTCTGCTGTCTTGGTGTGGAAGCCGATCATTCGCTGCACATGCGCGATTTGCAGATGATGAAGGCGTTTGCCGATCTCGCGGCGTTCGAGATCAACCGCGAGCGCGATGCGGCGAAGGCGGCTGAGGACAGGCGGGTCCGCATCCGGACCGTGATCGAGGAAAACCAGCTTTCGATCGTGCACCAGCCGATCTGGCATGTGGCATCCCGGCGTCCTGTCGGTCTGGAATGCCTGGCTCGCTTCTCGGCCGTCCCGCCTCGCTCGCCGGACAAATGGTTCACCGAAGCCGCCGAAGCGGGGCTCGGCATCATGATCGAGCTTGCCGCGATCCGAATGGCCCTGTCCGCCCTGTCCTCGCTGCCGCCGGATATCTATCTCGCCGTGAATGCATCGCCGGAGACGATCCTGAGCAGCGACATGTCAAGCGCCTTGGCGGGATTTCCGGCGGACCGGATCGTTCTGGAGATTACCGAACACGCCCACGTCGCAGACTATGCCGCCTTGCTTGCCGCATTACAGCCGCTACGGAGCCGCGGCATGCGGCTCGCGGTGGACGATGCCGGTGCGGGATATTCCAGCCTGCAACACATTCTGCATTTGCAGCCCGACCTGATCAAACTCGACATGGGACTGACGCGAAACATAGACCTCGATCCGGCTCGCCGGGCGCTGGCGTCCGCGCTGATCGGCTTTGCGCGCGACACCGGTAGCCGGATTATCGCCGAAGGCGTCGAAACCGCGTCCGAGCTCGCCACGTTGCAAGGCCTTGGAGTCGAGATGGCGCAAGGCTATTTCCTCGGGCGGCCGATGCCGTTCGAGCGCGCGGTGAGCCTGTTCGACGAGGATGCAGCGACTGCAGCTTGCGTTGCTTAATGCGTCCAGGCGCCGCGCCGCGTGTAGGCGAAATTGTCGGCGTAGGATTGCAGTCGGCGGACCGGCGGCTTTTCCTCGAACACCTGGCAGGGAATGCCGTGGCGCTCGCAATAGGCGACCGCCTCGTCCTTGGTCGCAAAGCGAAGGCTGAGCTGCTGCTTCATGTCGCCCGAGCTGGTCCAGCCCATCAGCGACTCGACCACCCGCGGCTCTTCCGGTTCGTAGTCCAGAACCCATTCCTTGGTTTTGGCATGGCCGGACTGCATCGCGGTTTTCGCCGGCCTGTAGATGCGTGCGGTCATGATCAGCCTGGCCCAAGTTTTCCGTCGTCACGCCGTAGCGCAAGCGAAGGCGAATGGTCGGGGCAGCAAGATTCGAACTTGCGACCCCCTGCTCCCAAAGCAGGTGCGCTACCGGACTGCGCTATGCCCCGAGTGGGCAGTGAATCGCACGCCGGCCGGTTCGGGTCAACGCCGGCCTGAGGCCCGCCTCAGGCCCGTTTCATGGCCGGATGGGGTGGAGGAATGGGAACCGGCGCGGCGCGCACGGTGGCGCGCTGCTTGAGCAGTGCGACAAATCGTTCTTCTTCCATCGGCTGGCCCAGCAGGAAGCCCTGGCCGAGATCGCAGCCCATGCTGATCAGTGCCATCACATCGGAAGCCTTTTCCAGGCCGATGCCGACCGCGAGGCTGCCGAAGCTGTGTGCGAGGTCGATGACGGTTTTGCAGATCGGCGCGTTGGTCTTGTCGGTTCCGCAATCGACGACGAAGGAACGGTCGAGCTTCATCTCGGCAAACGGAACGCTCTTGAGCTTGGTCAGGGCGGCGAAGCCGCGCCCGAAATCGTCGATGGCAAGCTTGACGTTGTGCTCGGCCAGCTTTTTGGCCATGTCGTTGGCCAGCCCGATCTCGGTCACGATCTGCTCTTCGGTGACGTCGATGATGAGCCCCGGCCAGTCTTTGATGCTTGGACGATGCGCACGCACGATGTCGCCTACCGGCAGCTTCTCGAGCGCGTTGACGGAGACATTGACCGCGATCCGCAGATGAACGCCGAGCTTGGAGAAGGCGAGCCCCGCCTTGAGCGCGCTCACCAGCCCGTGCTCGGCCAATGCCAGAAGGGCTGCGTCGTCGGCCCCCGGCATGAAGCTCCCGGGCGCCAGGATGCCGTGCAGCGGATGGCGCGCGCGGGCGAAGGCTTCGGCGCCGGCAAGCTGCTTTCTCCGAATGTCGATTTTCGGCTGATAGAAGAATTCGATCCAGTTGTTCTTCAGCGCCTCGTCGAGACCGACCCGTGCGGCGACCGGCGGCGGATTGCCGAGCTTCCGCTCCAGGATGATCTTCTGGATCGCGGAGGTCTCAAACGGCTTCTTTAAAACCGGCAGCATGGTGATCTTGTTCTGCTCGCCGATCTGCTTGACGTTCTCCAGCACCGCCGAGCCGCGCTTGCTCATCAACTGCACGGCGCCGGTGAATCCGATCTTGCCGAGCGCTTCGATGGTCTGAATTGCGTCCTGGGCTTCCAGATTGACGTTGAGAAAGATCAGGTCCGGCGGCCGCGTGAGACGCGCCTTCCGGAATGCGGCTCCGTCGGAGAATTCCATCGTATCGACGCCGGAGCCTTGCAGGATCAACGACACGAAATGCCGGATCGTGCTTTCCTCGTCGACGATGAAGGTGAGCGGCGTACGGCGTGCGCCCTGCGGCGGCGGGACGCTCGGTTCTGCCGGGGCGTCAGTTTGTGTCGGGGGGATGGCTTGCACTGCAGACATGATGACGCCGGCGATGGCCGGACGCAGGTGCGCCTGATCCATCATCACCGAAACTGATCCAAAGTGGTTAATTATGGGTTGCCGGAAGGCGCGCGCCGGCGGCTATACTCCTGCCGCAAGGCGCCGCACCGGGTGGCGTCATTCATCGGCGGCCATCCCATGCCATCCAATATGCGCTTCATGAATCCCGCGGCCATTGCGAAGCCGGGCGGCTATTCGCATGTGGTCGAGATCACTGGCCCCGGCCGGATCGTCTATATCGCGGGCCAGCTCGGCCTCAAGCCGGATGGTTCCAGCGCCGGCGACTTCCGCGCCCAGGCGGTGCAGGCGTTCGAAAACCTCAAGGCGGCGCTCGCGGCGGTCGGCGCAACCTTCGATGACGTGGTCAAGCTCAACAACTACCTGGTCGATATCACGGCGAACCTGCCGGCCTATCGCGAGGTGCGGGACCGATACGTCAACACCAAGGAGCCGCCTGCCAGCACCACCATCGGCGTTCCGGCGCTGGCGCGCGACGGTGCGCTCTACGAGGTCGAAGCGATCGTGATGCTGGCGAAGTGAGGTGATCGACGCGCGTGCGGTTTAGCCGTCCGCGTCGAGCCGCTTGCCGCCGACTTCGACCGGCTTGGCGTCGATCAGCGCGAATGCGATCACGCAGGGCTCGTTGTAGCGGTTGATCCAGTTGTGGATCGTGCCGCGCTGCACCAGCACGTCGCCCTGTTTGATCGTGACCACGGTGCCGTCGAGGTCCATGTCGATCTGGCCGGACATCACCACGGCGTAGTCGATGGAATCGGTGCGGTGGTTCCGCGGCGACACGCCCGGGCCGAACTCGACCACGCGGAACACGGTGCCGCCGGCCAGCGTGGTGCCGACCTTGCGCGCGGCGGTGTCGTCCTGGCCGTCGTTGTTCACCGGCGCGGTGTTGGTGGTCCAGATCACCGCTGAGCTTGCGCCCGGGCGGCTGGAGCCGACGTTCTTCATGACCTCGTCGATCTTCACGATCGCCTTGCCGTTGGCGTCGTGTCCGGTGATCACGCGCCGTACCTGGAGTGCCATGCCAATTCTCCCTAGAGATGTCCGTTCGGATGTCGGATCGGACGCTATTCCGAAAGCACATTTGGTCGCAAGCTCGACCCGTTCCCAGCCACGGATTCGGTGGTACGCTGAACGGCGTAGACCAAGAAACGTCGATCAAACCAGGGAGTGACAGCGATGGCGATGCAATGGATGCGGGTTGCGGCGTTGGCGTTTCTGTCGGTGTTCGCGACGGCGTCGTTCGCGCAGCAATATCCCAGCCGGCCGATCAAGATCCTGGTGTCGATCCCGCCCGGAGGCGCGCCGGACATCGCGGCACGGCTGATTGCGCAGAAAATGTCGGAGTCGGTCGGTCAGCCGGTGGTGATCGACAACAAACCCGGCGCCAACGGCAATGTCGCAGGTGACGCGATGGCGAAGGCCGCGCCCGACGGTTACACTCTGATGCTGGCCGGCGACAGCCTGATCGTGATCAATCCGCACATCTACGCCAAGATGCCGTTCGACACGCTGAAGGACGTTGCTCCGGTGGCGAGCATCGCCAGCAACCAGTTCTTTCTGTCGGTTAATCCGTCGGTGCAGGCAAAGACGCTTCCCGAGTTCGTCGAGCTCGCAAAGAAGACCAAACCGGCGATACCCTTCGCTTCGGGCGGCAACGGCAGCCAGCACCATCTCGGAATGGAGATGTTCAAGCAGCGCGCCGGCATCGACCTGACCCACGTGCCCTATCGGGGCGGCGGGCCGGCCGGCAACGCCACCGTGGCCGGCGAGACGATGGTCGTGCTCGCGGGCGCTTCCAACGCCGGCCTGCTCCGGGCCGGCAAGCTGCGCGGGCTTGCGACCACCGGGAAGACACGCTCTCCGCTGTTCCCCGACATCCCGACCGTCGGCGAGTTTTATCCCGGCTATGAGGTCACGATCTGGCTCGGGCTGTTCGCGCCCGCCGGCACGCCGGAACCGGTCCTGGCCCGCCTGCGCGATGAGGTGAACAAGGCGCTTTCGCAGCGCGACCTCGCGGAAAAGCTCAACGTCACCGGCGCGCTCCAGCCGCTGATCACGACGCCCGCGGAGTTCGTCGCGCTGATCCGTCACGATCACGAAAAGTACGGTAAGGTCGTGAGGGACGTGGGCGCGAAGGCCGATTGATCAAGTCCCGCACCAAGCGGGCGCGGCTCGGCGTTGAGGGTGTCGGCGATGCATAGGCTTCGCATCAATCAAGATTTCGTTGCGGGCCTGATGTTCGCGGGCTGGGGTCTCGCCGGCCTGTGGCTCGGTCAGAGCTATCCGGCGGGTTCGGCGCTGCGCATGGGGCCGGGCTACATGCCGCGGCTGTTGTGCTGGGGGCTGCTGATCCTCGGCGCCCTGATCACGATCAAAGGCATCATCGTCGCCGGTGAGAAGGTCGAGCGCTGGCACTGGCGGCCGCTGCTCATGGTCTCGGCCGCGGTGCTCGCCTTTGCCTTTCTGCTGGAGCCCGCCGGCCTCCTGGTCGCGACCTTTGCGATCGTGACGATCGGGGCGCTCGGAGGACCGGAGTTCCGCCCGGTCGAGGTTCTGTTCCTGGCTGCCGGGTTGGCGCTCGGTGCGGTGGTGCTGTTCATCTATGGGCTGAATCTGCCGCTGGCGATCTGGCCGCCGTTTCTGGTCTGAGCATGGAGCTTCTGGACAACCTCGTCTTCGGCTTCAGCGTCTCGCTCACGCTGCAGAACATCCTGTTCTGCTTCCTCGGCGTCCTGGTCGGCACGCTGATCGGCGTGCTGCCGGGGATCGGCCCGCCGGCGACGGTCGCCATGCTGCTGCCGGCCACGTTCTATCTTTCGCCGGTGCCGGCGCTGATCATGCTCGCCGGCATCTACTACGGCGCCCAATACGGCGGTTCGACCACCGCAATCCTCGTCAACATGCCGGGTGAATCGTCCTCGGTGGTCACCTGCCTCGATGGCTACCAGATGGCTCGTAAGGGCCGGGCAGGGGCAGCGCTTGCGATCGCGGCGCTGGCCTCGCTGTTCGCCGGCACGATGGCGACGCTGCTGATCGCAATCGCAAGCCCGCCGCTGTCGCGGCTGGCGCTGAAATTTCTCGCGGCGGAATACTTCTCGCTGATGGTTCTCGGACTGGTCGGCTCGATCGTGCTGGCGCACGGATCGCTGCTCAAAGCGGTGGCGATGGTGTTCCTCGGCCTGCTGCTTGGGCTTATCGGCACCGACATCAATTCCGGGGCCGAGCGCTTCACCTTCGATGTACCGATGCTGGGCGACGGCATCGGTTTCGTCGTTGTGGCGATGGGACTGTTCGGCCTCGCGGAGATTTTGGCCAACCTGGAAAAGCGGGACCGCCGGCAGATCGATCCCTCGATCGGCACGTTGATGCCGACGCGCGAGGAGTTCCGGCTGGCCTGGCCCGCGACGCTGCGCGGCACAACGATCGGCGCGATCCTGGGCGTGCTTCCGGGCGGGGGTGCGCTGCTGGCGTCGTTCGGCGCCTATGCTTTCGAGAAGAAGATATCGAGAGATCCCTCTCGGTTCGGCAAGGGCGCGGTCGAGGGCGTGGCCGCCCCGGAGTCCGCCAACAATGCCGGCGCGCAGACCTCGTTTATTCCGCTGCTCACGCTCGGCATTCCGGGCAATCCGGTGATGGCGCTGATGATCGGCGCCATGATGATCCAGGGCATCTCACCCGGCCCGCAGGTGATGACCCAGCAGCCGGAATTGTTCTGGGGCGTCATCACCAGCATGTGGCTCGGCAATGTCATGCTGGTGATCATCAACCTGCCGATGATCGGCATCTGGGTGCGGCTCTTGAAAGTGCCATACCGGCTGCTGTTTCCCTCGATCCTGTTGTTCTGCGCGATCGGGGTCTACAGCCTGAACAATTCCGGGTTTGAGGTGGGATTGGCGGCGCTGTTCGGGCTGATGGGTTACGTGTTCTACAAGCTCGGCTGCGAGCCGGCGCCGCTGGTGCTCGGCTTCATCCTCGGGCCGCTGATGGAGGAGAACCTGCGCCGCGCGATGCTGTTGTCGCACGGCGATCCGCTGGTGTTCGTGCAGCGGCCGATCAGCGCGGTGCTGCTGCTGATGGCGGCGGCGCTACTGCTGCTTGTGGTCCTGCCGGTGTTCCGCAAAACGCGGGAACAGGCGTTCAAGGAAGCGGCATAGCCTTACGCGGACTGGCAACGGACCGTTACCGAGCTGAGCCGCGAGCGGTCGGCACAGGGGCCGACGAGAATTTCGAACGCGCCCGGCTCGACGCGTGGCCGCATATTCCTGTCCAGCAATGCGAAGTCGTCGCCCTGCAAAATAAAGCGCACCGTTTGTCGCTCGCCCACGGCGAGCGTGACCTTGGCGAATCCTTTCAGTTCGAGCACCGGCCGGGCGATGCTTGCCACCGGATCGCGCAGGAACAGGAATACGGTTTCCTCGCCCTCCAGCGCTCCTTCGTTGGTCACCTCGGCCAGAACCGTGACGGTTTCGCCGGGCGCGAATTCCGGCGTCGCTGTCACCGAGCCGAGGCGGAAGCGCGTGTAGGACAGCCCGAAGCCGAAGGGGAATTGCGGCTCGACCGGCATGTCGGTGTAACGGTTGGAATAGAACACGTCGTTATGTCCGGGCCGGCCGGTCGGGCGATGCGAATGGAAAATCGGAATCTGGCCGCCGTCGAGGGGCCACGTGATCGCCAGCCGGCCGCTCGGATTCCACGCGCCGGTCAACACCTCGGCGATGGCGTGACCGGCCTGCGAGCCGAGCTGCCAGGTCGCCAGCACGGCGTCGGCGCGCTCGAAAAGCCAGGGCAAGGCCAGCGGCCGGCCGTGGGTCAGGATTGCGATTGTAGGCTTGCCGAGTGCCAGCACGGCCTCGGCCAGCGCGCGCTGACACCCCGGCAGGTCGATGTGTCCGCGGCTGTGCGCCTCGCCGGTCATGTCCTTGGATTCGCCAAGAGACAAAATAACCGTGTCGGCATCGTGCGCGGCGGCGGCCGCCTCGGCAATCCCGCCCTGGTCGTCACCGTCGACGGTGACACCCGGCACATGGCTTATGTCAGCCTGCGGCAAAGCGGCCCGCAGACCATCCAGAATGCTGGCGGCCTCCAGTCCGGCCGCGGCGAACCAGCAGCCGAACATTTCAAGCGGCGCGTCGCCGAGCGGGCCGATCAGTGCGATGCGTTGTGCTCCCGGCTTGAGCGGCAACGCGCCGCGCTCGTTCTTGAGCAGCACGATCGAACGCCGGCCGGCGTCGCGTGCGACCTCGGCATACTGCGCAAGCGTGTCGAGAGAGAGCGGCGGGGCTGCAACGCGCCGGTACGGATCGTCGAACAGGCCGAGCCGTTGCTTCAGCGTCAGCACGCGGCGCACCGCGCGATCGATATCGGCGACGGACGCAAGTCCGCGGTCCAGCGCTGCGGGCAGGCCGAGCAGATAGGCTTGATCCTGCATGTCGATATCGATGCCTGCGGCGAGCGCCAGCGCGGCGGCTTCGGCCAAATCTTCGGCAACGCCGTGTGCGATCAGCTCGCCGACGGCGTTGTAGTCGCTCACCAGCACGCCCTCGAAGCCCCAACGACCGCGCACCAAGTCCTTGAGAAGAGCGCCGTGCGCGGTCATCGGAATGCCGGCGAGGTCGTTGAACGACGGCATGATGGCGGCGACGCCGGCCTTCACCGCCGCTTCGAACGGTGGCAGGTAGACCTCGGCAAGCTCACGCTCCGATATGTCGGCGGAGCCGTAGTCGCGCCCGCCGGCCGGGGCTCCGTAGGCCACGAAATGTTTCGCCGTTGCCGCCATGTTCTCCCGTGCCGCGAGGTCTGCGCCTTGGAAGCCCCGCACCTTGGCCTCGGCGTAGCGGCTCGCCACCAAAGCATCCTCGCCGGGACCTTCCGCGATCCGGCCCCAGCGCGGGTCGCGGCAGACGTCGAGCATGGGCGCGAAGTTCAGCGTGATCCCGTCGCGCCCGGCCTCATCCATCGCGATGCGAGCGGTGCGCTCCCAGAGCGGCGGGTCGAAGGCGCAAGCCTCCGCCAGCGGGATCGGACAGATCGTGCGATGGCCGTGCAGCACGTCGAAGCCGAAGATCAGCGGGATGCGCAGCCGGCTCTGCTCCAGCGCGAGTTGCTGCAGCGGGTTCGTGGTCCCTGCGCCATAGACGTTGAGCACGCTGCCGATCAATCCGGCGCAGACCTGACGCGTCATCTCGTCCGGCGCATGCGTCGGCAGCGCAGCGTCGATCATGTTGAGCTGGCCGAGCTTCTCCTGCAGCGTCATCGCCGCCAGCAGACGCTCGACGAGGTCGGACATGCTCAGCCCTTGTAGCCGGTGCGGTCGAAGTTTTCGAGATCGGCGCGGTATTCTTTCGGCACCTCGCAGCCGCAGCGCAGGTGCCAGCGCCGCACCAGATAGCTGAAGGCATTGCTCTGCGAGTCGCCGCGGTTGGTGCGCTTGCGCTTGTCGGCGAGTTCTTCCTCCTTAACGAACAGCTTCGGTCCACCGGCAGACTCGGCGAGCATTTGAATCCGGCAGGCGCGCTCCAGCTTGATCGCAAGGAACACCGCTTCCTCCACGGTGCGGCCGGCGGTGACGATGCCATGGTTGCGCAGGATCAGGGCGTTGTACTGGCCGAGGCATTTCGCCACCGCCTTGCCGCGCGGCTGGTCGGTGATCAGATCGGTGGTCTCGGAGAACACCGGCACGCCGGCCGAGAACATCGTCCCGTCATTGCTCATCGCCGCGAGCGGCTTGCCCAGCGAGGAAAACGCGATGGCATGTTCCGGGTGGGTGTGCAGCACGGAGTTGATGTCGGGCCGCGCCCGCATCACCTCGGAATGGATGTAGACTTCGTTGTGGCGCGGCCATGGACCCGCGACCTTGTCACCTTCGATGTCCACCGTGATGATGTTGTCCTGCGTCATCTCCTCGATGCCGACGCAGCCCGGCTTCATCAGGAAGCGGTTGGGATCGTCCGGCAGGCGCGCCGAGATGTGCCCCCAGACGTAATCGCCCTGGCCTTCGTCAACCAGCACGCGGCCGGCGTTGATCAGCTTCTCGCGCAATGGATCGGTCATGACGTCTGTCCTGCCTGTTGTCGTTGGATAGTGTTGGCGTTTCCGCGCACGGTGTCGATGAGCGCGACGGCGTCCGCCGGTTCGGCGTCGGCGCGCCAGGCGACGTGGCCGTCGGGGCGGACCAGCACGAGGCGGCGTTGGTAGGCCGCAAGCACTTCGGGATCGGGGAGGGTGACGGTCGAAAGCGGCACGTGCCACTGCGCAGCCGCCTGCTCGATCCGCGTCCCCGACGGCGGATTTGCGCCGAGACGAAGCAGCGTGAAGCCGCGCCCGAACAGGTCGAGGGTGGAGCGGCCGTCGGCGAGATCGACATGCGGCGCGCGCGCACCCGGGCGCGCGGTTTGCGTGTAGGGATGGGACGGATCGGGCGGGACCGGCGTGCCGTCCGGCCAGACGATCGGCGAATTGTCGTAGCGGTAACCCAGCATCACGCCGTTGGCGAACCATTCCAGCCGCATGATGCTAGCGAACCAGTCGCCGTACTCCTTGCGCGCGGCGTCGCCGGCCGGACCGGGCTCGAACGCTTCCGGGGGCGGCAGGCGCTGGCGCGTCGCCAGCATGCGGCCGAGATTGCGGCTGGCCTCGGCGACGTTGCGCAGGCCAACCGGGCGGCGCTCGGCCTCGTAGCTGGCGAGCAACTCGTGACCACCCCAGCCTTTGACGGCGGCTTCGAGCTTCCAGCCGAGGTCGACTGCATCGCCGATGCCGGTGTTCATGCCGAAGCCGCCGGTCGGCGACATCAAATGCGCCGCGTCGCCGGCGAGGAAGATGCGAGCGGTGCCGTAACGGTCGGCGACCAGTTCACGCCGGACCCAGCGCATGACGGAAAGAATCTCGTAGTCGAATTCGCGGCCCATCGCGCGAGCGAGGGCGGCGCGGATGTCAGCTTCGCTGTGGTTGATCTTCTCCGGCGTACCCACGATCGACATGCGGAAGCGGTCGCCGCCGTTGACCGCGACGATGGTCAGCCACACACCGTCGGGACCGATGAAGATGAAACGGTAGGCTTTGCCCTTGTCGTGCAGCGTGTCGAAGTCCTTGCAGCGGAACATTACGTTGGTCGTATAGGTCAGCGCCGGGTTGCCGTTCATGCCGATGCCGAGGCATTCGCGAACGGTGCTCGCGCCGCCGTCGGTACCGACCAGGTAATCTGCGGCAATGGTTTCGGTCGTGCCGTGGACGCCGTCCTTCACCGTAGCGCGCACGCCGTCCGCCGACTCCTCAAGCGAGACCAGTTCGGCGTTGTAGCGCAGCGTGACGTGCGGAAAGCTCAGCGCGAACCGCTGCAGGATCGGATCGAACATGTCCTGCGGCACGCGCTCGCGCTTCTGCGGGCTCTCCGGCGGACAGGCCTCGAAACCGCGGCCGGGGAACGGCTCGCGGGCGAACTCGTAGCCGTTCAGGCCGGTGACGTAGACGTAGTCCTGCGGGTAGTCGAGCGGATAGGGCGCGTCGCGCACCCAGTCGAGGATGCCCCAGCGCCGGCAGAACTCCATGGTGCGCACGCCGACCAGGTCCATCTTCGGCTGCTCGATCGAGCCATCGGTACGCTCGATCAACGTGCACGGCACGCCGCGCCAGCCGAGCTCGCCCGCGAGCGCCGAGCCGACCGGTCCGGCGCCGACGATCAGAACCGGCGTATGTATGGTCATGGTGGCACGTCTTGTTGCGCACGATCAGCCGCCAGGCGCCGTCGCCTTTACTCTGCGGCATGGCCTGACCTACCATTGACGATAAGGAATATAAATGGGGAGGCGCGTGATGCACCGGAAAACCATGCCGATTATGGCCGCCGTCGTGGCCTGGCTCGGTTGCTTCGCGCCTGCTGTCGCCCAGGAGTATCCGGCGCGCTCCATGCGATTGATCGTGGCGCTTGCCGCCGGCGGCGGTGGCGACGTTCTCAGCCGCTCGCTCGCGGAAGAATTGCGCAAGTCGCTGGGTCAGACTGTGATCGTGGAGAATCGGCCCGGCGGCAATGAGAACATCGGAACGCGAGCCTGCATCGAGGCGGCTCCAGACGGCTACACCATCTGCGTCCTGTCCAGCGAGCCTATGGTCTACAACCAGTTCCTGTTCAGCCGGATGTCGTTCGATCCGGACAAGGATCTCGATCCGGTCATTGCGCTGTGCTTCAACACGCTGTCGATGGTCGCCAACAGTTCGCTGAAGGTGAAGACGGTTCCCGAGATGGTGGCGCTCTCGAAGAGCAAGCCCGGAACGCTAAGCTACGGCACGTTCTCGTTCCAGCTCGCCCATTTCATGGAAAAGCTCAAGCAGGACACCGGCGCCGACATCGTCAGGGTGCCGTTCCGCGGCGGCGGCGAACTGGTGAACGCGGTCCTTGCCGGGTCGACCCCGATCGGGCTGATGGCGCTGTCCAACATGGTGCCGCAACTTCAGGCCGGTCTGATCAACCTGATTGCGGTCAACAGCGAAAAGCGATCGCCGCTGTTTCCGGACGCTCCCACGTTCGTGGAGGCTCGCGGCGGCGAGCAGATTCCGTCGTCCTGGTTTGGCCTTTTCGTGCCGGTCGGAACGCCGAAGGCGATCAAGGACAAGCTCGCCGACGCGATCGGGCGCATCATGGAGGAGCCCGGCTTCCGGCAGCGGATATTTACGGCGCGCGCGATCGAGCCTCTCGGCATGAAGCACGACGAGTTCGTGCGCTTCATCCGCGAGGACCGCAAGACCGCCGAGCGGATCGTCAAGGCCGCGGGCCACCAGCCGCAATAGGGCAACTCTCGGCCGTCAATTCCGGGTTCGTGCTAACGCGCGTCCCGGAATGACGGAGACTTAGCTGTACTTGCGTTCCATCTCCTGGAACGCGCCGATGTCGACCAGACGCTGGCGCTCGGCGAAGCTCGCCAGCAGATTGTCAGCATTCCCCATCCGGCCATTCTGTTTCAAGTGCGAGAGCGCGCGCTGCATTCCGAGCACAGCGGCCTGCAATACCGCGTTGGCATAGAGCACGCCTGCGAACCCCAATTCCTTGAGCTTGTCGTTGGGCAACTCGGGGGTCTTGCCGCCGATCACGATGTTGACGATCTGCGGCCAGGGCAGGCGGGCGATCTCGGCGATCTGCTTGGGCGTGGTCGGCGCCTCGACGAATCCGATATCGGCGCCGGCTTCGCGGAACGCCGCGATGCGGTCCATCGCGGCGGCAAAGCCCTCGATCGCGATCGCGTCGGTGCGCGCCACGATCATCAGGTCGGGATCGGTGCGGGCATCGACCGCGGCCTTGATCTTGCCGACCATCTCGGAAGCTGGAACAACCTGCTTGCCTTCGAAGTGGCCGCAGCGCTTCGGGAACACCTGGTCTTCGATCTGGATCGCATCCGCGCCGGCGCGCTCCAACATCCGGATGGTGCGCCGCATGTTGAGCGCGTTGCCGAAGCCGGTGTCGGCATCGACCATCAATGGACCCGGAAACACATCGCGGATCGCGGCGACGTGATCGACCAACTCGGTCAGCGTGACCAGGCCGTTGTCCGGAATGCCGAGGTGGGTGTTGGCGATACCTGCGCCGGTGACGTAGGCGGCGGTAAAGCCGCAATCGGCCACGATCCGCGCGGCCAGCGCGTTGGCGACGCCCGGCAGGATGATCGCAGCGCCAGGCTGCAAAGCCGCCCGGAACGTGCGGCGGGTAGGGCGGTCGGCCATCGGTTTGGTCCTCTACGGCTGTGAAAGCAGCCGGATGTCTCGCTATTCGTCCCGAAAGAGCATTTGCGAACGGCCATTAATATTCCACAGCGACATTAACCTGAACGCGTGCCGAGCCTACCTCTGCCACGCCGCGGACACGATTCGCGCAGAAATCATCTGTGTACCGAAAATCGTTGTCATGATCGGAGGCTGCCGCGTGTCGTCCATCGGTTTCGCCATTCGCCCATTTACCGCCGCTGCTATTCTCGCCGCGTTCATAGCGGGACCGGCGCACGCCCAGGGCAAGCTCGAAGCGCGCTACACCATCTCGATGACCGGGATCTCAATCGGCAAGGCCGCCTGGAGCGTCGACATTGGCAGCGGCCAGTACACGACGTCGGCGAGCGGCCGCGCCAGCGGCATGTTCAGCGTGCTGTTCGATGGCGAAGGCAGCGTCAGCGCCCGCGGCATCTTCAAGGATGGCCGGCCGGCGCCTGCGGCATTCATCTCAAGCGTGACGCGCGAAGGCGACAAGGCCCAGACCACGATGGCCTTCGACAATGGCGTGGCGAAGGAGCAGGCGGCCGAAGCCGTGCCGCCGGCTTCAGACCGGGTGCCGCTCACAGCCGCGCACCGCCAGGGCGTGCTCGATCCGCTGAGCGCGATGCTGGTGCCGATCACCGGCGCCTATGACGTGGCTGCTCCCGAAGCCTGTCAGCGCACCCTGCCGGTGTTCGACGGCCGCCGCCGTTACGATCTCAAGCTGTCGTTCAAGCGCATGGAGCGCGTGAAGGCAGAGAAGGGCTACGCGGGCTCGGCGGTGGTGTGCGCGATGACGTTCCAGGCGCAAGCCGGACACCGGGCCAGCAGCACGCTGGTGAAATATCTCTCGGAAGGGCGCGACATCGAGCTTTGGCTCGCGCCGGTGGCGGGCACTCGCATGCTGGCGCCGTTCCGCGTGTCGGTCGCGAGCATGATCGGCAGCCTGGTCGTACAGGCGACGCAGTTCGAGACCATGTCGCAGACCGCGGCGAAGAATTAAGGAATCAACACCACCGATCCGGTGGTCTTGCGCTCTTCGACGTCGCGATGGGCCTGCGCGGCCTCGCGCAGCGGATAGCTGTGGTTGATCTCGATCTTGATCTTGCCGGTCGAGACCATTGCGAACAGGTCGTTCGCCGTTTCCAGCAACTCCTCGCGCGTGGTGGTGTAATCGCCGAGGCTCGGATGGGTCAGGTATACCGAGCCAAGCGGTCCGAGCCGGCGCGGCGGCACCGGATCTGGATCGCCGGAGGCTTCGCCATAGGAGGCGAGGGTGCCGCGCCGCGCCAGCGACCGCAGCGAGCCTTCGAACGTGGTGCGGCCGACCGAGTCGTAGACCACCGGCACACCCTTGCCGCCGGTGATGTCGTGCACGTCGTCGGCGAAATCCGCATAGAGCGAGACGTGGTCGCAACCATGGGCGCGCGCCACTGCCATCTTGTCTTCGCTGCCGACAGTGCCGATCACCGTTGCGCCGAGATGCTTGGCCCATTGCGCCAGGATCAGCCCGACGCCGCCGGCCGCGGCGTGCACGAGGATCGTGTCGCCGGCTTTCACCTTGTAGGTGTCGTGGACGAGATAGCGCGCGGTCATGCCCCGGATCATCATCGACGCCGCGGTGCGCTCGTCGATGGCGTCGGGCAGCTTGATCGCCCGCGCCGCCGGGATGTTGCGCGCCTCGGCATAGGCGGAATCGGGAGCGGCGGCGCAGACGACGCGGTCGCCGGGCTTGAACTCGCTCACGCCCGGACCGGCAGTCTCGACCACGCCCGCGCTTTCCAGGCCAATACCCGACGGCAGCGACTTCATCGCATGCTGGCCGCGGCGCACCAGTATGTCGCGGAAGTTGATCGCGACCGCGGTGCTGCGGATGCGGACCTCGCCCGGCCCGGGCGGGGCAAGCGTCACGTCCTCCCAGCGCAGGACTTCCGGGCCGCCGACTTCGTGGAAGCGGATCGCCTTCATTTTCATGTCTCCCCCGAGCCGGCAGTGATCGCATGGTTGGTCCGCCAGAAAAAGGGCGCAGATGACTTGCCCATCGCCCACCGCCAAGGCAGCATGACTTCGATGCCGGAGGCGAAGACCATGGCCAGCAAGCGTGCAACCCAGCGAAACGCTAAACCCAGCAAATCGCGAAGCACCGTGAGGGTGCGGGCAAAAAAGGCCGCCGTGCGCCGGAGCGCGCCGGTCAAGGCGCGTGCAGCTCCGGCTAAGGCGCGGCCGAAGCAGAAGTTCATGGTGCACCGCTTCAGCGAGCAGGGCTTCAAGATCGACGGTCTGCGCACCTACGCGCGCTATCGCGATCTCGGCGTGAAGGATGCCACCCACGGCCAGGCGATCGCGCATGTCATTCGCTTCCTGCCGCCATGCGATCCCAAGGTGGTCTCCAAGAACCACTTTCACGATGTGGACTTCCAGATGATCTACGTGCTCAAAGGCTGGCTGAAGTCGGAGTTCGGCGACGGGCACGGAACGCACACCATGAAAGCCGGCGACGCGTGGCTCCAGCCGCCGAGAATCCAGCATAAGGTTCTGGATTATTCCGACGATTGCGAGGTGCTGGAAATCGTCCTGCCGGGCGACTTCGACACAGTGGAGTTGGAGAAATAGGAACCGCGCGAATCGAAGCGGCTCCAATCCCCATGCAAACGCAGGCAAAGATTGCGAGCGTCGCGCCCACTCCGGGGGAGATGATCGCGCGCGCGCGGGCCATGATCCCCAAACTTGCCGCGCGCGCTGCGCAGGGCGAGCGGGAGCGCTGCATTCCGAAGGAAACCATCGCCGACTTGCAGGCAGCGGGGTTCTTCCGCGTGCTGCAGCCCAGGCGCTGGGGTGGCTACGAAATGGACGTGCCGACCTGTTTCGATATCCAGATGACGCTGGCCGAGGGCGACATGTCGGTGGCCTGGGTCTATGGCGTGGTCGGGCTGCATCCCTGGCTGCTGGCGATCTGCGACGACCGCGTCGCGCAGGAAATCTGGGGCAGGGACGACACCACGCTGATGTGTTCGTCGCTGATGCCGGTCGGCGCGGCGACGCCGGTGGACGGCGGATACCGTCTCAGCGGCCGGTGGAAGTACTCCAGCGGCAGCGATCATTGCGCCTGGGCGATCCTCGGCGGCACCACAGCCGGAACGCCGGGCGACAGCGGCAACCGGCGCTTCTTCCTGCTGCCGCGCAGCGATTATCAGATCGAGGATACCTGGCATGTGCCGGGCCTCAAGGCCACCGGCAGCAACGATATCGTCGTGACGGACGTGTTCGTGCCGGCTTATCGCACGCAAAGCGCCTACGACAATTTTCTCGGGAAAGGTCCGGGGCAGGCAGTCAACACATCGGAGCTCTACCGGCTACCGTTCGGCCAAGTGTTCTTCCGTGGGGTATCGAACGCGTCGATCGGCGCGTTGCAGGCGATGCTCGACGCCGTGCTGGCCTACGGCAAGTCACGCACCAACCGTGCGCACGGCGGAATGGCGTCGGACGACCCGCTGGTCCAGCTCACCTGCGCCGAGGCCGCAGCCGCGATCGACGAGATGAAAACCGTCCTGTACCGCAACTTCCGTAACATGGAAGCCTATGCGGCACGCGGCGAGATGCCGCCGGTCGAGGAGCGACTGAAATACAAGTTCCATTCAGCGCTGGCGGCGGAGCGCTGCAGCCAGTTCGCGGCGCGCCTGTTCAAGACCACGGGCGCCGCTGGCCTGTTTGCCGATCAGCCGTTCGGCCGTATTCTCGCCGACATCAACGCCGCGCGGCAGCACGTGTCGAACCAGTTCGACGCGTCCGGCCGCAACTGGGGCGCCGCGCTGTTCGGCTCCACCGACAACAAAGACTTCATGATCTAGGGAACATGCAATGAAGATATGCCGCTACGACGACGACCGCATGGGCGTGGTGATCGGGGATATGGTCCACGACGTCACCGCCGCGCAGACCGAAATCCGGGCGTCGACGCCCTACACCGCCAAGGTCGATCCGGTGGTCGCTGCGCTGACCACATGGCGTCCAAAACTCGAGGCGATGGCGAAGGCTGCGCCCGGCAAGCCGATTTCCCAGGTGAAGCTGCTCCCTCCCGTGGCGCGTCCGCCGAAAATCCTCGCTGCGCCCACCAACTACGCCAAACACGTGCAGGAGATGCAGCAGTTTCGCGACACCGTGCCGGGGCTCGCGCGCTTCTCGCCCGACATCGAGAAGGCCGGCATCTTCCTGAAATCCAACACCTCGCTGGTGGGGCCGTCGGAAGGCATTCCGATGCGCTTTCCCGACCGCCGCAACGACCACGAGGCGGAGCTCGTCATCATCATCGGCAAGCAGGGCAGCGACATCCCGAAGGAAAAAGCCTGGGACTACATTGCCGGCTATTCGCTCGGTCTCGACATGACGGTGCGCGGCCCGGAAGACCGGAGTTTCCGCAAGTCGATCGACGGCTACACCGTGCTCGGTCCCTGGATGATCACGGCCGACGAGTTGCCCAATCCGGCCGACGTGCCGTTCAATCTCCACGTCAATGAGGAGAAGCGTCAGGACAGCAACACCAGCTTCCTGATCTTCGACATTCCGCGGCTGATCGAATTCGCCTCGCAGTTCTACACGCTCTATCCGGGCGATCTTTATTACACCGGCACGCCGGAGGGCGTGGGCCCGGTCAAGCCCGGCGACTGGATCAGCCTGAAATCCCTGCCCCAACTCGGCGAGCTGAAGATCCAGGTGCGGGCGCATCAGAAATGATCGATATCAGACGCGTCGGCCACGCTACGTTCACGACTCCGGATATCGAACGGCAGCTCGCGTATTATTCCGATGCGCTGGGGCTGATCGTGACCGATCGAAGCAAGGACCGCGCGGTGCTTGCGACCCGATCCGGGTTGGAAGCGATCGTGCTCGAACGCAGCGATACGGTCGACCTGACGCGGCTGGCGTTCCAAGCCGCGCCGGGCACCGATCTCGGCGCGTTCGCGCGTGAGCTCTCGGGCCACGGCATCAAGAGCGAGAAGCGCAGCGGCATTACGCCCGGCGTGGCAGAGGCGCTGGTGTTCACCGACATCAAGGACACGGTGCTGGAAATCTATTCCGGCTACGCCTTTGCCAACGACGACGGCAAGCAGGCCGTGGTCACGCCGCTCAAGCTCGGTCACGTCGCCCATCGCGTTCCAGACGTGCAGAAGGTGGTGAAGTTCTACACCGACGTGCTCGGCTTCCGGGTTTCGGACTGGCGCGACGATACGTTCGCGTTTCTGCGCTGCGGCGTCGATCATCACACCGTCAATTTCGTGATCGATACGGCGCCGAAGCTCCACCACATCGCGTTCGAGGTTGCGGACTGGGCTGAGCTTCACAGGTCGAACGACTTCCTCGCCAAGAACGATGTCCGTCTGGTGTGGGGACCGGGCCGCCACATCATCGGCCACAACATCGCGGCCTATCACCGCAACTCCGACGACGTCCGGGTCGAGCTGTTCTGCGAGATGGACCAGATGAAGGACGAGGCGCTCGGATATTTCGATCCGCGGCCCTGGCATCAGGACCGGCCGCAGCGGCCGAAAACCTGGCCGAAAGATACCTTGCGAAATTACTGGGGTTTTGGATCGCACGGCACGTTTCCCGGCTATCCGTAGACGATTTCTCCCCGCGACCACACGTCACGCGTCGAGAATTGCGGGCGCGCACGGCAGCGCCTATTTTCGCGCGACACCATGGGAAAGACGAACATGAATCGACGTGACGTGATCCGGCTCGGCCTGGCTTCGCTGGCGGCATCGGCCGTGCCGTCGGCGCTGTCGGCGCAATCGGCATATCCTGAGCGGCCGATCCGGCTGATCGTGCCGTTCGCGCCCGGCGGCGTGGTCGACGTCACCGGCCGTCTGTGGGCCGACCAGGTGAAGTCGCTGCTCGGCACCGTGGTGGTCGAAAACCACGCCGGCGGCGGCGGGACGCTCGGCGCCAGCGAGGTCGCGCGCGCCCAGCCGGACGGCTACACCGTGCTGCTCGGCAACACCAGCACGCAGGTGCTCAATCCCGCCATCATGCCGCGTCCTCCCTACGATCCGGCCGTGGCATTCAAGACCATCACCATCCTGGCCAATTCGGCGGTCTCGATCGCGGTTCATCCTGCGCTGCCAGCCAAGACGGTCGGCGAACTGGTCGCCCACATCAAAGCCAACTCCGGCAAACTGGCTTACGGCTCGCCCGGCGCCGGCACGTTTACGCATCTCGCCGGGGAGATGTTCAAGCAGCTTGCGAACACGCCGGACGTGACGCACGTGCCGTATCGTGGCGCGGGCCCCGGCATCTCCGATCTCGTCAGCGGCCACATCCCGATGATGGTGCTCAACATCACGAATCAAGTGATCGAGCTGCACAAGACCGGCAAGATCCGGATCGTGGCGGTGCTGACCGAGAAGCGGCTCGACGTGCTGCCGGACGTTCCGGCGGGCAAGGAATCCCTGGCGAACCTGGTCGCCATGCTGTTCACCGGGCTGTTCGTTCCGGCGGCGACGCCGCAGGCGATCATCGACCGGATCGGGCAGGCCAACCGGACCGCGATGGGCAACGCCGAGTTCAAGGCCAAGCTGGCCGCCGCCGGGCTCGATGCGGTGCTCGATACGCCCGCGGAGGCGCAGCGATTCGTCGATGCCGAGCGCGCGCGGCTGGTTCCGCTGGTGAAGGCGGTCGGCTTCAAGCTGCAATAGGTGGCTATGCCGCATCCCCGCCATGCCTTTCTGGGAATGGCAGGCCTTGGGGCTGGCGTGATATATTCAGACATGAATTCCAGCGGCGGCCAAGCAGCCTCGCTGCACCAATGGAAATGGAGAACACAAATGGCCCAGGACAAGCCGCTGATCAGGATCGCGCCGAACAACCCGGTTTTCGATCTGCCGGTGATCGTCGGCATCGAGGAGGGGCTGTTCGCCAAGGCCGGCCTCGATGTCCGCTTCTCCGCGAGCTACGCCGACCGCGAAAAGGACAATGCCGAAAACCCGATCATGACGCGGCTCAAGGAGCAGCAGTTCGATTGCGGTTCGGCCGACAGCTACAACGTCTGCGAATGGGCCAGCATCGACCGGCTGGAGCGCGGCAAGCGCGGTGGCAACATCGCGGCGCTTCGTGCATCGGTCGCCGCACAGGCGATCCTGACCTTCGACGAGGCGCTGCAGGTGCCGCGCGACATGGCCGACGTGCCGGTCGTTGTGCAGGAGCTCACCGGCTCGCACTACACCACGGTGCAGATGCTCGAGAGCGCGATCGGCGCCGAGCACGTCAAGGTCGTCAATGGCCGGCTGCCGCAGATGCGCTACGCCGGCCTCAAGGACGGCAGCTATCGCGCCGTCACGGTGATGGAGCCGTTCATCAGCCTTGGGCTGAAGGAGGGCGCGCACATCGTCGCGGCCTCGTTCTATCGCGGCGGCGAGGTGGTTTCCCCCGACCTGAGCGACGAGCGGCGCAAGGATTACTACGAGGCGGAAAACCGCGCGGTCGATTTGATCAACGCGGATTTCTACAAATACGCCCACCACGTCACCGCGCACGCCAAGGGTGCGTTGCAGCCCAACGAACTGCTGCGCGCGTTCGTGCGCTACAAGCACGTCGACTATTACGACCTGACGCTGTTCGGCCGGACCTACGACTGGATGAAGGCGCGCGGCCTGACCGAAGGCCAAAGCGAGCATTCCCGGCTGGTGGTGAGCTAAGGGCCGGGAGCGCTGTGAGTTAGGGGCCGCGGCTCTGTTCTCCGGTCGCCGGGCGGGCTAAACAAGTCCGACGAACGGCGCACGACCCCGTAGCTCAGATGGATAGAGCATCAGCCTTCTAAGCTGAGGGTCCCTGGTTCGAATCCAGGCGGGGTCGCCAGCACTTCAAAGACTTTGCGCAACGGATCGTGTGCCACGTCAAGCGTCGCAACGAAACCCTAGTGTTTACAAGCCTTGCCGACGCACTCGGCGCATGAGAGCCTTGCGCGATGAAAACACGGGCACAAAGAGCCTTGGCGTGCTTGCTCGTCTGCGTTCTTTTTGCGACGTCTGCTTGGGCATATTTTGCGCCCCACCCGAGCCACCCCGCGAGCGCCTATTTCTTTTCAGCGGATGGTTCTCAGATTGACGTACGATCACCTAACGGGCGGCTAATCGTGGATGTGGGCTATTTTGGAACGATAAGCAGTCGACAAGAAATTCGTGACAGATGTGACTTTTCTACCCGTAAACCGCCGCTGGGTCCTATCGGTGCGACCTATCGTGGAGTGGAACTGTGTAATTCCACAAATTCCGTTACGTCCGAGTTTGAGCAGAGAAACGATTATTTTCGATGGCGAGTCGATGAGTTGTATTCGGAGTACCACCGTCGGCTAATCGAACACTATGGCAAACACGTCGTCGTTGGTTTTGCGGCTTGGATAGCGGCACTTTTGGCTTGGTTTGCATTCAAGTGGGTGCGGCGCGGCCTTCCGAGCGGCCCAGCGAAAGCACCTTAGGGGGCACTGCTCTGCGCATGATGTCACACGCCGGAGCTGGAGTTTTGGCAAACGGCGGCTTGTTAAGGGGCCGCCGGATTTTCACCGGCTGCGCAAAGACTAAGATGGCGAGGGTATCAATGACTTCCGTGTTTTATCGATCAATTCCGCTCTTGCTGCTTGGCGCGCTTCTCGCAAGCTGCGCGTCTTCCGAGCAACTGGCCCAACGCAATGAAGAACGATGCGCCGCCCAGGGGCACCAGCCCAACTCGGTCGCCTTCATCAATTGCGTCGCGCAGATAGAGGGCCGGCGTCAGGACCGCATCGACGCTCGCCATCGCGAAACGGTGGAGCGATCGTCGAGTCCGTTTTCCCGTTAGGCCGATGGCGTGCCCCAAATGCAGCAAGGTCCCGGCTTGCGCCGGGACCTTGTCATGAGACCGAAGACGGCCGTTATTTAGTTCAGCGCGTTCTGGACGCTGGTGAAGGTGGTCTTGAGCTTGGAGCCCATGCCCTGCACAACAGCGATGATCGCGACCGAGATGCCGGCGGCGATCAGACCGTATTCGATCGCGGTCGCGCCGGACTCGTCTTTCAGCAAACGCACAAAAGTGCTCATAGCGGTTTCCTTAAGTGTCAAACGGTGACTGCCACACGTCGTATTTCTACCGATCAATTCGTTCCAGCGGCTTAAGAGACACAGCTAACAATTGGTGATTTTGAACCGCCGAATTTTAGCGATTTTAGCCGCGCCAGCGCGCTCCGCCCGCCGCGATCTCCAAGCCGAAATCGACGTTCTCCCAATCGGATAGACGGCACGCGGCAGGCCGTTCGCTTGCAAAACTGCGGCAGGACGGCCGGTATCATTCCGGGTGCCGGCGTTGTAGCTTTGCGGCGAAAGCCAACGAGAGCACTGGAATGCTGATCGATCACCGCACCTATACCGTCCGTGTCGGGACCCTGCGCAAGCAGCTCGCACTTTATGAAAAGCACGGCCTGGCTTCGCAAAAGCGCCATTTCGGCGAGCCGCTCGCATGGCTCGTCAGCGAGACCGGTGACGTCAACACCTACGTCCATATCTGGGTCTATGAGGACGCTGCCGACCGCACCAAGAAGCGGACTGCGCTGTTCAAGGACCCGGAATGGCTTGCCTATATCGAGATGAACGCGGAAGCCGGCTATCTCATCAAGCAAGAGAGCAAGCTGATGTCGCCCGCGCCGTTCGCGCCGGTGCGCCGCTAAGAGCGCACATCAACCGGAAAATTGGAGGGAAATCTTGAACTCGATCGCATCGCGGCTGCTTGCGGCCTTCATAATCAGCCTGGGTCTGTTCGCGAGCGCGGCCGCGCAGGACTTTCCATCCCGCCCGGTGAGACTGATCATCGGCTTCGGCGCCGGTGGGCTTGGCGACATGGCCGGGCGCGCGCTCGCGCAACAATTGTCCACCACGCTCGGCAAGCCGGTCATCGTCGAAAACATGCCGGGCGCCGGCGGTTCCACCGCGGCGTCGACCGCAGCGCGAGCCGCTCCGGACGGCCACACCATGCTGTGGGTGAGCGGGCAGAACGCCATCGCGCCGTCGATGTTCAAATCGCTGCCGTACAACTGGGCAACGGACTTGGCGCCGGTCGCGCCGGTCGGAAAATTCGACTACATCATCGTGGTCGGCAAGGACAGTCCGTTCAAGACGCTGCGGGAGGCGATCGACGCCTCGAAGAAAGACCCGGCGAAATTCAACATCGGCGTGATCAGCGCCGGCAGCGCGCAGCATCTCAACGCGCTGTGGTTCAGATCGATCACCGGAATGGACGTGCCGACCGTGCACTTCCGCACCACTGGGGAACTGGTGGGCGCGCTGATCGCGGGCAACGTGCAGATGGTGTTCGAAACGCTTCCCGGCGTCGTGGCGCAAGTGCAGGCGGGCACGTTGCGCGCGCTCGCGGTTTCGTCCGACAAGCGCCTCGCGTCGCTGCCGAACGTGCCGACAGCGGCCGAAGCCGGCGTGCCGGAATACAAGATGACCTCATGGAATGGCATCGTCGTGCCCGCGAAGACCCCGCGTGACATCGTGATGCGGTTGAACAAGGAGCTCGCCCTGGCGGTCGCAACCGATGCGGTGAAGAAGCGGTTTGCGGAGCTCAATGTCGATCCGCTCACCGGCTCGCCGGAGGATTTGCAGAATATCTTCCAGAGCGATCTGGAGCGCTGGCGTCAGGTCATCACCGACGCGAAAATTCAGCCGCAATGATACCGTCCGGCCCGGCGCAGGAGAAAACCCGATGAACACCGCTGCCAAGATCGACACCGCCAACGCGCGGCCCGCGAACATCGATCCCGTGGAATGGGAAACCCGCGTCGATCTCGCCGCCTGCTACCGGCTGGTCGACCTCTACGGCATGACCGATCTGCACCTCAACCACATCTCGGCCCGGGTGCCGGGCAGCGAGGAGCATTTCCTGATCAATCCGTTCGGCATGATGTACGAGGAGATCACCGCGTCATCGCTGATCAAGATCGATCTGCAGGGCAACATCCTCGCCAATGCCAATCCGCAATACGGCGTCAACCTGCCGGGCTACGTGATCCACGGTGCAATTCACGGCGCGCGTCACGACGTGCAATGCGTGCTGCACACTCACACCAATGCCGGCATGGCGGTCTCGGTGCTCAAGTGCGGATTGCTGCCGCTGACCCAGACCGCGATGCGCTGGGGCAAGGTCGCCTATCATGATTTCGAAGGCGTGGTGGTCGATCTGGACGAGCAGAAGCGGCTGGTCGAGAACCTCGGCGACAGCGAGGTGCTGATCCTGCGCAATCACGGTCTGCTGGCCTGCGGCGTGACCATCGGCCAAGCGTTCAACAACATCTACCGCCTGGAGCGAGCCTGCCAGACCCAGCTCCTGGCGATGGCGTGCAACTCCGAGATCAACATGCCGCCGGACGAAGTGATCGCACGGTCGAATGCGCAGCTCAGCACGTCGCCGTCGCCGGACGCCTCGGGCAAGAAGCGCCCGCACGGTTCCATGGAATGGCCGGCGCTGAAGCGGATGCTGGACCGGCGCGATCCGTCGTATAAGACCTGAGTACGCCGCCGGAGTCCGGCGGCATTTGGCGGAATTCTGTAGGCGTATCACCGGTTTGGATGCGACTTCGGCGGCGCTTTCCCGCCCGGAGCGTTTTCTCTATGGTCCGGCCATTCTCGGGTAAGGGCATGACGACGACGGCCAACGACCAGCGATTTGCCTGGCCCGCCAACGGGTTGGTGGGCGCGGTGGATTTCGCCGTCGCCTCGCATGCGCGTGCGGTGGCCGTGCTGGTGGTGGTGGCGCTGCTGGCGTTCCTGCCGGGCTTCTTCCAGATTCCGCCGATCGACCGCGACGAAGCCCGGTTCGCCCAGGCCACCAAGCAGATGGTCGAGAGCGGCGACTACATCGACATCCGCTATCAGAAGGAGATTCGCTACAAGAAGCCGGTGGGCATCTACTGGCTCCAGGCCGGCGTGGTCAAAGTGGCCGAAACGCTCGGCGTGCCGAACGCCCGGACCAAAATCTGGCTCTACCGCATTCCCTCGCTGCTTGGCGCCATCGGCGCGGTGCTGCTGACCTATTGGGCCGCGCTTGCCTTCGTCTCCCGCCGCGCGGCGTTGCTCGCAGGCCTGATGATGGCCAGCTCGATCCTGCTGGGGGTCGAGGCGCGCCTCGCCAAGACCGATGCCATGCTGCTTGCAACCGTCGTCGCCGCCATGGGCGTGATGGCGCGCGCCTATCTCGGCGATCCGAGGATGCAGCGGACGGGGCCGGCCGGATGGACCTTGCCGGCAATCTTCTGGACCGCGCTCGCGGCTGGCGTCCTGCTGAAAGGCCCGCTCATCCTGATGTTCGTCGGCCTCGCCGCGGCGACGCTGTTTATGCTCGACCGCTCGGCGCGCTGGTGTCTCGCGTTGCGGCCGCTGCCGGGCGTGGTCTGGATGGTCGCGCTGGTGCTGCCTTGGTTCTTCGCCATCGTCAGCCGCGCCGGCGACAGCTTCTTTGCGGAATCGCTCGGCCACGACATGCTTGCCAAGGTCGCAAGCTCTCAGGAAGCCCACGGCGCACCTCCTGGCTATTACCTGGTGCTGTTCTGGCTGACGTTCTGGCCGGCCGCGACGCTCGCGGCGATGGCGGCACCGGCGGTGTGGGCGGCGCGGCGCGAGAAGGGCGCCAAATTCCTGCTCGCCTGGATCGTTCCGGCATGGATCGTGTTCGAGCTGGTGGTGACCAAGCTGCCGCACTACGTCCTGCCGCTCTATCCGGCGATCGCCATCCTGATCGCGGGCATCGTGGATCAGCGCGTGCTGTCGCGCGTGCCGTGGCTGGTGCGCGGCGCGAGCTGGTGGTTCGTGCTTCCTGTCATCCTCGCTATCGGCGGCATCGCCGGCCTCATGATTTATGGCCGGCAGATCGGTCTGCTGGCCTGGCCGTTCGCCGCCGGTGCGGTGATCCTCGGATTGTTCGCCTGGCGGCTCTATGAAGCCGACGGTGCCGAGCGCTCGCTGCTGCGCGGCGTCGCGGCCTCGGTCCTGATCGCGATCACGCTCTACGCCGTTGTCGTGCCGTCGCTCCAGGCCTTGTTCCCGAGCGCCGTTCTCGGCCGCATCGTGCGCGTGGCCGATTGCGCGAATCCGGTTGCCGCATCGGCCGGCTATCACGAGCCGAGCCTGGTGTTTCTCGCGGGCACGACGACCCGACTCACCGACGGCGCCGGCGCCGCGGACTTCCTGCGGCAGGGTGGGTGCCGGTTCGCGCTGGTGGAAGGACGCCACGAACGCAGCTTCCTGCGGCGGGCGGAGGCGATCGGTCTGCGCTATGCGCCGGTATCCCGGGTCGAAGGCATCAATATCGCCATCGGCCGGCAGATTTCGATGGCGGTGTACCGTTCCGAAGGTCTCCCGTGAGCGCCGCCGGCAACTTCGGCGCGAGCGCGCCTGCAAATCTTTCGCGAATGCGCCAGTTCGGAACCAATTTGGCGGCCGGACTGGCGGCGGCGGTGCGGCGGCCTAACCCCGACGCCCGCCGGCCCGCGTGGCCTCCGCGCGGCCGCGTGGTGCTCAGCGCCGCCGCTGCGATCCTGGTGGTTGCGGCGGCCATGTTTCTGCTCGACGCCTGGTCGCTCGGCAACGTGCGTTCGCTGCCGTGGATCGTCGTGGTGTTCTTCGACAATTTCACCGAGCTTGGCCTGTCGGGATGGTTTCTGTTTCCGACCGCGATCCTGCTGCTCGCGATTGCGGTGATCGACCGGCCGACTGCGCCGCGTCTCCAGCGTGGCGTGCTCGCTGCGGTCGCGACCCGGCTCGGATTCGTGTTCGCCGCCATCGCAGTCCCCGGCTTATTCGTGGCGCTGATCAAACGGCTGATCGGCCGGGCGCGCCCCTTTGTCGACGGTCACGATAGCTGGGCCTACACGCTGTTTGCCTGGCGGCCGGACTACGCCAGCATGCCGTCCGGGCACTCCACCACGGCCTTTGCCGCCGCCGTCGCCATCGGCGCGATCTGGCCGCAGGCCCGGGTGGTGATGTGGATCTATGCCGTGCTGATCGCGTTCAGCCGCGTGATCGTTGCGGCCCACCACCCAAGCGACGTGATCGCCGGCGCGATCGTCGGAACTTTGGGTGCGCTGCTGGTGCGCCAATGGTTTGCGGCCCGCAGGCTCGGTTTTTTGGTCCGGTCCGACGGCGCCGTGCACAGGCTGCCGGGGCCGTCGTGGCGGCGCATCAAATCGGTTGCTCGCCGCTTGGTCTCTGCCTAGAAGCTCGCCACAGGATGAGCGAGCCCAATCCCACGATTCCCGCGGTTTCCGTCGTCGTTCCGGTCCGGAACGAGACCGGCAACATTGCGCCCCTGGTGGCCGAGATCGCCGCGGCGCTCGCCGGCCGCAGCTTCGAGATTGTCTATGTCAACGACGGATCGACCGATGGCACCGAGGCGGAGCTGCTTCGCCTGATGGCGGAGCGGCCGTGGCTGCGCCAGGTCAAGCACGCCCGATCGTGCGGGCAATCGGCGGCGGTGCGCACCGGAGTTGCCGCGGCCCGGGGCGCGGTGGTGGCCACCATCGACGGCGACGGGCAGAACGATCCGGCGTTCATCCCCACGCTGATCGACGCCCTGGAGCAGGGCGCTCCGCGCGTCGGGCTGATCGCGGGCCAGCGGGTCGGCCGCAAGGCCACCGGTTTCAAGCGGCTGCAATCGCGCATCGCCAACGGCGTCCGTGGTGCGATCCTGCGCGACGGCACGCGCGACACCGGCTGCGGGCTCAAGGCATTTCGCCGCGATCTGTTCCTGATGCTGCCGACCTTCGACGGGTTGCACCGGTTTCTGCCGGCGCTGGTCAAGCGCGAGGGCTTCGACATCGGCTATGTCGACGTGGTCGACCGGCCGAGACATTCCGGTACCTCGAACTACGGAATGTGGGACCGGCTCTGGGTCGGCATCCTCGATCTGTTCGGCGTGTGGTGGCTGGTCCGGCGCAAGAAGCGCGTGCCGCAGGCGACGGAGGTCCGCTGATGCTGATCGCGATCGGCCAGGAGATCAGCGCCGTATTCTACGATGCGTTCGTGGCGAAGTTCGACTTCTGGCTGGTGTTCGGAGTCGTGGCGCAGCTCCTGTTCGCGGGACGTTTCATCGTCCAATGGATCTCCAGCGAAAAGGCCGGCAAGAGCGTCATTCCGTTCGCATTCTGGTTCTTCTCGATGGGCGGCGGGCTGATGACGCTGGTGTATGGCGTCGTCAAGCGCGAGCCGGTGATCATCCTCGGCCAAGGGCTCGCGACGATCATCTACGTCCGCAACATCATGCTCATCATGAAAGAACGCCGGCAGCCCAAGCCGTAACGTTCAGCGCGCCGCCGCCAGAGCCGCAAAGCCGCGCTCCAGATCGGTTGTCAGGTCGCCGACGTCTTCCAGTCCGATGTGGATGCGGATCGCAGGACCGCCCGGCTGCCAATTGGTCGCCGTGCGCAGCTTGGAAACGTCGAACGGGATCGCCAGGCTTTCGTAGCCGCCCCAGGACGCGCCCATGCCATAGAGCTTCAGCGCATCGAGGAAGGCGTGAAGCGCCTTGTCGGGCACCGGCTTGAGCACGATCGCGAACAGTCCGCACGCGCCGGTGAAGTCGCGCTTCCAGATGTCGTGGCCGGGGTGGCTCGGCAGCGCAGGATGGATGACGCGCAACACCTCCGGCCGCTGCTCCAGCCAGCGCGCGACCTTCACGCCGGATTGGTGATGATGCGGCAGGCGCAGCCCGAGCGTGCGCAGGCCGCGCAGCGCCATGTTCATGTCGTCGGGCCCGACGCAGAGGCCGAGCGTGTAGGTCATCTCCTTGAGCTGCGGCCAGGCCTTCGCGTTGGCCGATACTGTGCCCATCATGAGGTCGGAATGGCCGCCGATGTATTTGGTGGCGGATTGGATCGAAAGGTCGACACCCTTGTCGAGCGCGCGGAAATACAGCGGAGTGGCCCAGGTGTTGTCCATCAGCACCAGCGCGCCGCGGGCGTGCGCCGCTTCCGCGATGGCGGGAATGTCCTGCATCTCGAACGTCAGCGAACCGGGCGCCTCGGTGAACACCGCGCGCGTGTTCGGCTGGATCAAGTCGGCAATGCCTGAGCCGATCAGCGGATCGTAGTAGGTCGTCGATACGCCGTAGCGCGTGAGCACGGTGTCGCAAAGCTTGCGGGTCGGAGCATAGGCGTTGTCGGTGACCAGCACGTGATCGCCGGCGCGCACCGTCGACAGCAGCGCCGCCGAGATCGCGGTGAGGCCCGACGGCAGCAGCGCCACGCCGGCGCAGGCCGGTCCCTCGATCGAAGCCAGCGCCTGCTCCAGCGCTTCAGTCGTCGGGGTGCCGCGGCGGCCGTAGAAATACTTGCCGCGGCGGGCGAGGAAATCCTCGGCGGTCGGATAGAGCAGGGTGGAGGCGTGATAGACCGGCGTATTGACATAGCCGTGATGGGCAAATGGCTTGCGGCCCCCGATTGCGAGCTTGGTGTCGATCTGGAATTCCGGCTCCGACGCGCCGCCGCTTTCCACCTTGCTCATCGCCTATTCCTTGTTCATCGGGCCATTTACGGCGTCATTTCGCGGCACCGCAACCCCTTGACCTGCATGGCCGGGCGTTCTCAGATGGATCGGGACGGGGACGGGTGCGGCATCACCGTGGGCCGGCACGGCGCCGGGTGCCCCACGGTTTGGTCTGGGAGATTGCGTCATGACACGCGTTTTGATCGGCATTGCTCTGGCGGCGGCTTTAGGCGCCACGGCGTCGGTGGCTTCGGCTCAAACCCTCAACACCGTCAAGCAGCGAGGCAATCTCAACTGCGGCGCCAACGGTACGCTCCCAGGGTTCGGCCTGCCGGACGCGCAAGGGCGGTGGACCGGCCTCGACGTCGACTATTGCAAGGCGATCGCGGCTGCGATCTTCAACGATCCCAACAAGGTCAAGTTCGTACCGCTCACGGCCAGAGACCGCTTCACGGCGCTGCAGTCAGGCGATGTCGACGTCCTGGCGCGCAACACCACCTGGACCTCGTCGCGCGACACTTCGCTCGGTCTGAACTTCACGGCCATCAATTATTTCGACGGCCAGGGCTTCCTGGTGCGCAAGGCGCTCAAGGTGAATTCGGCGCTCGAACTCAACGACGCTGCGGTGTGCGTTCAGCAAGGAACCACCACCGAGCTTAATCTCGCCGACTACTTCCGCGCGAACAAGATGAAGCTCAAGACCGTCACCTTTGCGACCTCCGACGAAGCGGTGAAGGCCTATGACGCCGGGCGCTGCGATGCCTACACCACCGACGCTTCCGGTCTCGCCGGCGAGCGGTTGCGGCTCGCCAACTCCAACGACCACATCATGCTGCCGGAGATCATTTCCAAGGAGCCGCTCGGCCCGGTGGTCCGCCATGGCGACGACCAGTGGTTCGACATTGCGAAGTGGGCGCACTACGCGATGGTCACGGCCGAGGAACTCGGCATCACGCGCGCCAATGTCGACGACCACATGAAGTCCGAGAACCCGGACGTGAAGCGGCTGCTCGGCACCGAAGGCAAGCATGGCGAAGCGCTGGGGCTGACCAACGACTGGGCGGTCCGGATCATCAAGCACGTCGGCAACTACGGCGAGAGCTTCGAGCGCAACGTCGGGCAGGGTTCGAACCTCAAGATTGCGCGCGGCCTCAACGGGCTGTGGACCAAGGGTGGCTTGCAGTACGCGCCGCCGCTTCGCTGAGCGTTTCCCCCGACGGCCTTGAGGGGGCAGGCCGCATGACCGTCATCGACACCCGCGGGCCCGATAGCGGCAAGCCGCGGGTGCCGCTGATCTACAATCCTAAGGTCCGCGGCATCGCGTTTCAGGTGCTGCTGTGCGCGCTGATCGCGTTCCTGGTGTGGGAAGCGGTCAGCAACGCGGCGGACAATCTGGCGCGTGCCAAGGTCGCCGCCGGTTTCGATTTCTGGAACCACACCGCCGGCTTCGACATCAGCCAGACGCTGATCGAATACTCGACCGCCTCGACCTATGGGCGCGCGTTCTGGGTCGGCCTCCTCAACACGCTGCTGGTCGCGGGGCTGGGCATCGTGTTCGCCACCATCCTCGGATTCATCGTCGGAATCGCGCGGCTCTCCACCAACTGGCTGGTATCCAAGGTCGCTAGTGTTTACGTCGAACTGATCCGAAACCTACCGCTGCTGCTGCAACTGCTGTTCTGGTACAACGCAGTGCTCAAGGCGCTGCCGGAGATGCGCGACAGCCTCGTCATTCCGGGCGGCGGTTTCCTCAACAATCGCGGCCTGTTCCTGCCGCAGCCGACGTTCCACCATCAGGCGCTTGCCACATTGATCGCGATCGGGCTCGGTGTTGCGCTGGCGATCGCGTTCGTAGTCTGGGCCAAGCGCCGGCAGATAAGGACCGGCCGGCAGTCGCCGGTGTTCACGGTGGCGATGTTTTTCGTCGTCGTGCTGCCGGGCGCGGTGTTCGCGCTGACCGGATTTCCGGTTGAATTCATGTTCCCCGAGAAAGGCCGGTTTAACATCCGCGGCGGCATCGAGGTGCTGCCTGAGTTCATGGCGCTGCTGTTCGGGCTCGTGGTCTACACCGCGGCCTTCATCGCCGAGGTGGTGCGCGCCGGCATTCTGTCCGTGTCCAAGGGCCAGACCGAAGCGGCCTATTCGCTGGGCCTGCGGCCGCGTCCGACGTTGCGGCTGGTGATCATTCCCCAGGCGATGCGGGTCATCATCCCGCCGCTGACCAACCAGTATCTCAACCTCACCAAGAACTCGTCGCTCGCGGTCGCGGTCGGATACCCGGACCTGGTGCAGGTGTTTGCCGGCACGGTGCTCAATCAGACCGGTCAGGCGGTCGAGGTCATCGTCATCACCATGGCGGTCTATCTGATCATCAGCCTGGTCACGTCGTTCCTGATGAACCTCTACAACCGCCGCGTCATGCTGGTGGAGCGATGAGCGATATCGCCACCATGACCGACGCCAATCTGGCCTTCGTGCAGCGGGCGCCGATTGCGCCGATGCGGCCGCCGCTGACCGAGGCCGGCGCAATAGGCTGGCTGCGCAAGAACCTGTTCTCCAGTCTGTTCAACGTCGTGCTCACGTTGCTGTGCGCTCTGCTGGTGGTCTGGATCGTCCCGCCGATGGTCAAGTTCCTGATCGTCGACGCGGTCTGGGACGGCGCCACCCGCATCGACTGCCTGCCATCGCCGCAGCGGCCGGAGGTCGGAGCCTGCTGGGCGTTTGTGATCGAGCGGCTCGGCTTTTTCACCTACGGTTTTTATCCGTTCGAAGAGCGCTGGCGCGTCGATCTGTTCTTTGCGCTGCTTGCGGTCGGCATCGTCTGGCTGGCCTGGCTGAACGCGCCGGCGCGCGGCCTCGCCGCGATCAATTTCTTCGTCGTGGTGCCGATCCTGTCCTACATTCTGCTGCTCGGCTGGCCTGCCATCGGCCTGCCTCGCGTCGAGACGACCCAATGGGGCGGCGTGCTGGTGACGATCGTGGTGGCCTGGGTCGGTATCGTGGTGTCGCTGCCGCTCGGCATTCTGCTGGCGCTCGGCCGGCGTTCGCGGCTGCCCGCGGTGCGGCTGTTCTCGGTGATCTTCATCGAGTTCGTGCGCGGCGTTCCGCTGATCACCGTGCTGTTCATGGCGAGCGTGATGCTGCCGCTGTTCGTGCCGGACACCTGGTCGCCGGACAAGCTGCTGCGCGCGCTGGTCGGCGTCGCGCTGTTCGCGTCGGCCTACATGGCGGAAGTTGTGCGCGCCGGATTGCAGGCGATGCCGAAGGGCCAGTACGAGGCCGCGATGGCGGTGGGACTGAGCTACTGGCAGATGATGCGCCTGATCATTCTGCCACAGGCGCTCAAGATCACCATCCCGAACATCGTCAACAGCTATGTCGCGCTGTTCAAAGACACCACGCTGGTTTTCATCGTTGGCATCTTCGACTTCCTGCGCGCCATCGAAGCCGCGCGCATCGATCCGCAATGGGCGACGCCGGTGACCAGCACCACTGGCTACGCGTTCGCTGCGATCTTCTATTTCATCTGCTGCTACGCCATGTCGCGCTACGCGCGTTATGTCGAAGCCCGCCTCGCGGCGGGCGACCGGCGTTGAGGGGATAGGCATGGAACAGGCGACCCATTCGGGACTGAAGCCGGCGCCGCTCAACACTGCGGTCGCGGTCGAGATGATCGGCGTGCACAAATGGTACGGCGATTTCCATGTGCTGCGCGACATCAACCTGCATGTCACCAAGGGTGAGCGCATCGTGATCTGCGGGCCGTCGGGCTCGGGGAAATCCACGCTGATCCGCTGCATCAACCGGCTAGAGGAGCACCAGCAGGGCCGCATCGTGGTCGACGGCGTCGAACTGACCAACGACGTGAAGAAGATCGACGAGATACGCCGCGACGTCGGCATGGTGTTCCAGCATTTCAACCTGTTTCCGCATCTCACGGTGCTGGAAAACCTGACGCTGGCGCCGATCTGGGTTCGCAAACAGCCGAGAAAGGCGGCCGAGGAGATCGCGATGCATTATCTGCAGCGCGTCAAGATCCCGGAGCAGGCGGCGAAGTTCCCCGGCCAGCTTTCCGGCGGGCAGCAGCAGCGGGTTGCGATCGCGCGCGCGCTCTGCATGAACCCCAAAATCATGCTGTTCGACGAGCCGACCTCGGCGCTCGATCCGGAAATGGTCAAGGAGGTGCTCGACACCATGGTCGAGCTGGCGAAGGACGGCATGACCATGCTGGTGGTGACCCACGAGATGGGCTTTGCGCGCCAGGTGGCGAACCGGGTGGTGTTCATGGACGAGGGCCAGATCGTCGAGATGGCCGCGCCCGAGGAATTCTTCGCCAGTCCGAAGCACGAGCGGACCAAGCTGTTTCTCAGCCAGATTCTGCGCTGATGCCTTCGTCATTCCGGGACGCGCCGGTCATTGCCAGCGGCCGGGCAACAGCGCACTCTTGAATCCAATCGTTCTGGGGAGGAAATCATGCTTCGCGTCCGGTCCGTGCTGCTCGCAACCGCCTTGCTCGCCGGCCTCGCTTCGGCTGCTGCTGCACAGACCTACCCTTCGCGGCCGGTGACCATGATTGTTCCGTTTCCGCCCGGCGGAAACACCGACCTGATGGCGCGGGCGCTCCAGACTGAGATGTCCAAGGCGCTGGGCCAGACGGTCATCATCAGCAACAAGGGCGGCGCCGCCGGCACGCTCGGCATCCTCGATCTCGTGCGGGCCGAGGCCGACGGCTACACCATGGCGATGACGCCGAACAATCCGATCACGGCGCAGCCGCACATGCTGCAGCTTCGCTACAGCATGGATACGTTCCGCTACGTCTGCCTGACCTACTACACGCCCTATGTGCTGATCGCGGGTCCCAAGGCGCCATTCAAGACGTTCGCCGAGTTCGTGACCTTCGCCAAGGCGAAGCCGGAAAACCTCGTCTATGGCCACCCCGGCGTCGCCGGCCAGCCGCATCTCGTCATGCTGGGCGTGCTCAAGGCGATTGGCGCCGATGGCCTGGGCGTGCCGTTCCAGGGCGCGGGGCCGATGGCGCACGCGCTGCTCGGCGGCACCATCATGGCGATCACCGAGTCGCCCGCAGTCGCCCGCGCCAGCAACCTGCCGATCCTGGCTGCGCTGTCCGAGGAACGGGTCCCGGGACTTCCCGATGTCCCGACCATGAAGGAGCTCGGCTTTCCGGCTCAAGGGTTCAGCGCCGGCGGGCTGATCGTGCCGGCCAAGACCCCCGATGCCGCCGTCAACGCACTGGAGCAGGCGTGCGCCAAGGCGACCGCCGCCTCCGAATACAAATCCATCGTCGAACGCCTGGGCGCTTCGCCGCGCTATTTGCCGGGTGCAGCGTTCCGCAAGATGTTCGAGGAGGATTCCGTCGCAAGCGCGGATGGGATCAAGCGCGCGGGCCTGGGCGCCAACCGCTGAGGCTTGCGTCAGCCGAGGCCGGCGAGAGCTTGGCCGACAGCCCGTTTCGCTTATTGCGCCAGCGGGCCCTCGGCTCTTTTCCAGGCGTCGATGCCGCCCTGGATGTGGATGGCGGACGAGAGCCCGGCATCCTGCGCGGCCTGCACCGCCATCGCAGATCGTTCGCCGAACGCGCAATAGAACAGGATGCGTTTGCTGGTCGCCTTGGCGAGCTCATGCAGCATGCCGCCCGAGCGGATGCTTTCCTGCAGGGTGGGGTAGGGCACGTTCAGCGAGCCCGGAATCGTGCCGTGCTTTTCGCGCTCGATGCGCTCGCGCAGATCGATCAGCGCCACATCCGGCTGGCCGACGAGGCCCATCGCCTGCAACGCGGTAAGCGCCCAGCCGCGGCGCGCGATCTCCTCCTGGACCAGTCCCACCTTCATGTTGGCCGGCACCGCCACGTCCATCATCTTGGGATTGCCGAGCTTCAGGTTGGCCATCAACTCGACGTATTCCTCAACCGATGTCACTTGCAGGCGTGGGTTGAACGCCTTCTCCTCGCCGATGGTGGAGACGGTGTCGCCCTTGTAGTCGTGCGCGGGATAGACCAGCGTCGCGTCCGGCAGCGTCAGCAGGCGGCGGAAGATCGACTCGTATTGCTGGCGTGCGTCGCCGTTCTGGAAGTCGGTGCGGCCGGTGCCGCGGATCAGCAGCGTGTCGCCGGTGAACACCCGGTCGGGCATCACGAAGCTGTAGGAATCGTCGGTGTGGCCTGGCGTGTAAATCACGTCGAGCGAAACCCCTTCGATCGTGAGCTTGTCGCCGTCGCCGAGCCGCATCGATACGACGTCGGCCTTGGTCTGCTCGCCCATCACCGTGATGCACTGCGTCTTGTCGCGCAGCGCGCCGAGTCCGGTGATGTGGTCGGCGTGCAGATGGGTGTCGACCGCTTTGACGAGCTTGAGGTCGAGTTCCTTCACCAGCGCGAGGTAGCGATCGACCTTCTCCAGCACCGGATCGAAGATCAGCGCCTCGCCGCCACGGCGGCTCGCAAGCAGGTAAGAATAGGTGCCGGAGATGTTGTCGAACAATTGACGGAAGATCATGCTGTCCCCCGATCAGAACGACGCGATGAAGCGTGGCGCAGGATAGCGCGAAGCAACCGATGCCGAAATGGCAACCGTCGCAGCGGCTACTTTTCCACCGGCAAATCCGGCCGGCTGCCCCATTCGGTCCATGAGCCGTCGTACAGCGCCTTGGGCGCCTTGCCGATGGCGTCGAGCGCGAACCACAGCGTCGCAGCCGTCACGCCCGAGCCGCAGCTCGTGATCACCGGCTTGTCGAGGTCGACGCCGCCGGCCGCAAACTTCGCCGCGATCTGATCGGCCGGAATCAGCCGGCCGTTCTCGATCAGGCCGGTGACCGGCACGTTGAGCGAGTCCGGGATGTGTCCCGGGCGCACGCCCGGTCGCGGCTCCGCCGCTTCGCCGCGGAAGCGCTCGGCCGGACGCGCGTCGACCACCTGCGCCGACTGTTGCATCAGCGCGAGCTGGACATCCGAAGCCATCGCGACTTTGCTTGTATCGAGTTCGGCCTCGAACTTGCGCGGCACGTGCTTGTTCTCGCCGGTTTCGACGGGGCGGCCTTCGGCCTTCCACTTCGGCAGGCCGCCGTCGAGCACGAATACCTTCTTGGCGCCGAAGATGCGCAACGTCCACCACACCCGCGGCGCGCCGCCGAGCCCGATGCCGTCGTACACCACGATGGTGTCGTCCTTGCCGATGCCGAGCGCGCCCACATCCTTGGAGAACTGCTTGGCACCGGGAAGCATGTGCGGCAGATCGGTGGAATGGTCGGCGATCGCGTCGATGTCGAAGAACACCGCGCCGGGAATGCGGCCCGCGAGATATTCCGCCTTGGCGTCGCGCTTGAGCGCGGGCAGGTAGAACGAGCCGTCGACGATAACCACCTCAGGCTCGCCGAGGCGGGCGCTCAGCCAATCGGTGGTGACGAGATTCTGGCTGGCGGGCGGACGGGTGTCGTTCATGGATTCACTCCTTGTCTCAGAACAGCGCGAGCCGCACGCGCCGGTTCAATTTCCCCTTTTTCTCGACCTGCGTCACCCGCACCGCGCCGATCTCGGACGTGTTGCGGATATGCGTGCCGCCGCAGGGCTGCAGGTCATAGCCGACGATCTCGATCAACCGCACGCGGCCGGTGCCCATCGGCGGCTTCACCGCCATGGTCTTGACCAGCGCGGGATTGGCTTCAAGCTCGGCATCGCTGATCCAGCGGCTCGTCACCGCGGCGTCGGCGGCGATCATGTCCGCGAGCTTCGCCGTGATCGCATCTTTGTCGAGGCCGGCATCCGGAATGTCGAAGTCGAGCCGGCTCTCGGCCTCGCCGACCGAACCGCCGGTGACCGGATACGGTAGCACGGCGGACAACAGGTGCAGCCCGGTGTGCATGCGCATGCGGCCGTATCGAATGTCCCAGTCGATTACCGCCTGTAATTTATCGCCGACGCTCACCGTCGCGGCGCTCGGTGCAGGCAGGTGCGCGATCAAGGTCTTGCCGGGATCGCAATAGACGACGTTCGCCACGCTGATGGCGTCGCCGGCTGCCGTCGTCAGTATGCCGCGATCGGCGGGTTGGCCGCCCGAGGCCGCGTAGAACACCGTGCGGTCGAGCACGATGCCGCCATCCGGATTGATGGCGACTACGGTCGCGCTGCAATCCTTGAGATAGCTGTCCTCGCGGAACAGGCAGTCGGTGGCCATCGGCGCTCAGACCTTTTCAAACGGCACAGTCACGCTGGACTTGCGTTCGAGCCATTCCGGCACCGGCAGGTTCTTCGACCGCAGGAACTCCGGATTGAACAGCTTCGACTGGTAGCGCGTGCCATAGTCGGCGAGCACCGTGACGATGGTATGGCCGGGGCCCAGATCCCTGGCGAGGTGGATCGCGCCCGCAACATTGATGCCGCTGGATCCACCGAGGCAGAGGCCCTCGTGTTCCAGAAGGTCGAAGATGATCGGAACCGCTTCCTCGTCGGGGATCAGGTAGGCTTTGTCGACCGTGATGTCCTCGATGATAGGCGTGACGCGGTTGAGCCCGATGCCTTCGGTGATCGAGCCGCCTTCGGTGGCCTTGGCCAAGCCGGTGGTGAACAGATTGTACATCGCAGCCCCGCGCGGATCGGCGCAGCCGATGACGATGTCCTTATTCTTTTCGCGCAGATAGATCGACGCGCCGGCGAGCGTGCCGCCGGTGCCGACCGAGCAGATGAAGCCGTCGACCTTGCCTTGCGTCTGCTCCCAGATTTCCGGACCGGTCGACTCGATGTGCGCCTTGCGGTTGTCGAGATTGTTCCACTGGTCGGCGAACAGCACGCCGTTGGATTCCGATCGGCGCAAATTGTCGGCCAGGCGCCGGGCGATGTGCTGGTAGTTGTTCGGATTGGTGAAGGGAACCGCCGGTACCTCGATCAACTCGGCGCCGCAAAGCCGCAGCATGTCCTTTTTCTCTTGGCTTTGCGTGTCGGGGATCACGATCAGCGTGCGATAGCCGCGCGCGGCGGCGACCAGCGCCAGTCCGATGCCGGTGTTGCCGGCCGTGCCTTCGACAACCAGGCCGCCCGGCCCAAGTTCGCCGCGCTCCTCAGCCTCCAGGATCATCTGGCGGCCCGGCCGGTCTTTGACCGATCCGCCGGGGTTCATGAACTCGGCCTTGCCGAGGATGGTGCAGCCGGTGGCGGCGGAGGCCCGTTCGAGCTTGATCAGCGGCGTGTTGCCGATAGCGTCCACGATGCCGTCGCGGATTTGCATGGGAAAGAGCACCTGTGCAGGAAAATCGGACTTTAGAGGACTGCTGTTCCCGCGACAAGACCGCGACCTCGGCCATTGGCCTACCTCATTGGGCGACCGGTCGGGATTTCGCGCGGCTGCGAAGGGAAGGACGCGGGCAAAGCTGCGTTCGACAGTTTCGAACGGCTGCCGCGCATTTGTGTGCGTTTTCTGTCGGGTTGGAGGACGGCGGAAAGGTTGTCGAAACCATAACCGGCCAATGCTTTCCCCCTCCATCCGGGCATTCACTGATTGTTTTCCACCCCCGCGGTAGGAATTGGCCACTAGGGGACGGGCAGCACTTGCACCGGCCGCTTTGCGCGGAAGGCTTCGATGGGACTCGACGTCAATACGCTTTTTCTTGTGACCATCTACGTCGAGGCCATGCTCGGCCTGTTGCTGCTGTTTGCCTGGGTTCAGAACTCCAACATTCATGCTGTCGCCTGGTGGGGCTGCGCACATCTGCTGCGCGCCGGCTCGGTGTGCCTGTTCGGCATGTACGGCTCGGTCTCCGACGCGATTTCCATCGATCTTGCCAACGCTGTGCTGTTCACCGCATTCGCCGTGACCTGGACCGGCGCGCGGGTGTTCGACGGCCGTGACGTGCAGCCGATGTACTTGGTCGGCGGCGCGGTGCTGTGGCTGATCGGTTGCCGCGCTCCGTTCTTCGTCGACTCGATGGAAGCGCGCGTCCTGCTCGCGTCCGGTATCATCACCGCCTACACCTGGGCGACGGCCTATGAATTCTGGCGCGGCCGCCGCGAGCCGCTGGTGTCGCGATGGCCCGCGATCTTCATGCTGTTCGCGCATGGCTCGCTATTCCTGCTGCGCACGCCGCTCAGCCAGGTGTTGCCGTGGTCGCCGACCAACCAGGTGTTCGACAGCGTGTGGCTGACCGTGCTCAGCTTCGAGGCGCTGCTGTTCACCATTGCGATTGCGTTCATCCTGCTGGCGATGGCCAAGGAGCGGACGGAGTTGCGTCACAAGACCGCCGCGCTGGTCGATCCGCTGACGGGCATCGCCAACCGGCGCGCGTTCCTCGAGGAAGCGGCGGCTCTGGCCAAGCGCCACGCGTCAAAGCCGCGCCCGTCGGCCGTCCTGCTCGCCGATCTCGACCATTTCAAATCGATCAACGACCGCTTCGGACATGCCGTCGGCGATCAGGTGCTGCGCGTATTCGCCGAGACCGCGAGCGCCAAGCTCGGCACGCTCGATCTGATCGGGCGGCTGGGCGGCGAGGAATTTGCCATCGTGCTCTACGATGCCGGGCGCGATAAGGGCGTCGCCATCGCCGAACGGATCAGGCTCTCGTTTGCCGAGGCCGCGGCCATGGTCGATGGCCGGCCCGCCGGCAGCACGGTCAGCATGGGCATGGTGATCTGCGAGAACGGCCTCGTCGATGTCCCGGCGTTGCTGGCGCAGGCCGACGAGGCGCTTTACTGCGCTAAGGAGCGCGGCCGCAATCGCGTCGAGGTCGCCTCGCTCGAACTCGTGCTCGAGCGCGCCCAGCAGAGCGCGACTTCGTCCGGGCGGCTGGCCGCACAGAGCGCCGCCTGATCCTTATCGTCATGGATGCCTCCTGATTTCGGTGGCTGTCAGCCCCGCCGGCATTTGCTATGACGGTGCATGATCGAGCACATCGAACTTGAGAAATGCACCGGCTGCGGCATCTGCGATGTCGTCTGCCCGGCCGACGTGATCCATATGGAGCAGGTCCCGGTGCCGGGCGCGATCGCCGGACTGCGCCAGACCAAGCTCTTGCCGGTGATCAAGTTCCGCGAGCACTGCATCACCTGCTTCTCCTGCGAAATCTTCTGTCCCGAGCACATCGTCGACGTCCACCCGTCGGTCAAGAACCGGCCGCGGCCATGGTGAGCAGTCCGGAGCGACGACGATGACGCAACTCGACGGCGTTCTGATCGACACCGACGTTCTGGTGATCGGGGCGGGGGCGGGGGGCCTGCTGGCGGCACTCTCCGCCAAGCGTCACGGCCCACCCGGCACGCGCGTCACGCTGGTGGATTCCTGGCTGATCGGCCGCACCGGCCACACTGCGTTCTCCAACGCCTGGAAGATTGTGGTGTTTCCCGACGACGACCTCGACGGCATCCTGCGCGAGATCGTGGCCGGCAACGATGGCATCGCCGACCAGATTCTGGTGCGCGAGGTGCTGGCGGATTCCTATGCCCGGCTGAAGGACTTCGAGGCCATGGGCATGACCTTTGGCCGCGACGAGACCGGACAATACAAGCGCCGGCCGACGCGGGGGCTCGATATCGCGCGCGTGCTGTACCCCGAAGGCGGCGGGCTCGAATTCGCCTGGAAGCTGCGGCTCGCGCTGGAGCGCGAGGGCGTGCAACTGCTCGACCGTATCTTCGTCACCGGCCTAACGGGCGGGGAGAGCGGCCGCGTCACCGGCGCGACCGGCATCCACACTCGCACCGGAGAATTCCACGCCATCCAGGCGCGCGCCACCATCGTCGCCACCAATGCGATCACATTCCGGTCCGGATTCGTGCGCGACATCACCGGCACCGGCACGCTGCTGGCCTACCGGGCTGGCGCATCCTTGCGCAACGCCGAGTTCTCCTACGTGCGGCCCGGCACGCCGAAATTTTATTTCGAGGGCATCACCTTCGCCATTCAGGAAGGTGCGCGCTGGACCAATGCCAAGGGCGAAGCGTTCATGCGCGACTACGAGCCGGACTGGGCGGACGAGGCCGACGTGCCGCGTATCGCACGCGCCATGGCGATGGAGCAGGAGAAGGGCAATGCACCGCTCTATCTCGACATGTCGAGCATACCCGAGTCCATGCGGGACGAGTTCATCCAGAGCAAGGTGCAATGGATGCACAACTTCTTCCGCAAGCTGGGCGACGAGGCCAAGACCGATATGTTCGGCAAGACGCCTTATTACGCGATGAACCAGATGACCAAGATGGGCATCCGGACCGGGTCGGACTGCCGTTCCGACGTGCCCGGTCTGCTCTCGGCTGGATTAGCGCAGGCTGGCTGCGCCAATCACTTCGCCGGCTTCCATATCGGGCTCTGCGTCGGCAACGGCTGGATTGCGGGCCGGTCGGCAATCGAGGATCTCGACCGCCTGCCGCCTTCGAAGCTCGATGCCACCGAGGTGCGGGCGCTGCATGCGGAGACGGTCGCGCCGTTGAAACCCACCGCTCAGGCCGAGTCCGACCGGATTTTGCGCGACCTCCAGGCGGTGATGTTCGCCTACGACACCGGCATCCTCAAACGCGAGGACCGGCTGAAAGAAGCCTTCGACCGCATCGTGTCGCTGGACGAACGCTTCAAGGAGCTTTCGGCCCCGCACACCCATGAGCTGGTTCGGCTGAAGGAGACCGAGGCGATGCTGCTGGCGGCGCGCTTCATCCTCGGCGCCTCGCTCTATCGCACCGAGTCCCGGCTCAGCCATTTCCGCGAGGACCACGAGGCGCGCGACGACAAGGACTGGCTGGCCTGGGTCGATATCTCCGAAACCGGAAACGGCCCGGCTTTCACCAAGACGCCGATCCCGACGCCGCTTTGCTCGGCCGGGCCGCTCAAGCGGCGGCCGACGCGGCGCGTCGACAGCGCGGCCGCGGTCGGCGGGGTTTGAGGCGTTAAGGCGTCAGGATAATGAAATCGGTGGTCTTGCCGGTTTCGCTGCTGATGCCGTTGTCGGAAACGATCAACGACGAGCCGGGCGTCAGCATCCCGGCGAGGCGATCAATCGCGCCCTGCGGCATCTCGATGCGATCGAGCGCCGAGCTTGCGCTCGGCAGCGGACCGGGATCGACTGCCGCCGCCTTGATCTTTCTGTCGTCGCGATGCTTTTTCTTCTTGTCGCTCTCGTGATTGGCGCTGGGCTGCGGCGGGCGAGGGAAGCTGCTCGGGATCGATACGACGGTCCAGCGCATCGCCTCGTCCTTGATTTCCATAGCGGTGAAGACATGCGTACCGAGCGGCTGACCGGGCTCGCGGATCGTCACCGGCGCGTCGAACAGGGGTTCCGTTCCCTGGCGGACGAACAGCTTGCCTTCCTTGCGGCTGACGAACATCGACACGGGGTTCGCGCGCGCGGTTGTTTTCTGTTGGGGCGGAATGTCGACGGTTGCGACGCGCGCGGGCTGTCCCGCGCCTGTGGTGCTAGCCCGCCGGGCAGCATCGGGCACGGCGCCGGTGATCGTATTGGTCGCGTCGGCGGTCTTGACCAGCGTGCCGGGGGGACTTTGTTCGACGAGAGCGGCGGGCGGCATCGGAGCGATCAGGCGAGGGTGCACGATCTCGGCCGGTGCGACCTCGTTGCGCGTGACGATGACGCGCGCGCCGATCCTGGTCGCGCCCCAGAGCATCTGGGCGAAGTCCTCGGGCAGGCGGACGCAGCCGTGCGACGCCGGATAGCCCGGAAGCGGTCCCTGGTGTAGGGCGGTTCCCGACCAGGTGAGCCGCTGCATGAACGGCATCTTCGCGTCGTAGAGATTGGAAACGTGATGGCGGCTCTTCTGAAGGATGCTGAACACGCCCATCGGCGTCGGATGGGATGCCGTCCCGGTAGAGATCGGCGCGGAACGAACCAGCGTGCCGTTGGCAAAGAATGAGGCGCGCTGCGCGCCGATTGATACCACCACCAGACGCGGACCGCCCGGGATCTCTGGGGCCGCGGTTGGCTTGTTCGCAATCGTGGTTGTGCTGTTGTTTGCGCTCTTGCTCGTGTTCTTGGTTGTGTTTTTGGTGGGAAGATTCCGAACGGCGACATTCTTTGGTTTGAAATTGTTCTTCGGCGTTCTGGCCTCGAGGTTCTTCCTCTGGGGCACGGGCCTCTGGGGCCTCGCGAATTCCAGCGCGCGCCGGCGTTCGACGCCGAAGTCTCTCGGCATCAAGGGGCCCATGTAACCCCAGGAATACAACGAGCTGGCGCTGGCCGGCTCCATTCCCAGGAGCACCGCGACCGAAACGGCGGCCATGCGCACGGCATGCCGCTTATCACTCTTCCGCATAGCCACTCAGTCCCCGACGCCGCAGCCCGATCCTAGCCCATATTGCGGCGTCCGATAGGGACAAAATTAACCATTATAAACAAGCTTTTGCGTGCATTTTCCGGGGGACTACCAGCCCGTGTGGCAAAGGCAAATCCCGGGTGCGCGCAGGCCGGCTTTTAGTGCATTATGGCTCCCGGCGCAGCAGAAGGAATTGCCATGAAGTACCGCCGGATCGAGGCCAAGGAGTACGCCCGCGCCCACATGAAGGGCATCTGGGCGGCGTCGCTCATGCCGTTCGCGGCCGACCTGTCGATCGACCAGATGGGGTGGCGCCGCAACCTGCGGCACTGGGTCGACGACCTTGGGATCGACGGGGTGTTCGTCAGCGGCAAGCAGGGCGAATTCTTCTCGATGTCGATCGAGGAGCGCAAGCGCACGTTCGAGATCGCGGTCGACGAGGTCGGCGACCGCGCCGGCACCATCATGTCCTGCTCCGACCAGAACATGGACACCGTCATCGAGCTCGCGAAGCACGCCCAGGCGGTCGGCGCGACCTCGATCGTCGTGCACGCGCCGGTGCTGCATTTCCTGCACAAGCAGGACGACACGCTCTACCAGTATTACAAGGCGATCAGCGAGCAGGTCGATATCGGCATCGCGATGTGGAGCCATCCGGATTCGGGCTATCTGATGAGCCCGGAGCTGTGTGCGCGCATCGCGGACCTGCCGAACATCGTGGCGATCAAGTACAGCGTGCCGCGGGAGATGTACGTGCGCCTGACGCGGCTGGTTGGCGACAAGATACAGGTCAGCACGGCGTCGGAGGAAGAGTGGTTCTACAACATCGTCGAGCTCGGCTGGCGGCTCTATCTGTGCTCGTCGCCGCCTTACCTGTTCCAGACCAAGGCCGACCGGCGGATGCGCGAATACACCGACTTGGCGTTCAACGGCGAGGTCGCCAAGGCCAAGGTCGTGCGCGACAGTCTGACGCCGGTGCGCGAGGCGTTCCGACGCTCGCGCCCGGCCGAGAAGCCGCCGGCGCATTCGAAATACTGGCAGGAGCTGATGGGTCAGGCCGGCGGCCGCGTGCGCGCACCGATGCTGGAATTGACCGAGGCCGAGAAGGAAGCGACGCGGCGCGCATTCGAGACCTGCGGGCTCAAGCTCGATAGCCAGCCGAAATCGTCCGCGGCGTAATTTTCTGTCATGCCCGGCCTTGTGCCGGGCATCCACGTCTTGGCCGCGAAGGAAGACGTGGATGGCTGGGACATAGGCGAGCGAAGCGACGCCGTCCTTCAGACGGCTATGCCCGGCGATGACGTGGTGAGACAGGAGATGGTTCATGGCGACCGGGAGACTCCAGGCGTTCAACTTCAAGAAGTGGATCGACGAGAACCAGCACCTCTTGAAGCCGCCGGTCGGCAACAAGAAGGTGTTCGAGGCGGGCGAGATGACCGTGCAGGTGGTCGGCGGGCCGAACGAGCGCTGCGATTATCACGACGATCCGGTCGAGGAGTTCTTCTTCCAGCTCAAAGGCGACATGGTGCTCAAGGTCGGCGACAACGGCAATTTCTACGACGTGCCGATCAAGGAGGGCGACGTGTTTCTGTTGCCGCCGCATGTGCGGCATTCGCCGCAGCGGCCCGCAGGCTCGATTGGGCTGGTGGTCGAGCCGAAGCGTTACGACGCCGATCCGTTCGATGCCTTCGAGTGGTACTGCTTCGAGTGCAATAGCCTCGTGCACCGCATCGAGGTGAAGGTCGAGCACTTGGTGCGCGACCTGCCGCCGCTCTACGAAGCCTTCTTTAACGACGAGAAGGCGCGCACCTGCAAGAAGTGCGGCACGATTCATCCCGGTAAGAAACCACCACCGGGCTGGGCCAATATCTGAACGGTGCGAAGCGGCTATTCGGTCATCGGCACGGGCGTGTTGGTGCCCGGCCCTTCTCCGGTGATGAGGACGATCACCTCTTCATCCTTGGCGCCGTCGTAATGCACCTCTTTGCCGAAATGCGTCACCGCGCCCCCGGCCTTGACCCCGATGGTTGCGTTCTTGTCCCACTTGTTGCCGGTGCCGACGTACCAGGTTCCCTTGATGACCGTGATGAAGCGGTCGTTCGGATGGAAGTGCGGCCGCGAGAACGTGCCCGGTTTGAACCGGTTCATCACCATGTAATAGCCCGGCTTGGTCGGGTCGCCGAACAGCACCACCTGATTGACCGGGGCGGCGCCGGTCGGATCGCGCCACTTCAGTTCATCCACCTGCTTGATCGCGATGGCCTTGGGATTAAGCTCGACGGCAACGGTGGCTGAGGGCAGTGCGCCCAGCATGACGATGGCAAAAGCAGATGCGACGATGCGATGAGACATGGCGTCCTCCCCAGGACTTTGGCGTTTGATCGCAACAGATCGAGGCCACCAGTCTAGTCGAAACAGACCCTGAAAGTAGCGGTGCGGTTGACCAACGTTGCGCGCGCGATTGCGGTCGTACCGCGTCGGGATAACAGGCGTTTGTCGGCTTTCGATCGTGGTGGACAGGCGCGGCGCTCTGCTGCGTTGACAAGCGCCGGCAATCGGGCGCGAAATCCGTTAAATGCCGTGTTTAAAGCCGGCGAATTCGGGAGGTTGGCATGAGCAAGAAGGTTCTGGCGGTGGTCGCGGTGCTGGCCGGAATTGTCCTGGGCGCGCCAGCCCAGGCGCAGGATTATCCCAACCGCCTGATCAAGTTCATGCAGGGCTTCCCGCCTGGCGGCAATGTCGACATCATCGCCCGCATTCTGGCCAGCGAGATGACCAAGACGCTGGGCCAGCCGATCATCGTCGAGGCCAAGCCGGGCCAGGCCGGCGCGCTGGCGGCCGAGACGGTGGCGCGCAGCGAGCCCGACGGCTACACGCTGCTGGTGGTGCCGAGCGCGCATCCGGCGCACGGCGCGCTATCCAAGAACGTCAGATACAAGGTGGTCGACGATTTCGAGTGGATATCGACTGCGAGCTTCTATCCGTTCCTGATCGCGGTTCGCAAAGACTCGCGCTTCCAGACCCTCAAGCAACTGATCGACGAGGCGCGCGCCAAGCCCGGTGAACTGAAATACGGCTCCGCCGGCGTCGGCTCGATCCTGCACACCACGGTCGAGTTGCTGGCCAACCAGACCAAGACCAAGTTCCTGCACATTCCCTATCGCGGCGAGATACCGGCGCTGACCGGCATGCTGACCGGCGACTTCGACTTCATCGCCGCCACCACCGGACCGCTCACGCCGCGCATCCGCTCCGGCGAGTTCCGGGCGCTCGCGGTCACCAGCAAGGAACGCTGGGCGGATTTCCCGGCTGTCCCGACGGTCGAAGAGCAGGGCGTGCCTGGCTTCGAGGTGATCTCCTGGACCGGCGTCGCGGCGCCCGCGGGCCTGCCCAAGCCGATCCTCGATCGCATCTATGCCGAGGTGCAGCGCACGCTCGCCGTGCCGGATGTGAAGAGCAAGCTGCAAGCGATGGGCGGCAACGGCGCCGGCACCGCCCCCGGCGAGATGAAGGCCTTGGTTGCGCGCCAGCTCGCCACCTGGAGCAAGCTCGCGCGCGAGGCGGGGATCTCGATCGAGTAGCCCGGCGATTTGCCTGGATGGCAAGCATTCCCACCGGCCCCGCCGGTGGGATAAGCTGTGGCTGGTCGAGATTCCGCACCCCGTGCAACTCTCCCAGTCCGCAAGCCAAGGAGCCCGCCATGAACGTCCATTCCAAGCCCTCGACCGATGCCAAAGCCGCCATGTCGCCGGAGGAGTGGCAGGCCCGCGTCGATCTCGCCGCCGTGTACCGGCTGTGCGCCAAGAACGGCTGGGACGACTTGATCTACAACCACTGCTCGATGCGGGTGCCCGGCGAGCCCGATATGTTTCTCATGAAGCAGCACGAGCTGCTCTGGACCGAGGTCACGGCGTCGAACCTGCGCAAGGTCAACATGAATGACGATCTCGACGAGAAGTCGGGCGTCAACCGGCCAGGCTTCACGCTGCACGGCGGCGTGCTGAAGGGGCGGGCGGACGTGAATTGCGCGGTGCATGTCCACACCGAGACCGGCATGGCGCTGGCGGGAATGAGGGACGGACTCAAGATGGTCTCGCAGCAGGCGCTGCGGTTCTATCAGCGCGTCGGCTATCACCCCTACGAGGGCATCACCGAGGATTTCAGCGAGCGCGAGCGTATCCTGACGCACCTCGGCCAGAACCGAGCGCTGATCCTGAACAACCACGGCCTGCTCACGGTCGGCAAGAACGCGCGCGAGGCCTTCATCCTGATGAAGTATCTGATGTCGGCGGCGACCATCCAGCTACAGATGGAGTCGACCGGCCGCGAGGTGATCGAGATCCCGCCCGCAACCTGCGAGAAGGTCGCGGCGCAGTATCAGTCTCATGATGCTGGCCGCGGCGCCGCCGACTGGCCGGCCTATCTGCGCCTGCTCGACAGCATCGACCCGAGCTATCGCACCTGATCTGAAATTTTTCTCTGGAATTTTTCCTGGAGTTCAAGTCCATGCTCGACAAGCCGACAGCGGCCACCACGGCTGCGATCCCATTCGACCACAAGCGCCTCGACCGTTGGATGGACGAGGAAGGCATTGACGTGCTGCTCGCGACGTCGAAGCACAACGTGCAGTACCTGCTGGGTGGGCACCGCGCGTTCTTCTTCGACTACATGGATGCGATGGGGCTCTCCCGCTATCTGCCGATCCTGGTCTATCCGAAGGGTGCGCCCGACAAGGCGGCGTATTTCGGGCACCGGCTGGAGAATTTCCAGCGCGAGAACAATCCGTTCTGGACGCCGGTGCAGATTTGCAATTCGTCGGGCTCGCTCGACACCGTTGCGAAGGCGGTCGATCACATCAGGAAGTCGGGCGTGAAGGCCAAGCGCATCGGCGTGGAGCTTTCGTTCATCCCAGCCGACGCCAATGCGGCCCTGGGCGCGGCGTTCGCCGAAGGCGAGATCAAGGATGCGCTGTTCGTGCTGGAGCGTCTGCGCTCGATCAAGAGTCCCGATGAACTGGCGAAGCTCAAGATCGCCTCGGAGAAGGTGATCGAGTCGATGCAGGCGGTGATCGCCATGCACGGTCCTGGCGCGACCAAGGCCGAGGTCACCGAGGCGCTGCGCCGCGAGGAGACCAGCCGCGGGCTGACGTTCGAATATTGCCTGATCACCGCGGGCTCTTCGCTCAACCGCGCGCCGTCCGATCAGGTCTGGGGCGAGGGCGACATCATGTCGATCGACTCCGGCGGCAACTATCACGGCTACATCGGCGACCTGTGCCGGATGGCGATCCACGGCGAGCCGGATGCCGAGCTGCAGGACATGCTGGCCGACATCGAGGAAATCCAGCGCGCTTCGATGAAGCCGATCAAGGCTGGCGTCATGGGCAGCGAGGTTTATGCTGCGGGCGAAGCGCGTCTCGCCAAGTCGAAGTACCACAACAACATGCACTTCCTCGGCCACGGCATGGGCTTGGTCAGCCATGAGGCGCCGCGGCTCACCGCTTCGGGGCCGGTGCCCTATGACGACTACGACGCCAAGCGTCCGCTCGATACCGGCATGGTGATCTCGGTCGAGACCACGCTGGCGCATCCCAGGCGCGGCTTCGTCAAGCTCGAGGACACGGTCGTCGTGACCGACAAAGGCTTCGACATCTACGGCGAGGGCGCGCGGGGGTGGAACCGGGCCGGTACGGCGGCCTGACACCAGCGGGGGATGGCATGAAACATCCCCGCCGCCAATTTCTGCATCTGGCGGCGGGCGCTGCGCTGTGCATCTTAGCGGCGTGCGTGCCCGCTTCGGCGCAAACCTGGCCGGCCGCCAAGCCGATCACCATCGTGGTGCCGACGCCGCCGGGGCCGTCGATCGACATGATCGCGCGGCTGCTCGCGCCCAGGCTCAGCGAAGCGCTCGGTCAGGCTGTGATCGTGGACAACCGCAGCGGCGCCAACGGCACGATCGGGTCGAATGCGGTCGCGCAGGCGGCGCCCGATGGCTACACGCTGCTGGCCGCGACGCCGGCCTCGCACGTGACCGCCGTGCACCTCATGAAGAACCTGCCGTTCGATCCGGTGAAGGACTTCACGCCGATCATGGCGGCGGTCGAGCCGGTGACCGCGCTGGTGGTCAATGCCGCGCTGCCGGTCAATTCGGTGCAGGAGCTGATCGCTTATGCCAAGGCCAACCCGGGCAAGCTGTCCTACGGCAGTTCAGGGGTCGGCTCGGTGTTTCACCTGACCGGCGAACTGTTCAACCGGATCGCCGGCGTCAGCATCACTCACGTCCCGTACCGCGGTGTCTCGCAGCCGATGCAGGACGTGGCCGCCGGACATATCCAGTTGCTGCACATCTCGCTGGCGAGCGCGCGAGGCGCCTTGCTGTCCGGGAAGGCAAAGGTTCTCGCCATCCTGGAGCCCACGCGTTACGCCAAGCTGCCGGACATTCCGTCGATGAGCGAAATCCTGCCGGCGTTCCGCAAGCCGTCGACCTGGTTCGGATTCTTTGGCCCGGCGCGGCTGCCGCCGGAGATTGTTGCGCGGCTCAATACCGAAATGCGCCACGCGATCGGCAGGCCCGAGGCGCGGGCGAAGCTCGAGGATGGCGACCTGACGATCATCGCCGGAACGCCGGAAGAGTTTGCGACCCTGCAAAAAGACGGCATCGAGCAGTTCGGCGAGATCATCAAGGCGGCCGGCATCAAGCCGCAATGAATCGGCTGGCGGGTTGTTCGCGCAGGTTCAGTCTAGCTTCAAGCCCGCCGCCCGTATCACCGGCGTCCATTTCGCGGCTTCGTCGTCGATGAATTTCGCGAACTGAGCCGGCGACATCGCCATGGCCTGGACGCCGAGACTGGCGAGCCGCGACTGGGCGGTGGCATCGGCCAGTGCGGCATTCATCGCGGCGTTGAGCTTGTGGACGATGTCGGACGGCGTGTTGCGCGGGGCGCTCAATCCGTACCAACCGGTCGCGACGTAGTCCGGGCCGTTCTCGCGAACGGTCGGCGTGTCCGGCAACTGAGGCAGTCGCTGCGCTGTGGTCACTGCTAGGCCGCGAAGCTGGCCGTTGCGCACGAATTCTATCGCCTGGGGGATCGGATTGATTGCCAGATGCACCTGCCCCGAGATCAGGTCGGGCATGTAGTTCGTACGATAGGGCACGTGCTGGAGCTCGATGCCGGCCACGCGCCGAAACAGCTCGCAGAAGATGTGCGACGTGCTGCCGTTGCCGCCGGAGGCGAAGTTGATCTTGCCCGGATTGGCCTTGGCGTAGGCGATGAACTCCGGGATGGTCTTCGCCGGGATCGATGGATTGAGCAGGATCACATAGGGCGCGTCGGCGACGCCCGCGATCGGCGCGACATCGCGCGGAAAGCTGAATTTGAGTTTTGAATAGAGCTCCGCGTTCATCACGTTGGTGAGCACGATCATCTGCACCGTATAGCCGTCCGGCGGCGCCGCGACCGCAAGTTCGGTCGCGATGTTGCTTGCGGCGCCGGGCCGGTTGTCCACGATGATCTGCTGGCCGAGCCGTTCCGACAGCCACTGGCCGACCAGGCGGGCCATGATGTCGGGGGCGCTGCCGGCCGGAAAGCCGACGATCATGCGAACCGGACGTGACGGATAGGCTTGCGCGCGTGCGATCCGCGGCAGAGCAGGCAACACAGCCGCACCGGCCGCCAGATGCAGGAATCGACGACGTGGAAATTCCATGGCCCGTCCCTCCCAATTGAGAGGCCGCGTCTGCCGCGCGACCTCACGTGACGGTATCACGGAGGCGGGGAGGGGACTATGCGGCGGCCGCCTACTCCGCCGCCACCGCCTGATCGGCGACGAACTGCGACAGATATTTTTTCCGCAGCTTCACGTTCAGCCGGTATAGCGCCTCGAATTCCGCTTCCGGGAACGAATGCGTCGAGGGCCGCTTCATCAGCGCTTCGGCCCATGCCTTCACCCTCGGGAACTTCTCGATGACGCCGAGCGGCTTGATGCGGTCGAGGTAGTAATAGCGCTGCAGGAACGGCGCGTAAGCGGCGTCGACCAGCGAATATTTCGCGCCGTTGAAGAACGGTCCCGCGCCCTGCTTCTGAAGCGCGCCTTCGAGCCGCTCGAACGCCTGTGGGATTTTAGCAATGGCTTCTTTGTATTCGGCTTCATCGTCCGCGTAGGCTTGGCCCGTCACCATCTCGGAGAAGGTCGGCAGATAGTCGGTCCAGGCGCGATTGATTGCGCGCTGGACCGGATCCTTCGGGTGCAGTCGCGGCTCGATCGTCTCGTCGAGATATTCGTTAATCGCGTTCGACTCGAACAGCGAGACCGTTCCGTCGATGCTCAGAACCGGCACTTTCTTGTGCGGCGAAATGGCGAGGAACCAGTCGGGACGGTTGTCCCGGTCGATATGGCGGAGCTCGAAGTCGATGTTCTTCTCGCGCAGAACGATTGCCGCGCGCTGCACCCACGGGCAGGTCTTGAAGCTTACCAGAAGATATTTCGCCATGATGTCCTCGCCGAGATGTTCATGCTATCGCGCATAAATGTGCGGGGATTCAACTCCCTCACCGGGCCGAATACAAGTGAGGTGTCCGCATCGCGGGCGACCGGCAGCTTGGATCCAGGCGCAATTCCGGCGCGTTGCCCCTTCCGGACGACTTGGCGATCGAGATAGGATTCCAGGACGGCCCACCACGCCGACATGTCGCGTCAAAAATCCGCGAGCGCATTGGGGGAGGCTACGCCATGAACCTTGTCCGCAGACAGTTCCTGCATCTGGCAGCGGGCGCCGCCGCGCTCCCGGCATTCTCAAGGACCTCAAGCGCGCAGGCCTATCCGGCGCGGCCGGTGCGCCTGGTCGTCCAGGTTCCGGGCGGCAGCGCGCCGGACATCGTCGCCCGTGTGATAGGGCAATCGCTGTCGGAACGGCTGGGTCAGCCGCTTGTCATCGACAATCGGCCGGGCGCCAGCGGCAATATTGCCACCGAAGCGGTCGTGCGCGCACCCGCGGACGGATACACGCTGCTGTTCTGCATGTCGGCCAACTCGATCAACGCGTCGCTGTTCGACAATCTCCGTTTCAGCTTCATGCGCGACACCGCGCCGGTGGCGCTTATTGGCCTTATTCCCCTTGTCATGGAGGTGCACCCGTCGCTTCCGGCGAAGACGGTCCCGGAGTTCATCGCCTATGCCAAGGCCAATCCGGGCAAGATCAACATGGCGTCGAGCGGCAATGCGACCCCGCTGCACGTCGGCGGCGAGCTGTTTCAGATGATGGCCGGCGTCAAACTGGTCCACGTGCCCTACCGCGGCGAGGTGGTGGCGAGGCCGGATCTGCTGACCGGGCAGGTGCACGTGATGTTCGGCGTCGTGCCGGCGTCGCTTCCCTACATCAAGTCCGGCCAGACGCGGGCGCTGGCTGTCAGCAGCACGAAGCGCCTCGACGTGCTGCCGGACGTCCCCGCGATGCACGAATACCTGCCCGGCTACGAAGCCAGCGGCTGGTATGGCATCGCCGCTCCCAAGGACACGCCTCCGGAGATCGTCGAGAAGCTCAACACGGCGATCAACGCCGGTCTCGCCGATCCCAAGACGAAGGCGCGCCTCGCCGACCTGGGGTGCCTGGTGTTTCCAGGTTCGCCCGCCGACATGGCAAAGTATGTCGCCGGCGAGATCGAGAAATGGGGGAAGGTGATCCGGGCCGCCGGCATCAAGGCGGAGTAGGACGCCCGCGTCCCTAATGGCTAGATCGTCGACGGCCGGTGGGCGGTGGCCCCGCCGGTGTGACGCTTTCGCCGGGCCGGTTTCCTGGAACGGCCCGGGCGAATTCAGGTACCATCGCGCAATCGAAGGCGGCGCCAGGGAAATGCGCCGCGACGGTTAGGGGAGGGTGTTCATGCGCGCGCTCGATCGCTTCGGCCAGGCTTGTGCAGCAATTGCGCTCGGTGCGTGTCTGGCCGCGCCAGCCGCCGCGGAAAACATCGCGGTAAGCAACTACGGCATCGCCGCCAACGCCATGCCCTATGCGGTCGCGCTGGAGAAAAAATTCTACCAGCAGCAGGGCGCAAACGTCACCGGCATCATCTCCTCGCAAGGCGGCGGCACCTCGATCCGCAACATGCTGGCCGGCGGCGTGGCCTATGCCGAAGCCAATCCCGGCGCGACCGCGGTCGCGATCCAGCAGGGCGCGGAGCTTAAGATCGTCAGCGACAACGTGCTGACGGTCGCCGAGTTCGTCTGGGCGGTGAAGCCGGATTCGCCGATCAAGACCGTTCAGGATTTCAAGGGCAAGAAGATCGGCTACACCAACCCGCGTTCGACCAGCCAGGCCCTGGCGATCCTGCTGCTGCAGTCCGCCGGACTGAAGCCCGAAGATGCGCAACTGGTGCGAACCGGCGGCTTCGGCGAAGGCGTCGCGGCGCTCGATATCGGCGCGATCGACGTGGCGCCGATGGCCGAGCCGGTATGGTCGAAGTTCAAGAGCAAATATCGCGCCGTGGTGGCCGCGTCCGACGTGCTGCCGCCGCTCGATAACGTGGTCGGCGTCACCACCAATGCGGCGGCCGCGAGCCGCGGCGACTTCATTCGCGCAGTGATCCGCGCCCGCCGCCAGGCGGTCGAGTTCATGAACGCCAATCCCGACGAGGCCGGCGACATCGTGGCTAAACACTACAACCTCGAAAAGGACGTGGCGCGCAGTGCGGTGCGCAGCCTGACCGCGAGCCGCACCAAGGGCATTCCCTATTGGGGTACCGGCCAATTCCACCTCGACGGCATGAAGCGGATGATGGACGTGCAGAAGATGGTTGGCGCCATAACCGGCGACTTCGACCTGTCGAAAATGATCGACATGAGTTTCCTGCCGGACGACATCAAGACCCCGAAGTGACCGCCGGTACGGAAGCGTAGCGTGTCGCAAGCTCACGTTTCGCTTCGCGGTGTCACCAAGGTTTTCCCGTCGTCGTCGGGTGGACAAGGTCTGCATGCACTCGGACCGATCGACCTCGATCTGCAGCAAGGCGAGTTCTTCGCCGTGGTCGGGCCTTCGGGTTGCGGCAAGTCCACGCTGCTGGAACTGATAGCGGGATTGACATCGGCGACCGAAGGCACGGTCGAGTTCGAGGGCCGCCGGATCGAGGGCGATATTCCGGACGGCATCGGCGTGGTGTTCCAGGAGGATGCCTGTTTCCCCTGGCTGTCGGTGGAGGACAACATCGCATTCGGATTGCGCAAGATCGCGGTTGCGCACGAGGAGAAACGCCGGCGCATTGGCGGCGTGCTCGATCTGATGGGACTCGGCGATTTCGCCAGGAGCTACCCGGCACAGCTCTCCGGCGGTATGCGGCAGCGTGTCTGCATCGCGCGCACCCTGGTGATCGAGCCGCGTCTGATCCTGCTCGATGAGCCGTTCGGCGCTCTCGACCAGCAGACCCGGCTGCTGATGGGCGACGAGGTGCTTAAACTGTGGCGGCAGACCGGCGCCACCGTATTCCTGATCACGCACGCGCTCGACGAAGCCGCGATGCTGGCGGACCGTATTGCCGTCATGTCGGCGCGGCCGGGTCAGCTGATCGACGTGGTCGAGACGCACTGGCCGGCCGAGCGCGACAGCCACATCGTCGAGCGCCTGGAGTTTGGCGCGGTGACGGCGCGACTCTGGAAGTCGCTGCGCGAGGAATCGCTGAAAACCATGGCCAAGACCTCGCGCGGACCGGCGGACCGGACATGAGCCGGATTGCGGTCTACCGTGTGCTGGTGATCGCGGCCGCGGTGCTGCTGCTGGAGCTGCTCTGCTACGTCGGCGTGATCGACCGCATCACCATGCAGCCGCCGCACCGCATCCTGCGCGATCTCGCGCTGATCCTGATTTCCGGCAAGCAGAACGCCGCGATCCTCAAGACGCTGAGCAACGCCTCGATCGCCTTCGGGCTGGCGCTGTTCGTTGGCGTGGCCACGGCCGTGGTGCTGCACGGCTATCGGGCGCTCCGAGAAACCTTGGACCCGCTGTTTGCGACCTATTACGCCATTCCGGTGTTCGCGTTCTACCCACTGTTGATCGTGCTCCTGGGGCTGGGCGACGCGCCGCAGATCGGCATCGGATTCATGCTCGGCGTGGTAGCCGTGATCGTGAACACGCTCAACGGCCTCGACCGGGTACCGCGTGTGCTGCGCAAGACAGCCCGCATCCAGCGGCTCGGCACCATTGAGACCGCGCTCACGGTTACTTTGCCCTATGCCGCGCCCTACGTGCTCACCGGCGCCAAGTTCGCGGTGGCCTATTCGCTGATCGGCATCATCGGCGCCGAATTCATCATGTCGCGGGGCGGCATGGGTTACGAGATCAGCTTCGCCTACAACAATTTCGACAACGCCACGATGTATCCGCTGATCGTGCTGATCCTGGTGGTGTCGATATCGATCAACACCGGGCTGTCGCGGTGGGAGAAGCTGTTGCTGGCGCGGAGGGGGCAATGAGCTCCGCGGCCATGAAATCGGCGCGCAACGCGCTCGTGCTGATCGCCGGGCTGCTGGCCGCGTGGCAGGCGCTCTACTGGTTCGTGGGCGACGCGGCGCTGCGGCCGCCGCTCGTCACCGTCCAATACACCGCCCGGCTGATGACCACGGACGCATTCTGGATGCACCTGTCGGAAACGTTGCAGGCGTTCGCTGTGGCGCTGTCGATCGCGGTGGCCGCGGGGCTCGTGATCGGCTTCGGGCTCGGCTTTCACAAACTGTCGGCGCAGGTGTTCGAGCCGATGCTGGTGGCGGTCTATTCGATCCCCAAGATCACGCTCTATCCGATCCTCCTGCTGGCGTTCGGGCTCGGCATGCCTGCCAAGATCGCCTTCGGGGCGATCCACGGTATCATCCCGGTCGCGCTGTTCACTCTGAACGCCGTGCGCAATATCAAGCCGATCCTGGTCAAGACCGGCCGGGTGCACGGGCTCGGGCCGTTCGAAATGATCCGGTCGATCCTGTTTCCGGCGGCCTTGCCGGAGATTTTCACCGGTTTCCGGGTCGGTTTCGCGCTGACCCTGATCGGGACGCTGCTGGGCGAGATGTTCGCGGCCCAGCGAGGCCTCGGTTACCTGCTGATGACCGCAATCGGCCTGCACAATGTCGAGCTGATCATGGCTGTCACTCTCCTTCTCGTCGTGTTCGCCGCCACGGTTTCCGCAGGTTTGCTGGCCATCGACCGGTGGCTACACCGCCATATATGATAATATTCCCAATTATATACTTGACAACGGAAGCCCTAGGAGTAGTGTGGCGGACATAGGAGCTAGCCATGTCCGCGAATTTGCAGAACCCCGCCTTCACCGATGAAGCCAAAGCACGCGAAGCCTTAGAGGCCGTCCGCTGGCCCAACGGCCCGATCTGCCCACATTGCGGCAACGTCGATCAGGACAAGCTCGCCAAGGCCGCTGGGAAGGCCGTGCGTCCCGGTCTCTGGTATTGCGCCGCCTGCAACGATCAATTCACGGTCACGGTCGGCACGGTCATGGAACGCTCGCACGTCCCGCTCACAAAGTGGTGGCTTGCCATGCACCTCTTGGGATCGAGCAAGAAAGGCGTGAGCGCACACCAAATCCACCGCCAGCTTGGGATCACCTACAAAACCGCGTGGTTCATGTGCCATCGGATTCGCGAAGCCATGCGCGTCGGCAACCTTGAGCCGATGGGCGGCGCTGGCAAGATTGTAGAGGCGGATGAGACGTATTTCGGCAACGTCCCTGAGTCGAAGCGCCCGACCAAGACCACAAGCGGACGCCCGTTCACAAAACGCGGCAAGACTGGCCCTTCCGGTAAACGCGCCGTTGTGTCGCTTGTCGAGCGCGGCGGCACCGTTCGCTCATTCCACCCTGCCACGGCAGACGGCGAAAGCGTTGCGGCAATTGTACGCGAGAATATCCACCGCGAGACGCGCTTGCACACGGATGAAAGCCGCCTCTACAGCAAGGTTGGTGCGGAGTTCGCAGCGCACGAGACGGTCAATCATTCCAAGAAAGAATACGCGCGCGGCGATGTAACCACGAACACGGTCGAAACCTATTTCTCAGTGTTCAAACGCGGGATGCGCGGCGTGTACCAACACTGCGATGAGAAGCACTTGCACCGCTACCTTGCTGAGTTCGATTTCCGGTTCAATAACCGGACTGCGTTGGGCGTGACCGATAGCGAGCGTGTTGCGAAGATCGCCAAAGGTATCGAAGGCAAGCGGTTGACCTATCGACTGCCTCACTGAGCGGGATTTCAAAAGGCAGGTTGCGCGGTTTTTGCGTTGGCGCAAGAAACGACGTAAAAGGATCAAATAGAAAGGCCCCGATTGCAGTCGGGGCCAAAGGAAGGCGCTGGCGCGCACGATCCGGTGTGCAATTTAACCGGAGTGCCCTTTCATGTCTAGCCGCCCAATTATCGCGCGCCGTGCCGCCGAGCAGCATCAAACAGTTGTCGCATGGCGTCCTGTGTCAGCGGGATCACCAATTCATGTCCGCCCTCTAGTAGGAGGCGGAGTAGAGGTGGCGCTTTACTCCCGCCAAGGGATACCCCTAGTGGCCTGCCCCCGGTTCCGAAGACACCGAGTTAGGTGTTTTCATGGGACCGGAGGTGCGTCATGGAGCGGCGGAAGTTTACGAGAGAGTTCAAGCTTGAGGCTGTGCGCCTGATCAAGGATCGAGGCGTTTCGTATGCCCAGGCC
>CAMDFO010000020.1 GCA_945897515.1 Rhodoplanes serenus | reverse complement strand
TCCGGCTTCACCGTGATCTCGGCGCGCTCGCGCGGCGCGCCGATCGACGATTCGACGTAATTGGCGAGGCCGAGGCCGAGCAGCTTGCCGCGCTTCTTGGCCTCGCGCTTGCGCTCTTTGAAGCCGTCCCACTCGGCGATCCGCATGGCGAGGTCCATGTTGGCCTCGTAGGTGCCGCTGTCGTATTTCATCCCGACCGCATTCACGTAGGGCATGGCCTTCGGGGGCACCAGATTCTTGCGGCGCAGCTTGATGCGGTCGATGCCGAGCTCAAATGCGGCCTGGTCCATCAGCCGCTCGATGGCGAACGTCACCTCCGGCCGCCCCGAGCTGCGATATGCATTCGTCGGCATCGTGTTGGTGAACACCGCGCGCGCCCGCAACGTCGCCGCCGGAATGTCGTAAGAGCCCGTGATCAGGCCGGCGCCCTTGGAGAGCGGCGACAGAGACACGCAGAGAGCACCGACATTGCTGACATTGTCGGCGCGCATCGCCAGGATGCGGCCGTCCTTGCGGAACGCCAGTTCGACCTTGGTGAGAAGATCGCGGCCCTGGTAGTCGTTGAGGAAGGCCTCCGAGCGCGTCGCGGTATATTTCACCGCACGGCCGAGCTTCTTCGAGGCCCACAGCACCAGACCGAATTCTACATAGGGCCGGTTGCGCGCGCCGAAATTGCCGCCGACGTCGTAGGAGAGAATGCGAAGCTTGTCGCCCGGAATGCCGAGCACGACGGCAAGCTCCTGCTTCTGCTTCACCGCGCCGCCGCTGCCGGCGTAGAGCGTGTACTTGTCGGCTTGCGCGTCGTAGTGGCCGAGCCCCGAGCGCAGCTCCATCGTCACGGCGGTGACGCGCCCGATGTTGAACTCCGCCTTCACGACATGATCGGCTTGCGCGAACCCGCGATCGGTCGCAGCGGCGTCGCCAAATTGCGTGTCGACCAGAACGTTGTCCGGCGCTTCGTCCCATACGGCCGGTGCGCCCGTCGCCAACGCCTCGGCGGTCTGCGCCACCCAGGGAAGATGCTGGTATTCGATCTCGACCGCTTCGGCGGCGTCGAGCGCCTGCGCGCGAGTCTCGGCCACCACCATGGCCAGGGCTTCGCCGACGTGCCGGGTTCTGTCGGCTGGCAGAAGATAGTGCGGACCGATGAACACCTTGGCGCCGCCCGGCCCGAACAGCTTCATGTCGAAGTTCGTCGATGGAACTGCGGTGTGCGGCAGCGGCTTTAGTCCGGCTTCCCGCACGTCCGAGCCGGTGAACACGCCGAGCACGCCGGGCATCGCCTTCGCGGCGTCCGTATCGATGCGCACGATGCGGGCGTGCGGATGCGGCGAGCGCACCATCGCCGCATAGGTCTGGCCTTCGATGGCGAAGTCGTCGCTGAAGCGGCCCTTGCCGGTGAGCAGCCGCTGGTCTTCCTTGCGGCGCACCGGATGGCCGATGGAATTGAACGCCGTACCCTCGGGAATTTTGATGCGCTCGTTCACGTCACGCCGCCGTTTCGGCTTCGATCGCGCGCTCGCGCAGCGTCGATGCGGTGAGCCTGCGCACCGTCGTTTCAATCGACCGCGTCAGGGCCTTGCGGTCGGTGCCGTCGAACGGCACCGGCGCGCTGAAGTTCACGGTCACGTCGACCGCGCCGCGCTCGACGAAAATCTTGAAGTGCGGCACGAAGTCGATGTCGCCGTACCATGCCACAAGCGGCCGGTGCTGGCGGCCCATCGGAATGCCTTGGATGCGGGTGTAGCCGACCGACACCGGCTGCAACAGCACCTGATGCGCCGGATCGACTTGCGCCACCGCGCCGACCAGCGCCGAGCGGAATTCCAGCACGCGGTTGCCGTCGTTCGAGGTGCCTTCCGCAAACAACACCACCGGGTCGCCTTGGCCGAGCCGCATGGCGATCTCGGCGTTGACCTCGGAGGTCTGATGGCGTCGCGTGCGGTCGACGAAGATCGTGTTGGTGAGCCTGGCGGTGATACCGACGATCGGCCAGTTCGCGACTTCCTTCTTGGCGATGAACGCCACCGGGCAGATCGAGCTGATCACCAGGATATCGAGCCACGAAACGTGATTGCAAAGGATCAGCGTCGGCTGGCCTCGCGCCGGCGTGCCTTGGACATTGATACGGACGCGCAGCAGCCGGCACAGCGCTCCGTAGTAGCGCAGCGTGACCCGCCGCCGGCCCGGAAGCTTGAGCTTGTCGAGCGTCCACAGCGCCGCGATCAGGGCGGGCGTCACGGTGAAGAACCAGGCGAGGACGTACGAAAGGCGGAACATGCGCACGCTAGCGCCGCGTTTTGTCGTCGAGCGGCACCGCGTAAAGCTCGAGCCGGTGGTCGACCAGCTTGTAGCCGAGCTTTCGCGCCACCTCGGCCTGCAGCTTCTCGATCTCCTCGGACTGGAATTCGATCACCTGTCCGGTGCGAAGATTGATCAGGTGGTCGTGGTGCGATTCCGGAATCTGCTCGTAGCGCGCACGGCCCTCACGGAAGTCGTGCCGCTCGATGATGCCGGAGTCCTCGAACAGCTTGACGGTGCGATAGACCGTCGAGATCGAGATGTTCTTGTCGACCTCGGCGCAGCGGCGGTACAGCTCCTCGACGTCGGGATGGTCGGCGGAATCCGCGAGCACACGCGCGATCACCCGGCGCTGCTCGGTCATGCGCATGCCTTTGGCGGCGCACAGGGCTACGATGTCGATCTTCGATGCGGTCACGGATGCCTCTTTCCGTACGATCATAACTTTCTCCATCGTCCCGGCCAACCACGCATCATGCCAGATCGCGGCGCAGCACCAGCGCGGTCGCATTGCTGCCGTCCTGCTGGTAATAGCCGGGCCGCCGCCCAACCTCGCGAAATCCGGCTCTCAGATAAAGCCGCCGCGCCGGCATGTTGTCCTCGTCGACCTCGAGAAACACGGCCTCCACGCCCAGCCCCGCGAGCCGGCCGAGATGGCGCATGAGCAGTGTGCCCGCCAGGCCCCGGCCGCGCCTGGCGCGAGTCACCGCGACCGACAGGATTTCCGCTTCGCCCGCCGCCAGCCGCGACAGAATGAAGCCGGCCAGGGTGCGGCCGATGGTGATGCGATGGGCCACCACGTTCTGTTCCAGTAGCAGCCGCTCGAATTCGCCGTCGCTCCAGCCGCGCTGGAACGAGGCCGCGTGCAGCCTGGCGATGGCGGCCGCGTCGCGCGCCGATGCCTCCGACAGCGCGGGCTCGCCGCGCGCGAACAGGCGGGTCAGCAGTCCGATCATCGTCGCGGCAACCTCGAAGCGTCCTGCGGTTGCGCGTCGGGCGCGCGCAGATACAGCGGCTTCGGAGCCTGCGGCGTTCCGCCCGCCGCCGCGCCGAGCCGCGCCACCCAGACGATGTCGGGCGCGTTGTGCTGCTCGACCAGCAACGGCGGCTGCTCGCTCGCCGGCCAAACCGCGGCGAGCATGCGCGCGGCCGTGCCGACGACCCGCGCCGGACCGGTCGCTGCGGCCCGCACCGCGTCGCGGAGGCTGGCGATGCGCGGCGCGACCAGCGTTCGTCCCCCGGGTCCGAAAATCTGCAAATAGACGTGCTCATGCCGCGCGTCGATGGCGACCACGACCGGGATGGTGTCATCCGCGGCAATGTGCGGCGCTGCAAAGGCGGCGAGCGTGGTCAGCCCGAATGCCGGCTTGCCGGCGGCCAGCGCGATCCCGCGCGCCGCCGAAATGCCGACCCGCAGGCCGGTGAAGCTGCCGGGCCCGTTGGTGACGGCGATGCGATCGAGCTCGGCGAATTCTGTATCGGATTGCCCCATTACGCGGGCGATCAGCGGCATCAGCGCTTCGGCGTGGCCGCGCGCCATGGCGAGCGACTCCTTCGCCACGATCTGGCCGTGCGCGGTGTCGAGCACGGCCGCGGAACAGGCTTCGAGCGCGGTGTCGATGGCAAGCACACGCATGGCGGCTCAAATGACAGTACGAGCGACAACAGGATTCTAGCACCGTCATGGCCGGGCTTGTCCCGGCCATCCACGTCTTCGTTATGGCTCCAAGACGTGGATGCCCGGCACAAGGCCGGGCATGACGTGTCTAGAGACGAACTTGCGGCGTCACATCGGCCGGACTTCGACCACGTCGGGCACGTAATGCTTCAGCAGGTTCTGGATGCCGTGGCGCAGCGTCGCGGTCGAGGACGGGCAGCCCGAGCAGGCGCCCTTCATGTGCAGAAACACGACGCCGTCCTTGAAGCCGCGGAACGTGATGTCGCCGCCGTCGTTGGCGACCGCCGGGCGCACCCGGGTCTCGATCAGGTCCTTGATGGTGGCGACGGTGTCGGCGTGGGCCGGCTCGAAGAATTCCTCGTCGTCGGACATCTGGGCGGTTTCGCCCGCGCGCAGCAGCGGCGCCTCCGACATGAAATGTTCCATGATGGCGCCGAGGATCGCCGGCTTGAGCTGCTGCCACTCGCCGTCGGCCTTGCTGACGGTGATAAAGTCCGAGCCGAAGAACACGCCATTGACGCCCGGAATGCCGAACAGCCGTTCGGCCAGCGGCGATTTCGCGGCGTCGGCCGGTTCGCGCAGGTCGAGCGTGCCGGTTTCGAGCACGGTCCGGCCGGGCAGGAACTTCAGGGTCGCCGGATTGGGCGTGGCTTCGGTCTGGATGAACATGGGCGATCTCCGTGGCCGGCGCAGGGTTCAAGGCCCGCGCGGCGCAAATCAGCATAGCAGATAAGTGGCGCTTTTGCCCGGAAGATCAACCGGGCAGCCATCAAGTCATGGCGTCGAGTTCTTCGTCGGTCAGGTGCCCCGGTACGATGGCGACCGGAATCGGATAATCCCCCGCGGTGCCGGCCACGCTGGTCACCAGCGGCCCCGGACCTTCCTTGGCGGTTCCGGCGGCGAGCACCAGGATCGCGATATCCTCGTCCTCCTCGATCAGGCCGAGGATTTCGTCCGCCGTATTGCCCTCCCGCACCACCCGCTCCGGGGTGATGCCGGTCATGCCGTTGGCGCGGCCGGCATAGCGCTCGAGCGCCGTGTTGGCCTCCTCGTGCGCCTCCGCCTTCATGATGTCGGCGACGCCGAGCCACTGCTGGTTGCGGTCCGCGATCTCGATGACCCGCAGCATCACCACGCCCGCGCCGACGCGCGCCGCGCGCCGGGCCGCGAAATAGAGTGCACGGTCGCATTCCGGGGTGTCGTCGATGACCACCAGCCATTTCGGCGTGTGCCCGGCTTCGTAGCTGCGGCGCTTGGTGCTCAATCGGCCTCCCCGCGTGGCGCCCCGTGGTGGCGCCGCACGCAGGCCGCAATGGTGCCATGGCGGTCGGCCGCGGTACAAGCCGCCGCCAAGCCGCATTTTGCGGCATCATTTTACAGTTCAGCGCCGCACGAAACCGACGATGTCCTTGACAGCATTCATAGTTTCAGCCGCCAGCAGCTTGGCCCGCGCGGAGCCGTCCGCCAGCACGGCGTCGATGTGGGCCGGGTCCTGGACCAGCCGCTTCATCTCCGCGCCGATCGGCCCGAGCTTGGCGACCGAGAGATCGACCAGCGCGTTCTTGAACGCCGAGAACTGGCTGCCGCCGAATTCGCCGAGCACGTCGGCCTTGGTCGAGCCGTTGAGCGCCGCGTAGATCCCGACCAGGTTGTCGGCCTCCGGCCGCGCCGCGAGCTCCTTCTCGTCGACGGGCAGCGGATGCGGATCGGTCTTGGCCTTGCGGACCTTCCGCGCGATCGCGTCGGCGTCGTCGGTCAGGTTGATCCGCGAATAGTCCGAAGCGTCCGACTTCGACATCTTCTTGGTGCCGTCGCGCAGCGACATCACGCGCGTCGCCGGTCCCTGGATCAGCGGCTCGGGCTGCGGGAAGAACGCATCGCCGAAGCCGCGCTCCTGGATCGACTTCGCGTAGTCGTTGTTGAACTTCTGTGCGATGTCGCGGGACAGCTCCAGGTGCTGCTTCTGGTCCTCGCCGACCGGCACGTGGGTGGCGCGATAAACCAGAATGTCGGCCGCCATCAGGTTCGGATACGCGTACAGCCCGACCGAGGCGTTCTCGCGGTCCTTGCCGGCCTTCTCCTTGAACTGGGTCATGCGGTTGAGCCAGCCGAGGCGGGCCACGCAGTTGAACACCCACGCCAGCTCGGCATGCTCGGCGACCTGGCTCTGGTTGAAGATGATGTGCTTCTTCGGATCGATGCCGCAGGCCAGGAACGCCGCCGTGACCTCGCGGATGTTGCGCGTCAGCTCCGTGGGCTCCTGCCACACCGTGATGGCGTGCATGTCGACCACGCAATAGATGCAGTCGTGGCTGTTCTGCAGCTCCACGAACTTGACGATCGCGCCGAGATAATTGCCGAGATGCAGATTGCCGGTCGGCTGCACGCCGGAGAAAACCAGTGGTTTGAACGCCATAGCGATGGTCCTGAGAGCCCGTGGCGGGGGTCACATTCCACAATGCCGAAGGTGATGCAAGCGCGGGCCGTGTGGCCGAGCCCCGTAGCCCGGATGGAGCGAAGCGAAATTCTGGGAAGTATCTCCGCAATGATGGATCGTAGGGTGGGCTAAGGCGCGAAGCGCCGAGCCCACGTTGTTTGATCCACGTGGGCTTCGCTCAGCCCACCCTACGCTTGCCAATCAGGCAGCCATGGCTTTGTAAGCCTTGATTTTCTTGATCTGCGGCGCGATCTCGTCGGCCGCCGTTTCGAGATCGAACTGCGCCTGGATGTTCATCCAGAACGCCGGCGTGGTCCCGAAGAACTTGCCGAGCCGTAGCGCGGTGTCGGCGGTGACCGGTGTCGCCTCGTTGGCCACCCGCTCGATGCGGGTGCGCGGCACGCCGATCTTGGCCGCAATCGCATAGGGCGTCAGCTTCAGCGGCTTCATGAATTCCTCACGAAGGATTTCGCCGGGATGAACCGGGGCGAGTTTCCTTGCCATGAGCGACCCTCCTTCCTCTTGAGCATCGAACCACTCGATGCGTGCGGCTGGCAATCAGCGCCGAACCTTTCGGCGCTCTTGTCGGCTAGTGGTAGTCGGCGATCTCAACGTCCTCTGGACCGTCATCGGTTCATTTGAAAACGATCCGCCATTGATGGAGGACAGTGTGTTTAGTGTTCGGTTATGTCTTTGACGTGGCTGACCACTGATTCAAAAACGACGGCAAGGTATTGGCAGCCAGTAACAATCGCGTTTGCACATTCACGAATCTGTCAATGGCCTGGAAAAACTCCGTTCCGATTGCAAAGACGTCACGCACATTGAGATCGCGGATCGCGCGGTATTGAACTAATGCATTGGGATCGCGGTGCGCAATAGCAGCGTTTCTTACATGCGTGAACTGCCTATTGGCCTTTCTTTGAACGAGACGTAGCGCGCGTAGGCACTCAATGGCCTCGCGCTGTAGGTCCTCTGGAATCAGCATCAATTCCATTGCATGCTTTAACTGTCGCCCGGTGACCTTGTCGGCATCCCATTCGTAAATCGTTAGTAGGATGATCCGCGCGTGCAATTTACGCGTCCATTCATCCGGATGCGTCAGCGCTTCGATTTTTATGGCCTGGATATCGCGATGTGCGATTAGCAAGTACAGGCCGATGTTGAACAACGTCGAGAGGCCGATGAATTTTCCGTTCTCGTGCTTGATTGCCTGGGATTTGATGGTCTCGAAGGCGGATACTAGCGCGGCCTTTTGCTCGCGTTCGGTTAGGGGCAATCGTCGCCGCGATATAAAGCGAGCTATCCGCACCGCCCATTGTCTTCCCCTGAAACGCCACCAACGCTGGATGACGGGTTTAGGTTGATCGCCTAGACGTCGCTTGCTTCTTTTCTTCTCTTCCATCGCCTGAACTCCGACGGCAGCAAGCGTATCAAAGAAGCCAGTTTTCGACGCTCAAACCTCGGATGCGTTTGAACTCGTCAATATTGGCCGTGACGATCGTGGCGCCCGTCGCATAGGCATGTGCGGCGATCAATAGATCGTTGCTGCCGATGGGCTTTCCGGCAGCCTCCAACTCGGAGCGAATGCCGCCATACTCGCCATCAGCCGGAACATCGAACGGCAACACAGGGATTTCACCAAGCAGGTCTTCGACCGCCTTGAGCAGGCGCTTCGAGCCGCTTTTTGCGCAACCATAGCGCAGCTCGGCCGCGACGATGATGCTGGTACAGATGTTATCTTCGCCGACCTTCGCGATCCGCTTTGCCGCCTTGCCTTGGGGATTCTTGAGAAGATCGGAAATAATGTTCGTGTCGAGCATATAGCGCGTCACAGCACGCGCTCCGGCTCCGGCACGGGATCGCGGATCTCGGGAAATTCTTCGTCCAGAGGCTTCATCGTCTTGAGCAAGGCGAGCAACCCGCGCTTGCGCACCGGCTCGATCACGAGTTTCTCTCCGTCGCGATGCAAGATCGCTTCGTCGCCCGGCAACTCGAACTCGACGGGGATGCGAACCGCCTGGTTGCGGCCATTGCGGAAAAGTTTGACGTGTCGTGCATCGCTCATATGTGCCACCTCATAGCATATGCCTAAGACATATGCCGTTTAGTGCCGGCAGGCAAGCCAAGTGGAAACGAAGCAATTGCTGTGAATGAACGCTTCGCTTGACAACGACTATATTCCCATGATTATATTCCTTCGATCCCGCTCCTCCGAGGGCGTTAACCGGTGACGCGATTGACGGAATGGGATGCGGCCCCTGCGGGTTCGGTTGTCAGCCGGGCACTCGGGCGGTTCCGGGCATCAACCGGGCGACACTAAGGTTGCTCTGTCAGGTGCTGGACTGCATTGGCCCAGCGCAAATGCCGGGTTCAAGAAGCTTGGCCCGGGACTGAAAAATGCCGCGGTGAAGCGCCGAAAGGCGTGCCGGTCCGCGTCATGGACTGGCGTCCCTCCCGATGGAGGGACAGGCCCGGCCGCAAGGCGGGCCACGGGTGCGGCGTTCCGCACCAGCGCCTCTCGGCGCTTCACCCCCTCGGACTTTCCGGGTGGGACGGCAAGGACGGCGACCGGGCGCCGCAAACAAAACCCCGGAGCGTTTTCGCGTGCGCGCATGACAACGGAGCGAACGATGAGCAGACATCGCGGGGACCACGGCCCATCGAAGTGGGACGAGAAGGCAAACGGATCGCGCGTGCCTCGGTTGTCGCGCGGACATTCGTGGCTATAGTGCGCGCGCATTCACACCAGCGAGTATCTCCACATGCCTGACCTGAAGTACGACGTTCTCGGCATCGGCAACGCTATCGTCGATGTTCTCGCGCGCGCCGAGGATGATTTCCTGGCCCGCCAGAACATGAACAAGGGCGGCATGGCGCTGATCGACGAGGCACGGGCGCAGGCGATCTATGACGCCATGGGCCCGGCGATCGAGATTTCCGGCGGTTCGGCGGCCAACACCATCGTCGGCGTCGCCGGCTTCGGCGCGCGGGCGGCGTTCGTCGGCAAGGTCAAGGACGATCAGCTCGGCCAGGCGTTCGCGCACGACATCCGCGCGGCCGGCGTTGCGTTCGACACCGCGCCGGCGGCGGACGGGCCGTCGACCGCGCGCTGCTACGTGCTGGTCACGCCGGACGGCGAGCGCACCATGAACACCTATCTCGGCGCCGCGCAGGACCTGCATCCGGCGGACGTCGATGAGGATGCGGTCGGCGGCGCCGCCATCACCTATCTCGAAGGCTATCTCTGGGATCCGCCGCGCGCCAAGGAGGCGTTCCGCAAGGCCGCCACGATCGCGCACGGCGCGGGGCGTCAGGTCGCGCTCACATTGTCGGATGCGTTCTGCGTCGGTCGCTACCGCGCCGAGTTCCTCGATCTGATCCGCACCGGCACGGTCGATCTCGTGTTCGCCAACGAGTCCGAGTTGAAGAGTCTCTACGAGGCCACTGACTTCGACACCGCGGCGGCGGCGCTCCGCGGCGATGCCAAGCTCGCGGTGGTGACCCGCAGCGAGAAGGGTTGCGTGGTGCTGAGCAAGGACGGTTCGGTGTCGGTTCCGGCGGCGCCGATTTCGAAGCTGGTCGACGCCACCGGCGCCGGCGACCTGTTCGCGGCGGGCTTCCTGTTCGGGCTGGCTCGCGGACGGGACCATCGCACCGCGGCCCGCCTCGGCGTACTCGCCGCGGCGGAGGTGATCCAGCACCTGGGCGCGCGCCCGGAGGTTTCGCTCAAGACTCTGGCGGAGAAGGCTGGATTGCCGGTGTGATACCGGGATTGCTCCGCCCCATCTCCGTCATGGCCGGGCTTGTCCCGGCCATCTCGATGAGGTGAGCACAGTGCCAAATGAATCGAGATCGCCGGGACAAGCCCGGCGATGACGTGGATGGATACATGACTATTGCCGTGGTCTGACACTTGCGGCGCAAGCGGACCATTAACCCGGTGGTAAGCCAAATACGGTTACCGGTTGATGAATCCATCAGACCGGGGACCCTTCATGGCCAGGCGTAAGGCTTCCACCGAGGCAACCGACACGGCACCGTCCGTAGCAGCAAGCGCTCCGTTGCCGATCGAAACTCCAAAAATCGAAACATCGGCCGAACCGGCCCGGATCGAGATGCCGCAGGTCGAGCCGATGGCGGAGCTTCTGAAGGTCGAGTCGTTCCAGGCCCGGATCAAGGACGACGAAGCGGCGGTCGAGGCCGCAGATCAGGTTCTCGAAGCGCAACCGCCGGCCTGGCGCCGCCACGCGCCGCTGGCCGCCTCGGTCGCGCTCGCGGCCGTGCTCGGCGCGCTCGCGGGCGCCGCGGCGACATCGGCGTTCTCCAAGCCGACGCCGTCGCCGACCACCAAGGCCGCGACCACCATCGCAGACGAAACCCGCGCGCTGAAGGAAAGCGTGGTGCGGCTCAGCACCGAGCTTGCCACCGTCAAGGCCGGCGCCGACGTCGCCCACCGCAACACCGCCGCGCAACTGAACAAGCTCGCCGATCGCTTCGACCGTGCCGAGAAGGCGCAAGCCGAACCGGCCGCCCGGCTCGCCAAGATTGCCGAGAGCCTGGACCGGATCGAGCGCCGTCCGGCGACCGCCGCGGCATCCGACGTCACCGGCTCGGTGACGGTGGTGGAGAAACAGGACGGCAAGCCGCCCGTGATCGACGGATGGAAGCTGCTGGAATTCTACGCCGGCCGCGCCGTGGTGGAAAATCGCAGCGGCGGCCTGTTCGAGATCGGTCCGGGATCGAGCCTGCCGGGCTTGGGCAAGGTCGAGAGCATCAAGCGCCAGGATGGCCGGGTGGTCATCACGACCCCAAAGGGCGTCATCGTGTCGGCGTTCGAGCAGCCGCGGCGTCCGCCGCATTATCTGCCGCGATATTAGGCAAGGGCCACGTCCTACTTCCATTGTTTCTGAAGGGCGGCGCTTCGGCGCCGCCCTTCGCATTCATGTGACCGGCAGGGCGGTGGCTCGCGCCTGCAATCCGTGCCAGATTCGGCCGACGAGCCGGAGGAGGGCGGAATCATGATCGGTCGCAGGATGTTTGCCGCGCTGGCGGCGTCCTTGGGACTGCTGGCCGCGCCGATCGTCCAGCTCGCGGCGCAGCCCGCCCCGCCCGCCGCCAGGCCGGAGATGATGGAGAACTGCCCGGGGCTGGTGGCGCGCAACACGCCGCGCGCCATTCCCGCGGCGTTCAAGCTGGCGTCGCTGAAGTCCGATGAGGTCCGCATCAGCTACACCGGTCACTCGACATTCATGATCGAGAGTCCGCGCGCGATGAAGATCGCGACCGACTACAACGACTACGTCAAGCCGCGCGTGCTGCCCGACATCGTGACGATGAACTACGCGCACTCGACGCATTTCACCGACCGCCCGGATCCGGGTATCAAGCACGTGCTGCGCGGCTGGGGGCCGAGCCCGGAGCGTCCCGCCCGTCACGATCTCAACGTCAGCGACGTGCGCGTGCGCAACGTGCCGACCAACATCCGAAGCTACATGAGCGGCGGCACCGAGCGGCACGGCAATTCGATCTTCATCTTCGAGATCGCGAACATGTGCATCGCGCATCTCGGTCATCTGCACCACACGCTGAACCAGCAGCAGCTCAATGAGATCGGCCGGGTCGACGTGGTGATGGTGCCGGTGGACGGCGGCGTGACGCTCGACCACGACGGCATGGTCGAGGTGCTGCAGGCGCTCAAGGCGCCGCTGATGATCCCCATGCATTTCTTCAGCACCTACTCGCTTCGAAATTTCCTCGACCGGCTGCGGGAGAAATCGTTCGAGGTTGAATTTAATGAGACCGGTTCCACGGTGGTGTCGAAAACCACGCTGCCGAATAAACCCACGGTTCGTGTGCTTCCCGGCCGCGCATTCTGACGACTACCGTACTCTCCGCGGTCATTCCGGGACGCCGCGCAGCGGCGGGCCCGGAATCCAGAGCAGCAGAGATTGTCGAATTTGTCTGGATTCCGGGCTCGCGCCTATGGCGCGCCCCGAATGACGAAAAGAATTTTGAGCCGTTCCAAGTTTGCGCTGAGCCACATACCCAAATCTGTGGATAGCGAGGGAACCAACCCGGCTTTTGCCGCGTTTGCGCATCTGGTTGTTCTATCCAGGCGCATCGAGCCGCGCGTCGAGTCGGGACGTGCGGCACCCCAGTACCGCATTGATAATCAGGAAGCCGCAAATGATCGGCCGGTGGTCGAGTTGGAAGCCATTCCCCGACGTGTCCCGCGGCGGACACATCGAAGCGCCCATCGGGCCGGGAATGTACGAAGTCTGTCACGTCGAGACCGGCGAGCAGATCGCTTTCGGCTATTCCAAGAACGTCGCGGAAGCGTTGTCCAAGGTTGTGCTTTCTCCCGGCTCCCGGAGCTGGCCGTTCTTTCGCATCGGCATCCGTCCCCGGTTTGCCAGCAGCGAGATCGAGTATCGTACCTGTCCGGCGGGTTCGCTGGCCGACGCCAAGACCGGCGCCGGCCAGATGTCCGCGCACCGGCAGGCGGTGTTGCGGCACTTCGCGGCGACGCCGCGCTGACGGACGCTTTCGTCGCGGCGTTGTAGTAAAACGCGGCCACGCAATCGTCACACCCGGCGATCAAATATGTCCCACGACGCGGCGCAGCACGCTTTCGGCATCCGCTATCGCGTTGCCGCGCCACGCCACGATCTGGTCGGGGCGGATCAGCGCCAGGTCGGCGTTGTAGAGATCGCGGACGTCGTTCGCCGCGACATCGACCACCGCGAGCGGCAGGCCGAGTTCTCTTGCCGCCGCAACGAACGGCGCGGCGTCGGCCGGATCGGCCCCGAGCCGCAGCAGCGTGAATTCGAAACCGAGCGCGTCGTAAAGCGACCGGCCGTCGTCGAGCCAGACGTGCGGCGCCCGCCCGCCGGGACAGGCGGTGGGTACATAGTTGTTGATCTCGTCCAGCGGCGGACTGGTGCCGTCGGGAACGACGATCGGAGAGCCGTCGTAGCGCCCGCCGAACGTGATGCCCGGAATGTTGAATTCGAAACGGGCGTGGTGGTTGAAGTGATCGCTGGCGCGTTTTCGCGCGGCTTCGCCGGCGGGACCTTCGTGTTCGATTTCCGCGGGCGCGACAAACAGCCCGACTGAATCCGCGAAGCCGCGCGCGAACCGGGTGTTGCGTTTGGCGAGGGCTTGCCGCTCCGCCTCGTAGCTGTCCAGCAGCGCCGGTCCGCCCCAGCCGTTGACGAGCGCCGCGAGCTTCCAGCCGAGATTGACCGCGTCCTCGACCGCGGTGTTGTAGCCGAGCCCGCCGGTCGGCGTGAACAGATGCACCGCGTCGCCGGCGAGAATGACGCGGCCGCGCCGGAATTTCTCAGCGACCAGCGTGTAGCCGGCGTTCCAGGTCGAGCGGTCGACGATCTCGACGTCGAGGTCGGCGCCGAGCGTTTCGTGGAACATTGCCTTCGCTTGCGCATCGGAAAGCTGGTCCGCCTGCTCGCCCTGCTTGAGCTGGGTGTGGAAGGCGAACTCGTCGCGTCCGTTGACCGAAGCCAGGATCGCGCGGCGCTCCGGATTGACCGCCCAGTACATCCAGGCGCGGGCGTGCGGGATGATCTTGTAAAGCTCCGGGCTCCGGATGTGGATCGCGAACATGCGCCCGCCGAGAAAGTCGCGAACCACGCCGCTTTCGCCCGCCAGGTTGATCCCCAGCGCCTTGCGGGTCGGGCTGGCGCCGCCGTCGGCTGCGACCGCGTATTGCGCCCGCAAGGTCCGGCGCTCGCCGTTGCTCTCGGCGTCGACCTGCACGCCGTCGCCGGTGTCGCGGATCGCGCCGACCCGCCAGCCGGCGCGGACGGAGACCGACTTGCAGGCCTCCGCCTCCTGCCGCAGCACCTGCTCGACGAACATCTGCGAGACCCGGTGCGGCAGCTCGGCGGCGCTCCACGAGCCGGTCAGCGTCTTGACGATTTCGCGCGCCGCCTGTGCGGAGGGCAGGCTGAAGCGCGCCAGCTCATGGCGGGCATAGCGGGTGAAGTAGGCGATGTCGGTCGGATAATCTCCCGGGAGGCCCTCGGCGCGAACCTTTTCGGCGAAACCGAGCCGGCGAAAATGCTCCATGGTGCGCGCCTGGGTGGCGTTGGCCGCAGGAAAGCGCGCGGGCGATGTCTTCGCCTCCAGGACGACGGTGGAGACGCCGCGCCGCCCAAGCTCGATTGCCAGCATCAGGCCGCACGGGCCAGCTCCCACGATGACGACGTTGCAATCCAGTCCTGCGTCCACTTAATTCCCCGCTTCGCCCGCCCCGACAGCGTTATAATAGCGCCGAAGCCAATCGAGGAACGACACTGATGAATCCCACCGTTGCGATCGTTGCACAGGGCGCCATGGGCGCAGCCGTCGGCAAGCGCCTGGTCGAGCAGGGCATTCACGTGATGACTTCGCTGAGCGGCCGCAGCGCAGCCAGCGCCGAGCGGGCCAAGGCGGCCGGCATGGTCGCGGTGTCCGACCAGGAAGCCGCGCAGGCCGACTATTTCCTGTCGATCGTTCCGCCGGCCGATGCCATGGCGCTGGCTGAGAAGATGGCGGCCCTGATCGCGCCCGCCAACAAGAAGCCGGTCTATGTCGACTGCAACGCGGTCAGCCCGCCGACCAAGGCCAAGATCGGGCAGGTCGTCGCCAAGGCCGGCTCGCCGTTCGTAGACGTCGGCATCATCGGCATGCCGCCAAAGGCGAACTACGATGGCCCGGGGATCATCGCATCGGGACCGGACGCCGGCCAATTCATGCAGCTCGGACAATTCGGGCTCAAGATCCGGACCATCGAAGGGCCGGTCGGCGCGGCGTCCGCGCTGAAAATGTCCTATGCCGGCATCACCAAGGGCATGTCCGCGCTCGGCTCGATGATGATGCTGGCGGCGACCCGCGCCGGCGTGGCCGATGAGTTGCGTTTCGAGATCGAAAAAAGTCATCCGTCCCTGGTCGCGTCGTTCACCCGTGCGATTCCAGATATGTACGCCAAGGCCTACCGCTTCGTCGGCGAGATGGACGAGATCGCGGACTTCGTCGGCGAGGATCCGGCGGCCCGCCAGATGTATCTGGCGATCTCCGATTTCTACACGCGGATCGCCGCCGACTTCGAGGGCAAGCGCGAGGAAACCAGCGCGCTGTCGGCGTTTCTCAAGGTGAAGCAGTAGCCATCGCGTTCGGCCCGCCGGTTCCAACATGCGCACACAAGTCGGGATCGTCGGAGCAGGACCGGCAGGATTGTTCCTGGCGTTGCTGCTGCAACGCGCCGGCATCGATTGCGTGGTACTGGAGGCGAAGAGCCGCGACTATGTCGAGAGCCGCGTGCGCGCCGGCGTGCTGGAGCAGGGCACCGTCGACCTGATGGCCGATCTCGGCGTCGATGCGCGGTTGCGCCGCGAATGCATGATCGACGAGGGACTGGATATCCGGTTCTCCGGCCGGCTGATCCATCTCAATCTGCCGGGACTGACCGGCGGCAAGCTGGTGCACATCTACGGCCAGCAGGAGGTGGTGAAGGATCTGATCGCGGCGCGGCTTGCGTCCGGCGGCGCATTGCTGTTCGAGGCCGAGGTCACGCGGTTGGATAATCTGACCGGCGACAAGCCTACGATCCATTTCAAACATGACGGCAAGGATCAGACGCTGACCTGCGATGTGATCGCCGGCTGCGATGGCTTCCACGGTGTGTGCCGGCCCGCGATCCCGGCGGACCTGCTCAAAATCTACGACCGCGAATTTCCGTTCTCGTGGCTTGGCATCCTCTCGGAGTCGGCGCCGCTGACCGAGATGACCTACGCCAACCATGACCGCGGTTTTGCGCTGTGCAGCCGGCGCTCGCCGAAGGTGGCGCGGCTCTATGTTCAGTGTCCACCCGATGACGACCTCGCCGATTGGCCGGATTCGCGCATCTGGGACGAACTGCACGTGCGGCTCGGCGATCCGGGCCGTAGCGAACTGGCAGAGGGACGGATTTTCCAGCGCAACATCGCGCCGGTGCGCTCTTTCGTCTCGGCGCCGATGCGTTACGGCCGGCTGTTCCTCACCGGCGATGCTTCGCACATTGTGCCGCCGACCGGCGCGAAAGGGCTCAACCTCGCTGTTGCCGATGTGCGCGTGCTATCGCGCGCGCTAACCGAATTTTTCGGCAACGGTTCGGCGGAGCAGCTCGACCGCTATTCCGACACCTGTCTGCGGCGGATCTGGAAGGTGGTGCGCTACTCGACGTATATGACGATGCTGCTGCACCGGCCGCCGGACCAGACGCCATTCGACCGCGAAATCCAGTTGGCCGAGCTTGACTACATCGCAAACTCGCACGCCGGTGCGGTTGCCATCGCCGAGAACTACGTCGGTCTGCCGTTCGAGGAGGATTGACGGCAGTGCGGCCGGTCCGCATCCTCCCAATCAACACGCCGGTGGGGAGGAAACATGTCGCGTCGCCGCAGCCTTGGTCTGTTCGCCGCCGTTGCACTGGTTGGGTTGTTCGGTTCGGGCTCGGCGCAGTCGCAGAACTTCCCGTCTCGGCCCATCAAGCTTCTGATCCACACGCCGGCCGGCAGCCTGGTCGATGTGCTGGGACGGCTCATCGCCCAGGATCTGAGCGAGCGCCTGGGTCAGAGCATCGTCATCGACAACCGGACCGGAGCAATGACACAGATCAGCGTGGACGCGCTCGTGCGTTCGCCGCCGGACGGCTACACGCTGATGATCAACACCTCCGAGGCGACGATGCTGCCGTTCCTGAAGCGGAGCTATCGCTACGATCCGATCAAGGATTTCACGCCGATCGCGCTGGCGGTGACGTCGTGGACGGTGTTCGCCATCCATCCGAAGGTGCCGGCCAATACCCTGGCGGAACTGATCGCCTATTCCAAGCGCCATCCCGGCGGTGTGCGCTACGGCACCGGCGGCGTCGGCGGCGTGCTGCATATCGCCGTCGAGATGCTCAAGCTCAAGACCGGCGGTGAGTTCGTGCACGTGCCGTACCGCGGCGGCGGCCAGGCCGCGACGGATGCGATCTCCGGGCAGATCGACATGGTGTCGATGGGGCTCGCTTCGACGCGCATCGCAGCCAATGGACAGTTGCGCATCCTGGCGCAGACCGGCCCGTCTCGCCATCCGATGTTGCCCGACGTGCCGACCACGGCCGAGGCCGGGCTGCCCGACGTGCGAATGGACACTTGGTTCGGCATCGTCGGGCCGCCCAATATGCCGAATGAGGTGGTGATGCGGCTGACGCGCGAGCTCGACGTGGTGCTGAAGGGGCCGGCGCTGCAGGACAAGCTCGCCAAAGCGGGTCTCGCCGTGGACTTTCGTCCGGGCGCGCAATTCATCTCTTTCATGGTCGACGATACGAAGAAATGGGAACAGCTGATTCCCGCGATGGGCATCCCGAAGGTCGACTAACCGAAACAAACCGCACGACAGACAGCGGTCGCGCATTTCCACGCGATCGAATGGAGCAAAGCATGGCGAAAAAGACGAAGGCGTCGAAGATCAAGGCGCTATCTTGGCCGAACGGAAAGAAGGTTGCCGTTTCCGTGACGGTGATGTTCGAGACTTGGCCGGACGACAGCGCGCCGAACTATTCGGTGCAGACCACGCACCTCAAGAAAGGTACCGTCGACCATGCCGCCAAGGCCTGGTCGACCTACGGCGGCCGTGTCGGCGTGTGGCGCATCATGCGGATGCTGGAGCGTCTCGGCATTCCGGCGACGTTCTTCGTCAACGCCCGCTGCACCGAGCAATACCCTGACGCGGTCAAGCAGATCGTCAAGTCGGGTTTCGACATCGCCGCTCATTCCTACACGCAGGACGATCTGCTTTCGTACAAGACTCTCGACGAGCAGCAGGCGGTGATCCGTCAGAGCATCGATCTGCTGGAAGCCTGCGGCGGCAAGAAGGTGACGGGTTGGGGCAGCCCGGTGGTGGCGTTCACGCCGGAGACGGCGGGCTTCCTCAAGCAAGCCGGCTTGAAATGGACCTGCGACGTCACCTACGAGGATCTGCCGATCAAGATCCAAACGCCGCATGGCCCGATCGCCGGTGTGCCGACCACGGACTTTTCGGACAACCGTGTGCTGCGCTCGTCGTCGCGTGACCTGTTCGACGTTCACCGCGGAACGTTCGATTATCTGCGCCAGAACGAGACCATTGGGCTCCAGACGCTGGTGGTCCATTGCCAGTTCGGCGGCCGTGCGCTGATTGCAGCCGTGCTAACCGAACTTTTCAATCATATGACCAAGTCGCGCGACGTCTGGTTCGCCACCCACGAGGAACTGGCCGATTGGGCGCTCCAGCAGGACGTGGACGTGCACACGTACCGAAGCCGGTATTTCGGCGACGCTTCTGCGGCCACGAAAAAGCGCTGAAGGAAATCCCATGCCCCACGCCACGACATCGGACAAGGTCCGGCTCTATTACGAAGAATCCGGCAGCGGAACGCCGATCCTGTTCGTGCACGAGTTCGCCGGCGACTATCGCAACTGGGAACCGCAGATGCGGTATTTCTCCCGGCGTCACCGCTGCATCACCTATTCGGCGCGCGGCTACACGCCGTCCGACGTGCCGAGCGATCCGAAGGCCTACAGCTACAAGCATTGGGCGAGCGACGCCGTCGCGGTGCTCGATCATCTGAAGATCGACAAGGCGCATTTCGTCGGCCTGTCGATGGGCGGCTACACTGTGGTCCAGATCGGACTGCTGTATCCGCAGCGCGCGCTGTCGCTGACCGCCGCGGGCGCGGGCTCCGGCTCCGAGCGCGCGCAGACCGATGAATTCCGCAGGCACTCGCGGGCGCTGGCGGACGAGTTCGAGAAGAAGGGAGCGGCCGAGGTGGTGCGGACCTACGGCATGAGCCCGACGCGCATTTCGTATATGATCAAGGACCCGCGCGGCTTTGCCGACTTCAACGCGATGTTCGCCTCGCACGATTCGCAAGGCTCCGCGCACACCATGCGCGGCTTTCAGTCGGAGCGTCCCTCGATCTACGATTTCGAGGACGGTATCCGCAAAATCCAGGTTCCTACGCTGATCGTGGTCGGCGACGAGGATGAGCCTTGCCTGGAGCCGAGCTTCTTCCTCAAGAAGTGGATCTCTCCCTCGGGGCTCGCGGTGTTCCCCAAGACCGGCCACGTGGTGAACCAGGAGGAGCCGGCGCTGTTCAACGAAACGGTGGCCGACTTCATTGCGCGGGTAGAAGCCGGCCGTTGGCCGGCCCGCGATCCCAGGTCGATCCGGAAGTAGAGAACGCTCTGTGGGCCCGTCATGGCCGGGCGTAGCCGTCCGAAGGACGGCGTCGCTTCGCTCGCCTATGTCTCGGCCATCTACGTCTTCCTTTGCCGCCAAGACGTGGATGCCCGGCACAAGGCCGGGCATGACGTGTCTTATGGCGGAGAGCGGTCGCAACCTGTAGATTCACCGGGACGATAAAGAGGGAAATTGCCGCCCATGCTCAGCGTGGAACAGAACGACCTCATCACCCGCATCGGGCCGCGCACCGGCGCCGGCGCACTCATGCGCCGCTATTGGCAGCCGGCCGCGCTGGTGGACGAGCTTACGGGCAACCGTCCGGTGAAGCCGATCACGCTGCTGGGCGAAAGCCTCGTGCTGTTCAAGGACGACCGGGGCCGCTACGGCCTGATCGACCGCTCATGCCCGCACCGCGGCACTGATCTGGCCTACGGTCGGCTGGAGGATGGCGGGCTGCGCTGCGCATTCCATGGCTGGCTGTTCGACGTCGAGGGCAAGTGCCTTCAGACCCCGGCCGAACCCGAGGGATCGAACCTCTGCGCCAACATCCGCCAGAAGGCCTATCCGGTGGTGGAGCGAAGCGGCATTCTGTTCGCCTACATGGGCCCCGGCGCGCCGCCGGCGTTCCCGCATTTCGATTGCTTCGTCGCGCCCGACACCCACACCTTCGCGTTCAAGGGTATGATCGACTGCAACTGGCTGCAGTCGCTGGAGGTAGGCATCGATCCGGCGCACACCTCGTTCCTGCATCGCTTCTTCCACGACGAGGACCCGGCGGATCAGTATGGCAAGCTGTTTCGCGACAAGTCATCCGACTCCGACTTGCCGATGACAAAGATCATGCGCGAGTTCCCGCGGCCGCGCATCGAGGTCGAGCAGACCAGCTACGGAATGCGCATCGCGACCCTGCGCCAGATCAGCGATGCGAACATGCACATCCGCATCACCAACTTGATGTTCCCGAACGCCTTCATCATTCCGATGAGCCGGGAGATGACGATCACGCAGTGGCACGTGCCGATCGACGACACCAAGCACTATTGGTACGCGATCTTCACCAGCTTCACGAAGCCGGTCGACAAGGCTCACATGCGCGACCAGCGGCTCAAGCTCTATCAGTTGCCTGACTACATCCCGAACAAGAACAAGAGCAACGATTACGGCTTCGATCCGCACGAACAGGAGCACGAGACCTTCACGGGCATGGGCGCCGACATCAACGTGCATGACCAGTGGGCCTGCGAGTCGATGGGAACGATCCAGGACCGCACCCGCGAGCATCTCGGCCAGCAGGACAAGGCGATCACCACGTATCGCCGCCTGTTGCGTCAGGCGATCGAGGACGCCAAGAACGGCGGCCGGCCGCTGATGGTGCTCGATGCGCAGTCCGCGCCGTCGCTGACAGGCCCCGCCGCGATCGACGGCATCGGCCCGACCGGCGACTGGAAGGGCTATTACGAGAAGACCGACGCGAGCAAGCGCAAGGCCGCGAGCTGGGCTAACGGCGGCTGAGACCGACGCGTCGAATGGCCCCTCGCAAGCAACGATCCGCGCAGAGTTTCGTCGACCGCCACGATCTGTGGACCGGCGAGCAGCGCCGCGCCGCGCTCGCGGTCGACAAGGCGATCAAGCGGCACAAGCTCGAACTGATCCGCTTTTCCTTCGTCGATCAGCACGGCACGCTGCGAGGCAAGACGCTGGTCGCCTCCGAGGCGTCGCGCGCCATGCGCAGCGGCGTCACCATGACCACCACGCTGCTCGCCAAGGACACCTCGCATCGTACCGTGTTTCCGGTATTCACCGCCGGGGGCGGCCTTGGCATTCCGGAAATGCAGGGCGCGGGCGACTTCATCATGGTCGCGGACCCGGCGACGTTTCGCGTGCTGCCCTGGGCGGCCAACACCGGGTGGATGCTGTGCGACATCGTGTTCGGGAACGGCAGACCGGTGCCGCTCTCGACACGCCAGCTTTATCGCGACGTGCTGTCGCGCCTGAGCGCCGCCGGGTTCGATACCATGGCGGGGCTTGAAGTCGAATTTCAACTGTTCAAGATCGACGACCCGAAACTCTCGCCTGCGGATTTAACCTGGCCCCCTGAGCCGCCCGCCGTTAGCCATACGACGCACGGCTTTCAGTACCTCACCGAGTCGCGGTTCGATCAGGTCGAGCCGATCTTGGATGAGCTGCGCCAGACCGTCGCCGCGCTCGGCATGCCGCTCCGCTCGCTGGAGGTCGAGCTCGGGCCGAGCCAGTACGAGTTCACGTTCGCGCCCGAAACCGGGTTGGCGCCGGCCGACACCATGGTGCTGTTTCGCAGCGCCATGAAGCAGGCGGCGCGGCGGCACGGCTATCTGGTGAGCTTCATGTGCCGGCCGAACTTTCCGCACGCATTCTCCAACGGCTGGCATCTGCACCAGTCGCTGCTGGATCGGAAGACCAAGGCGAATGCCTTCATGTCGCGCGATGACAAGCATCCGCTGTCGCCGCTGGGGCGCGCCTATCTCGGCGGTCTGCTGGCGAATGCGCGCGCGGCGGCCGCCTTCGCCACGCCGACGCTCAACGGCTACAAGCGCTATCACGGCATCAATTCGATGGCGCCGATCCAGGCGATCTGGGCGCGCGACAATCGCGGCGTCATGGTGCGCGTCATGGGCGGGCCGGGCGATCCGGCGACGCATGTGGAGAACCGCATCGGCGAGCCGCTGGCCAACCCGTATCTCTACATGGCGTCGCAAATCCATGCCGGGCTCGACGGCATCGCGCGCAAGCTCGATCCGGGACCGTCGGCCGACGCGCCCTATGACAAGAGTTCGGCGGAGCCGTTGCCGAAGTCGCTCGGCGAGGCGCTCGACGCCTTGCGTGGGAACGCATGTTTCCGTTCGGGCTTCGGCGAGGGGTTCGTCGATTACTTCATCGCCATCAAGGCGGCCGAGATCGCCCGTTCCCGCGCCGAGGGCAAGGACCAGGGCGGCGACCCCTCCGTGGTCACGGCGTGGGAGCACCGGGAATATTTCGATCTGGCGTAGCCCACGAGCGGCTTGGATGAAGGATCATTCTACGGCCTAACGGGCATGAACAATCGCCGGAACCCGATCGTCCAATGCTCGTTGGTAGTGGTCAAAAGGCATCCCAAAGGACATCGCGCCATGCTGAGGTGGGCTGTTATTTTCTAATCATCGCTTTGATCGCCGGATTGTTCGGCTTCACCGATGTGTCGGCGGCGTCCGCCGGAATTGCGAAGATCCTGTTCATGATCTTCCTGATCGGGTTTTTCCTGGTGCTGGTCTTCGGTGTGCTCTTGGGCCGCAGACTTTCGTCATAGGGCGCGGATTTCGGCCCTTAATTAGATACCTTCGCTTCGTGGCATGATTCCCCAATCGGGCGCTGGATTTGCGCCCGATTTTGCTGCGTTTTTATGGGATTAAAGTCTCTTCCGCCTTAATTTCCATGCGGTGTGCAACTGCAATAAGTCGCTGGACTCCTGCAACAAATCGGTCGCAATATAGTTAACGGACATGGTTAACAAATATGGTTAACCAAATCTGAATTTGCGGCGGACCTGAGTAAAAGTGCGGAAGTCAGTGAGTGTGTGTGTAGCGTGTTGGAGGCCAAACATGCGTCGCGTAGCGTCTGCGTTTTCTATCGCGTTCTCGATCGGTGCGTTCACGGCAATGCCGGCTACGGCCGGCGGCTATTACTACAACACGTCGGGCCCAGGGCCCGGCTATCCACCCCCCGTCCAGTACGTCGCGCCGCCGAGCCAGGGCACGACCACGTACTACGAGCAGGGCCCGGCCTATACCACGACCCGGGTCTACGCTCCGGCGCCGGTCTATGCGCCGCCGCCTCCGGCTTACTATCAGCAGCAGCCCGCGGCGGAAGTGAAAGTCTACGGCGGAGCCCCGGTGCAAACCTATGCGGCTCCGGTCCAAACTTATGCAGCTCCGATCCAAACCTATAGTGGGCCCCCGGTTGTGCAGGCGGGCTACGAATACGCTCCGCGTCATAGCTACAGGTCGTATGACGACCGGCCGTATTACCGGAGCGATTACGGGTACCGGAGCGACTACGGCTACCGCAGCTACGGCGGCAGTTATTATTATCCCAAGCCGTACCGGCTGCGCACGGTGTATAGCGGCGGAGCATTCCTGCAGACCGGAGACATGCCAAACTGCGGCCAGCGGACGTATGTCCCCTACGGCTGGACCTGGATCAGAGGGCGCGACTATCGCTGCTGATAGATAGATCGAGATTTGCTGATGGTGGTGCGGCCCGTGAAAACGGGCCGCACTGCTTTTAGGCGTCCACCATGGCGGCCAGCGCATTCTCCTGGATGAAGTCGCGGCGCGGTTCGACCACATCGCCCATCAGCTTGGCGAAGATGTCGCTGGCCTCGTCGATCTCCTTCACCCTGACCTGGAGCAGCGAGCGCGCCTCCACGTCCAGCGTGGTTTGCCAGAGCTGCTCGGGATTCATCTCGCCCAGGCCCTTGTAGCGCTGCAGGCTGACACCCTTGCGGCCGGTGCTGATCACCGCATCGAACAGGCTGACCGGCCCGTGGATCGGCGTCTCCTCGCTTTTTCGGCGCAATGTGCCGGGCTTTGCGTACGCGTCCTGGAGCACGGCCGCGTACTCGTCGAGCTTGCGGGCGTCGGCCGAACCGAGCAGCGCATGGTCGATCATTGCGACTTCCTTGACGCCACGCACAGTGCGCTCGAACAGGAATCCTTCGCCCTCGGCAAAGCGACCCTCCCAGCCACGTTCGGTCTCGCCGGCGAGCGCATCGAGCCGCCGTGCGATGTAGGGAGCGGCGGCAGCCGCCTTTTCCGGGTCCCCGAAGATGCTTGAATTCAGCACGCCGAGGATCGCCGCCTGCTCGACGACCTGCCGGTTGTACCGGCTATGGATGCCGGAGAGGACGTTGCGGACGGTGCGGGCCTGCTCGACCAGATCGTGCAAGTCGGGGCCGGCCCGCTCATCGCCGGAATAGGTCTTGAGCACGGCCTCGTCGAGGCCGGCCACGATCAGATAATCCTCGAGCGCGCGCTCGTCCTTCAGATACTGCTCAGACTTGCCGCGATTGATTTTGTAAAGCGGCGGCTGCGCGATGTAGAGGTGGCCGCGATCGATCAGTTCTTTCATCTGCCGGTAGAAGAACGTCAGCAGCAGCGTGCGAATGTGCGCGCCGTCGACGTCCGCGTCCGTCATGATGATGATCTTGTGATAGCGCAGCTTGTCCGGATTGAACTCCTCGGACCCGATTCCGGTGCCAAGCGCCGTGATCAGGGTGCCGATTTCCTGGCTCCCCAGCATCTTGTCGAACCGTGCGCGCTCGACATTGAGGATCTTGCCGCGAAGCGGAAGCACGGCCTGGAACGCGCGGTTGCGCCCCTGCTTTGCCGAACCGCCGGCGCTGTCGCCCTCGACGATAAACAGTTCGGACTTCGCCGGATCGCGCTCCTGGCAATCGGCGAGCTTGCCGGGGAGCGAGTTGACGTCGAGCGCGCCCTTGCGCCGGGTGAGCTCGCGAGCCTTGCGCGCGGCCTCGCGCGCAGCCGCAGCCTCCACGACCTTAGCGACCACCGCGCGAGCTTCCGCCGGATGTTCGGAGAACCAGCCGGCCAGCCGTTCGTTGACGATGTTCTCGACCGCCGGACGCACCTCGGACGACACCAGCTTGTCCTTGGTCTGCGATGAGAACTTCGGGTCTGCGACCTTGATCGAAAGAACGGCGGTCAGGCCCTCGCGGCAGTCGTCGCCGGTGAGCACGACCTTTTCCTTGCGGGCGCCGTTTTCGGCATAGCTGGTGATTTGACGCGTCAGCGCGCCGCGGAAGCCGGCCAAGTGGGTGCCGCCGTCGCGCTGCGGGATGTTGTTGGTGAAGCAGAGCACCGTCTCGTGATAACTGTCGTTCCACGTCATCGCGCATTCGATGGCGACGCCGTCACGTTCCGCCTTGAGCATGATCGGGGCGGGGATCAGCGGCGATTTGTTGCGATCGAGATAATTCACGAACGCCTCGACGCCGCCCTCGTAGAACAGCTCCTCGCGCCTCTCGACCGCGTGACGCATGTCGGACAGCACGATGCGAACACCGGAGTTGAGAAAGGCGAGCTCGCGCAGCCGATGTTCCAGAGTCGCGAAATCGTACTCGACCATCGTGAAGGTCTGCGGCGAAGCCAGAAACGTGACTTCGGTGCCCTTCTTGCCGACGGTTTCGCCGACCACGGCCAGCGGCGCAACGGCGTCGCCGTCGCGGAATTCCATCGTGTGCTCTTTGTCGTCACGCCAGATCGTCAGCTTGAGCCAGGTCGAGAGCGCATTGACGACAGAAACACCGACGCCATGGAGGCCGCCGGAAACCTTGTAGGAGTTCTGATCGAATTTTCCGCCGGCGTGGAGCTGGGTCATGATGACCTCGGCCGCCGAGACGCCTTCGCCCTCATGGATGCCGGTCGGGATACCGCGGCCGTTGTCGCGCACCGTCACCGAGCCGTCAGGATTGAGTCCGACGAAGACCTCGGTGGCGTGGCCGGCAAGCGCCTCGTCGATCGCGTTGTCGACGACCTCGTAGACCATGTGATGCAGGCCGGAGCCGTCATCGGTGTCGCCGATGTACATGCCGGGCCGCTTGCGCACCGCATCCAGGCCCTTCAGGACCTTGATCGATTCTGCTCCGTAGTCGGAATCGGCGGCGTCTTTGCGAGCGGGTTCGGCCATGCAGGGACTTTCGAATCGCCTTCAAAAAATGCGCTAGAATCAACGATGGTTTGGCACGAAAGAGCGCGCTCCGTACAGCGCAAAGTGGCCACGCTAATATATTGATTAAAAGGCGGTTTTTGAAGGGGCGGCAACTCGAAAAAGCCAACGACAGACCGCGAAAATTGGCTGGCGCTTAAACGAGACGGGTAACCGTCAGTTCGATTGCGTTCGAGTCGGTTCCCTGCGGGAGTTCATCTTGCGCTTAGCGCCTGGTGACGCAGGTAGGATGTATTTGTTGAGATTGCTGTTGGCCGCGTCGTACTCCGGAACAGGCTGAGCGAAGCAGCCGAGCGCACCCGCCCACAATTCGACACGCGCGATGTCTTCGTGCAGCCGCTTCACCGCGTCTTGCAGATGGCCGACAATTTTCTCCTTCGCGGGATCGTTACCAGACATTTTTCCTTACTCCTCATCCAGCCGACGCCTCCTACGCGCGCTCTTTCCTCCTAGCGTATGCAGGATGAACGGACGTTCAACCCACACGAAGTTAAACCCCTGCGGCGGTGTAAGTTCCGGCCCGATAGTCCCGCAATTCTGGGCCCATCTCGTGATCCAGCGGAACCTTCTGCTAGCGGCGTGTTTCCACGCGGCCTGGGCTTACCGAGAAGATTTCCGCGCGGCCCGCGACTTCGGCGAAGCTGCCAGGATCCGCGCCGGTCATCCAGACCTGCGCGCCCAGGTGCTCCAAAGCGTCATAAAGCGCCGCGCGCCGCCCCGGATCGAGATGAGCAACCACCTCGTCGAGCAGCAGCACCGGCGCGAAGCCGGTCATCTCCGCGATCAGGCCCGCATGCGCGAGCACCAGACCGATCAGCAGCGCCTTCTGTTCGCCGGTCGAGGCGTTGGCGGCTGGAATGTTCTTCGGCGAATAGATCACGTTCAGATCGGTGAGATGCGGACCGTCGAGCGTGCGGCCTGCGGCGGCATCGCGCGCGCGGTTGTCCTTCAGCACCGCGCGGTAGCGATCCTCGATCGCCGCCGCCGGATGATCCAGAACCAAGCGCTCCATCCAGCCGTCGAGCGCAATCTCGGCCGACGGAAAGACCTCGTCCTGACGCGCGGCCAGTGCGCCTTGCAGGCGGCGCACGGTCTCGGCGCGAAGCGCCGCGACCGCGACCGCGAGCTCCGCGGTTTCGTGCTCGACCGCGTCGAGCCAGTGCGGATCGGGCCGTGCCTCCTCCAGCAACCGGTTGCGCGATCGCAACGAGCGTTCCAAGGCGTTCACGCGGCTGGAATGCTCGGCATCGACCGCCAACACCAGGCGATCGAGAAAGCGTCGGCGTTCGGAGCCGGGGCCGGCGAACAGCTGGTCCATCGCCGGGATCAGCCAGACCACGCGCAGGTGGTCGGCGAAGGCCGTGGCGGAGCCGACCGGCTCCCGGTCGATCCGGCATTTCCGCGTCGCGGAGGTTTCGCCTTCGGCTGACGGCTCGATACCGGTGCCGAGCGTGGCCAGTCCCAACATGCCTTCGACTTCCGTTGAAACCGCCCAGGACGTGCCAGACCAAACGCCGGGACCGCCGCCGGAATCGCCGGCGCCTTCGGCCAAGGCGACCTCCTCCAGCGTGGCCCGCCGCAGGCCGCGCCCTGGCGCCAGAAACGAGATCGCCTCGATCAGATTGGTTTTTCCAGCTCCGTTGGGACCGACCAGCACGACCAGATTGCCGCCGACGTGCAGACTCGCCGCGTGATAGCTGCGGAAGTTGCTCAGGGTCAGGCGGCGAATGGCGGCGGCGGTCATGGCGTGGTTTTTAGCCCATCCATGTCCGACTTTTCTGCCCCTAAAACGGGGATGCCCGGTACAAGGCCGGGCATGACGCTGTGGCGAGGCGATGCGCGATCACACCCGCATCGGCATCAGAACGTAGAGCGCGCCTTTGGCGTCCTTGTCCTGGATCAGGGTCGGCGAGCCCGGATCGGCCAGCTTGAGCACGGCCACCTCACCGTCGAGTTGGCTCGCAATGTCGAGCAGGTAGCGCGAGTTGAACCCGATATCGATCGGATCGGCGTCATACTCGACTTCGAGCTCTTCGGTGGCGCTGCCGGAATCCGGATTGGTGACCGAGAGGATCAGCTTGCCGGCGGAGAGCGACAGCTTCACGGCACGGCCGCGCTCGCTCGATACGGTGGATACGCGATCCACTGCAGCCTCGAAATCCTTCTTGTCGACCACCAGCTCCTTGTCGTTGCCCGCCGGGATCACGCGCCCATAATCCGGGAACGTGCCGTCGATCAGCTTGGAGGTCAGCACCACGTCGCCGATGGTGAAACGGATCTTGGCGGACGACAGCTCGATGGTGATCTCGGCTTCGCTGTCCTCGATCAGGCGCTGCACCTCGGCCACGGTCTTGCGCGGCACGATGATCCCCGGCATGCCGGCGGCGCCGGCCGGAACCGGCAATTCGGCCTGCGCGAGCCTGTGGCCGTCGGTCGCCACCGCGCGAAGCGTCGCGGCTTTTCCGGTGCCGGCGACGTGCAGGTAAATGCCGTTAAGGTAGTAGCGCGTCTCTTCGGTCGAAATGGCAAACTGGGTCTTGTCGATGAGCTTCTTCACATCGGCGGCTGACAGCGTGAACTTGTGCGTCATGTCGCCGGCAGCGAGATCGGGGAAGTCGCTTTCGGGCAACGTCTGCAGCGTGAAACGCGAGCGGCCGGCACGGATCGCCAGCATGGCGCGGTCGCCGGAAGCCTCCAGTACCACCTGCGAGCCCTCGGGCAGCTTGCGCACGATCTCGTAGAACATGTGCGCCGGCACGGTCGTCGATCCGCCCGGCGCGACCTCGGCGGCGATGCTTTCAATCACCTCGAGATCGAGGTCGGTGGCCTTGAGATTGAGCGCGGCTTTCTCCGCCCGGATCAGCACGTTGGCCAGGATCGGAATGGTGTTGCGGCGCTCGACCACGCGATGCACGTGGCCCAGCGATTTCAGCAACTCGGCGCGCTCAACGGTGACTTTCATGGCGGCGACTGAAGCCTCAAGAGGGGCCTGAAAGTGGCGCGATTGCTAGGTTTTCGCAAGCGCCGCGTGTGCCTGCGGCGACGTTTTCCCAGCGATTCACTGGCTTGCAAATGGCCAGGAAATGCCCCCTCCGGTCGGAGAGAGCATTTTTCCGGTCAATCCTGAAGCTGGCGTTTGAGGACTTCGATCTCGTCGGCGAGCATCGCGTCGTTGCCCACCAGACCCTCGATCTTGCGGACCGCGTGCAGCACCGTGGTGTGGTCGCGTCCTCCGAACCTGCGGCCGATCTCGGGCAGCGAGCGCAGCGTCAGCGTCTTGGCCAGATACATCGCCACCTGCCGGGGACGAACCACGTTGGCGGTGCGGCGCGAAGACAACAGGTCGGCGCGGCTCACGTTGTACTGACGCGCCACGATGCGCTGGATGTCCTCGATCTTGACCCGCTTCGGCTCCTGCGGGCGGATCAGGTCGCGCACCTCGCGCTCGGCCATTTCCATGGTCACCGGCTGGCCGGTGAGCTTGTTGTGGGCGAGCAGGCGGTTGATCGCGCCTTCCAGATCGCGGCCGTTGTGGGTGACCGACCTCGCGATATAGGCGAGCACCGGCGCCGGCACGTCGAAACTCGGGTGATAGTGACGCGCCGCAAGCACGCGGGTTTTCAGGATTTCAAGCCGCAGCTCTTCGCCCAGCGGCCCCATTTCGACGACGAGGCCGCCGGCGAGCCGCGACCGCACGCGGTCGTCCAGGCTTTCCAGGTCGGTCGGCGGCCGGTCGGCTGCGATCACCACCTGGCGCCCGGCGTCGATCAGCGCGTTGAGCGTGTGGCAGAACTCGGCCTGGGTCGACTTGCCCTGCAGGAACTGCAGGTCGTCGATCACCAGCACGTCGATGCCGCGCAAGGCTTCCTTGAAGGCATGGGCGGTCTGCATGCGCAGTGCCGAGACGAAGCCATACATGAATTTTTCGGCGGTGAGATAGAGCACCTTGCGTTCGTTGCCGTTGTTGCCGGCCCAGGTGATGGCTTGAAGCAGATGCGTCTTGCCCAGACCGACACCGGCGTGGATGTAGAGCGGGTTGAACATCACCGGGTCGCCGCGCCGTGCCACCGCCACCTGCTTGCCGGCGGCATGGGCGAGCGTGTTGGATCGGCCGATCACGAATGTGTCGAAGGTCAGACGCAGGTCAAGCGGCGAACCGCCAAGCGCGTCATGTCCGGTCGACACCGGTCCGAACGCGATTCGTGCGCCATCCATTTCGAGCTTGCCGTTGCCGGCATGACGGACGGGCTCGGATGCCTCGATCGGCTTGATCTTCGGCACCGTCGTGCGGATGACCGCACTACGCACGGCGACATCGATCTTCTGGACTTCGGCGTGCTCCTGCTGCCAGCAGGCCAGCACGCGGTCGATGTAGTGCGACTGGATCCAGCTCTTGAGGAACCGTGTCGGAACCGTCAGATGCGCGACGCTTTCCTGCACGCGTTCCAGCTCCATGCGCGAGAACCAGCTCAGGAAAATTTCTTCGCCCACTTCGGCGCGAAGCCGTCCCTTCACACGCGTCCAGCGTTCCAAGTCGGTGGTCGTCATTTTTTGTCTCTTGAGTCTCGAAGATTGTGAGGAACTCGGTGAAACGGGAGGCGGACAAGGGACGCCGCGTATCCGTTACGCGCGGTTACATCACTCGAAGCTGGCTTTGGTCGGTCTGCCCGACGCGCGGTCGGGAGCGATGGACGGTGGGAACGCTCAGAAGGCCGGCGCCCCAGCTCTTTGTCGGGGCGGCGGGCCTTCGGCCATGCCGCGGCGTCCAGAGACGGGCTTCGCGCGGCAGGCGGAGACTCTTGCGCCTGGGCTCGCAGGCGGCGACATTCCCCATTCAACAGTCAAAGTGCCCCCCTCATCCGCCGCGTTTCTCGCGCCGGATGTATGTCGGTCCAGTTTTTAAAAGTACGCACCCCGAATGCCAGGCTGCGCCCACCGTGGAAAGTGTTTGCGAAGGTTAGAGAAGGTCCATTCAATTCAAACTCTTGCCTGGATAGCGACAAGTGTGGAGCGAATACTACAGAAGTATTCGTTCTTTTCCTTGTTGAGCTTGAATATAGGACTTTCTACTGCTCCCCGCCGGCGACCCCAACTGCCATAAAGTTAACACGGGCGATCCGTGTGCGCAACGACTAAACCGAGAGAATGCAGCAAGCACGTGGCTTTTTGGTGATCGTCCGGCAGCAAAGTCTGTGTATAAGTCGCGCCCTCAAATCGTTGAATCGGCGCAAGTATTCACACTTGGTTGGGTTTATTCCGAGATGCTTCGGACGGCCCTCCAAGGTCCGGTCGCTGACACCGTTCCGGTGTCCCAAAGCCGAGGGCGATTCCAGGTCCTCGCTCCTGCTTTCCCAATAAGCCGTTCTCTCATATGACGATTTTATGACCGAAAATGCAGGGTAGCCCCCTGCCGGAAAAGACTCGGAAACGGCTCCCCGGCGTTTTCGGCCAATACGCAAAACTACGTATTTGGACGATCTGCTGGGCGTGTGACAAAACTGTCACGAGCTGCGTTGGCGACGAAAAAAAGCACAGCCGATCAATGAGCGGCCGCGCCAATCGGATTTCAATGACGTCAAAAAGGCCGTGGAGCCGCCGGACCAACCGCGCTGGCTACTTGGCGAGCTTGGCGATCTGCTTGTTGAGGCGCGAAACCTTGCGGCTTGCGGTGTTCCGGTGAACCTGCCCGCTTTGTGCGGCCTTCATCAGCTGCGGTTCCGCAGTCTTGAGCGCTTCCAAGGCCTTGTTGCGGTCGCCTGCGGCGATCGCTTCTTCCACCTGGCGCACCGCGCCGCGGACGCGCGAGCGGCGTGCCTTGTTGACTTCGGTGCGCCGGGCGATCTTGCGGGCGGCTTTACGGGCGGATGAGGTGTTGGCCATGAACTCTGCTGAAACCTGTCGGATGTCGCGAAAAACCAGCGGCGGCGAGTGCTCTCGCCGCCAGTTGAGGTGCTTATAGTCACCGTGCCCAAAGGCGTCAACGTGCGTCAGCGCCTGCGGGCAGGACGTCAGGCCACCCGCTTGCCTCGAACCTGGTCATAACCGGCCACCACCGCCGCGCGATCGGCTGCCGGGAACACGGCCAGCGGCGGCCTGACCCGCGCCAGCGCCGCATCGCCATGGATGTGCGACAGCAGCGTTTTCACGCCTGAGACCAAGGCCTTGCCGTCGAACAGCTTGCGGATCGTCACCGCGGCGTCGAGCGCTGTCTGATCGCCCTTGCTCCAGGCCTGCTGGCAGAGATCCGGGTTCAGATTGGCGGTCGCCGAGATGCAGCCGGCAAAGGCGCCGGCGCGGGCTTCGAGCAGCACCGCTTCGGTCGAAGGGAACACGTCGAAGCTTTTGGAAATGGCCGCAGCCTCGCGCGCGTAATTCATGTCGCCGGAGGAATCCTTCAGCCCCACAATACGGGTGCCGAACGTGTCGAGCAGCCGCTTCACCAGCGCGACGTGCCAGTGCAGGCCGGACTGTTGCGGGTAGTGGTAGAGATAGAGCGGGATCGGCTTCCCCGCCGTGGCCTGCACGATGGTGTCGATATACGCGACCAGCCCATCGTCCGGCACGCCCTTGTAGTAGAACGGCGGCAGCACCAGCGCGCCGGCAAAACCTAGCTCCGACGCATGCCGCGTCAGCGTCACCGCGTCGGTGGTTGCGGCGGCGCCGGTGCCGACCATCATGCGATCCAGCGGCAGCTTGGCGTCGCGATAGGCGTTCATGACCTGCTTGCGCTCGTCGGCCGAGAACGAGGTGTGCTCGCCGGTGGTGCCGAGCACATTCAACCCGTCGCAGCCGTTGTCGAGCAGGAAGCGGGCGAGCTTGGTCGCACGCGCGGTGTCGGGCGAGCCGGCCTCGTCGACTGGCGTGGCGACGGCGGCAATAACGCCGCGAAGTTTGGTGTCAGGCATGGACGGTTCCTCAGTGTGCGTCATGCCCGGCCTCGTGCCGAGCATCCACGTCTTTTGTCTTTAGTTGCCAAGACGTGGATGGCCGGGTCAATAGGGCGTTCACGCCCGTCTTCGACGGGCTATGCCCGGCTATGACCGGGATCGAGCGAAGTCACCCGCTCACATTGAAGGCCGCGAGCGCGGCCATGTTGACCAGCGTCGCGTCCTTGGCGCCGAGTTGCACGATCTGCACCGGTTGGTCGAGACCGACCAGGATCGGTCCGATCACGGTGGCCCCGCCCAGCTCCTGCAGCAGCTTGGTGGAGATCGAGGCGGAGTGGAACGCCGGCATGATCAGCACGTTGGCCGGGCCGGCCAGGCGGCTGAATGGATAAAGCGCAGCCGCCTCGGGATTGAGCGCGACGTCCGCCGCCATCTCGCCGTCGTATTCGAAATCGACGCGGCGCTGGTCGAGAATTTTCACCGCCTCGATCACCCGCGCGGAGCGCTCGCCCTCGGGATGGCCGAAGGTGGAGAACGCCAGCATTGCGACCCGCGGCTCGTAGCCCATGCGGCGCGCGACGCCGGCGGCTTCCACTGCAATATCGGCGAGCTCTTGCGCGTTCGGCATCTCGGTAATCGCGGTGTCGGCCACCAGCACCGGATGGGCGCGCGACAGCACGAGGGAAATTCCGATGACCCGATGGCCGGGCTTGGGATCGATAACGCGGCGGACATCTTCGAGGGCCACCGAGAAGTTGCGAGTAACGCCGGTGACCATGGCGTCGGCGTCGCCGAGCGTCACCATGCAGGCGGCGAAATGGTTGCGGTCCTGATTGATCAGGCGCTGCACGTCGCGGATCAGGTAGCCCTTGCGCTGCAGTCTCTCGTAGAGATACGCGGTGTAGTTGGCGTTGCGCTTGGACAGCGCGGCATTGATGATCTCGATGCCCTTGCCGAGCTCGATTCCGAGGTTCTGCGCGCTCTGTCGGATCGGCTCCTCGCGGCCCACCAGGAGCGCGGTGCCAAGACCCTCCTGCACGAAAGTCGCGGCGGCGCGGATCACCTGCTCCTCCTCGCCCTCGGCGAACACCACGCGTTTGGGCGATCGCCGCAGGCGGTCGAACACCCGCTGCAGCACGCCTGCGACCGGGTCGCGGCGGGTGCGCAGCGACTGGCGGTAGGCGTCCATGTTCTCGATCGGCTTGCGCGCGACGCCGGTGTCCATCGCGGCTTTCGCCACCGCCGGCGGTACGTGCGAGATCAGCCGCGGATCGAACGGCACCGGGATGATGTAGTCCGGGCCAAACTTCGGCCGGGTGCCATAGGCGGCGGCGACCTCGTCGGGCACGTCCTCGCGAGCGAGCGCGGCGAGCGCGCGCGCCGCGGCGATCTTCATCTCCATGTTGATGGTGGTGGCGCGCACGTCGAGCGCGCCGCGAAAGATGTAGGGGAAGCCGAGCACGTTGTTGACTTGGTTCGGGTAGTCGGAGCGGCCGGTCGCCATGATGGCGTCGTCGCGCACCTCGGCCACCTCTTCGACGGTGATCTCGGGATCGGGATTGGCCATCGCGAAGATGATCGGCTTGGGCGCCATCGAGGCGACCATCTCCTTGGTGACCGCGCCTTTGGCCGAAAGCCCGTAGAACACATCGGCGCCCTTGAGCGCATCGGCGAGCGTGCGCGCCGAGGTCTTCACCGCATAGGCCGACTTCCACTGGTTCATGCCGTCGGTGCGGCCTTCGTAGATCACGCCTTTGGTGTCGCAGAGGATCAGGTTCTCCGGCCGAAACCCGATCGAGCGCAGCAGTTCCAGACAGGCGATGCCGGCCGCACCCGCGCCGTTGCAGACGATCTTGGTGTCTTCGATGTTGCGGCCGGTCAGGTCGAGCGAATTGAGCAGGCCCGCAGTCGCGATGATCGCGGTGCCGTGCTGGTCGTCGTGAAACACCGGAATATCCATCAGCTCGCGCAGGCGCTGCTCGATGATGAAGCACTCCGGCGCCTTGATATCCTCCAGGTTGATGCCGCCCCAACCGGCGCCGAGCAGCTTCACGCAATTGATGATCTCGTCCGGATCTTCGGAGGACACGCAAAGATCGATCGAGTCGATGTCGGCAAAGCGCTTGAACAGCACGGCCTTGCCTTCCATCACCGGCTTGGCTGCCAGCGCACCACGGTTGCCCAGCCCCAGGATGGCGGTGCCATTGGTGATGACGGCGACGAAATTGCCCTTCACGGTGTAGTCGTAGGCCTTGGCCGGATCGGCGGCGATCGCCAGCACCGGCACCGCGACGCCCGGCGAATAAGCGAGCGAAAGGTCGCGCTGGGTCGCCATCGGCTTGGTCGCGATCACTTCGAGCTTACCGGGGCGGCCCCGACTATGGAAATCCAACGCTTCCTGGTCGGTGAAGGTCGGCCGGCTGCCGCTCGATTTCTTCGCCATTTCAACTCCATACTGCGAGCTGGAAGCCCGGACGGCAACGTTATCGGATGCGGTGGTGGCTGCTCAAGGGAGCACAAGCCGCTTGCGACCTATCGCCCGGTCGGAATTGAATTGGGAAGCAGGGCGCGCTAATCGGTTGCGCGGGGGCGCAACGGAAAGACGCTGATGATCCGGTTCGTGTTGCGTTTCGTTGGGTTGTTGCTGCTGGCGCTGGCGTTTATCTTCGTGGTCTACGACGGCATGAAGTCGATTGCCGATCGAGACGTCTATCTCACAAGGATCGGCCAGTTCTGGATCGACATCCATGGCGCCAGCGCGAAGGCGTTCGAGGATGCGATCGGAAGTATGCTTGGCAGCGGCGTCTGGCAGGTCGCGATCCAGCCGGTGCTGGATCAGCCGGCATCGGCGTTTTTCGCCGTTCTCGCCGTCGTGCTGATCCTGCTGGGGCGCAAGAAGCGTCCGCTGATCGGCTACGCGCGGGATTAGCTCACTTCAACGCTTCCAGCCCGGCGCGCCCGATCTGCGCGTCCTGCGCCGACAGCACGCCCGAGACGCCGATCGCGCCGACGATTTTGCCGTCCATCACGATCGGCATGCCGCCCTCCAGCGGAACGATGTCCTTCAGCGAAAGGAAGCGCAGCCCCGCGCCGCCGCCGGAGATCGCATCGTCGAGCACCTTGGTCGGACGCTTGAACATCAGGGCGGTCTTGGCCTTGCCCTGCGCGATCTCGAGCGAAGACAGTTGCGTATCGTCCCGCCGGTGCAGCATCACGACGTGACCGCCGCTGTCGATGATGGCGATGACCACCGGCCAGTTGTTCTTCGCCGCCTCGCCCTCGGCGCCGGCCATGACTTTCCGCGCGTTCTCGATCCCGATCGGCGGGCCGTAGCCCGGCGGCATGGTCTGCGCCTGAGCCGACAGTACAGACAGCAGCGAGATCGCGCCGGCGCCGGCAATGGTCTTCAGCCTGGTCATGGGTCCTCCCCGAAGCAAATCGGCTGCAACATAAGCCGCCTGCTTCGGGAGGGAAACAGGATCGCGCGCCCGTGAAGACGCCGCCAGCAGGACTGGCCGGATCGTGAGGTGATCCCGGCGCGCGAAGTGCCTATATTGCGGTCAGCGATTGCAGGAGACGCCCCATGTTCATGTTCAAGAAATCGACCGACATCCCGAGCCCGGGTCAGGCGCTGCCCGGCCGGCCGGATGCCATCCCCACCGCGGCCAAGCATTTCGTCAACCGCAATCCCTTGAAAGGGCCGTACCCGGAGGGGCTTGAGACTGCGATCTTCGGGCTGGGTTGCTTCTGGGGCGCCGAGCGCAAGTTCTGGCAACTTGGCGACGGCATCTACACCACGGCGGTCGGCTACGCCGCCGGGGCGACGCCCAATCCGACCTACGAGGAGGTCTGCTCCGGCCGCACTGGCCACAACGAGGTGGTGCTGGTGGTCTACGACCCGAAGAAGATTTCCTACGACAAGCTGCTTCGGACGTTCTGGGAGAGCCATGATCCGACCCAGGGTATGCGCCAGGGCAACGATGTCGGCAGCCAGTACCGCTCCGGTATCTACACCACCACGCCCGCGCAGAAAAAAGCGGCTGAGGAGTCGAAGGCGCTCTACGGCAAGGCGCTTGCCGCCAAGCGCTACGGCCCGATCACATCGGAGGTCATCGACGCTCCGCCGTTCTATTTCGCCGAGGACTACCACCAGCAATATCTGGCCAAGAACCCGGCCGGATATTGCGGGCTCGGCGGCACCGGCGTTGCCTGCCAGATCGGCACCGGAGTGGCGGCCGCGGCGCAGTAGGCCATTGGCCGACCAGAACTGGGCCGACCAAGTTTGAAGTATGACGAGGGCCGCTTGCTGCGGTCCTCGTTTCGTTTGGCCGCGGCGAGCCGATCTTTCCGCTGGTAAGGCCACATTAACCATAAAAGGTGTCAATTGGGGTCGAGTTTGCCGAGGTTTGCCCGGATTCGCCCCGCATGTGGCTGTGCCGTCTTCTGTCGATACTGCTGGCCGTGATGGTGCTGGCTGGCTGTGCGCGTCAGCCGCCGCGACAGGCTGTGGCGGCGCCCGTGGTGAAGTCCGATCTCGACACTCTGATGTATGGCGACGTGGGAACGCCGGCGCGTGTCGTGAAGCGCGGCTATGCGGCTCCTGCGGCGCGGGTCGCGCAGGTGGTGCCGGTGCGCACTGCGGTGCCGGCCGAGAACGAGCCCTACACTCTCGATTCGGGCGACAAGCTGCGCATCGTCGTGTTCGGACAAGATGCGCTCAGCAACACCTACCAGGTCGACGCCAACGGCAACGTGTCGATGCCGCTGATCGGCGTGCTGAATGCGCGCGGCCTCACCACCACGCAATTGTCCGGCGCGGTCGCGGCCAAGCTGCGCGTGAGCTTCATCCGCGACCCGAGCGTGGCGGTCGAGATCGAGACCTACCGGCCGTTCTTCATCCTCGGCGAGGTGGCGCATCCCGGACAATATCCTTACGTCGCCAACATGACGGTCGAAACCGCTGTGGCGATCGCCGGCGGTTTCACGCCACGCGCGTCCAAGGGCCCTGTCACGCTGACGCGCAAGGTGCAGGGTTATCCCGCACGCTTCGCGCTGCCGCTCAACTATCCGATCCGGCCGGGCGACACCGTCACGGTCTCCGAACGCTGGTTCTAAAAAAATACCGGCCGCGCGGTTTTAGCCGCGCGGCCAAGTGTGGCTGCCACAATGTGATCCCGGCTTACGCCCCCTCGAAGAGGCTCACCGCACCTGCATCCTTGCAGATGCGCGTGAAGCAAACCTTGCGTCAGCCGTTCAAATGCTTCCGTACTTGCCGCATCCGTATTTCTACGACGGACGCGCGCCTCACTTCATATGGCGTTGCAGGAAGCTCATGGTGCGGCCCCACGCCGTGGCGGAACTGCCCTGATGATAGCTGCCGCGCTCGTCACAATGGAATCCGTGACCGGCATCCGGGTAGGTGTAGATCTCGGTGTCGGGACGTTTCTGCTTGATGATCTCGACGTCGGTCATCGGGATGCCGGCGTCCTTCTCGCCGAAATGCATCTGCACCGGGCACTTCGGCTTCTCGTCGGCATTCTTTGCGATCGCGCCGCCGTAATAGGCGACCGCGGCGCTCAGACCCGACAGGCGGCACGCCGCCAGGAACGCGATCGAGCCGCCCATGCAGTAGCCGACGATGGCCACCGGGCCGACCGACTTGATCTCCTTGATCGCGGCGTCGGTGTCGCGCAGCATCGCGTCCCAGTCGGGCTTGGCAATGAACGAGCGCGCCTTCTCGATCTCGGGCGGGGTGTAGCCGGACTGGAAGTCCTTCACCTGACGGTCGAACAGCGCCGGCGCCACGGCAACGTAACCTTCTTCCGCAAACTTATCGCAGACGTTGCGGATGTGGTTGTTGACCCCGAAAATCTCCTGGATCACGACGATGCCGCCCTTCGGCTTACCTGAAGGATCGGCCCGGTAGGCTCCGAGCTGATGGCTGTCGGTGGCCGTGAGCGAGAAATGCTTACCCAAGATAGTCCTCCCTACGCTGACATTGTTAACGCTGTTTAGCTGTCCGTGCGGGCCTCGCCAAGGCCTTTGAACCAAGTAGGGCAGCGGGGCGACCAATTCTCCGAAGGCACAACGCGATCAGATCGCGCACAGGAGAGTTCAATGCTTTGCAAGTCTGGCCTGCTCGCTATTGCTGCCGCCGCCACGTTTGGCGCCATGCTGCTCACGCCCACTTCGTCCGATGCCTCGCCTGGCTTTCACAGGGCTGGCGGAGGCGGCAGTCACGCCGGCCGGCCCGGCCGCGTGATCGATCCCGGATACGGCCGCCCCGGCCGCCACGGCCACCTTCGCCCCCGTTGGCCGCATCGCCCGCACTGGCATGGCCATCGTCACCGGCACGTCTGGTATACGCCGCCGGTCGTCTACGCCGCAGCCCCGGTCATCACCACGAACCGCTGCACCTGCCTGACCAAGGAGTACACCCAGGAAGGTGCGGTGCTGTTCAAGGACAATTGCACCAACGAGATGGCGATGAATCCGCCGGTTCAGGCTCAGCCTCCGCAGCAGACCGGAGCGGTGCAGCAGCCGCAGATGCAGTACGCGCAGCCGCAGCAGCAATACACGCCGCAATATCCGCCGCAGACCCAGACGCGCTGAACTCAGTCTGTCAGTTGCGTCCGAGTTCCGAACCCCGGCCTTGCGCCGGGGTTCGTGTTTATTGCGGCTTCGCACTCAGGCGTTTGAGCACTTCCGCCTTGCGCTCGGTGTCGCGTTGCAGCCGCTGCCGGAACGTCGCGGCGTCGGCATAGTAGGTCGTCGGCTGCGCGGCGCGCTTCGCAGCGCTCTCGTAGATTTCATCCTTGGCCGCGCCTTCGCAGGCAGCAGCGAGCTTGGCCCGCACCGGAGCGGGCGTCGCCGCCGGGGCCAGCAATCCGCCGAAACTTGTCGGGCTCACGTCGAATCCTTGTTCCTTCACGGTTGGAGCATCGGGGAACGACGAATGCCGGGTCTCCGCGAAGATGCCGATGATGCGGACGTTCTGGCCGGCCACGACGCCCATGACCACCGCCCCCACGTCGATGCGGCCGCCGAGCACATCGGTGATCACTGCCGGATCGCTGCGGAACGGGATGTCCTTGATGTCGAGCTTGGCGTTGATCAGGAACTCCTCCATCGCGAGATGCGGAATGGTGGACGGGCCCTGATGGCCGTAGTTCAACTGGCCGGGACGCGCACGCGCTGCCGCCACCAGATCGGCGATGCTCTTGATCGGCGAGTCCGGCTTCACCACCAGGCCCATCGCATTCTCGAAGGTCTGGCAGATCGGAGCGAGCGCATCCGACTTGTAGCCGGTGTCGGTGCGCGCCTGCGGATGCACGGTCAGCACCAGCGCCGGAGCGAACAGCAGCTCATAGCCGTCGGGATTGGAGCGCGCGACGCCCGCCGTGCCGATCGCGCCGCCGGCGCCCGCCTTGTTCTCGACGATGAACTGCTGGCCGAGCCGGCTCGACAGCCCGACGGCGAGCGCCCGCGTCAGCAGGTCGGTGGTGCCGCCCGCGGCATAGGGATTGACGATCTTAACGATGCGGTTGGGATAGTCGCTCTGCGCGTGCGCCAGTGTCGGCAGCAACATGAAACCGGCCATCGCCAGCATGGATATCGTGCGCATGAGCTTTCCTCCAGTCGAGTTCCGTCTTGTTGTCGCAGATGCTAGTCGGAACGGCGTCGCAAGCAAAGGCGTCGGGATGCGTCACGATGCCGGTGTCAGCCCAAACGCCTCGGCCATGATCGCGTACGAATGCTTCCGCGCGTCGTGGTCGTAGATCATGGTGGTGATCATCAGCTCGTCGGCCTTGGTCGCCGCGATCAGCGGTTCGAGATGCGCCATCACGTTATCTTTGCTGCCGACCACAAGCCGCAAGCGGTTGCGTCCGATCAGCGCGCGGTCGGTGGACGTGTAGCTGTACGCCGCCGCCTCCTCCGGGCTGGGTATCGGCTGGTAGTGGCCCTGGCGGCGGCGCGCAAAGTTCAAGTCGACGGAGCTGGCGAGCCGTTCGGCCTCGGCATCGGTGTCGGCAGCGACGACGTGAACGGCGAGGATGGCGATCGGCTTGTCGTTCGCCGGCGACGGCTTGAACTGCTCGCGGTAGGTCATCATCGGGCCGACCGGATCGAGATCGGAAAAGTGATGCGCGAAGGAAAAGCCCGCGCCGATGTGGGCCGCAAGCTGCGCGCTGTAGCCGCTCGAGCCGAGCAGAAAGATTGGCGGCAGCGGCACGTCTTGCGGCATGGCGCGTACGTTGCGGAACGGGTGGCCTTCCGGAAACGCGCCCTGCTCGAACGCCAGGAGCTCCTGGAAGCGTTCGAGGAAGTCATCGGCGTTGGGATCGTCCTGCCGCCGCCGCAACGCATATGAGGTCACCGGATCGGTGCCGGGTGCGCGTCCCAGACCGAGATCGATGCGGCCGGGAAACAACCCTTCGAGCACCTTGTAGCGCTCGGCGACCGCCAGCGGAGCGTGATTGGGCAGCATTACGCCGCCCGAACCGACGCGCATATTTTTAGTCGCTGCGGCGATCTGCCCGATCATGATGTCGGGTGCCGAACTCGCGATATTCGGCATGCTGTGATGCTCAGCCATCCAATAGCGCCGGAAGCCGAGCCGGTCCGCGAAGCGGCCGAGATCGACGCTGTTATGGAGTGCCTGGGCGCCGGAGATGCCGGTCGTGACGGGCGAGAGATCGAGAATGGAAAGAGGAGGCATGGAGCGCAAGTATAGCGCTTCCGCCGATTTTGCCATGATCGGATGTGCGACGGACTGGCTTTAAGTTATTGCGCCGTGTTGCCGAACAGAGAGAAGGGGGTCGCGGCCGGCGTCGTTGCGGGCGCCGTGGTCCGCGGGCTTGACGAGCGCGAACGGGCGGCACGCGCCTGTATCGCCTTCTGGTCGGGACGGGCTGCCTTCGGCTTGGTGCGTCGCACCGGAGCGGTCGTCGGCCTGGTCGTCCCGGCGGTGGGGACGGCGACCGGCGAAGGCCGGTCGGGATCGATCGACGCGGTCAGATCGGGCTCGGTGTTCGCCGATTTGTCGCCGGGCGTCGCTTGAGGCTGGGGCAGAGCAGCGACCTCAACGCGGGAATCGGCCAGCGGCTCGATGGTTGCCGGCAATTGGGTTGCCGCTGCGGCCGGTTCGGCCGCCGCCGCTGAGCGGGCGGTCGCGGTCGCCGAAGCTTCGGGCGTTGCTATCGCCTTCGGTTCAAGCGCCGGCGTTGTGACGCCTTGCGGCAATGCGGCGAGAGGCGCGATGGTTTCGGTCTCGCTTCTGTTCTGCGGATGCGGCCACGCACGCTCATCGAGCGGTGCTTGCGTTGCCGGCGCGCTAAGCGGTTCGACGGTAACCTGCGGGACAGGAGCCGGCTCGGGAATCGGTTCGGCGTCCAAGCCCGTATTGTATTCCTGGTGATGGCTATGTTCTTGGGCGCGGCCAAGCGCATGCAAGGTGAGGCTCGCGGGAATCGGGGCGAGGGTGCCGGTGCCGGCCGCGAAGCGAATGTTGAAGATCGCTGGAATATCGTCGTTGCCGCGGCGATCCGCGATGCCGGCGAATTGCGTCGGGAAGCCGCCTTGCGGTAGCACCGCCAAGGGCACCGATAGAGGCTCCTGGGTGAGGCGTGCGGAATCGACGAGCCGCAGGCTGGCGAACACCAGCACGAAACTGAACAGGAACGTCGCCACAATGAGCCGAAAACTCGGAAGCACGGGCCGCTCCACTCGATTCCAAAGTTTCGCCACCTTTGACGAACCGAACGCTCGCCGGGCCGGCTGGATTCCGCAGGCTTATCTGAGTCGCGGAGGGGCAAATAATTAAATTGGCGGGCTGTGCAGTGAGTTGCGCTATGGTTTGTGTGCAGCCCAAACGAGGTCCGCTCCGTCGATATGGACGAAATGCCCGGTGTTTCGGATAGTCGGCTGTGCTGGATATTCGGCCTTGAGGTTCCGACCAAACCACCGATATTTTGCCACCGACGGCTGAGCAGGAGTTTTCGCAAATGGCATCCGTGAGTGACTGGAAGGTGCCGCCTTCCGCGCAGCCGAAGCCGGAGGATTACGATTACGACCTCGACCAGGCGCTCTCCGCGGTGGTTGGACTGCGCTCCATCATTCCGAGCGATGCATTCACCGCCGATACGCTGGGCACCGAGCGCGGCGGCAACGGCGTTCTGATCCGGGCCGACGGCCTGGTGCTGACGGTTGGCTATCTGGTGACCGAGGCCGAAACGATCTGGCTCAGCTTGATCGACGGCCGCAATGTGCCAGGCACCGTGCTCGGGTTCGACCAGACGACAGGGTTCGGTCTCGTTCAGGCGCTCGCCCGCCTCGATCTGCCGGCGCTGCCGATCGGCAATTCCGACAACGCGGAGGTCGGCCAGCGCGTCGTTCTCGGTGGCGCAGGCGGACGGCATCGCTCGCTCGCGGCCCGTATCGTCGCCAAGCAGGAGTTTGCCGGCTACTGGGAATATGTGGTCGACGAAGCGATCTTCACCTCGCCATCGCATCCCAATTGGGGCGGCACGGCGCTGATCGGGCCGGCAGGCGATCTGATCGGCGTTGGCTCGCTGCAATTGCAGGAAGGGCGCGAGCAGGGGCCGCCGGGCGACCTCAACATGATCATCCCGATCAACCTGCTCAAGCCGACGCTCGACGACATGATGACGCTTGGGCGGCCCAACAAGCCGCCGCGGCCATGGCTTGGTCTCTACGCCACCGAGATCGAGGACAAGGTCGTGGTGGTCGGCCTTGCCAAGGACGGGCCGGCACAGCGCGCCGATCTGCGTACCGGGGACGTCGTGCTTTCGATCGGCGGTACCGATGTGAGCGATCTCGGCGGGCTCTATCGCAAGGTATGGGCGCTCGGTTCCGCCGGCGTCGAGGTTCCGCTCTCGGTCTACCGCGACGGCAAGACGTTCGAGGCGCGCATCAAGTCCAGCGATCGCCAGCGCTTCCTGAAGGCGCCGAAGCTGCATTAGCTCTCTCCCGCGACGCCGCGACGAGAGAGACTGCCGTCCATCGCTTTCGGTGATGGCGCCACCGCGAAATTGTCATGGCTGCGCAAGGCCACGCGCGCTAGGCCAGCCGCGCCCGCGGTGCTACGACTAAACTGCCAACTGCCGGGACCCTATCCGTGACGAGCAACGCCAACGCCGGGGCGCGCGCCTCCAGCGCCGACATCGAATCCGCCTATGCATGGACGCGGCTCGCCGTGGCGTTGGCCATCGGCACCATCGGCAGCGTCGGCATGTGGTCGTTCGTGGTCGCGCTGCCGGCGGTACAGGCCGATTTCGGCGTCGCGCGCGGCGATGCTTCGCTGCCGTTCGCGCTGACCATGATCGGCTTCGGCGGCGGCGGTATCCTGATGGGCCGGCTCGCCGACCGCTTCGGCATCGTGGTCCCGGTCGTGCTCGGCGCGATGCTGCTCGCGACCGGCTACGTGCTGTCCGGCATGGCCGGCAATCTGTGGCAGTTCGCGCTGGCGCAGGGCCTGATCGGCATCGGCAGTTCGGGCAGCTTCGGTCCGCTGATGACCGACATCTCGCATTGGTTCACGCGCCGGCGCGGCATCGCGGTCGCGCTCGCCTCCTGCGGCAACTACCTCTCGGGTGCGATCTGGCCGCCGATCATCCAGTATTTCATTTCAACCGACGGCTGGCGCACGACCCAGATCAGCATCGGCGTGATCTGCATCGTGACCATGCTGCCGCTGGTGCTGGCGATGCGGCGGCGTCCGCCGGCGCATCCCGTCATCGCGCCAGGCGCACGTGCGATCGGCTCGCGCTCGATCGGAATTTCGCCGAACGCGCTCATGGCTCTCCTGTTCGTCGCCGGGATCGCTTGCTGCGTCGCGATGTCGATGCCGCAGGTCCACATCGTCGCGTATTGCGGCGACCTCGGCTACGGGCCGGCGCGCGGCGCCGAGATGCTGTCGGCTATGCTGGGCTTCGGCCTCATCAGCCGGGTGGCGGCCGGATTCATCGCCGACCGGATCGGCGGCATGGCGACGCTGCTGATCAGCTCGGTGCTGCAAGGCGCGGCGCTGTTCCTGTATCTGCTGTTCGACGGTCTCGCTTCGCTCTACGTCATCTCGGCGCTGTTCGGCCTGTTCCAGGGCGGCATCGTGCCGATGTACGCCATCATCGTGCGAGAATATTTCTCGCCGGGCGAAGCCGGCACGCGGCTTGGCGTCGTGCTGATGGCGACGCTGCTCGGGATGGCGCTGGGCGGATGGATGTCGGGGGTGATCTTCGATGTTACCGGCTCCTACCAGGCCGCCTTCCTCAACGGGCTGGCCTGGAATCTTGTGAACGTTTCCATCGTGCTCTGGTTGTTGATGCGGCCGACCCAGCGTTTGGCTACTGCATAACCCATTGATAATACATAATTTTCACGCACGCTCCAATTGAGGACAATTGTACGGGATGCCTTAGCGGAATGACAAAATTCCCAAGGTAGGGTGGCAATGTCGAAAGATCGGATTGCGCCAGGACCATGCTCAGCCCTGCCATCGAAAAAGCCATCGAAGCCCTCGTGGTCCTGATTGCGGACGCCAATCCGTATACGCGTCGCCTGACGCGCACGATGCTGACGAATCTGGGCGCCAAATCGATCTATGAGGTCGGTGACGGCGTGGCTGCGATCGAAGCCATCCGCAACGTCAATCCGGATGTCATGATTCTGGACTGGGATATGCCGGTGCTGGACGGCCGCGAGGTCATGCGGATCGTGCGCTCGCCGGGCGTGTTCCCGAAGCCCAACTTGCCGATCATCATGCTGACGGACGTCGGCAAGCGCTCACGCGTGCATCAGGCGATGCGCCTCGGTGTCCACGAGCTTCTGGTCACGCCGATTTCGCCGAAGACCTTGAAGCAGCGGCTGATCGGCATCCTGCTGAAGCCGCGGCCGATGGTGCGGGCCGGCAAATATTATATTCCGCTGCCGCGCCGCCGTGCCGATCTCAGCGAGTTGATCTCCGCCGCTTAACTTCTTTTCGGGCTGCCGCTTCGCGACGTCCCGGAATGACAACTGAAAACTTTCAGTAGCTGGAATTCAAGCCGCGCTTTGCGATGTGAGCGCCGCGGCTTTGAACCGTGCGCTATCCTTGTCGTGCCGGACCAAATCGGTCGACGCGATCTCGATCCGGTTGCGGCCGCCCTCCTTGGCGCGGTAGAGCGCCTGATCGGCCTCCGCCAGCAATGCCGGAAGGTCGAGCGGACCCGCGGCGCTGAACACCATGCCGATGCTTGCTGTCGCTCCCACCGGATAGCCCTCGATCGCACCCGCAGCCTTCTGGAACCCGCCCAGGATGCGTTCCGCCACGGCGGCCGCGCGGTCGCGTTCGGTGTCGTAAAGCACGGCGGCGAATTCATCGCCGCCCCAGCGTCCGACCAGCCCTGACGAGCCGACGGCAGCCTTGGCGGTGTCGGCGAAAATCTGCAGCGCGCGGTCGCCGACGGCGTGGCCGTAGTGATCGTTGATCGACTTGAAGCGGTCGAGATCGATCACCAGCACCGCCGTGGGGCGGAGGTCCATCGCCCAGTGCTTGGACGCCGCGCTCTGTTCAAGGAAGCCGCGGCGATTGGCGATGCCGGTAAGCGCGTCGGTCGCGGCGGCCGTACGATGGCGAAGCTCGGTGCGCTCCTTGGCCATGGCGAGCAATATGAAGGCGATGGAGATCGTGAACAGCAGCGCCTCGAGACTCAACAGTTCCAGCCAGCCGCTGTAGGCAAACGCGTTGGTGCCGGGAAGGTGCAGCATGGCGCCGAGCGGCGTACGCAGCAGGAACAGCGCGCCGTGCGCGAACAGCATGAAGATCGCCGGCCAGCGGGACACCAGGGCTTCGCTCCGGGCGCGCCAGAACTCCCAGGCTGCGGCCCAGGTGTAGGCGGTCACGATTCCCGACCCGACCAAGGCCCGGAATTCGACGGCGGTGGCGAACTGCGGCAGACGGCATGCCAGCAGCCAGATCGCGACGCCGAGCATGCTCCACACCGGCTCGGGCGAGCGCTGATCGAACACGCGCGCGCCGCTCCAGGTCACGGCGAAGGACGTGAACAGCACGGCGTTGGCGACGTCGAGTGACACCCACTCGGGGACCGAACCATGCATTCCGAACAGCATGATCGAGATCGCCCGCAGCAGATGCGCGCTTCCCCACCAGGCCAGGGCGGGTTTCGAAAAATTCTGCGCCCACGCAAACAGCAGCAGCAAGCCGAGCATGATCTCGACGTGCATCGTCACCATGAAAAGCGTGTTGACGTCGAGATTCATGATTCCAACGGAATACCGACCGGCCGGCGCTTTAACGCTATGCTTGGCAACGAAACAAGCGATGAAACGGGCTGGATAAAGGGACTTATTGCGGAGGCACGGTTATCAAAGCCTTTCAGCCAGCGGGCGTTTATGCATGGCCCGACTGCGCGGCCTGCAGCGCGTTTCGTATGTGGCAGCAGGGCGGTTGGATGGCGTGGTTAACGTGCTAGAACACCGGCCGCTGTTTTCTCCAAACCTTCCGGGGCAATGAACGATGAACTGGACCGACCGTCGCGAGCGCTTGCGCGGCCTTCTCAAGAACAATCGCTGCATCCATCCGGCGTCGGTGTACGACGGCATATCGGCGCGCATCGCGGGCGATCTCGGTTTCGAGGCGATGATGTTCGCCGGTTCGGTGGCCTCGTTCTCGGTGCTGGCTGCGCCCGACATCTGCGTGCTGACGCTCACCGAATTTGCCGAACAGGCCTATCGCATCAACCGGGCCGGCACGCTGCCGCTGCTGGTCGATGCCGACCATGGCTACGGCAACGCGATGAACGTCAAGCGCACGGTGGAGGAACTGGAGACCGCCGGCGTTTCGGGCCTCACCATCGAGGATACGCAGTTGCCGACGCCGTTCGGCGCCAGCGGCGACGGCAATCTCCTTTCGATCGCCGAAGGTGTCGGCAAGATGAAAGCCGCTATCGCGGGCCGGCAGGACCCACGCCTGGTCATTGTTGGGCGCACCAGCGCGATGGGCATCACCGGCGTCGAGGACACGATCGCGCGGCTGAAGGCGTATGAGTCCGTCGGCGTCGACATGCTGTTCATGGCCGGCGTGAAAAATCGCGAGCAGCTCGACGCGGTGGCACAAGCCGTGAAGCTGCCGCTGTTTCTCGGCGGCGTGCCGGACGAGATGCTGGATCTCGACTATCTCTCGGCGCGCAACGTCAAGGTCTGCCTGCAGGGGCACCAGTCGTTCTGGGCGTCGGTCAATGGCATCTACGAGACGCTCAAGGCGCTGCGCGACGGCGTCAAGCCGAAGGATCTGAAGAACATCGCGCCGGCTGAGCTGCAAAAGCGCGTGCTGCGGGAGGACGACGTCAAGTGCGAGCAGCAGGAATTTCTCAGCGGCCGCTAGCCGTTTCTTTGCTGGAGCCGAACAGCTTGCGCGCGGCGCGCGCGGTCAGGGCCGCGACATAGAGCCAGCAGATCAGCGCGCCGATGCCGAACGCCGTGCGTCCGATCATTTCGCCAGCGTTGCGGGTTTCGAAGAACGACATGGAAAAGCTGAACTGGCGCGGCCCGCCACCGAACGCGATCCAGGTGCCGACCGCGGCGAACGAAACGCCGATCGCGATGCCGACGAGGTGATAAAGCGCATGCGCCCAGACCGGCGTCGCTGGCGACAGCTCCGTTTGAGAGTCGGGTGTGCCGGTCACGCCGCGGACGAGCACCGACAGCCCGCCGAGCAGGAAGGCAAGCCCGGCGCAGAACACGATCCAGGACGGCGCTCCGGGTGCCCGCTTGCCGGGTTCGGGCAGCACGCCGACCGACACCAGAACGAAGTAAAGCCCTACTGCGGCTGCGATCGCCCCGATGACGATGGTTTCTCGCGGACCGGCGAGCTTGTTGGCGCTCATCGTGCGGGCTCCAGCAGAACATTTTGCGCGCAGGAGGTTGCCAATCCCTTGCGGCGCTCCCAATGATCGGTCGAGACTCCGCATGGTGAATTTTTCATGGAAATCGGAATCTATACGTTCGCCGACACCGCTCCCGATCCGGCGACCGGCAGGCCCACCGGTTCGGCCCAGCGGCTGCGCGATCTGATCGAGGAGATTGCGCTCGCGGATCAGGTCGGCCTCGATGTGTTCGGCGTCGGCGAGCATCACCGCCCCGACTTCGCCGCGTCGGCGCCCGCAATCGTTCTGGCCGCGGGCGCGGAGCGTACCGGCAAAATCCGGCTGACTAGCGCTGTAACCGTGCTGTCCTCCGACGATCCGATCCGGGTGTACCAGGATTTCGCCACGCTCGATCTGTTGTCCGGCGGACGGGCCGAGATCATGGTCGGGCGCGGCTCGTTCATCGAGTCGTTCCCGCTGTTCGGACAGAGCCTCGACGACTACGACGAACTGTTCGCGGAAAAGCTCGACCTGCTGCTCAAGGTCCGCGCGGCCGAGCGCGTCACATGGTCGGGCCGGCTTCGCGCGCCGCTGACCGGGCAGGGCGTCTATCCGCGCGCGCTCCAGGACCCATTGCCGGTATGGATCGCGGTCGGCGGCAATCCGCCTTCGGTCGTGCGGGCCGGCACGCTCGGCCTGCCGATGGCGCTCGCCATCATCGGCGGCCAGCCGGAGCGCTTCGCGCCGCTGGTCGATCTGCATCGCGAGGCGGCGCGCCGCGCCGGTCACGATCTGTCAACCATCCCGGTCGGCATCAACTCCCACGGCTTTGTCGCGGAAACCTCGCAAGCCGCGGCTGATACCTTCTTCCCGGGCTACGCCGCGCAGATGACGCGGATCGGGCGCGAGCGCGGCTGGCCGCCGACCACGCGGGCGCAGTTCGACGCCGGTCTGACGCTGCGCGGCCACCTGACGGTCGGCAGCCCGGAGCAGGTGATCGAGAAAATCCTGTTCCAGCATGAGCATCTCGGCCACCAGCGTTATCTCATGCAGATGGCGGTCGGCTTCCTGCCGCACGACAAGATGATGCGCTCGATCGAACTGTTCGGCACCAGGGTCGCGCCGGCGGTGCGAAAGGCGCTCGCGGGACGGACGGCGACTTAAAGCGAGCGTCAGCTCGCCCGCAACTGCTTCGCCATCCAGTCAGCGCTATGGGATCGCCAGCGGTACGCGCGGTTGTTGGCGATGTGGTTGCCGTCTTCGATTAGCAGTAGCTCCACCGGTCCCTTGACCTCGCGGGCCAGCCGCTCGGTGTCGCGCCACGGCACGATACGGTCGAGCTTGCCGTTCATGATGTAGATCGGGCACGCGATGCGCGCCGCCGCGTCCTTCATCGTCAGCGTAGCGGCATGCCGCCTGGCATCTTCGAGGGTCGCCATCCGGCTGCGCACGCGGAACGCCTCGCGGGTCAGGTCTGGCAACCCTTCCCAGGCCGTGCCGAAATCGTACGGTCCGCCCAGCGCCATGCAGGCTTTCACGCGCGGCTCGTAGGCGGCCGCGCGCGGCGCGTAATAACCGCCAAGGCTGACGCCCCAGAGCCCGATCCGGTCCCGGTCGAGATCGGCGCGGGTCTCGACGAAGTCCACCACGGCCTTCACGGCCACCTCGTAATCGCCGCGGATCGCGAAATCGGTTTCGCCTTCGCCCTGGCCCGGCCCGTCGAACACCAGCGTGGCGATGCCGCGCGCCAGATAGGGCTGCTCGTAGGCGTCGGTCTCTTCCTTGGCGGAATCCAGCCCGCAGGCCATCAACATGACCGGAGGCCGCGCGACCCCGTTCGGCTTGCGCAGGATGCCGTACAGGCTCTTGCCCTCGTATGGGATCGCGACGCGTTCGCCCGGCGGCGTGAGATGCGGCAGCGCCAGGTTGCGGCAGTCGACCGCCTTGCGATGCGCCGCCGTCATCTGCGCCGGGTCGTGCACGAACAGGAACTTGGCGAAGTGGTAATAGACGCCGGCGCGTTGCAGGTGCTCGCCGGCGCTGAGCAGATGGCCGCCGGTCAGCGCCTTTCGTCCCAAATCCTCATGCACGGCGGCGCGTGCGGACCACGCGCTGCACCAATCCTCCCACGCGGTGAGCGAGGCGGTGACCTCCTCGAAGTCGGTCAGCACCACGCCATTGGCGACGAACCGCGCCGCCCAATGGCCGGTTGCCGACTTGACCCTCGGATCGGTCGTCGGACTGCTCACTCGGCGGCTTGGGTCTGCGGCTTGGGCGCGCTTTTGGCCCAATAGTCAGGCTGCGCCTTGGATTGCTGGAGCTTCTCCATGTCCTCAAAGCCCGGCGCCATCGAGCCGTCCACGCCCGGCAGGATCTGGTGGTGCTCGATGTTCAGCGTGCGCAGCCAGCGCTGCTGTCCCATGGTCAGCGCGATGAAATAGCCGATCTCGACCAGCTCGGGCTCGCTGAAGTTCCGGTGCAACCGAGCCCAGAACTTGTCGTCCACGGGCAGATCCCAGGTGATCGCCTCGGCATAGGACAGTGCGGCCTTCTGCCTCTCATTGTAGCGCGTCGAGGACTCGAAATTGATCAGGTCCTTGACGTGATCCTCGATCACCTCGCCCGCAGTCGCAGCCTTGATCGAGCGCTGGTTGCCGCAGAACTCGCACAACACCGAGCGCGACACATAAAGCCGGCACAGCTCCTTGATCGCGTGGTCGGCAATGCCGGTGTGGAACACATCGCGCCATGAGTTGGCGAACGACCAGAACACGTTCGGCACGTGCGCGCGGATTGCCTGGCTCTCGGGACGCGGCGTGCCGTAGGTCCGGCAGCGTTCGATCTCTGCCAGCATGGCGGCGTCCTTCATGGACGCGGGATCGATGTAGCTGATGTAAGGCTTGCTCATCGTCTTGTTCCCTTGTTGTTGCCCGGGCGGTGCAGGCTTAACGATCGTTAGCCATGTTGCCGCACCGAATTAGGCCGATCAACATGGGGCTGCAAGCAAAAAACCAGTGTGGCAGATGAGGGCGCTCGCCCACCGACGCCAATCCGGCATGCGGCAGCCGTCACCTTGATCGGCCTCGAAGCGCCCGCATCCTTACCTGCGCAGTAAGGTTTATCTTTTCCTGCCCAGCATTCCCAAGGGTCGCTCGAAGTTGAGCGATGCTTCTCACACTTCATAAACGATGCCGCTTCAACTGCTGTTCAGCATGGCTGGAAGTGCTGGGTTTGTTTCACCAAATCAATACTACCCAACCTCGATATTGGACTTCACAAGAACGCATAAAGTTTTGCGTCAATTGTAAGGGATCGTTCCGTGCGCGTTAGCACCATCGTGATGATCGCGTTTGCCGTCGTGTTCGGCCTGCTCGCGGTTTTCGTCGCGCAGTCCTGGCTCAATAACCAGGCTGAGCAGCGAATGAAGACGCTCGAGGCACAGAACAAGACGAAGCCGATGTCCATCCGCACGATCGTCGTCGCATCGAAGGCGTTGCGCTTCGGCCACGAACTGACGGCGCAGAATCTGCGCGAAGTGGAATGGCCGGAGAATGCGCTGCCGACCGGCGCCTTCGCCAAGATCACGGATATTCTCTCCGCCGGCAAGCGCGTCGTGCTTACGGCGATCGAGACCAACGAGCCGGTGCTCGGCACCAAGATCACCGGCGCGGGCCAGCGCGCCACGCTGTCTTCGCTGCTGCGCGATGGACTGAAAGCCGTCACCGTGCGCGTCAACGACGTCGATGGCGTTGCCGGCTTCGTTCTGCCGGGCGACCGCGTCGACGTTCAGCTCACCCGGCAGATGGACAAAGGCTCCGCGACCACCGACGTCGTGCTGCAGAATGCGCGCGTGCTCGCGATCGACCAGATCGCCGACGAGCGCGCCGACAAGCCTTCGGTCGCGAAGGCGGTCACGCTCGAGGTCGACACGCGGGGCGCGCAGAAGATTTCGCTGGCCGCGTCGGTGGGGAACCTCTCGCTGATGCTGCGCAAGGCCGGTGAGGGCAATTCGGACTACACGCGGCGGGTCACGATCAGCGATCTCGATACCGCCACGACGCCGATCGCGCAGGAGCCCAAGGCCGCAACCAACACCGCCACGGTGTCGGTGAACCGGGCCGCGACTCGACAAGAATACAACGTGCCGATCGAAAGCACCAATCTGCAGGCGGCGACCGTCGGGGGACGGTAGCCGCACGCCAAAAGGACTACGGGGAAGGTTGGGACAGATGTGTGGGGAGATTGAAGTGATTACTGGGAGAGCGTGCCGAGTCGCATGCGAAAGCCTGCGGCAATCGGACAGGAGCCAAAAAAACCAAGGGCGGCGGCCGACGCGCCGCCGCCCGCTCCTCCTTCCGCTGGTCGCAGCGGCGATCATGACGCTCGCCGGCCCGTGCATCCCCGGTGCGATCGGGGAAGCGCAGGCGCAGCGCCTTCTCCAGATCGGCGCACTGAAGCGCTCGGTGACGGTCCCCGTCTATATCGGCAAATCCGAGGATGTGCGCACCGACACGAGTTTCGTCGAGATCACCGTCGGCGACCCCGACGTCGCGGACGTCAACCCGCTGACCGATCGCGCGCTCTCGATCCTCGGCAAGAAGAACGGCACCACCCGGGTGTCGGTCTATGCCGAAGGCAAGCGGCTGATCGGCGTGTTCGACGTCGAGGTGATCTACGACACCTCGCTGTTGCAGTCCGAAATCAAGAAGCGGTTTCCCTACGCCAGTCTGAAGGTCACCGCGGTCAACGGCCGCATCATGCTTTCGGGGACTTCGCCCGACGCCGTGACGCTCGACCGCGCCGTGACGATCGCCAAGCAGTTCGGCCCGGAGGTCATCAACACCGTGCAGGTGCTGCAGCCGCAGCAGGTCATGCTGGAGGTCCGCTTCGTCGAGGCGACCCGGCAGGCTGGCCGCGAGCTCGGCGTGCAGTGGAACCGGTTCGGCAGCAACAGCATCATCAACAGCGGCAATCGGCTTCCGGCCAACCAGCTTCCGGTGACCGGCGGCCGGAACTTCATGCAACCCGATGCGCCACAATTCAATGGCGTGTCGCCGTCGGGCGCCAACATCTCGCCGACAGCGTTGCCGGTCTCTCCGATCGTCGCCGCCGGCGTGCTGTCCGGCACGGCGCCGTTCGGCTTCATGTTGAGCCGCATCATCGCCGGCGGGGTGTCGACCGACTTGTTGATCAACGCTCTGGAGCAGAGGGGTGTTGCGCGCAGTCTGGCCGAGCCCAATCTCGTCGCACTCTCCGGCGATACCGCAAGCTTCCTCGCGGGCGGCGAATTTCCGGTGCCGGTGCCTGGCGCGCTCGGGCAGGTCACCATCGAATTCAAGCGCTATGGCGTCGGCTTGGCGTTCACGCCCACTGTGCTGGGCGGCGGCTTGATCAACCTCAAGATCGAGCCCGAAGTCAGCCAGCTTGACATCAGCCATCCGGTGCAGGTGGCCGGCATCTCGGTGCCGCCGCTGATCGTCCGGCGCGCCTCGACCACCGTCGAGCTGCGCGACGGCCAGAGCTTCGTGATCGGCGGCCTGCTGCAAAGCAACGGACAGAACGCCATCTCGCAACTGCCATGGCTCGGCGATATTCCGGTGCTCGGCGCGCTGTTCCGCAGCACGTCGTACCAGAAGAACGAGACCGACCTCGCGATCATCGTGACCCCGCGGCTGGTTCGCCCGGCGCGACCCGGCGACGTGATCAAGACCCCGCTCGACACCTCGCTGCCGCCCAACGACGCCGACCTGTTCCTGATGGGCAAGACCGAAATCCTGCCGGGCGCGGCTCGGACTTCGGCCGGCGTTCCTTCGCGTGAATTCACCGGCCACGCTCTCGACCTGCCGAAGGGAGGCACCAATGTGGTCTCGGTCCGGAACTAAGGCGGTCGCGGCGGCCGCGATGCTGAGCGCGATGCTCGGCGGATGCTCCGACATCTACTTCGACCGTCGCGAGAGCGTTTCGCTTGCGTCGGGCGAGGCGATGGCGGCCAACCGGGCGACGCATATGATCGATCCGTGGTCGCCGGCCAGCGCCAATCGCAACATCACCCACGACGGCGAAAAGATGCAGACCGCGGCGGAACGCTACCGCACCGGCCGCATCATCCCGCCGGTCAACGCCACCACCAGCTCGGTCGCCTACACCCAGGCCCAGCAGGCGGCGCAATCCGCTTCCAACAGCCAGGCGTCGTCGGCGCCGGCCGCACAGGTCGGCGGCGGCAAGCCCTGAGCGAGTGGTTTCTAAAGTGAGTGCACGTTCATGAGAATGACTCGGTCAACGAGCTCGGCGAACCGGACCGGTGTGGCGGTGCTTACCGCCGACCCCGCGTTCGAAGAACAGGTTCGCGCTACCTTCGGCGCCAGCGCGCAGATCGACCTGCGTGTCGTCAACGGCTCGGTGACCGGCGCCGGTGAAAATTTCAGCGTCGACGGCATCACCGTTATCGTCATCGACCTCGACGCCTCCCGCGAAGAGGAAATGCTGGCGCTCGAACGGCTGATGATCCGGATCGGGGCCTGGCCGCCCGTGGTGGTGGTCACGCAGAGCTTCGATGCCGAAGTCGCGCGCCGCCTGTTACAGATGCGGGTGGCGGACTTCCTGGTCAAGCCGATGCAGCCGGTCGAACTGGTGCGCACCTGCGCCCGGGTGGCGCGGCCGACCGCCTCGGAAGCGACCGAAGCGCAGATCACCACATTCCTACCCGCCGTGGGCGGCGCTGGCGTCACCACGCTGGCGATCCAGACCGCGCTGCTGCTGCTCCACAGCGGCCCGCGCGGGCGTGCCAGCACCTGCCTGGTCGACCTCGATTTCCAGCACGGCGCCTGCGCCGACTATCTCGATCTCGAGCCGCGCCTGGACCTGAAGGAGATCGAGCCGCGGCCGGAACGTCTCGACAAGCAGCTTCTGGAAATCATGCTGTCGCATCATGCGTCGGGGCTCGCGGTTATCGCCGCGCCGAATCGCCCCGCCGAGATGCGCTCGTTCGATCCCGACATGGTGACCCGGCTGCTCGACCTGGTCTCTTCCAACTTCGACTACGTCGTGATCGACATGCCGCGCACCTGGTTCTCCTGGACCGACTCCGTGCTGCTCGGTTCCAACAAGCTTTTCATCGTCAGCGAAATGACGGTGCCCGGCTTGCGCCATGCCAAGGGTCTTGTCGCCGCGATCCGCGAACGGCTGGGCAACGGGCCGCAGCCGCAAGTGATCGTCAACCGGTTCGAGCAGAGGATGTTCGCTCCCGGCCTCAAGAAGACCGACATCGAACAGGCGCTGGGCGCGGATTTCGCGGCCGTCATCCCCAATTACTACCGGCTTGTGCGCGAGGCGATCGACCGCGGCATTCCGCTCGACGAGGTGAAGCCGGGCAACAAGATCACCGCCCAGCTCAAGAAGCTGATCGTTCCGCAGGCCGCCAAGACTGCCGCTGCGCAACCGTCATCGCTGATGCAGAAGCTCAGCCTGTCGTGGGCGCGGTGATCGGTTAGGCATCATTCATGGCTCGTTTCACCACATCCCGCGCCGCGCCGAACGTCGCTCCCGTCGAGGAAGCGCCGTCCACGCTTGAAGGCGTATCGTGGACGGTTTTCCCGGAGCCGGAACCGGCAAAGGAAAAGCCGCAGGCCGAAGCGTCCAATCCGCTGCTCAGCGACAAGCTGCTCGACGCCAAGGTGCGCCTGCACCGGCGGCTGATCGAGGAAATCAACCTTTCTGCGCTCGAAAAGCTGCCCGAAGACGAGATGCGTCAGCACATCCAGCAGCTCGTCACGCAGTACATCGTGGTCGAGCGGCTCGCGCTCAACACCAACGAGCTGAACGAGTTTGTCTCCGAGATTCTCGACGAGATGACCGGACTGGGGCCGCTGGAGCCGCTGCTCAAGGACCCGAGCATCAGCGATATCCTGATCAACGGTCATGAATGCACCTACGTTGAGCGCGGCGGCCTGCTCGAACCCGTCGCCTGCCGCTTCAAGGACGAGGCGCATCTGCTGCGCATCATCAACAAGATCGTTTCCGCGGTTGGCCGGCGGGTCGATGAATCGCATCCGCTGTGCGACGCGCGTTTGCTCGATGGTTCGCGCGTCAACGTCGCGGTGCGGCCGATCGGCGTCGATGGGCCGCTGGTCTCGATCCGTAAGTTTTCCAAGAAACCGTTCAACCTCAACAAGCTGGTCGAGATCAACGCGATCAAGCCGCAGATGGCGGAGCTGCTCGCGGCCGCCGTCAAGGCGCGCATCACGACGATCATTTCCGGCGGTACCGGCTCCGGCAAGACCACGATGTTGAACGCGCTCTCGGCGTTCATCTCCGAGAAGGAGCGCCTGATCACCATCGAAGACGCCGCCGAATTGCAGCTTCAGCAGCCGCACGTCGCGCGCATGGAAACGCGTCCGCCGAACATCGAAGGCAAGGGCGAAATCAAGCAACGCGAGCTGGTCAAGAACGCGCTGCGTATGCGTCCCGAACGCATCATCCTCGGCGAGTGCCGCGGCGAAGAAGCGTTCGACATGCTGCAAGCCATGAACACCGGCCATGAAGGCTCGATGGCGACTATTCACGCCAACAACCCGCGTGAGGCGATCTCGCGTCTGGAGCAGCTGATCGGCATGGCCGGCCAGCCGATGACGATCGCGTCGGTCCGCGGCCAGATCGCTTCGGCGGTCCGCATGATCGTGCAGCTTCAGCGCATGTCGGACGGCAAGCGCCGCGTCACTTCGGTGGCCGAGATCACTGGCCTCGAAGGCGACATCGTGCAGATGCAGGAAATCTTCAAATACGTCCGTACCGGCACGCTGGAGGACGGCACCGTCGAGGGGCATTTCATCGCGACCGGCGTGCGACCGCGCTTCCTGAGCGATCTTGCGGCCCGCGGCATCAAGGTGCCGGCCAGCTACTTCGATCCGGGAAAGCCGCTGTAGCCATGTCGTTCGATATCGACCCCATCTATGTGGTCTATCTGTTCGTGGCGCTGGCGGCCGGGCTGTTCGTCGAAGCCGTCTATCTGCTGTTCTTCACCTCGGGCTCCTACCGCAAGAACATCAACCGCCGCCTGCAATTGCTGGAAGGCCAGACCGACCGCGAAGGCATGCTGGTCCAGCTCCGGCGCGAGCGCGGCCTGACCACCACCGGCGATTTCCGGCTGCCCTTGATCGCGCTCAACAGGCTGATCCTGCAGTCGGGCCTGACGCTCGGCCTGCCCAAGCTCATCATCTACATCGCTGTCGGCGCGCTGTTCTCGTTTTCGGGAATGATGTTCTTTTCCGGCGACATCGTGCATGCGTTCGGCGCGGCGCTGTTCTGCTGCACCTTGCTGCCGCTGCTGATTTTGCGAGTCATGCGCAGCCGCAGGCAGAAGGCCTTCGGTGCGCAGTTCCCCGACGCCCTCGACATCATCGTGCGCAGCCTGCGCGCCGGCCATCCGGTCCCGATCGCGATCACCATGGTGGCGCGCCAAACCACCGATCCGATCGGAAGCGAGTTCGGCATCGTCGCCGACGAAATTACCTACGGCGCCGATCTCGAAACCGCGATGCGAAATCTGTATTTCCGCATCGGCTCCGAGGATCTGCCGCTGTTCGTTACCGCGGTCGCGATCCAGACCTCGACCGGCGGCAATCTCGGCGAAATCCTGGACAACCTGTCCGGCGTGATCCGGCAGCGCTTCAAGATGCGGCGCAAGATCCGTGCGCTGGCGGCCGAAGGCCGGGCCTCGGCGATGATCCTGTCGTCGCTCCCGGTCGTGATGTTTATCATCGTGCAGGTCGTGGCGCCCGAGTTCTACGCCAGCGTTTGGCAGGAGGATCTCACCAAGATGATCCTGGGCGCGGCAATCTCCTGGATGGGGATCGGCAATTTCATCATGTACCGCATGGTCAACCTGAAGATCTGACGATGGACATCTTCTCGCTCGGCGACGGAACGATGGTTGGTGTGCTGGTGTTCCTGGCGACCGGCACGCTGGCGTTCTCCATCATGGCGCTGGTCCGGGTGCAGGGTGCGGTGAAGCGCCGCGCCGCCGGCATCAGCAAGCTCGACACTTCGGACCGGGCCGGCAATTCGCGCTCGCTGCGGCACTCCAGCGTGAAGGCTGCGCAGCAGGTCATCGAGTACACCCAGAAGCACTACACCTCCGGCGACAACAAGGAGATGAAGGTTCTGCGCCAGCGGTTGATACGCGCCGGCTTCTACGAAACGCGCGCCGCCGCTTATTTCTTCCTGGCCCGGACCATCCTGGCGCTCGGGCTCTCGACGATGGTTTTCATGTTCGCGCCGACCGCGGAGGGCAGCGCCGTGCTGTGGATGCTGATCGGCGTCGGCGGCATCGCGGGCTATATCGGACCCAGCATCTACATCGACAAGCGCATCAAGGCGCGGCAGCAAGAGCACCAGTCCGGCTTTCCGGATTTCATGGACTTGCTGGTGGTTTGCGCGGACGCCGGCCTGAGTATGGAAGCGTCGCTCGATCGGGTTGGGCGCGAGCTCGGTGTTTCCTATCCCTCGCTGTCCGCCAACATCCACATGTGCAACCTCGAGATCCGCGCCGGCCGCACCATGAGCGACGCGCTCGAACATCTCGGGGACCGGCTCGGCCTGGAAGAGTCCCGCTCGTTCGCGACCCTGATCCAGCAGTCCGAGGAACTGGGCTCCAGCATCACCGATGCGTTGCGGGTGTATTCCGACGATATGCGGCACAAGCGGTTGTCGCGCGCCGAGGAGAAGGCCTACAGCCTGCCGGCCAAGCTTTCGGTGCCGATGATGGTGTGCATCTTCCCGGTGCTGTTCGTGGTCATTCTGCTGCCGGTCATCGTCCGCCTCAGCTCTGGAAATTATTGAGCGCTTCCAGTTGGTTATGGTGTCTCTGGGCGCCGCACCGCGGAGAGCGAATTCTTAACCATCGTGGCCTAACTTCCATCGTTCCGGGAGCAGGCGGGATAATGCGTTTTGGCGTGAGTCGAGGCCTGATCGTCATGGCCGCGAGCGTGGTGTGGCTGGCGGGCTGCGAAACCACGTCGCAATTGACCAATCCATTGCCGTCGCTGTTCGGCTCCACCGCGCCGGACGCCGAACCGACCGGTTCGGTCCCAACCGGCTCGCCGGCGGTGACGCCGAATCTGCTCGGCGCCGATCCGAACGACGACCTCAGCATCGGCAAGAAGTATTACCGCCAAGGCAGCTATGGCCTGGCCGAGCGGTACTTCCGCAAGGCGGTCGAATTGCATCCGACCGATGGCGAATCGTGGGTCGGCCTCGCCGCGTCCTACGATCGGCTGAAACGCTTCGATCTTGCCGACCGCGCCTACGCCCAGGCGCTCAAGATCGCCGGCCCGAAGGTCGAGATCCTCAACAACCAGGGCTTCTCCTACATGCTCCGCGGCGACTACCGCCGCGCCCGCACCATTTTGATCCAGGCCCAGACCCGCGATCCGGAAAATCCTTACGTCAAGAACAACCTGCAACTGCTCGAGGAAAGCGCGCGCAAGGCCAAGTCGATCAACTGACGCAATTGGCTGAACGCCGACGACCGACATCCGCTCTTCGCGCCCGCCTGAGCTCCGTGCTATGCCGCCCGCGGCCGCGGAGCGATCTTTCTCATGACGCCTGTCACCATCATCACCGGCGCGTCCGCCGGCATCGGGGCCGAGCTGGCGCGCGTGTTCGCCCGCAACGGGCATGCGCTGGTGCTGGTGGCCCGGCGCGAGCAGCGGCTCAAGGAGCTGGCCGCTGAACTCGTGGCGGCCGGTGCGCCGGAGCCCCTGGTGCTGCCGGTCGATCTGGCGGGGCCGGGCGCAGTGGAGCGGATCGGCAGGATGCTGGCCGCCCGTGAGTTCGAGCCGGAATACATCGTCAACAACGCCGGCTTCGGACTGGTCGGCCGCGCCGCTACGCTCGATCGCGCCGACCAGCTCGCCATGATCGATCTCAACGCGCGCGTGCTAACCGAGCTTTCGCTTGCGTTCGTCGACAGCCTCGCGCGCCGCCGCGGCGGCCTGCTCAACGTCGCCTCGGTGGCGGGTTTCCTGCCCGGACCGGGGTCGGCGGTCTATTACGCCACCAAGGCCTTCGTGCTGTCGTTCAGCGAGGCGCTGCAATACGAGTTGAAAGCGAAAGGCGTGCGGGTGACGGTGTTGTGTCCCGGCCCGGTCGAGACCGAATTCCAGGCGCGCGCCGGCATCCCCGAAAGCAAAGTGCCATGGCCGCTTGGCGTGTCGGCCAGGCAGGTGGCCGAGGAAGGCTATCGCGGGCTGATCGAGGGCCGGCGGCTGGTCGTCCCGGGCTTCCCCAACAAGATCGTCACCTTTCTGCCGCGCATCCTGCCCCGGTCGCTGCTGCTCGCGCTGGTCGGCCGGCGCCAAAGCCGCCGGCACAACAGCTCCGCGCCGCGCACATAACCAAACCGCTGCGTCGCGCTTGCAATCGTGTGTTAACCGGCTAGGAGTAAAAACGTACTGGGATTTCGCGGTTTGATGGCATGAGCCTTCCTGTCCTGATCGTCCTGCATCAGGAGCATTCCACTCCCGGCCGTATCGGCTTGGCGCTCCGTAATCGCGGTCATGCGCTGGACATTCGCCGGCCGCGTTTCGATGACCCGCTGCCGGACACCCTCGAAAATCATGCCGGCGCGGTCATCTTCGGCGGGCCGCAGAGCGCCAACGACACCGATGAATTCGTGCGCCGCGAGATCGATTGGATCGCGGTGCCGATCAAGGAGAAGAAGCCCTTTCTCGGGGTCTGCCTGGGCGCGCAGATGCTGGCGCGCCAGCTCGGCGCGCGGGTCTATCAGCACGCCGAGGGGCATGCCGAGGTCGGCTATTACCCGATCCGGCCGACCGCCGCCGGGCGGCAGGTGTGCGAAGCCTGGCCCGATCACGTCTATCAGTGGCACCGCGAAGGCTTCGACCTGCCGCGCGATGCCGTGATGCTGGCGGAGGGCGATTCGTTCCCGGTGCAGGCGTTCCATTACGGCGGCGCAGCCTTTGCTCTGCAATTCCACATGGACGTGACCCATGCCATGATGTGCCGCTGGACCACGCGCGGCCACGAACGCATGACCTTGCCGAACGCCAAGCCGCGCGACGCCCATTTCGAGGGCCGCCTGCTGCACGACACCGCCTGCAAAGTCTGGCTCTCGTCGTTCCTCGACCATTGGCTCAAGCCGCAGGCAAGCCCGGAACCGATTCCGGCCGCGCGTCCTCAGCGCCGCGCGGGGTCGAGAGTCTCGACGCGGTAGAGTTCGGAAAACGCTCGTCGTCCCACGAGGACGACGATCAAGGCGCCGACACCGCCGATCATCACTGCCGGAATAGCACCGAGCCATGCCGCCATCAGGCCGGCGCGGAACTCGCCGAGCTGGTTCGACGCGGTCACGAACAGCGCGTTCACCGCACTGACCCGGCCGCGCATGTCGTCGGGCGTCGCGAGTTGGATCAGCGTCATCCGGATCACCACGCTCACCATGTCGGCGGCGCCGAGCACAAACAGCGCCGCCATCGACAGCACGAACGAACGCGACAGCGCGAACGCGATGATCGCCACACCGAACATCGCCACCGCGCCAAAAATGATCCGTCCCACCGCGCGCCGCGGCGGCCAGCGCGTCAGCACCAGGGCGGCGAGCAGCGCGCCGGCGCCGGGCGACGCCCGCAACAGCCCGAGACCCCACGGGCCGGCTTCCAGCACGTCGCGCGCGAACACCGGCAGCAGCGCAGTCGCGCCGCCCAGGATGACGGCGAACAGATCGAGCGTGATCGCGCCGAGCACCAGCTTGTTATGCCGGATGTAGTGAAAGCCCGCGAACAGCACTGCGAAGCTCAGCGGCTCGCGCGATGGCGGCGCGCGCTGGATCCGGATCAGCCCGATCAGCACGCCGGCGGTGATGTAGAGCGTGCAGCACAGCGCGTAGACCACAATCGGGCTCACCGCATAGAGCATGCCGCCAAGCGCGGGACCGGCAATGACGGCGAGCTGTGTCGCCGACGATGACGCTGCGGTGGCGCGGCCCAGCAGGGGCAGCGGCACGACGCCTGGCACCAGCGTCTGCATGGTTGTGGTCTCGAACGTTCGCGCCGCCCCGATGACGAGCACGATTCCGAGAATCGCCTCCCGCGACAGGAATCCGGCTGCGGTTCCGGCGGCGAGCGTGGCGGCGGCGATTCCGGTAACGAACTGGCAGGTGCGCACCACCAGGCGGCGGTCGTAGCGATCTGCGACATGGCCGGCGACCAGCACCAGCAGCGCAGCAGGAATGAAGTGGAACAGTCCGACCAGGCCGAGATCGAGCGGATTGTTGGTCAGTTCGTACATCTGCCAACTGATCGCCACCGCCTGCATCTGTAACGCGATGGTGGAGAACACCCGGGAAAGCCAATAAAGCGCGAACGGCCGGTGATGGCGCAGCGGTGTCGTCAGGGCTTGTTGCAGGGTTTCGTCCGCGCTCATCGAATCATGTCGGCCATTTGCGATCCGGTGGTAATGCGGAACCGGCCAATTGTAGCCAATCCCGCTGCGCGATGCAGAGCGCCAGCGCTATTTTGAGGAAAAAACGGTTCTCCGGGGTGACGATTCGACCCTCAATGGTATTTTTGGTGCAGGACAGTGCCGACAATCGGTACACTGGCACGCAAAGAAACGCGACTGAATGAGACTAGGGCAGGCAGGTTAGGGTTGGACGGCGCGAAGGAACGGGAATGCGCGACATCAGGCTCGAACGGCGTCGGACGCCGGTGCTGTCGTTGGAACAGGCCCTGCGTGCTTCCGATGAAATCCTTGAGCTGCTCCCGGTTGCCACGTGTATCTGCGACCTTGAAGGCCGGATCGTCCAGTACAACCGTCGCGCGGTCGAAATCTGGGGCCGCGCGCCGCAGCCTGGCGACATCCACGAGCAGTTCGTCTCCGCATCCAAGTTCTACGCTGCCGATGGCCGGCGGCTGCCGGAGTCCAAGGTCAACGAGGTTCTCAAGTCCGGCCGCGCGATCCGCGACGAAGAGGTCGTGGTCGACCGGATGGACGGCTCGCGGATCGCGGTCCTGCTCAACATCGATCCGCTGCTCGACGCGCAAGGCAAGATGGTCGGCGTCATCAGTTGCATGCAGGACGTTACCGAGCGCAAGCACGTCCTGGAGGCGCTGGAGCGAAGCCGGCAGGATCTGCGCCAGCAGGAGGAGCGCTGGAACGCCACCTACGAACATGCCGCGATCGGTATCGTGGAACTCGACGCCGAAGGCCACTTCCTGCGCGTCAATGAAGCGATCTGCGCCATCACCGGGCTGAGCCGCGAAGAACTGCTGGGCTGGCGGCTGTTCGCGCGCACCCATCCCGACGATCGCGACATGGACGAGGAGCTTTACCAGCGGCAGGTGCGCGGCGATATCGGCTTCTATTCGATCGAGAAACGCTTCGTCCGCAAGGACGGCCACGTGATCTGGTGCTCGATCCGCTCGTCGACGGTGCGCGATGCCGCCGGACACTTTCTTTACGGCGTCCGGGTGGTGCAGGACATCACCGAACGCAAGGAAGCGGAAGACCGGCAGAAGCTGCTGATCGACGAGCTCAATCATCGCGTCAAGAACACGCTGGCCACCGTGCAGTCGCTGGCCACCCAGACCGCGCGCGGCACGGATTCGCCGGCAGCCTTCCGCAAGGCGTTCGAGGGCCGGCTGATCGCGCTCAGCCAGGCGCACGATCAGCTCACGCGCCGGCACTGGAAGAGCGCGGATCTGCGCGACATCGTCACCGGTGCGACCCAGCCGTATGTCGACCGCACGCGCGATCAGATGACCATCGAAGGCGCCGCAGTTCCCGTCACGCCGCGCGCCGCGCTGACGCTGGCGATGGGCTTTCATGAGCTGACCACGAACGCCGCCAAGTACGGCGCGCTGTCCAGCCCGTCGGGGCGGATCGAGATCCGCTGGCGCATCGTGCGCGGCCAGACCAACCCGCCGCTGTTGTGGATCGAATGGCGTGAGGAGGGAGGGCCGGCGGTTGTCACGCCGGCACGGCGGGGTTTCGGGTCGCGGTTCATCGAAGGCAGCGTTGCCGCCGAGCTGCAAGGCGTGGCGAAGCTGAATTTCGACGCCGCCGGTCTACGCTGTACGATGGAAATACCGCTCGACGACGAGTTGCAGCATGGAGCGGTAGACCGCGAGCCGGAGTAGCGCTTCCGGCCGACACGCCGGACGCCTCGCAGCAGCGTCTGGCTGACCGGACATTTCTCGAACAGCTGAATGACGTCGGCCGCCGAAGATGTAAGCGCCGGAGCAATAATCCCTCACTGAAGCGGCCGGTTTCCCGGTCGCGCCGGAGTAAAAATCCGTCAGTGGATAGCCTCTTTGCCTTGAGTCGGCAGAGGGCGGGGGATGAAGGACGTGGACGATTATTTGAAGGTTCGGCATG
>CAMDFO010000019.1 GCA_945897515.1 Rhodoplanes serenus | reverse complement strand
CATCTCGACCATGAAGGTCGAGCGCCCGCGCGCCAAGTCGTCGGCGGCGCCGACGCGCGAGAACAACCGGTCGACAATGCCGATCCTGGCGCTTCTGGCCGGCACGAAGCTGCCCATTTGCGCCAGCACCGCGATCAGCGCGTTCTGCCGCAGGAACGTCGATTTGCCGCCCATGTTGGGGCCGGTGAGCAGCCAGATGCGGCCGGCCGAAAGGTCGCAATCGTTGGCGACGAACGGCGAGCTCAATGCCTGCTCGACCACCGGGTGGCGTCCGCCCTCGATGATGAAATCCAGCGAGCGGTCGATCTCCGGCCGCACATAGTTGCGCTCGGTGGCGAGCGCCGCCAGCGCGCTTGCGACGTCGAGCAGCGCCAGCGCTTCGGCGGCGGATTTGATCGCGGCGCTGGCAGCGATCACCGAGGCGGACAGCCGTTCGAAGGTTTCGAGTTCCAGTCCCAGCGCGCGATCGGCGGCGTTGGAGATTTTTGCTTCCAGCTCGCCGAGTTCGGTGGTGGTGAAACGGACCTGGCCGGCCAGCGTCTGGCGATGGATGAAGGTGGCGTTGAGCGGCGCGGCGAACAGCTTGTCGCCGTGCTGCGCCGTGACCTCGACGAAATAGCCCAGCACATTATTGTGCCGGATTTTCAATCCACGCACGCCGGTTTGGTCGGCATAGCGCGCCTGAAGCTGCGCGATCACTTGGCGGGACTCGTCGCGCAGGGCGCGCGATTCATCGAGCGCGGCCTGATAGCCTTCGCGGATAAACCCGCCGTCGCGCTTGAACAGCGGAAGCTCGTCGGCGAGCGCGGATGCGAACTCGTCGGCCAGCGTCGGATCGGGCCGCCGCAGCGCGACCAGCACGTCGGCGATCTCGGGCGGCTGCTGCGACAGCGCGTTGAGCCGGGCGGCGAGGCCGATGGCCGCCACGATACCGTCGCGCACCGCGGCGAGATCGCGCGGGCCGCCGCGGCCGACCACCAGCCGAGACAGCGAGCGCGCCAGATCGGGCGCGGCCTTGAGACGCTCGCGCGTGTCCTGGCGCGCCAGCGCGTCGGCGACGAAGCATTCGACGGCGTCGAGCCGGCTGTTGATCGTGGCCGGATCGGTCAGGGGAGCGGCCAGCCTCTGCACCAGCAGCCGCGAGCCCGCCGAGGTCACGGTGCGGTCGATGGCGTCGAGCAATGTGCCGCGCCGCTCGCCGGCGAGGGTCCGCACCAGTTCCAGGTTGGCCCGCGTCGCCTGATCGATCGACAATGTTGCGCCAGCCGCTTCGCGCACCGGCGGCGACAGCGGCGGCCGCTTGCCGAGCTGGGTGCGCTCGACATAGGTGACGCAGGCGGCGGCGGCGTTCAGCTCCAGCCGCGACAGCGCGCCGAACGCCTCAGTGGTGGCGACAGCGAAATAGTCCGCCAGCCGGCGCTCGGCGGTCGCGCCGTCGAACACGTCGCGGGTGAGCGGCGTCACTGCCGGCAGCGTCCGCAGATAGGGTGCCAGCTCCGGATCGCTGTACAGCGCGTCGGACACCACGATCTCGCCCGGTTCGAGCCGGGCGATCTCGGCTGCGAGACTTCCGTGATCGCATTCGGCGATGCGGAACTCGCCGGTGGAGATGTCGATCCAGGCCAGCGCAAAGCGGCTGTCGTCGCCCGCCGCGGAAGCGCGCGCCCGGACGACCGCGAGCAGGTAGTTGTTGCGCCGCGCGTCGAGCAGCGTGTCCTCGGTCAGCGTGCCCGGCGTCACCAGCCGGATGACGTCGCGGCGCACCACGCTCTTGGAGCCGCGCTTGCGCGCCTCGGCCGGGTCTTCGAGCTGCTCGCACACCGCCACGCGATGACCGAGCGCGATCAGCCAGTGCAGATATTCATCGGCGCGGATGACCGGCACGCCGCACATCGGGATGTCGCGGCCGAGATGCTTGCCGCGCTTGGTCAGCACGATGCCGAGCGCGCGGCTTGCGACCTCGGCGTCCTCGAAGAACAGCTCGTAGAAATCGCCCATCCGGTAGAACAGCAGCGAGTCCGGATTGGCGGTCTTGATTTCGATGTACTGCTCCATCACCGGAGATGGCCGCGCCGCCGGCTCAGGCGGCGGCCCCGCGGCATCTTCCGGCGGATAGGTGCGGACGGCATCCATGGGGCGGACGCTAGCAGATGGAGGCGCGGGATTCACCGCCGCAGCGCCGCAGCCCACAAACAGAAACGCCCGGCGTTGCGGCCGGGCGTTCTTTGTTTCGGAGGTGGAGAGTGGCTATTTCACCAGCTTCTTGCCGGTGATCCGCTCCAGATTGCCGTACATGATCGCCTTGCGCTTGGCCTTCGACATGTCGATGCCGTCGAGGATCTTCAGCGTCTCGCGGGTGTAGTACGTGCCCTTCTCCGGATCGAATGGGCAGTCGGAGGCGAACACCACCTTTTCGTTCGGATAGAACGCGAGGCCGCACTCGGTCGCCGGCTTGCCGCCGAACGCCGCGGTGTCGGTGAAGAAATTCTCCTTGAAGTAGTTCAGCGGCCGCTTCTTCAGGCGCTTGAGAACCTTGGTCAGGTCCTCGTCCGAGGTGCGGGCGCCGAGCTGATCCTGGCCGGGGCCGAGACGGCCCTCCAGCATCGGGATGATGCCGCCGAAGTGGTGGGTGATGATCTTCAGCTTGGGGTACTTGTCCATGATCCCGGAGAACACCAGCCGCGCCACCGCGGCGCCGGTCTCGTAGGACCAGCCGAGCGTCCACCAGATTTCGTACTTGGACCGGTTCTCGGTCTGGTAGTCGGGGAAGCTCGAACCGCGCGACGGATGCATCCAGATCGGCGTCTCGCTCTTGTTCATCGCCTTCCAGAACGAATCGAACTCCGGGTTGTCGAGCGGGCGGCCGGCGACGTTGGTGTAGATCTGCACGCCGAGCGCGCCCATTTTCATGGCGCGCTGCGCCTCGCGCACGCCGACGTCCGGGGCCGACATCGGGGCCTGCGCGACCCAGCCCGGGAAATGGTCGGGGTGCTTGGCGCACAGTTCGGCGAAGCCGTCGTTGATGATCTTGGCGTATTCCTCGGCCTGCTTGGGGTCCTTGGTCATCATCTCCAGGGGCGGCATCGGATACGATAGGATCTGGGCGTAATCCTTGAACTTGTCGACCACCTTCAGGCGGACCTTGACGTCATAGATGCTCGGCACGCCCATCATGCGCTTGCCGATGTCCTTGTGATTGCCGGTGGACAGGACCTCTTTGTAAAATCGGGTCGGAAGAAAATGGGTGTAGGCGTCAATGCGCATCATGAAGGCATCCTCCCAGCCGTAAGGCTTCCGTGTTGTTCGTGTGGTGTCTGTAAGACGATGATCGATTCCGGTCGAGTAGTTTTTAGAACTCGCGATCTCAGTAAGGGCAGATCACGTTGACGAGTGCCTGACGGCCTTCCTTGACCACGACATCGCGCGCTCGCTTCAGCACGTCCGCCAAGTCGGCCGCCTTTTCGACGCGCTCGCCGTGGCCGCCTTGTATCCGCACGATCTCTTCGTACGGCGGGCTGGGCTGCATGTCGGCGAACATCCGGCCGTCGTCTTCCCCGGCCACGCCGTCCTTGAACATCGACAAGGTCGCGCCGCGGACCGCCCCGTAGCGGCTGTTGTTGAAGATGATGACCAGCACAGGAAGCTTGTAGACGTCCGACACCCAGTGGCCGACGGTCGGATTGTTGAACATGTAGGCGCCGTCGCCCAGCACCGCGACGACGAACTTCTCAGGCGCCGCGAGCTTGGCGCCGAGCGCCGCGCCCAGACCCCAGCCGAGACCGCCGGCGGGGCTCAGCCCGTAGAACGTGCCGGCCTTGTCGCGCGGGCAGTGGTCCTGCATCAGCGTGTATTCGTTGAAGATCACCGAATCGGGACCCATCACCTCGCCGATGATGCGGCTGAGATAGGCCGGCGTGATCTTGTCGCTGGCCGGCGCGGCCGACGCCTTGGCGAGCTGCTCGTTGCGCTTGCGCTTGTGATCGGCCATGCGCGTGCGGCGTGCGGCAATGCGCGCCTCGGGGATGGTCTGCTTGGCAAGCGCGGCTTCGAGCGCGTCGAGGCCGTTCGCCGCGGTCGCCGTGATGGCGAGATCGCTCGGGAAGCTGCGCATCGGATAACGCGCGAACACCGAGTCCACGCCCATCGTGGCAAACTTGCAATCCTCACGCGGCTGCTGCTCGCTCGGAATCCACGGTACGTCGGCCTCGATCACCAGCACCAGGTCGGCCTTTTCGACCAGCCCGCCGGGGTCGTAGCCCATGTGCATCGGATGGCTGGACGGCAGGCAGACGCTGCGCTGGCGCTGGGTGACGACCGGTATCGCATAGCTCTCGGCGATGCGGCCGAGCGCGCCCATGGCCTCCGGGCCGCTGGTGGTCGTGATGATGAGCGGCTTTTCCGCCGCGGCGATCCATCCGGCCAGTTCCGCGATCCGCTGCGGATCGGGATGCGGCGGCGCCGGAATGCTGCGCGGCTTCACCGGACCCACCGGCTCGGACAGCGCCGCCGCCAACGGCTCGCGCGGCAGCACGAGATAGACCGGCCCGCGCGGCGCGGTCATGGTGATCTCATAGGCGCGCGATACAACGTCGCCGACCTGCTCGGGAACGCGCAGTTCATAGTCCCATTTGACCGCCTCGCGCAGCATGCCGGCCTGGTCGAACATTTCCTGCGCCCAGTGGATGTAGCGGTTGCGTCCGCCGAACTTGCCCTTCTCGGTGATCGGGGTGCCGCCGGCCGCGAGGATCAGCGGGACGTTGTCGCGGTTCAGGTTGATGATGTTGTTGATCGCGTTGGCGGTGCCGACGTTGACGTGCAGCATCACGGTCTGCGGGCGGCCATTCATCAGGTAGGCGCCATGCGCCATCGCCACGGCCAGGTTCTCGTGCGGGATGACGTAGGGCGTCGGCACCTTGGCATTCGACTGCTTGGCGCGGCTGTAGGCTTCGACGATCGGCGCGAAGTCGGTCCCCGGATTGGCGAAGAAATAGTCGATGCCGTGGTCGGCAAGCGCACGCAGGAACGCCTCTCCGGCGATCGGCGCGCGGTCCTTGCTGTCGGCGCGCTGTGCGGTCGGCTGTGCCATGATTCCAGTCCTCGGGTTACAGGTACGCAGGCCGGATCATAGCGGGCATGCGGCCGCCATCGGAGCGGAAGTCGTCGGGGCGGTGGGTTGTCTTACTCGACGGTTTACAAGCCGACAATGGTGCGGGGCTGCATTTTTGCAACCTCACATATGCGAGGGCAGCCAGGTCGCGATGATCGGGAACGCCACCAGGATCGCGAGCCGGATCAGGTCGGTGATAATGAACGGCAACACGCCATAGAATATCGTCGATATTTTTACGTCCTCGATCACGCTCTTGATGACGAAGATGTTCATGCCGACCGGGGGATGGATAAGCCCGAGCTCGACCGTCATCACGATGATGATGCCGAACCAGATCGGATCGAAGCCGAGCGCCTTGATCACCGGGAAGATGATCGGGACCGTGAGGATGATCATGGCGAGCGCGTCCATGAGACATCCCAGCACCAGGTACATCAGCAGGATGATGCCCAGGATGCCGTAGCTGCCCAACCCTGTGCCGGTCAGGAATTCGGTCACCTTCTGCGGCGTCTGCGTGATGGTGAGGAAGTAACCGAACAGCAGCGCGCCGATCAGGATGGTGAAGATGGCCGCGGTGGTGCGCGTGGTCTCGAGCAGGGCGGCGAGAATGTCGGCGCGCGACAGGCGCCCCCGCAACAGGCCGATGATGAAGGCGCCGCCGGCGCCCGCGCCCGCCGCTTCGGTTGCGGTGAAAACGCCGCCGTAGATGCCGCCGATCACGAAGGCGAACAGCAGGACCGTCGCCCACACGTCGCGCAGCGATGCGAGGCGCTCTTTCCAGGTGTGGCGGGGGCCCGCCGGCAGGTGGCCGGGCCGCGCGGCTCCGATGATGGAGATCGTCACGATGTACATGATGACGGCGAGAATGCCGGGAACGATGCCGGCAACGAACAGCTTGCCGACATCCTGCTCGGTGATGAGGCCATAGACCGCGAGCACGGTCGATGGCGGGATCATGATGCCGAGGGTGCCGCCGGCCGCGATCACGCCGGTGGCGAAGGATTGCGGATAGTTGAAGCGCCGCATCTCCGGATAGGCGACCTTGGAGAACGTCGCCGCCGTCGCGACCGACGAGCCGCAGATCGCCGAGAACCCGCCGCAGGCCGCGATGGTCGCGATGCCGAGTCCGCCTCTCAGATGGCCGACGAACGTGTTGGCTGCGCGGAACAGCTCGCGGCTCATGCCCGAGGTGGTGGCGAACGCGCCCATCAATAGGAACAGCGGAATGACCGCGAAGTTGTAGTCGGTCACTGTCCGCATCGTGGTGTGGCCGACGATCTTCAGCGCCGGCCCGCCGCCGACCAGATAGGCGAAGCCGCTCACGCCCACGAGTCCCATCGCCATGCCGACCGGCACGCGCAGAAGCATCAGCACAAACAGCGTGACAAAACCGAGGATGGCGACGAGGTCGGCGCTCATCGCTCGTCACTCCACCGGCTTGATGGCGGTGTCGCGCCGCATCATCTCGGGATGGAAGATCAGCCGCCAGGTGCGCACGGCGATCAGCAGGACGGCGGCTACATCGCCGATCCAGGCCACGGCATAGAACGGCCAGACCGGAAGCCGCAGATCGAAGGTCTGGAGATTGGCGTCGCGCGTGGAGACGACCTTGTCGAACAGCGTGTAGGTCTGCACCATCACGACAAACAGCAGGACCAGCGTCGCGAACACGTCGATCGCGCGTTGCCACTTCGGGCCGACATTGGCCCACAGCAGATCGACCGTGATGTGGGTGCCACGATAGGAAGTCGCCGCGATCCCCCAGAAGATCAGGATACCGAGCAGTTGCTGGCCGAAATCGTAGGAATCCGGAATCGAGATGCCGAAGAAATAGCGCAGCATCACCGTGAGGAAGACGTCGGCGGCCACCACGCCGACGAACAGCGCCGCGACCCATTCGATCGAATCGATGAAGCGATCCATCGCGTTGGGCGGGATGGTGTCATTCACAGCCATACGCGGAAATCCGGATGCAAATCTCGACGCGTTCCCCGCGCGCGATGCAGCGCAATAAGCGCGTTTACGCGCGTCTTCGACGCGCTATGGCGGTGCATCGCAGACGCGGGGTCCCGGTTGGGATCGACAAGAACCGGGGTCCCGGGTCTGCGGCGCATCATTCGCAAGTGCTCATGCTGCGCCGCGCCCGGGACACAAGCGATCGTCAGTACGCCGCTTTGAACTTGGCAAGCTCGGCCTTGAGCTCCTTCATCGCAACGTCCGGGTTGCCGCGCGCCTTCCGCACGTTGTCGGCCCAGGTCTTCTCCAGCGGCTCGGCGGACTTGCGCCATTCGGCGAGTTGCGCCGGCGTGATCGAATAGACCTCGTGCGCCGGATCGGCCTTGAGCTTTTGCACGCCGAGGTGCTCGAAGTCGGCCCATGGCGCAGCGACCTTGAGCGCCCATTCGTTGGTGCAGTGAGCGTCGACGGCCTTTTTCTGCGACGCCGACATCTCATTGTACTTCGCCTTGTTCATCACCCAGGCGAACGTCGTCACGTACAACGGCGCATCCATGTGGTACTTCGTCACCTTGTCGATGCCGAACAGCGGGATCGAGCCCCACGGGAAGGTTACGGCCTCGGCAACGCCCTTCTCGATGATGTCGCGCACCTCGGGCGCGCTCGACTGCACGTTGCTGCCGCCGAGCTGGGTGACCCAGGTCGCGATGGTGGCGTGCGCCGGGCGGATCTTCATGCCCTTGATGTCTCCGGGCACCATGATCTTCTTGGCCTTGGAATGGAACGTGCCCGGATCGTGCACAAACGCCAGGCAGAACTTGACGTCGCGCATCTCCTGCTCGGCGTATTTGCGGTACCAGGCGTCGAGCGCCTGCGAGCCGCCCTTCGCAGTGGACATCAGGAACGGCAGCTCGCCGGCGCCGATCAGCGGGAACCGGCCCGGCTGATAGCCCGGGTTGATGTAGGTCACGTCGGCGATGCCGTCGCGCGCCATGTCGTAATGATCGAACGCCTTGCCGAGCTGCTGCGCGGGATACACCTTGAACTTCACGGTGCCGTTGGTGGCCTTCTCGAGCGAAGTGCCCCACTCCTCCATCGCCTTCTGCAATGGATGCGACGGCGGCACCCAATGCGCCAGACGCAACTCGAAACTCTTGTCCTGCGTGTATGCCGCAGTTGTCAGCAGCGAAAGGCCGACGACGGCGGTGATGATCGCTAATGAATTTTTCAACCGCATGGCTTGTCTCCTCCACCCTATACTTGCCATTGAGCGTTGGTTGTAGCGCCAACTTTCCGTATATTGAGACGCAAGTCGTGGCCGCTGTAAAGGCTCCCAAAGTTGGATTGTTGGATATAAAACAATCTCCCCGAACGTGAGGACGTTAAAGCGAATGGCGCGGCCACCGGCATCCCGCAACGGCAAGAGCAATGGCGCCGAGCCGGTCGACTACGGTCCGCTCGAGAACTGGATCGGCTTCAACCTGCGGCTGGCGCAGAGCGCGTCGTTTGCATCCTTCGCGCGCCTGTCGAAGGAGATCGGCGAGCGGCCCGGCCGCATGGCGACGCTGCGGTTGATCGGGCAAAATCCGGGCATCAGTCAGACCGCGCTCAGCCGCGCCAACGGTCGCGACAAGTCCACGCTCACGCCGTTGCTGACCGATTTCGCCAAGCGCGGCCTGATCCGCCGCACGCGCACGCGGGGCGATCGGCGCACCTATCGGCTGGCGTTGACGCCGGCCGGCGACCGGCTGCTGGGCCAACTCACCGATTGCGCGCAGGAGCACGAACGCGACCTCGACCGGGTCGTCGGACTACGCGATCGCGCGCGGTTCCTCGCGATCCTGCGCAAGATCACCGCCGAATTGGGCTAGCCTGTCGCGTCATTCCGGGCCGCTGGATTCGCCCAGCCCGTTGGTCTATGGCTTCGCCGCTAGCCGGACATCGCACGCCGCTTATTTTCGCAGTTCGCCCGGAGCGCATGATGAAGATCGAAAGCGTCAAGCCGCCGAAGGCCCCGGCCGATGCCGGATCGCTGCACAAGAAGATGATGATGCTCTTGAGCAGCCTGTGGGTGACCCATGCGATCGGGTCGTTCGCGCGGCTCGGCCTTGCCGATGTGATCGAAGCCACGCCCGCGGATGCCGCGACCATCGCGGCGGCGCGCGGCCTCAACGCCGATCGGGTCTACCGGCTGCTGCGCGCGCTCACCACGGTCGGCATCGTTACCGAAGGCGCCGGCGGCCAGTTCGCGCTGACGCCGCTCGGCGGCCTGCTCACAGCGAGCTCGCCGCATTCGATGCGAACTGCGGCCGAACTGCTCACCGAATATCATGCCGAGATCTGGGGCGAGCTCGACGGCGCGCTCGCTGGCGGTGTCGCGTTCGAGGCGCTCAAGGGCCAGCCGATGTTCGATTGGCTGCACGCCAATCCGGCGCAGGGCGCACGCTTCCAGCGCATGATGGTCGAGGTTCATTCGCCGGAGACGCCGGCGATCGTGGCGGCTTATGACTTTGCCGCATCCAATCACATCATCGACGTCGGCGGCGGTAACGGCTCCCTGCTGTCGGCGATCCTCGCCGCGCATCCCGGCCGTCGCGCCACCTTGTTCGATCTGCCGGAAGGCATCGCGGCGGCGCGGCGCGGCGAGGGCGGCCCCTTGCCGAACGTGACGCTCGCGGCCGGCGACGTGTTCGATGTCGACTCGGTGCCGAAAGGCGGCGACCTCTATCTTTGCCGCCACATGCTGCACGATTACGACGACCCGGACGCGCGACGCATCCTCACCAGCATTCGCCGCGCTATGCAGCCCGGAACGCGTCTGCTGGTGCTCGAAAAGACCGTGCCGACCGACGACACGCCGGGGCCGGGACGCTGGCTCGATCTGCACGTGATGCTGCTGGTCGGCGGCCGCGAGCGCACCGTGGAACAGTACTCCGCGCTGTTCGACGAATCCGGACTGCGGCTCGCGCGGGTGTTGCCGACGGCGCATCCGGCGATCGAGATCGTCGAAGCCGTCGCGGTCTAGTTCTCAGAATCGAGACAGCGGAGTCTGCAGAGCGTGCGCCATCGATGAACGCCGTTGAATATTGCTTGCTGCACGGCCTCGGGGTCTCCGGACCCGACCATCCGGCGATCCTGTGCGCCGAGGAATCCCTCACCTACGGCGCGCTCGCCACACGCGTCGGCCAGTTCGGCGCCGGCCTGCGCAACGCGGGCGTCAATGCCGGCGACCGCGTCGTGCTGCTGATGATCGACACGCCGGATATGGTCGCGCTGCATCTCGCCGCGATGGCGGTGGGTGCGGTCTCGGTTGCGCTCTCCAACCGGGCGACTGTCGAAGACCTCGCGCAGGCGCTGGCCGTGGTTCAGCCGGTCGCGGTCGTGGTCGACGCCGAATTCGTCGATGCGGCGGCCAAGGCCGTCGCGCTGTCGGCGCCGCACGCGCAGTTGCTGCGGCGCGACCGCGAGCTTTATGCCTGGAAGGCCGGGCCCGCCGCCGCGCTCGCGCCGACGCCGCGCGGGCCTGCCGATCCGGCGTTCTGGGTGATGACCTCGGGCACCACCGGCCAGCCGAAGGCGGTCGAGCACCGTCATGGCAACGTCGGCATCTGCGCGGATTATTACCGGGAGGTGCTCGACACCACATCCGCAGACCGCACATTCGCGACCTCGCGTCTACACTTTGCCTATTCGCTCGGCAACATGTTCGGCACATTGCGGCTTGGCGCCACCAACGTTCTGCTCGAGCGCTGGGCCACCGCGCCGACAGTCGACGCCACCATGCAGCGCTTCAAGCCGACGCTCGTGCTCAGCGTTCCCGCCGTCTATCACCGGTTGCTTGACGAGGGCCTGGCGCGGACGCCGGCATTTCGCGAGGTGCGCTGGTATGTGTCCGCGGGCGAGCGGATGCCGCCGCAGATCTGGAATGCGTGGGAGCAGGCAGGAGGCCATCCCATTCTCGACGGGCTGGGCTGCTCGGAGTTGGTCTATATGGTGATCGGCAACACGCCTGGCTCGCGCCGGCCCGGCTCGTCAGGCCGCGCCATGCCGGGCGTCGAGTTGCGCATTGTCGACGATGCAGGTGCGGTGCTCGCCGAGCCGGGCAAGGCCGGACGGCTCGAGGTGCGCATGCCATCGGTCTGTGCCGGATATCGCGATGCGACCGGCAATCCGGCCGATCCGCCGCAACGTCCGGCGGACCGGTTCCGGCCGGACGGCTGGTTCGCAACCGGCGATGAATACACGCAGGACGCCGACGGCTTCTACCATCACCGCGGCCGCAGCGGCGACATGCTGCGCGTATCGGGCATCTGGGTCGCGCCCTCCGAGATCGAGGACGCCCTCGCCGGCATCGCGTCGATCGCCGAAACCGCGGCCGTGCTGGGCGAGAGCGCGCTCGGTCTGGCGGAGATCGTGCTCTATGTCGTGCCGGCGTCCGGCGCGGACCGCGACGCCGCCATCGCGGCGGCGCGCGAGCGACTGGCGCAGGTGCTGCCGCCGTACAAGCTGCCGCGGCGGTTTGCAGCGGCGGCCGATCTGCCGCGCACCGCCACCGGCAAGCTCCAGCGCCACAAGCTGCGCGAACGTTTGCGCGATCCTCATTGACGCGGCCGGCGCGGAAACGCAAAAGCAAGCCATGATCCGGCGGCGGCACGTCATCTATGTCGAGGGCTACGATCCGCAGGGCGCGGAGGGCTACTACAATCTGTTTACGCGCTCATGGAAACGGTTCCTGAACATCTGGCCGCTGCGCGCCAAAGTGGGCCCGTTGCAGATCGATTCGGAGGACTTCGCTCATTGGGACATCGAAGCGGCCGGGCCGAACTGGCAGGTCGATACGCGCTACGAGTTTCTGCGCCAGGAACAGATGATCCGCGGCAACATGGCGGAGCCGCTGTGGCGGCAGGTGCCGCGCGCCATCGGTTGGGCGCTGGAATATTTCCTCACCGGCACGATCTTCCGGGTGTTCCGCGCATCGTGGCACTACGGGCTAGCGCTGGTGTTTTTCCAGTTCGGGCTGCTGCTGTGGTTGACGCTGTCGGTGGTGGCCGGTTGGCTCGCGGCGTTCGCCGCCGTGCGTTATGCGGGCATGCCGCCCGCGGTGTCGTTCATCGCCGGCGCCGTTGCCGCATTGGGGTGCTTCGTTCTGCTGAAGCCGCTGGCCAACCGGTTCATGATCATCCAGATCAACAGCCACTGGCCCTATCTGGTCGACTATGCGCGTGGCAATCCTTCATGCTTCGACGCGCCGGTCGAGGCCGCGGCGTGGCGTCTCGTTGAGGCGGCGCGCGCCAATGCCGCCGACGAGATCGTGGTGATAGGCCACAGCGGCGGCGGTGTGCTTGGGCCCGCCGTGATGGCGCGGGCGCTCGCGATGGATCCCGACGTCGGCAGGCACGGCCCGAAGGTCGTCCTGCTCACGCTCGGATCGATCATGCCGGGCGCCGGCGTGGATCCGCAGGCGTCGGCGCTGCACAAGATCATCGAACGCGTCGCGGTCGAGCCCTCGGTGCGATGGATCGATGTGCAGTCGCGCAAGGACATCCTGAACTTCTACGATTTCGATCCGGTGGCCGGGATCGGCGTCGATGCCGGCCCGGCCCGCTGCAACCCGCTGATTTGGAAGGTGCGCTTCCGCGAGATGCTGTCGCCGGAGCTCTACAAGCGCATCCGCGTCAACTTCTTCCGCATGCACTACCAGTTCATCATGGCGAACGACCGGCGCGCTGCCTACGACTATTTCATGCTGACGTGCGGCCCGGTGCCGGTCGAGGAATGGGCGACGCGGGGCAACGAGGTGGTCGCGGCGTTCGGCCCGGATGCGGGTTACACGCCTTAGTCGTCAACCCGCGTTGAACTTCTCGATCACCTCGGCCGGGACCGGCTTGGCCTTGATCTTCTCCGGATCGTTCGGGTCGCGCTCCGCCCAGACCCTCGTGTCGAAGCATTCGACGCACAGCTCGCCGTTGAGCGTGATGCGGTGCTGAACGTCGAAGCTCGACCGGCCGAACTTGGTGATCTTGGTCTCGATCACCACGTCGTCGCCGAATTTTGTAGGCTTGAGAAACCGCGCGCGGGTTTCGACCATCGGATAGCCGGCGAACGCATACTTTCGCGTGAACTGGTATTTGCTCAGGCCGAGCGCCTGCGAGAACAGCGCGGTGGTGCAGGAATCGAACATCGCGAAATAGCGTGGAAAGAACACGATTCCCGCCGGGTCGCAGTCGCCCCATTCGATGCGCGCGTTTCTGGTGTAGGTCAGCATCCGTCCCCCGATATTAATACCATGCCGTCAGCGCGGCGCCATGCGCAGCGCGCCGTCGATCCGGATCACTTCGCCGTTGAGATAGCCGCTTCGCACGATGTTCAGCACGAGATCGGCAAACTCGCGCGGCTCGCCCAGGCGCTTCGGAAACGGCACCGAAGCGCCGAGCGAGTCCTGCGCGGCCTGCGGTAGCGCTTTGAGCATCGGCGTGCCGAAAATGCCAGGTGCGATCGCCATGACGCGGATGCCGAACTGCGACAGCTCGCGCGCCGCCGGCAGCGTCAGCGCCGCGACGCCGCCCTTCGACGCTGCGTAGGCGGTCTGGCCGATCTGGCCTTCGAAGGCCGCGACCGACGCGGTCGAGACAATGACGCCGCGCTCGCCGTCGGCCAGCGGGTCGAGCGCCTGCATGTCGGCGGACGCGAGCCGCATCATGTTGAAGGTGCCGATCAAGTTGATCGCGATGACCCTCTCGAAATCCGACAGCGGCATCGGGCCGTCGCGGCCGACCATGCGCTTGGCCGGACCGACGCCGGCGCAGTTGACGAGGATGCGCGCCACGCCGTGCTGTTCCTTGGCTTGGGCCAGCGCCGCCACGGCATTGTCGGAACTGGTGACGTCGCAGCGGATGGCGATGCCACCGATCTTGTCAGCCATCGCCTTTGCGGCGTCCAGATTGACGTCGAGCAGCGCCACCTTCGCGCCGGCCCGCGCCAGGGCCGCGGCGGTCTCGGCGCCAAGCCCGGAGGCTGCGCCGGTGACGATCGCGGCGTGTCCCTTGGGATCCATTCAGATGCTTCCTTCGATCGCTATCACCCGCGCGCTCACCGGCCGTGCATATAGCTCATCCACCAGTGCCGCGCGTCGCGTCAGCACCGCGCGCTGATTGATCGAGCCCTTGTCGGTCGCCTCGCCGGCGTCGAGCGAAGGCGGCTCCGCCATCAGAATGACTCGGCAGATACGGGTCGAGCCGCCCGTGCTCCGGCGCGCCAATACCGTGAGCCGCCGGCCGAACTCCTCGCGCACCGCCGGATGGTCGAGCACGGCTGTAGCCGCCGCGTCCGCCGCCAGGCCGGACAGCTTGCGGCAGGCCTCCACGTCGGGGAACGCCAGCACCGCGATATCGTCGCGGTCGGCGCCGGCGACCACGGCGTCGCGAATGAGTGGCGCGCAATGATCGACGAACTGCGCCCGTAGCGCGCCGGCGCTGACCCAGGTGCCGCTTGCGAGCTTGAAATCCTCCGCGAGCCGGCCGTCGAACAACAGGCCTTTGCCCGGCTCGTCGGCATCGACGAATTTCAGCGCGTCGCCGATTTTGTAATAGCCCTCGTCGTCGAACGCTTCGGCGGTGAGGTCCGGCCGCCGCCAGTAGCCCGGCGTGATGTTCGGGCCCTTGAGGCGGCACTCGAGCTTGCCGTCCTGCGGAACGAGTTTCAGCTCGACGCCGGGCGCCGGCAGGCCGATGTTGCCCGGCCGGTGGAAATCGGAATTCAAGGCCAGTGCCATCGGCGCGGTTTCGGTCGAGCCGATGCTGGAGAGAAAGATCACGCGCTGGCCGGTGGTCTCGACGCTGAGCCGTGTGAGCTCGTCCCAGACGTGCTGCTGCAGGCCCGCGCCGGCATAGAACATCACCTTCAGGCGGCTGAAGAAGTTTTCGCGCAGTGCCTTGTCGTCCCGCAGAAACGGCAGCAGCGTCTCGAAACCCTTTGGCACGTTGAAGTAGATCGTCGGTGCGATGTCCTTCAGATTGCGCGCGGTCGCCGCAATCGCGCCTGGCAGTGGCTTGCCTTCGTCGATGTAGAGCGAGCCGCCGTTGTCCAGCACCAGGTTGAAATTGTGGTTGCTGCCGAAGGTGTGGTTCCACGGCAGCCAGTCGACAATCACCGGCGGCTCCTCGCCGACGAATGTCAGCCCGGCGCGCACCTGCGCCTGGTTCGAGCACAGCATGCGCTGGGTGTTGATGACGCCCTTGGGGTTTCCGGTCGAGCCCGAGGTGAACAGGATTTTTGCGATCGTGTCCGGACCGACCTTGGCATGCGCCTCGTCGACTGCGTCTGTAGGCTCGGTCACGATGAGATCGGAAAAAGGGGTGGTGAAGCGGCTGCCGAGCGGATTGACCGTTGTCACGATCTCGACGTCGAACGGAACGGTCGCCTCGATTGCGCGGGCGAACGGCTTGCCATCGGCGGCGAACACCATTCCCGGCGTCAGAATCTCGATGATCGATTTGAGCTTGGCGAAATCGCCGGACATCAGCGAATAGGGCACTGAGATCGGCGCATAGGGAATGCCGGCGAACATCGCGGCGAGCGCAAGAAGCGCGTGCTCGATGTCGTTGCCGGAGAGAATGCCGATCGGCCTCTCGGTGGAGAGATCGCGCGACAGCAGCGCCTGCGCAATGCCGCGCACCTGCGCCAGCGTTTGTTCGTAGGTCAGCGTGCGCCAGGACCCGTCGGCACTGCGCTGCGCGATGAACACGCGCTCGGGCGCCGCCTCCGCCCAATGCTCCAGGCGCTGCGTGATCTTGTCGGGATAGGCTTCGAGCGGCTGCGGCGAGCGCAGATAAAGCGTGCCGTCGGCTCGCCGCTCAAGCGTGACGTCCGAAGGCCCGAGCCGGACCGGCCGAAGCGGCGCAGCAGCGCCAGTGTCTCGCATCGCTTCGGCCATGGTTTACCCGCGCAGCACCTTGGTGCCGCGCTTCTCCAGGAAATCCTTCAGCCGCGCCTTGGCCTCGTCGCTGCCCTGCGCGATCGCCGCCATCAGCGACTCCGCAAGATAGCCGCTCGCCGGATCGCTCTCGGCGATGCGCGGCAGGACGTGCATCACCGCGAAGTTGGTGAGCGGGGCATTTTGCGCGATGCGCTCGGCGAGTTCGATTCCCTTGGCCAGTCCCGCGCCGACATCGACGACATAATGCGACAGCCCGATCGCCAGTCCTTCGTCGGCGCTGTAGCTGTGTCCTGTCAGCATCATATCTTGCATCCGCGAGACGCCGATCAGCTTCGGCAACCGCACCGACGCGCCACCGCCGACATAGATGCCGCGGCTGCCTTCGGGCAGCGCGTAATAGGCCGATTTCTCGGCCACCCGGATATGCGCCGCCGCCGCCAGCTCCAGTCCGCCGCCGACCACCGCGCCGTGCAGCACCGCGACCACCGGCACCTTGCCGAACTCGATCTGCTGGAACGCGCGGTGCCACATCCGCGAATGCTCGACGCCTTGCGCGGTGTCGCGCTCGGTGAGTTCGCTGAGGTCGAGGCCGGCGGAAAAGTGCTCGCCCTGGCCGTGCACGACGACCGCCTTGATGCCTTCGGGCAACCGCGTGAAGAAGCTTTCGATCCCGAGAACGGTGCCGTCGTCCAGCGCATTGCGCTTCTCCGGCCGCGATAGGCGCAGGATCGCAATCGCGCCCCGCCGCTCGGCTGCGAGCGAGGGCGGCAGATCGCCGAAATTGGTATCCGATGATGCGGGCATGGCGTTTCCTTGCCGGAGTCATGCGGGCTCTGCCCAGGCCGGTCAAGCCAGTTTGACCCCGCCCGGGATGGCCCCTAAATTCCGGCACCAAACGCAGGAAAAGCGCAGGAACCGTTCAAGGTATGTCGCGTCTGTTGTCCCTCGCCGAGGCTGTGGAATCCGTTGTTCATGACGGCGATTCAGTTGCCCTGGAGGGCTTCACCCATCTGATCCCGCACGCCGCGGGCCATGAGATCATCCGGCAGGGGCGCAAGCGCCTGACGCTGATCCGCATGACGCCGGACCTGATCTACGATCAGATGATCGGCATGGGTTGCGCCGAGAAGGCGGTGTTCTCCTGGGGAGGCAATCCGGGGGTCGGGTCGCTGCACCGGTTTCGCGACGCCGTCGAGAACGGCTGGCCGCATCCGCTCAAGATCGAGGAGCATTCCCACGCCGCGATGGCCAACGCTTACGAGGCCGGCGCGGCCGGCCTGCCGCTGGCGGTGTTGCGCGGCTACATCGGCGCGGGCCTGCCGGCGGTCAATCCGAACATCAAGAGCATCGTCTGTCCGTTCACCGGCGAGAAGCTCGCGGCGGTGCCGTCGATCCGGCCGGATGTCGGCGTCATCCACGCCCAGAAGGCCGACCGCGCCGGCAACGTCTTGATCGAGGGTATCGTCGGCGTGCAGAAGGAGGTCGTGCTGGCCTCCAAGCGCTCCATCGTCACCGTCGAAGAGGTGGTGGAGGAGTTCGGCCCGCGCAGCCCGAACGCGACGATCCTGCCGGCCTGGACCGTGGGTGCGCTCGCGGTGGTGCCGGGCGGCGCGTATCCGTCCTACACGTTCGGCTACTACAAGCGCGACAACGCCTTCTACAAGACCTGGGACACCATCGCGAAGGATCGCGACTCGTTCGTGGCTTGGATGAAGGCCAATGTGCTGGACGTGGGACCCGAGGTGTTCGCCGCGCAGGCGCGCAAGATGCTGCAGGCGGCGGAGTAGCGCATGGCCGACTACAAGCCCAACGAGATGATGACCGTTGCGGCGGCGCGCGCGCTCCGCAACGAGGATGTGTGCTTCGTCGGCATCGGCATGCCGTCGGCGGCGGCTAATCTGGCGCGGCTCACGCACGCGCCCGACATCGTGCTGATCTACGAATCCGGCACGCTCGGCACCAAGCCGACGGTGCTGCCGCTTTCGATCGGCGATCCCGAATTGTGCGAGACCGCGCTGACCACAGTGTCGGTGCCGGAGATGTTTCGCTACTGGCTGCAAGGCGGCCGCATCACCGTCGGCTTCCTCGGCGGCGCGCAGATCGATAAGCACGCCAATCTCAACACCACGGTGGTCGGCCCGTATGACAAGCCGAAGGTGCGGCTGCCCGGCGGCGGCGGTGCGCCGGAAATCGCGACCTCGTGCGGCGAGATTTTCATCATCATGGCGCAGGGTAAGCGCGCGTTCGTGCCGAAGCTCGACTTTGTCACCTCGCTCGGCCACGGCGAAGGCGGCGACCATCGCGCGCGGCTCGGCGTCAAGACCAAAGGCCCGACCCGGCTGATGACCGATCTGGCGGTGTTCGAGCCCGAGCCCGGAAGCAACGAGATGATCGTCACGTCGCTCCATCCAGGCGTGACGCGCGAGCAGATTGTCGAGAACACCGGCTGGCCGGTGCGTTTCGCTGCGACGGTCGCCGAGACACCGCCGCCGACAAAAATCGAACTGGAAGCGCTGCGCGACCTGCAAGCGCGCACCGCCCGCGCCCACGGCGCGGCGGCATAAGGAGGTTATCATGCGCAACGTATTCATCTGCGATGCGATCCGGACGCCGATCGGGCGCTACGCCGGCGGGCTGTCCAAGGTGCGCGCCGACGACCTCGGCGCGGTGCCGCTCAAGACCCTGATGTCGCGCAACAAGAACGTCGACTGGGCGGCGCTCGACGAGGTCTATTTCGGCTGCGCCAACCAGGCCGGCGAAGACAACCGCAACGTCGCGCGCATGTCGCTGCTGCTCGCGGGCTTGCCGGATTCGATTCCGGGCATCACCGTCAACCGTCTCTGCGCTTCGGGGCTCAACGCGGTCGGTTCGGCCGCGCGCGACATCAAGTCGGGAGAGACCGAGTTTGCGATCGCCGGCGGCGTCGAATCGATGACGCGCGCGCCGTTCGTCATGGGCAAGGCCGCCGAGGCGTTCCAGCGCTCAAATGAAATCTACGACACCACTATCGGCTGGCGCTTTATCAACCCGCTGCTGAAGAAGCAGTACGGCGTCGATGCCATGCCGGAGACCGGTGAGAACGTCGCCGAGGAATTCCAGGTCTCGCGCACCGACCAGGACGCGTTTGCCTTGCGTTCGCAGCAGCGCGCGGCGAAAGCGCAGGCGTCGGGTTTCTTCACCGAGGAGATTGTGCCGGTCGCGGCGCCCGGCGGCCGGGCCGGGCCGATCGTGGTTGACACCGACGAGCACCCGCGCGCCGACACGACGATGGAGACGCTGGCGAAGCTGAAGAACTTCGTGCGCGATCCGGGCACGCTGACCGCCGGCAACTCCTCGGGTGTCAACGACGGCGCCGCAGCGATGATCCTCGCCTCCGAAGCCGCAGTGAAAAAACATGGGCTTACGCCGCGCGCGCGGGTGCTCGGCATGGCGTCGGCCGCGGTGCCGCCGCGCATCATGGGGATCGGGCCGGTGCCGTCGACGCGCAAGCTGATGGAGCGGCTCAACCTCAAGATCGGCGATTTCGATGTCATCGAGCTGAACGAGGCGTTCGCGTCGCAAGCGCTCGCCTGCATGCGGCAGCTCGGGCTTGCCGACGACGCCGAGCATGTCAATCCGAACGGCGGCGCGATTGCGCTCGGCCATCCGCTCGGCATGTCGGGCGCGCGGCTCGCCATGACGACGGTGCATGCGCTGCACGAGCGCGGCGGCCGGTTCGGGCTGGCCACGATGTGCGTTGGCGTCGGCCAGGGCGTTTCGCTGGCGGTGGAGAGAGTTTAATTCCGCTGTCATCGCCCGCGAAGGCGGGCGATCCAGCTCTTGGTCGACGACGGTGCCTTAAGGGCATCGCCTGTGGTTACTGGGTGCCCCGCCTTCGCGGGGCATGACAGCAGTTAGGTGGAGAGACCTCACGTGCCCATGAGCGCCGGCTACATTCCGTTCCATCCCAATCCGTCGAAGCCGAAATACAAGCCGCCGGCGGGGGCGGTGGACGCGCACAACCACGTGTTCGGTCCCGAGGCGAAGTTTCCGTTCGCGCCGAAGCGCAAATACACGCCGTGCGACGCCCCGAAGGAGAAGCTGTTCGCGCTGCACGACTTCCTGGGCTTCGACAAGGCGGTGATCGTGCAGGCGACCTGCCACGACGTCGACAATCGAGCGCTGGTCGACGCGCTGGTCACATCCAACGGCCGGGCCAAGGGCGTGGCTTTCGTCGACGAGAGCTTCTCCGACGGCGACCTGAAGGCGCTCGACCGCGATGGCGTCAAGGGTGTGCGCTTCAACTTCATCAAGCGGCTGGTCGATTCCACGCCGAAGGACGTGATGGTGCGGATCGCCAACCGGATCGCCAAGCTCGGTTGGCACATCGTGGTCTATTTCGAGCACGCCGACCTCGACGAGATGGGGCCGTTCCTGAAATCGCTGCCGACCACGCTGGTGTTCGACCACATGGCCTGTCCGAATTTGAAAGAGGGCGTCGACGGCAAGAACTTCCAGAACTGGGTGAAGGCGCTCGACGCCAACAAGAACTGGATCACCAAGGTGACCTGCCCGGAGCGCTTCACGCTCGTCGGCCCGCCCTACGACGACGTGGTGCCGTACGCCAAGGCCATCGTCGAGCGGTTCCCGGACCGCGTGATCTGGGGCACCGACTGGCCGCACCCGAACATGCCCAAAGAGGCGCCGGACGACGGGGTCATCACCGACATGATCCCCAAGATCGCGACCACGGCGGAGCTGCAACGCAAGCTGCTGGTCGACAATCCAATGCGACTCTACTGGGGTTGACCGTCTCGAACCGGCCGCCGTTGCAAACCCCGGTTCCGCTGGATATATCATCGACATATCAGCCTCTTGCCGCGCCCGAGTGGAGCACGCCGATGGCCACCGCCAAATCAAAAGCCGAGAAGGAATACGACGATATTCCCGGCACGTTCGTGTTCGACGCCGAGCGCTCGCGCCAGGGCTATCATCTCAACATGTTCTGCATGTCGCTGATGAAGGCGGAGAACCGCAAGGCGTTCAAGGAAAACGAGGCGAAGTACCTCGACAAATTCCCGCTGACGCCGGAGCAGCGCGAGGCCATCCTCAAGCGCGAGTACAACCGGATGCTGGAGCTCGGCGGCAACATCTATTTCACCGCCAAGCTCGGCGCGACCGACGGCCACGCCTTCCAGCATCTCGCTGCGGTCATGACCGGCTCCAGCCAGCAGGCCTATGCCGATATGATGCTCAACGGCGGCCGCTCGGTCGAAGGCAACCGCAGCAAGTCAGGCGGGGACCAGCCCAAGCCGGCCAAGGCTAAAGCCGGAAAGCCGACATCGAAGAGCAAAGGAAAGAAACGTGGCTAGGATCATCGCAGGAGTATCGTCGTCGCACGTACCGGCGATCGGCGCCGCGATCGACAACCACCGGACCAACGAGCCTTATTGGCAGCGGGTGTTCCGAGGCTTCGAGCGCTCCAAGGAATGGATCGCCAAGGCCAAACCGGACGTGGTGATCGGGGTCTACAACGACCACGCCTCGGCGTTCTCGGTCGAGATCATCCCGACCTTTGCGCTCGGCACCGCGACCGAGTTCGGGATTGCCGACGAGGGCTGGGGCCCGCGGCCGGTGCCGGTGGTGAAGGGCCATCCCGAGCTGGCCTCGCACATCGCGCAATCCGTCATCCTCGACGAGTTCGACCTTACGCTGTGCAACAAGATGGAAGTCGACCACGGCCTCACCGTGCCGCTGAATCTGATGTTCGGCTCGCCGCAGGAATGGCCGTGCCCGGTGATTCCGCTCGCGGTCAACGTCGTGCAGTTCCCGCCGCCCACCGGCAACCGCTGCTTCAATCTTGGCCGCGCGATCCGCAAGGCCGTCGAGTCGTATCCCGAGGACCTCAAGGTGGTGATCTTCGGCACCGGCGGCATGTCGCACCAGATCAGCGGTCCGCGCGCCGGCCTGATCAACAGCAAGTTCGACCACGCGTTCCTCGACAACCTCACCAAGAATCCCAAGAAACTCGCGCAGATGTCGCACATGGAATACATGCGCGAAGCCGGCGCCGAGGGCGTCGAGATGGTGATGTGGCTCATCATGCGCGGTGCGCTCGACGAGCAGGTGGACGAGATCTATCGCTTCTACACCGTACCGGCGTCGAACACCGCGGTTGGCCACATCATCCTGGAGAACCGGCGCAGGGTTGCGGGCAAGGCCAAGCCTTCTCCAGCCAGCAAGAAGCCGGCGGCCAAGATCAAGCGCGCCGCCGCCGGCCAGAAGGTTCATCGGATTCGTAGCTAGTCGTTGTCGTCATGGCCGGGCTTGTCCCGGCCATCCACGTCTTCATGGCAAGCAAGACGTGGATGCCCGCAACGAGCGCGGGCATGACGGGGAGAGATCAGAGAGGAACTCATAAAATGAAAATCTGTGTCGCCGGGCAGGGCGCTTTCGGCCAGAAGCATCTCGACGCGCTCAAGCGCATTGACGGCGTGGAAGTTACGTCGCTGGTCGGCGGAAACCAGGATTCGACCGCTGCGATAGCCAAGAAATACGGCATCCCGCATTACACCGGCGATCTCAGCGAGGGCATCAAGCGCGCCGACGCTGTGATCCTCACCACGCCGACCAAGATGCACTTCCGCCAGGGCGAGCAGGTGATGCGCGCCGGCAAGCACGTGCTGGTCGAAATCCCGGTGACCGACTCGGTCGAGGACGCCGAGAATCTGGCGAAGATCGCCAAGGAAACCGGCGTCACCGCGATGGGCGGCCACGTCCGGCGGTTCAACCCGAGCCATCAGTACGTGCACAAGAAGATCGTGGCCGGCGAGTTGAAGATCCAGCAGATGGACGTGCAGACCTATTTCTTCCGGCGAAAGAACATCAACGCCGCCGGCAACGCGCGGAGCTGGACGGATCATCTGCTCTGGCACCACGCCGCGCACACCATCGATCTGTTCCAATATCAGGTCGGCGAGAACATCTCAGATTGCTACGCCGTGCAGGGCCCGATCCATCCGCAGCTCAACATCGCGATGGATATGGGCATCGTGGCGCGCACGCCGTCGGGCTCGATGCTGACGCTGTCGCTGTCGTTCAACAACGACGGGCCGCTTGGCTCGTTCTTCCGCTACATCTGCGACAACGGCACCTTCAAGGCGTTCTACGACGATCTCAGCGACGGCAAGGACAATAAGATCGACGTTTCGAAGGTCGACGTCTCGATGGACGGCATCGAACTGGAGGACCGCGAGTTCATCGCGGCGATCCGCGAGAAGCGCGAGCCGAACGGGAGCTTGCAGCAGTTGCTGCCGTGCATGCACGTGCTGGGCAAGCTGGAAAAGATCATCGACCCGCAGCGCAAGGCGCACGCGTAGAACGCGGTCTTTCAATCAATAAGGCTGTCATGCCCCGCGAAAGCGGGGCATCCAGTTTGCAAAGAGCACTGAGACGAGACTGGATCGCCCGCCTTCGCGGGCGATGACAGCGAGAGTGTGTGTTGCGGCGCGCGCTGCGCCACGCCCGGCGTTAAGGGTGCTCAACCCGCCTTGACCCCGGCCCGCTTCACCACGTCGCCCCACTTTGCAGTCTCCGCCGCCATCACCTTTGCGAACTCGGCGGACGAGCCCGGCAGCGGCGCGCCGCCGGTGTCGGCGAGCTTCGTCCGCATCGCCGGATCGGCGAAGGCCGCATTCATGGCCTTGTTGAGCGTCTCGATGATCTCGGCCGGCGTTCCTTTGGGCACCGCAATGCCGGTGACGGCGCTCGCTTCGTAGCCCGGCACTGTCTCGGCCATCGGCGGAACCTCCGGAAGCGCCTCCGAGCGCGCCGTGGTGGTGACCGCGATCGCGCGCAGTTGGCCTTTGCGCACCGGCTCGATCGAAGCCGACATCGGTTCGAACATCATTTGCGCCTCGCCCGCGATCATTGCCTTCAGCGCCGGTCCGCCGCCGCCGTAGTGAACGACGTTGAGCGGCAGACCGGTCATGATCTTGAACAGTTCGCCGGTGACGTGCGGTGACGAGCCATTGCCGGTCGATGCCATCTTGGTGTTGGCCAGATTGGCTTTGGCGTAGGCGATGTACTCGGGAACGGTGCGTGCCGGCACTGAAGGATGCACGACCATGACCAGCGCTTCGCGGGTAATGCCGGCTACCGGTGTCATATCCCGCAAGAAGTTGAAGCTCAGGTTGGGGAACAGCGATCCGCTGATCGCATTTGCGGGGCCGCACAGCAGGACGGTGTAGCCATCCGCGGGCGCACGCACGACGATCTCGGTGCCGGTGTTGCCGGAGTTGCCTCCACGATTTTCCGCTTGGAACGGCTGACCGAGTTGCTGCGATAGCCATCCGGCCGCGATCCGTCCGAGGGTGTCGTTCGGGCCGCCGGGCGGGAAGCTGATGACGAAACGGATGGGCTTCGTCGGATAGGCCTGCGCCATGGATACTCCGGTTGTTGCGGGAAGCGCGGCTGCCGCTGCCGCGAGATGAAGAAAACGACGGCGGTGAATGGTCATGGTGCGCCCCTCCGGTTCAATTTGTCGCATAGAGGATGCGCGCTTTTTGCAGCCGGCGGCAAGCCATGGGCTCAAGCCATGGGCCATCGCCCGTCACTGCAGCTTGGCGCCCGAGAAGTTCACGACCTTGGCCCACTTTTCGGTTTCCTCGGCGATCAGCCTGCCAAAATCGGCGGGCGATCCCCCAAGCACGGTGCAGCCGAGATCGGCGAATCGCGCCTTGATCTTCGGGTCCGCGAGGATCCCATTGACCTCTCGGTTCAGCCGCTCGACGACGTCCGCGGGCGTGTCCTTCGCGGTGGCAAGGCCGTACCACGCGCTGGCCTCGTAGCCCTTCACGGTCTCGCCGACGGTCGGCAGGTCTGGCATCGACTCCGAGCGCTGCGCGGTGGTCACCGCGAGGGCGCGAAGTTTGCCGGACCTGATGTACTCGATCGACACCGGCGTGGTGACGAAATAGAGCTGCACTTGACCCGCCAGCAAATCGGTGACTGCCGGTGCGGCGCCGCGGTATGGCACGTGCTGCACGTCGACGCCGGCCATCATCTTGAACAGCTCGCCGGCAAGATGCGGCGTCGATCCGACGCCGGACGACGCCATGTTGATCTTGCCGGGATTGGCCTTGGCGTAAGCGATGAACTCGGCGGTGGTCTTGGCCGGGACCGACGGGTGCACCACCATGACCTGCGGCACGCCGACCAGGCTGATCACCGGCGCGGCGTCGCGGATGAAGTTGAAATTCAGCTTGCCGTAGAGCGAGGCGTTGATGGCATTCGGCGTGCCCGCCAGCAGCAGCGTGTAGCCGTCGGCCGGAGCGCGGATCACCGCCTCGGTGGCGAGATTGGTGCCGGCGCCGGGCCGGGCCTCGATCATGAACGGCTGGCCGAGCTGTTCGGTAAGCGCCTGGGCGACGATCCGGGATACGATGTCGGTGGTGCCGCCCGCCGCGAAGCCGAGAAGCCAGCGCACCGGCCGCGCCGGATAGGCTTGCGCGCGAGCGATGTGCGGAGCGGCGGGCAGCGCGGCGGCGCCCGCTGCGAGTTGCAGGAAACGGCGGCGATGGATTGTCATGGCGCTTCCCCCGAAGCAACTTGTTTGCTTCAGCATGAGGGACCGAGGGAAGGGAGTCTAGCTACTCGCTGACGCCGATGAACTGCGCCAGCTTCTCCGGGTCGTTGCGCAACGGCGCCGACTCGCCATCATAGACGATGCGGCCCTTGTCCATCACCACGCAGCGCGGCGAGAACTCCAGCGCGATCCGGCTGTTCTGCTCCACCAGGATGATCGACAGACCGCTTTCGTTGCGCAGCTTGGCCAGCACTGCGGTCAGCGCCTCGACGATCACCGGCGCGAGTCCCTCGGTCGGCTCGTCGAGCAGCAGCACCGACGGATTGGTCAACAGCGCACGTGCGATCGATAGCATCTGCTGCTCGCCGCCGGAGAGCTGGTTGCCGCGGTTGCCGAGCCGTTCCTTCAAGTTCGGGAACAGCTCGAACAGCCGCTGGTCGGTCCATTCGCCGGGCCGCGCCCCGACGTCGAGATTTTCGCGCACCGTCAGCGACGGAAAAATCTCGCGCTCCTGCGGCACGAAGCCCAGCCCCGCGGCGGCGCGGCGATAGATCGGCACGCCCTTGAGGCTCTTGCCGGCGAGCGCCACCTCGCCCTTGTGCAGCGTGGTGTGGCCCATCACGGTCGCCAGCAGCGTGGTCTTGCCGACGCCGTTCCGCCCGATCACGCTGATGCTCTCGCCCGGCGCCACCGTGAAATTGATGTCCTCCAGCACCACGGTTTCGCCGTAGCCGGCCGACACGTCTTTCAGTTCCAGTGCGTTTTCAGCCATGGGTGGTGGCCTGACCGAGATAGACCGCGCGCACGTCGGGATTGGCGCCGATTTCCTTCGGCGTCCCCTCGGCGAAGATCGCGCCGCGCACCAACACGGTGATCTTCTTGGCGAAACGAAACACCAGGTCCATGTCGTGATCGATGATCAGCACCCCGATGGTCTTGGGCAGAGCGTCGATGGCGTCCAGGATGATGTGGCTCTCGGCGCTCGGCACGCCGGCAGCCGGCTCGTCGAGCAGCAGCACCTCGGGCTTGAGCCCCAGCGCGATGGCGAGCTCGACCAGCCGCTGGCGGCCATACGGCAGCCCGGCAATGGTGTGGTGTGCGTCGTTGGCGATCTTGAGCGTCTCGAGCAGGTGCATCGCCTCGTCGATCACGTCCCGGCGCGCTCCCGCCGGTTTGAGCATCTGCGGCGCGGCGCCGACCCGTTCGGCCACCGAGATGTAGACGTTCTCCAGGACCGAGAGGCCGCGGAACAGCCGGTTGATCTGAAAGGTGCGCGCGATACCGCGTTTAACCCGCGCGGCCTGCTCCATCGTGGTGATGTCCTGGCCCTTCAGGTACACCGCGCCCGAGGTCGGCAGCAGCACACCGGTGAGCAGGTTGATGAACGTGGTCTTGCCCGCCCCGTTCGGCCCGATCAGCGCGTGGCGCGCGCCTTCCTCGAGCTTGAACGTGACGTCGCTTGCGGCGCGCAATGCTCCGAAATTCTTGCTGACGGAGCGGGTTTCGAGGAGCGTCGCGGTCATGACGGCGGCTGCTTCTGATACATCTTGGGCCGGAGCCGCTGGACCAGCGTCTCGCCGACGCCAATGATGCCGCCGCGTGCGAACAGCGCGATCGCCACCAGCAGGAGACCGAGGCCGAGCTGCCAGGCGGTCGGATAGACCTGCGACAGGAAATGCGCGAGAGCCATGTAGGCGAGGGCGCCGACGAACGCGCCGTACAGCCGGCCGTAGCCGCCAAGCACCAGGATGATCAGCACGGTCGCGGCCCGATCGAGACCGAGCGTCGAGAGGTTCACATAGGCGTTGGCCTGCGCCCAGATGCCGCCGGCAATCCCGGCGAGCGCAGCCGAGATCGTGTAGCAGACCACCAGCCGCGTCCGCACCGGCGCGCCGACCGCGTGCATGCGCAAAGTGTTCTCGCGAATTCCGGTCAGGCTCTGACCGAACGGCGAATAGACCAGCGTGCGTGCGAACACGAAGCAGACGAACAGCACGCCGAGCACGTAGAGATATTGCGTCTTGGGAAACAGCGGATTGAACTCGAACAGTCCGAACAGCGGCGGGATGGTGATCCCGGTCAGGCCATCGAAGCCGCCAGTCCAGTCGTGCCCGAGATTCGCTGCCTCCTCCAGCAGCGCCATGGTGCAGAGCGTCAGCATCAGCAGCGTCAGCCCGGTGGTGCGCAGCAGCACCAGCCCGGACAGGAAGCCGATCAAGGCAGCAACCGCCGCACCCGCGATCAGGCCGGTGATCGGCTCGGTCCAGATGCCGTACTGCGCCAGCATCCCGACCGTATAGGCGCCGGCGCCGAAGAACGCGGCGTGGCCGAGCGTGATGATGCCGGCATAGCCGAGCGCGAGATCGAGCGAGATCGCGAACAGCACCATGATCAGGAGCTCGGTGCCGAAGCCGAGATGGCGCGGAAACAGGAAATAGAACGCCAGCGCCAGGACCCATGGCAGCGGCTCCCACCAGCGCAGCCGGTGACGCCGCGTCAGGGCCAGCGCGGCCGGATGCTCGGTCAAGGTCGGCATCGCGCTCATGTCGATTTCCCGAACAGGCCCTGCGGCCGCCACAACAGGAGGAGGATGGTCAGCGCGTAGATGAACAGGGTGCCGCCCTGCGGCACGTATTTCTTCAGCACAAAGTCGAGCACGCCGATGATGAGCGAAGCGCTGAACACGCCGACGATGCTGCCCGCCCCGCCCACGGCGACGACGATGAGGAAGAACACGAGGTATTTCAGCGCATATTGCGGATCGAGCCCGAGAAACTCGGCGCCGAGCCCACCGCCGAGCGCCGCCATGCCGCTGCCAAATCCGAAGGTGATGGAGAACAGCCGGTCGATGTTGATGCCAAGCGATTCCGCCATGCGGCGGTTGTCGACCGCGGCGCGGATCTGCGCGCCGAAGCGGGTGCGCTCGAAGCCCAGCCACAGCCCGACCACGATGGCGACGCCGACCGCGATGATGAAGATGCTGTAGGTGCGGTACTGCATGAAACCGAGATCGAACTGTCCCCGGAGCTCAGGCGGAAGCGTCACGGGCTGGTTCTCGGGACCGACGAACACCGTCAGCGACGCGATGAAGATGAACGCCAGCCCGATGGTGAACAGCACCTGGTCGAGTTCGCCCGCTTTATAGAGTCGGGAATAAAGCGTGCGCTCGAACAGCATGCTGATCGCGGCGGTTCCGAAGAAGCCGACCGCCAGCGCGGGGATAAAGCCGATGCCCAGATGGCGCATCGACAGCACGATGATGTAGCCGCCGAGCATGGCGAACGCACCGTGCGCTAGGTTCACGAATCCCATCAGGCCCATCGTCACCGATAGGCCGACCGACACGATGAACAGCACCACGCCCCAGGCCATGCCGCCCAGGATCATGCTGGCGAAATCGATGCCGAAGATCACGGCTGTGCCCGCCTGATGTGGGCGCTCGCCGCATGCCCGCACTTCATTGCAGTCCCCCAGAAACCGGTTCAGCCGGCCGTCGTTTCTCAAATTCTAAGACGAAAGCGCCCCACGTCAAAGCAAAGGTCTGGGACGCGGCAATTCGCTCGCAAAGTAAAACCGCCGCCCGTTGGGGCGGCGGCGTTGCGGTTGGCCGCGTAACGGCTACTTGCAGGGCGCGATTTTCTGCGCCTTGCAGGCATCCTTCACATTGGCGATCTGGCCGATGGTCTTTTGCATCAGCTTGCCGTCCTTGCCCTTCACGACCTCGGACAGATACTCGTTCATCACGATGTCGCGGGTTTCCGGATCGATCGAGATCGGGCCGCGCGGGCTGTTGTACTTGAAGGTCTTGGCCGCCTCGATGGCCTTGTCGCCGTCGATCTTGCCCTTGAGCTGGTGCGCGATGTGCACGATCAGCGCCATGCCGTCATAGCCACCGACCGCCATGAAGTCCGGCGTGGTGTTGGCGCCATAGGTCTTCTTCCACTCTGCGACGAAGCGCTTGTTCTCGGCGTTGTCGAGATCGGCGTGGTAATGATGCATGGTGATGAGGCCGACGGCGGCGTCGCCCATCGCTTGCAGCTTGGTATCCTGAGTGATGTCGCCAGGGCCGATCAGCTTGATGCCGGCCTGCTGCATGCCGAGCGCGCCGTAGGTCTTGGTCACGGCGGCCGCGTGGTCGCCGGCCGGCACGAACACGAAGAACACGTCAGGCTTCTGGTCCTTGGCGCGCTGGAAGAACGGCGTCATATCCGGCACCGCTCCGGCGCCACCCATCGGAATCTCGTCGATCACCTTGCCGCCGTTGGCCTCGAACGAACGCTTGAATGCGTTCAGGCTGTCCTTGCCGGGCGGGAAGTCGGTGTAGCCGACGACCGCGGTCTTGGCTTTGAGTTGCTTGGCCGCCGCTTCGCCGATGGCGTAGCCGGCATGCCACATGCTGAACGAGGTGCGCAGGTAGTAATTCGACATCTGGGTGATGTGCGCGGTACCGGCGTTCATGATCACGGCGGGCTTCTTGCCGGCGTTGACGACCGGCGCAGAGGCGATGGCGTTCGGCGAATAGACCCAGCCGGCGAGGATGTCGACGTTCTCCTGCGTCAGCAATTCCTGGGTCGCAACGCGCGAATCGTTGCCTCCCGGGTTCTTGGCGTCGCGCTTGATCAGCTTGATGGTGTAGGGCTTCACCTTGTCGGCGTTGAGCTTGAGGTACATCTCCATGCCGCGGTCGATCAGTTGCGCGAACTCAGCGCCGATTCCCGTGTAAGGCAGATTGACGCCCACTTTGATCTCCTGAGCCTGAGCCCAGGATGCCGAAATCGCGATCGCGGCCGATGCCGCGAGAATGCGCTTCATCATGAATTTCCTCCCGAAGGTGTTCAACCGGCGTCAGCTCTCGCCCGGCTTCGGCCGGATACTAGGGCGAAAAACCAAATCTACGCAAGCGGTGGGAGGTGTGGCGGAATGCGCGGGCACGCGCGTTTTTCCTGCAAAAATGGGCTTTGAACGGGCTCGGGTCCTTTAGTTGGGAGTCCAACAATGGGAAACGGCCCACGCGCTGTTCGACCGCCTGCGGGGGCCGCCGAACCGGGTCCGTTCTCGACGACTGACAACACCCATGCAATGGTTCTAGAAAAGCACCGCTAGAACCCCGCAGGAGAGACGAAAGATGCCAAGAGCCAAGCCGCCGTTCCGCGCCGACCATGTCGGCAGCTACCTGCGCACTGCGCCGATCACCGAAGCCCGCGCGAAACGCGACAAGGGCCAGATCAGCGCGGCCGACCTGAAGAAAGTCGAAGACCAGGAAATTCCGAAGGTCATCAAGAAGCAGGAAGAGGTCGGCCTGCAGTGCACGACCGACGGCGAATATCGGCGCATGTTCTGGCATTTCGATTTCTACGACGGCCTCGACAACGTCGAGATCTATGAGCTCGACCACGGCATCCAGTTCCAGGGCGTGCAGACCAAGCCCAAGAGCATCCGGGTCAAGGGCAAGATCGACTTCACCAACCATCCGATGCTCGACCACTTCAAGTTCCTGAAGGCCAACACCAAAGTAATGCCAAAAATGTGCATCCCGGCGCCGACGGTGATGCACTTCCGGCTGGAGCCGGGTGCGGTCGATAGCAAGGTCTATTCCGATCGCGACGCGATCTACGACGACCTGGCTGCCGCCTACCGCAAGGCGGTCAAGGCATTCTACGACGCCGGCTGCCGCTATCTGCAATTCGACGATACCGCCTGGGCCTACCTCTGCTCCGACGTCGAGATGAAGAAGGCTAAGGAGCGCGGCATGCACACCGATGGCCTTGCCGATGCTTATACGCGCCTGATCAACGAATCGATCAAGGACAAGCCGGCCGACATGACGATTACGACCCACGTCTGCCGCGGAAATTTCCGCTCGACCTGGATCGCGTCCGGCGGCTACGAACCGATCGCCGAACGCATGCTGGCGCAGTGCAACTACGACGGCTATTTCCTGGAATACGACAGCGAGCGCGCCGGCAGTTTCGAGCCGCTGCGCTTCCTGCCGAAGGGCAACAAGATCGTCGTGGTTGGCGTCGTCACCTCGAAGAGCGGCACGCTGGAAAGCAAGGATACCGTCAAACGCCGCATCGACGAGGCTTCCAAATTCGCGCCGCTCGATCAACTGGCGCTGAGTCCGCAATGCGGCTTCGCCAGCACGGAAGAGGGCAACATCCTCACCGACGAGCAACAATGGGCCAAGATGCGCCAGGTGGTCGAGATCGCGCAGGAGGTTTGGGGCTGACCGGTACGGCGTGTGGCCGAACCGATTCACGATGTCATCGCCGGGCTTGACCCGGCGATCCATCTGCTCTGAGACGAGCTTTCGGTGACCGATGGACCCCCGGGTCAAGCCCGGGGGTGACAGCAGAGCAAGTTGAGCGAGTAACAACCATGCAACGCACCAAGCCACCCTTCCGCGCCGACCACGTCGGCAGTCTGCTGCGTCCGGCGGCGCTGAAACAGGCGCGCGCTAAACACGCCGAAGGCAAGCTCGACGACGCTGCGCTGAAAGCGGTCGAAGACCGCGAGATCGAGAAGATCGTCCGCAAGCAGGAAGAGATCGGGCTCAAGCTCGCGACCGATGGCGAGTTCCGCCGCTCATGGTGGCACTTCGACTTCTACAAGGGGCTCGACGGCGTTGAGATGTTCGACACCGGTAAGGGCATCGTGTTCGCCGGCGTCGAGACCAAGGCCGAAGCCGTGCGCATCGTTGGCCGGGTAGGCTTCAGCGGCCACGCCCACCTCGATCACTTCAAGTTCCTCAAGGCGCACACCAAGGTGACGCCGAAGATGACCATCCCGGCGCCCTCGACGCTGCACTTCCGCCAGGGCCGGCAGAATGTCAGCAAGCAGGCCTATCCCGATATGGAGACGTTTTTCGACGACGTCGCCGTGGGCTACCGGAAGGCGATCCGCGGGTTCTACGACGCCGGCTGCCGCTATCTGCAAATGGATGACACCGCCTGGTCGATGATGTGCGATCCGAAGGAGCGCGAGCATTCGCGCGAACGCGGTGACGATCCCGATGCGCTGCCGGCGATCTACGCGGCGATGACCAACAAGGCGCTGGAGGGCCGTCCCTCTGACATGATCGTCACCATGCACTCCTGCCGCGGTAATTTCCGTTCGACCTTCATCGCCAGCGGCGGCTACGAGTTCGTCGCCGAGCACCTGCTGGGCAAAGTCGACATCGACGGCTTTTTCCTGGAATACGACACCGATCGCTCCGGCGGTTTCGAGCCGCTGCGTTTCTTTCCCAAGGGACAGAAGCAGGTCGTGCTCGGCCTCGTCACCTCCAAAAGCGGCACCCTGGAGAGCAAGGACGCCATCAAGCGGCGGATCGACGAGGCGACGAAATACGTTGCGCTCGATCAGCTCGCGCTCAGTCCGCAGTGCGGCTTCGCTTCCACGGAAGAGGGCAACGTGCTGGCCGAGGACGAGCAATGGGCCAAGCTGCGGATGATCGTGGAATTGGCCGATGAGGTTTGGGGGCGGTAACACGTTCTCGTGTCCCGGGCGCAGCGCAGCATCGCTTGATGATGCGCTGCAGACCCGGGACCCAGCTTTCTAGAAACCGGGGTCCCGGATCGGCGGCGCAGCGCCATAGTGCGTCGGAGACGCGCGTAAACGCGCTAATGGCGCTGCACCTTGTCCGGGACAAATGAGAGAACAAACAACGATGCAACGCACCAAGCCTCCGTTCCGCGCCGATCACGTCGGCAGCTTTTTGCGCTCCGCCGCGCTGAAGGATGCGCGCGCCGGGCGCGAGCGCGGCGAGATTACGGCCGAGCAGTTGAAGGCGGTCGAGGATCGTGAGATCGACGCCATCATCAAGAAGCAGGAGGAGGTCGGCCTCAAGTCCATCACCGACGGCGAATATCGCCGCGCATTCTGGAACTACGACTTCCTCGGCAAGCTCGACGGCGTTGAGGCCTATCTCGGCGAGCGCAAGATCAAGTTCCAGGGGCCGCAGCCGCGGCCGATGATGCTGCGCGTGACCGGTAAGCTCGGCACGTTCAGCGGCCATCCGATGCTGGATCACTTCCGTTTCGTGAAAGAGCACACCCGACAGACGCCGAAGATGACGATCCCGTCGCCGTCGTCGCTGCATTTCCGGTATGGCCGTTCGGCGGTGCCGGAAGCGATCTATCCGGACATGAACGATTTCTACCGCGATCTCGGAAAGACCTATCGTCACGCGGTCAAAGCGTTCGCCGATGCCGGCTGCCGCTACATCCAGCTCGATGAGGTGAACTTTACCTATCTCTGCGATCCGACGCTGCGCGAGCAGGTGCGCCAGCGCGGCGACGATGTCGAGCAGTTGCCGCACGTCTATGCCGAGATGATCAACGCGGCGATCGCCGACGCGCCGGCCGACATGATGACCGCGATGCATCTGTGCCGCGGCAATTTCCAGTCGACCTTTGTGGCGTCGGGCGGTTACGAGCCGGTGGCGGAAACTCTGTTCAACGAGATCAGGATCAAAACTTACTTCATGGAATACGACAGCGACCGCGCCGGCGGCTTCGAACCGCTGCGGTTCGTGCCGAAGGACAAGCTGGTGGTGCTGGGTCTCGTCACGTCGAAATCCGGCACGCTGGAAACCAAGGACGAGCTCAAGCGGCGCATCGACGAGGCCGCGAAATTTATCGACCTTGACCAGCTCTGCCTGTCGCCGCAATGCGGCTTCGCTTCCACGGAGGAGGGCAACATTCTCGCCGAGGAACAGCAATGGGCGAAACTTCGGCGGATCGTCGAGGTGGCTGAGGAAGTGTGGGGGCGGTGAGCGCGATGCGCCGTACCACGCCCCCCTTCCGCGCCGACCACGTCGGCAGCCTGCTGCGCCCCGCCGCGTTGAAGGAAGCGCGCGCCAGGCGCGCCAGCGGTGAGATCACCGCCGGGGCGTTGAAACAGATCGAAGACCGCGAGATCGAAAGTCTCATCAGGAAGCAGGAAGCGGCCGGTCTGCAATCCATCACCGACGGCGAATTCCGCCGCCGCTCTTGGCAGATCGATTTCCTGGAGCGTCTTCCCGGCATCGAATCCTACGCCGGAGAGCGCAAGTTCAAGTTCCAGGGTGTTCAGTCGCCTCAGGTGCTGATCCGCGTGAACGGAAAGCTTGGATCCTTCGACGGCCATCCGATGATCGACCACTTCAAGTTCGTGCAGGCGCACACCGGGCGGACGCCGAAGATGACCATTCCGTCGCCGTCGGCGGTGCATTTCCGCCACGGCCGCGAGGGCGTGCCGGAAGCGATCTATCCGGACATGGATGAGTTCTACCGCGATCTCGGTCAGCTCTACCGCAAGGCGGTGCGCGGCTTCGCCGACGCCGGCTGCCGCTATCTGCAACTCGACGAGGTCAACTTCACCTATCTGTGCGACCCGAATCAGCGCCAGATCGTGATCGACCGTGGCGAGGACCCCGACACGCTGCCCGCCGTCTATGCGTCGATGATCAATGCCGCGATGTCGGACATTCCGGATGACATGACGATCACCATGCACCTGTGCCGCGGCAACTTCCGCTCGACCTTCATCGCGTCGGGCGGCTACGAGCCTGTTGCGGAACTGTTGTTCAACACCATCAATGTGCACGGCTACTTCATGGAGTACGACACCGAGCGCGCCGGCGGATTCGAGCCGCTGCGGTTTGTGCCGAAGGGCAAGACGGTGGTGCTCGGCCTCGTCACCAGCAAAAGCGGCACGCTGGAATCCAAGGACGACATCAAGCGCCGCATCGATCAGGCGGCGAAGTTCGTGCCGCTCGATCAGATTTGCCTATCGCCGCAATGCGGCTTCGCCTCCAGCGAGGAGGGCAATATCCTGGCGGAAGACGAACAATGGGCGAAGCTGCGCATGGTGGTGGAGATCGCCGAAGAGGTGTGGGGATGAAACGAACCAAGCCGCCATTCCGCGCCGATCACGTCGGCAGCCTGCTGCGTCCCGCGGTGCTGCATGAGGCGCGGCGGAAGCGCGCCCGTGGCGAGATCGCGGTGGAACAACTCCAGGAAATCGAAGACCGCGAGATCGAACGCGTCATCAAGAAACAGGAAGAGGTCGGGCTTCAGGCGATTACCGACGGCGAGTTCCGACGTTCGTGGTGGCATCTCGATTTTCTCTGGGGCCTCGACGGCGCCGAAAAGCATGTGATGGACGAGGGCATCGCGTTCGCGGCGGTGACGACGCGCAATGAGGGCGTCAAGGTCACGGGCGAGCTCGGCATGGCCGGGCCGCATCCGATGGTCGATCATTTCAAGTTCGTCGCGGCGCACACCACGCGCACGCCAAAGATCACCATTCCGGCGCCGTCCGCGATCTACGGCCGGCCGGCGATGACGCCGATCGACAAATCGGCGTATCCCACGATGGACAAATTCTGGGGCGATCTCGGCCAGGCGTACAAGAACGCGGTGCGCGGCTTCGCCGAAGCCGGGTGCCGCTACCTGCAGCTCGACGAGGTGTTCATCGCCATGCTGTGCGACCCGAAGTATCGCGACCAGATGACGGCACGCGGCGACGACCCGGAAAAGCTCGGTCCGCTGTACGGCGACCTGATCAACGCCGCGATGTCGGACATTCCCTCCGACATGACGATCACCATGCATCTGTGCCGCGGCAACTACAAATCCACATTCATGGGTTCCGGTGGCTACGAGGCGGAGGCCGAGGTTCTGTTCAACCGGATCAACGTGCACGGCTATTTCATGGAGTACGACTCCGAGCGAGCCGGAGGGTTCGAGCCGTTACGGCTGCTGCCGAAGGGCAAGCAGGTCGTGCTCGGCCTCGTGACCACGAAAACCGGCAAGCTTGAGAGCAAGGACGAGCTGAAGCGCCGGATCGACGAAGCGGCGAAATACACCGACATCGAGAACCTGTGCCTGTCCGGCCAATGCGGCTTCGCCTCGACCGAGGAGGGCAACACCCTGACCGAGGACGAGCAATGGGCCAAGCTTCGGCTGATCGTGGAGGTCGCGGACGAGGTGTGGGGGCGCTAGCGGCAGGGCGCTGCTCTAACCCCGTCATGGCCGGGCTTGTCCCGGCCATCCACGTCTTTAATGTGCAGCCAAGTCGTGGATGCCCGGGACACGCCCGGGCATGACGTGGAGAGAATTGTGCCCGGTATCGTCGAAAACAAAGTCGCCATCGTCACCGGCGCGGGCCGCGGCATCGGCCGCGCCATTGCCATGCTGCTCGCCCAGGAGGGCGCCAAGGTCCTGGTCAACGACGTTGGCGCGGCGCTCGACGGCTCGGGCGGCGACACCGGCCCGGCGCAGCAGGTGGTCGACGAGATCAAGGGTGCCGGCGGCCAGGCCATCGCGTCCACGCTCTCGATCGGCGAGCCGCAGAACGCCGACAAGATCGTCGCTACCGCGCTCGAAGCCTTCGGCCGCATCGACATCCTGGTCAACAACGCCGGCATTCTGCGCGACAAGATTTTCCATCGCATGAGCTGGTCGGACTGGTCGGATGTGATCAGCGTGCACCTGCACGGCTCGTTCAGCATGAGCCGTGCCTGCGCGACGCACTTCCGCGAGCAGAATTCCGGATCGATGATCCACATGACCTCGACGTCGGGGCTGATCGGCAATTTCGGTCAGGCCAACTACATGGCGGCGAAGATGGGCATCGTCGGGCTGTCGCGCGGCATCGCGCTTGACATGCAGCGGTTCAACATTCGCTCCAACGCGATTGCGCCGTTCGCCTGGGGCCGGATGATCTCATCGATTCCAACCGAGACCGACGCCGAGAAGGAGCGTGTCGAGCGGTTGCAGCAGATGACCCCGGAGAAGATCGCACCGCTGGTGGTTTATCTCGGATCGGACAACGCCGCCGGCATCTCCGGGCAGATCTTCTCGGTGCGCAACAATGAGATATTCCTGTTCAACCAGACCCGCCCGATCCGATCGATGCACCGCTCTGACGGCTGGACGCCGGAGAAGCTCGACGCGCAGCTCAAGGGCGCGTTCGGCCCGTCGTTCACGCCTCTCGACCGCTCCGGCGACGTGTTTGCCTGGGACCCGATTTGATTCCAGGTCTATCTTTGGGGCTTGTCATGCCCCGCGAAGGCGGGGCATCCAGTGCTCCTTGCAAAAAGCCTGGATCGCCCGCCTTCGCGGGCGATGACAGCGGAGAGTGTGGCGACCGATGCCGATCAACTACGAAAAGCTGCTCGCGCTGAAAATCCCGGACGTCGAGCACACGTATACCGACAAGGACACGATGCTCTACGCGCTCGGCGTCGGGCTCGGCCACGACCCGCTCGACGTGAAGCAGCTCGACTTCGTCTATGAGAAGAACCTGAAACCGTTGCCGAGTTTCTGCTGCGTGCTCGGCTATCCGGGCTTCTGGGTGCGCGATCTGGACACCGGCATCGACTGGGTGAAGATCGTCAACGGCGAGCAGGGGTTCGTGCTGCACGCGCCGCTCAAGGCGAAAGGCACCGTGCTCGGCAAGACCCGCATCGTCGAGGCGATCGACAAGGGGCAGGGCAAGGGCGCGCTCGTCTACACGGAGCGCAAAGTGACCGACAAGGCGAGTGGCGAACTGCTCGCGACCGTGACGCAGACCACGTTCTGCCGCGCCGACGGGGGCTTTGGCGGCCCACCGCGCGAGAGCCCGCCAGTGCATAAGCTGCCCGAACGTGCACCGGACCTGACTTGCGATCTCGGCACGCGCCCGGAACAGGCGATGATCTATCGCCTGAGCGCCGACCGCAATCCGCTGCACATCGATCCCGAGATCGCCAAGGCCGCGGGCTATCCCAGGCCGATCCTGCATGGGCTTGGCACCTTCGGCGTGGTCGGCCACGCGCTGCTCAAGACGGTCTGCGACTACGATCCAACGCGTGTCGTCTCGTTTGCTGGGCGGTTCTCCGCGCCGGTGTTCCCGGGCGAGACCATCCGCACCGAATTCTGGCGCGATGGCAACGTCATCAGCTTCCGCGCGCTGGTGCCGGAGCGCAACATCGTGGCCATGACCAACGGCCGCGCCGAGATCAAGCCATGAGCGAGGCCATCGATCTTGCGCCGATCCGCGAGGCGGTGCGTGACCTCTGCGCCAAATTTCCCGGCGAGTATTGGCGCAAGCTCGACCGCGAGCGCGAATATCCGGCCGCATTCGTCGCGGCTCTGACCCAGGCCGGCTTTCTCGCCGCCCTGATTCCCGAGGAGTATGGCGGCAGCGGACTCACCATGATGGCGGCGGCCGCGATCATGGAGGAAATCCACGCCTCGGGCTGCAACGGCGCGGCCTGTCACGCCCAGATGTACACCATGGGCACCGTGCTCCGTCACGGCAGCGTCGAGCAGAAGCAGAAATATCTCCACGGAATCGCCAGCGGCGAACTGCGCTTGCAGGCGTTCGGCGTCACCGAGCCGACCTCGGGCACCGACACGCTGAGCTTGCGCACCACCGCGGTGCGCGACGGCAACAACGCTTATGTCGTCAACGGCCAGAAGATATGGACCTCGCGCGCCGAGTATTCCGATCTGATGCTGCTGCTTGCCCGCACCACGCCGCGCGAGCAGGTCGCCAAGCGCACCGATGGATTGTCGGTGTTCCTCGTGGACATGCGAACGGTGAAGGACAAGGGTCTGACCATCCGGCCGATCCGCACCATGATGAACCATGCGACCACCGAGGTGTTCTTCGACAACATGCGGGTGCCGGCGGAGAATCTCGTCGGCGAGGAGGGCAAGGGCTTCCGCTACATACTGTCGGGCATGAACGCCGAACGCATTCTGATCGGCTCCGAATGTATCGGCGACGCCAAGTGGTTCATCGAAAAGGCGACCGCCTATGCCAAAGAGCGCGTGCTGTTCGGCCGGCCGATCGGCCAGAACCAGGGCGTGCAGTTTCCGATCGCGCGTGCGCACATGCAGATGCGCGCCGCCGAGCTGATGGTGCACGAGGCGGCGCGGCGCTACGAGGCCGGCGAAGATTGCGGCGAAGAGGCCAACATGGCCAAGCAGCTCGCCGCCGAAGCGTCCTGGGCCGCCGCCGACATGTGCGTGCAGACCCACGGCGGCTTCGGCTTCGCCGAGGAGTTCGACATCGAGCGCAAATTCCGCGAGACGCGACTTTACACGGTGGCCCCGATTTCGACCAACATGGTGCTGTCGTATCTCGCGGAGCACGTGCTCGGCCTGCCGAGGTCGTATTGAGCCTCGCCCACTGCGTCGATATCCGCCGTTGTCACAACCACCGCCGTCATGGCCGGGCTTGTCCCGGCCATCCCGATTCGCGAAGCTCCGCCGGTGCGCCAGTTCTATGTCTACATTCTCGCGAGCAGGCCGGGTGGAGCGATCTACGTAGGCGTGACAAACGATCTTGTTCGCCGCGTCTATGAACACAAGAACGGGCTGGTGCCGGGCTTTACGAAACGATACGGAGTTGACCAGCTCGTGTATTTCGAAGTTTACGATACGGCGTATCAGGCGATCCAACGTGAGAAAAACATCAAGCACTGGCCGCGCGTCTATAAGACGAGGCTCATCGCAAAGCAGAACGATACGTGGCGCGATCTGTATGACGAGATTTCGTAACCCATCATTCGGGATCGCCGGGACAAGCCCGGCGATGACGGCGGTTTGGGTGGCCGCGAGTGTGCGAATAGCATGACCCTTCCCCTCTCCGGCCTCCTTGTCGTCTCGCTCGAACAAGCCGTCGCCGCGCCGATGTGCACCTGCCGGCTGGCCGATGCGGGCGCGCGCGTCATCAAGATCGAGCGGCCGGAAGGTGACTTCGCACGCGGCTATGACGACGTGGTGCATGGCGAGAGCAGCTATTTCGTCTGGCTCAACCGCGGGAAGGAATCGCTGGTGCTGGACCTCGCAAAGTACGAGGACAAGGCGTTGCTCGAAGCGATGCTCGCCCGGGCCGACGTGTTCGTGCAGAACCTCAAGCCGGGCGCGGTGAAAAAGCTCGGCTTCGCCATCGAGCGTCTGCGCCGCGATTATCCGAGACTGATTGTGTGCTCGGTGTCGGGCTACGGCGAGGAAGGCCCGTATGCGCAGCGCAAGGCCTATGACCTCCTGATCCAAGCCGAGGCCGGTCTTGCCTCGGTTACCGGCGGACCCGAAGCGCCGGCGCGCGTCGGCGTGTCGGTGTGTGACATCGCGTCGGGCATGAACGCCTATGAGGCGATCCTGGAGGCGTTAATTGCGCGGGGCCGGACCGGTGAGGGCGCTGCAATCTCAGTGTCGATGTTCGACGCCATTGCGGATTGGATGACGGTGCCACTGCTGCAGCACGAGGGCGGCATGCCGCCGAAGCGCGTCGGGCTGGCGCACACCTCGATTTCGCCCTACGGCGTGTTCCAGTCGCGCGACGGCGCGGGCGTTTTGATTTCAATCCAGAACGATCGCGAATGGCGCGCGCTGGCGGAGCATGTGCTGGGCGACGCGAAGCTTGCCACCGATCCGGACTTTGCCACCAATGTCGAGAGGATGAAGCGCCGCGCGCAGACCGATGGCAAGGTCGCCGCTGTGTTCGGCTCGCTCAACGCCGATGCGTTGATCGCGCGCCTCGCCTCGGCCGACATAGCGTTCGCGCGCGTCAGCGAGCCGGCGGATCTCGCGCGCCATCCGCATCTGCGCCGCATCAACGTCGATACCCCGACCGGGCCGGTGTTCTATCCCGCGCCGGCGGCGCAGCGCACCGGCAAGCCACGCAGCTATGGTCCGGTACCGGCGCTGGGCGAGCATACCGAGAAGATTCGCGCGGAATTCGCTGCTAAGGTTTGAGCGTTCAGGGAGGAAAGAATGGAAATCGGATTCATCGGTCTCGGCAACATGGGCGGCCCCATGAGCCGCCGCCTCGTCGAGGCCGGCCACCAACTCACCGTGTTCGACACGCGGCCCGAGGCGGTGGAGCGGCTGACCAAGATCGGCGCCCGGGCAGCGAAGTCTCCGGCCGACGTGGCGAACAGCGTCGAAACCGTGATGACCAGCCTGCCGTCGCTGGACATCGGGCTCAAGGTCGCGACCGGCGAGGACGGCATCATTCGCGGCAACCGCGTGCGGCGCTATGTCGATCTCTCGACCACCGGCTCGCGCGCCGCGATCAAGACCGCCGATATCCTGAAAGAGCGCGGCATCGTGCAGATCGACTGCCCGGTTTCGGGCGGCGTGGCCGGCGCCGAGAAGGGCACGCTCGCCGTGATGGTGTCCGGCCCGAAGGACGAGGTCGATCCGCTCCGTCCGGCGCTCGAGGTGTTCGGCAAGGTGTTCTACTGCGGCGACAAGCCCGGCATGGCGCAGAGCATGAAGCTCGCGAACAATTTCCTCTCGGCAACCGGCATGGCGGCAAGCTCGGAAGCGATCGCGATGGGCGTCAAGGCCGGCTTGGACCCGAACCTCATGTGCGACGTCATCAATGCCGGCAGCGGCATGAACACCGCGACCACTCAGAAGTTTCCGCGCTCCGTGCTGCCCGGCACCTTCGATTACGGGTTCGGCATGGCGCTGATGGTGAAGGACGTGCGGCTGTTCCTGGCGGAGGCGGCTGACTACGGCATTCCGATCGAAGTGGCGCAGGCGGTCGGCAAGCTCTGGGAAAAGGCGTTGGCCGAGCACGGCGACAACAGCGATTTCACGGAGCTGGCCAAGACCGTCGAAAAGGGCGCCGGCATCCAGATGCGCTCACTGAAGAAAGCGTAGGGGCGGAGCATGAGCGACGACATCCACGAGATTTTCGCGGTCAAATACGCCCATCATCCGCGCAAGGCGGCGGAGAATTTCATCGGCGGCGATCCGCACGACGTGCTCCAGCCGCTGGATTATTTCGTCTATGCGCTGGTCAGTCCGAAGCGGACCGTTATCCTCGACACCGGTTTCGACGAGGTGGTGGGCAAGCGGCGCGGCCGCACCCACACTAAGCCGCTGCGCGACGGGCTCAAGGCGGTCGGCGTCGATCCTGACAAGATCGACACCGTGATCATCAGCCACATGCACTACGACCACTGCGGCAACTTCGACATCTTCCCGAATGCGACCTACCACGTGCAGGACAAGGAGATGGAGATGTGCACCGGGCGCTGCATGTGCCATGCGCAGCTCCGGAATTCCTACGAAGAGGATTACGTGGTCGCGATGGTGCGCAAGCTGTTCGCCGGCCGCGTGCGCTATCACAACGGCGTCGACGAGATCGCGCCGGGCATCACGGTGCATCACATCGGCGGGCACGCGAAGGGCCTGCAAAGCGTGGTGGTGAAAACCAAAAGGGGTCCGGTGGTACTGGCTTCGGACGCCGTGCATCTCGCGCCGCACCTCGACGAGATGCGGATTTTTCCGACCACCTACAACATCGCCGAGGTGCTGGAGGGCTACGAGACGCTCAAGCGGCTCGCGCCGTCGCGCGCGCACATCGTGCCGGGCCACGATCCGGCGGTGACGGCGAGCTATCCGGCGGCCAGGCCGGGGCTGGAGGGCTGGGTGGTGAAGCTGGACGAAGCGCCGAAGTTGTAGGCGCGCGCCCCGACGCTAGGCGAGACCGAATTCCCTGAACGCAACTCTGTGATGCTCCGCCGATTCCGCTGAGAAACAGCAGAACACCACCCGCTCCATGTCGCGCGGAGCGGCGCACATCATGACTGCGCCGGCGGCAACGCGCGCCGCGATGTTGGCTGGGAAGCGATACACCCCGGTCGAGATTGCCGGGAACGCTATCGTGCGCAGCTCGTAGCTTGCGGCGATATCGATCGCGGTGCGATAGCACGACGCCAGCAGGTCATGTTCGCCCCTGCCGCCGCCGTTCCACGCCGGCCCCACCGCGTGGATGACGTACTTCGCCTTCAACCGATAGCCGCGCGTGATCTTGGCCTGGCCGGTTTGGCAGCCGCCGAGCGGCTTGCATTCCGCGAGAAGCTCCGGACCGGCCGCGCGATGGATAGCGCCGTCCACACCGCCGCCGCCGAGCAGCGTCTCGTTCGCGGCGTTGACGATCGCATCGACGTTAAGCGTGGTGATATCGGCGACGACGATTTCGAGTTGGGTCGTCCCAAGCTTGGCTGTGAGAAGCGGCGCGTTCATGCACCATTCTATCACGCCGCGGCCTTCTCCGCCTCGATCGTCCCGCGCACGCCGATGTCGTCGAAATGCTCGTCGAGAAAAAGCCCCGCCGCGCGGCGTCCGGCATGATGCAGCGCTTCGAGAAAATCGTAGTCGGTGTTGAACCGGCTCGCGGGCGTGAGCTGCGGTCCGCCGTTGAGTGCGATGCGGTGCAGGTTGACGCGGCGATAGCCGTCGCCGGGTTTCAGGCAGCCGTCGTCGATCAACCGGTCGATCATGCCGATCATCTTCAGCTCAGCCGACAGCGATGCGTTGAATGTGATCTCGTTGATGCGGTCGACGATCTCCTGTGACGAATTGGGCGTCGCGAGCCGCTCGGCCGGATTGATCTGAACCACCAGCACGTCTGTGGTCTTTGCCGCGCGCGCCAGCGGCAGGATCGCCGGGTTGGCGCCGTAGCCGCCGTCCCAATAGGGCACGCCGTCGATCTCCACCGCGCGGAACAACAGCGGCAGCGCCGCCGAGGCCATCACCACGTCGGCGGTTATTTCCTCGCGCGTGAAGGTGCGCGGCTCGCCGGTGTGGACGTTGGTGGCCGAGATGAACAGCTCGATGTCGGAGAAGCGGCGCACGGCCTCGAAATCGACTTTGCTCGCGATCAGGTCCTTGAGCGGATTGATGTTCAACGGGTTGAAGTCATACGGCGAGAGATATCGCGACAGCCCGCGCACCAGGGCCTGCATCGGCGCGGGAGCGGGCATCAGGGAGAGCATCCGGTCGAACACGGCACGTTGCGGCCCCGGCAGCCCGCCGCCCAGGCTTGCGGCTCGCCAGAAATCCGCCAGGCGCTGGCGCGCCTCCTCGGGTCCGCCTCGGGCGAGGCCGTCGGCCAGCATCACGGCATTCATCGCGCCCGCCGATGTGCCCGAAATGCCAGCGACCGCGATTCGCCCATCCTCCAGCAGGTGGTCGAGGACGCCCCAGGTGAAGGCGCCGTGTGCGCCGCCGCCCTGCAGCGCAAGGCTGACCCGCTTGGCATGGGGATGGGTCCTCCGAGGTCGTGGCATTGGGGCGGCAGGGCGGATTCTCGGTGCACGCCGACCTGCAGCAAAAGCTGCGGTAAGTATATGGAAAGACATCAATAAACTAGGAATTGCCAGCAAACCAATCTCCCGTTTCCGCCTTAACATGGCGCTTTTATATTGCGATGCAATATTAAATGTATTGCGATGCACACAAGTTCCCTGAAAGGTGAGAGGTGCAATCTGTGGGACGGGGAGCTTATGTTGATGGAATCACGGTCCCCAAAGAAATGTCGCAACCGATCTTCCACGAGCCCGGCCACGATCACGACCGCTGCACGGCCGATGCGCTGGCGCACGCCGAGACGCTGTGCGCGCAGCGGGCGCAACGTCTGACGCCGATCCGCCGCCAGGTGCTGACGACATTGCTCGAAAGCCACAAGCCGCTCGGCGCCTACGAGATCATCGACCGCGCGCCCGCCGGCACGCCGCGGCCGGCGCCGATCACGATCTATCGCGCGCTCGACTTTCTGCGCGAGCAGGGCCTGGTGCACCGCATCGAGAGCCGCAACGCCTTCGTGGCTTGCGTCGGCAACCACGCCAGCGGCGACCTTGTGGTGTTCCTGATCTGCGAGGACTGTGGCGAGGTCGGCGAGGCCTCCTCCGAGGGCATCACCGACCAGCTCAAGAGCGCGGCACGCGCCGCCGGCTTCACGCCCAAGGCGCCGGTGATCGAGATATCCGGGATCTGCGCGCACTGCCGGCAAGCCTCGGCTTGATGGCACAGGCGCCGTCGCATCACACCCGTCCGCTCGACGGCGCCGGCATGGCGCTGGTCGTGCTGTTGTGCGTGTGCTGGGGCTTCAACCAGCCGGCGATAAAGCTGGCGATCGCAGAGATTCCGCCGCTGATCCAGTGTGCGATCCGCTCAAGCCTGGCGACGTTGATCGTCGCCGCATGGGCTGCCATGCGTGGCATCCCGCTGACCGCGCGCGACGGCACGCTGGTTGCGGGCCTGGCCGCGGGCGCGCTGTTCGGCATCGAATTCATTCTGATCTATCGCGGCCTGCTCTACACCACGGCGTCGCGCGCGGTGCTGTTCATCTATCTCGCGCCGTTCTTCGTGGTGATCGGGGCGCGCTGGTTCATGCCGGGCGACCGCTTCGGTCCGATGCAATGGACCGGGCTGATCCTGTCGTTTCTCGGCATGGTGATCGCATTCGGCTTGCCGACCCCGGCCGCCGATCCGCGCCAGATCCTGGGCGACCTGATGATGGTGGGAGCGGCCGCAGCCTGGGCTGCGACCACGCTGGTGATCAAGGCGAGCGCGCTCAACAAGATCTCGGGAGAGAAGACGCTGCTCTATCAGCTCGTGGTCTCGGTGCCGATGGTGACGGCCGCGGCCTTCGTCTTCGGCGAGCGCGTCACCGCGATGCCCGGCCCGGTCGCGCTCGGGTCGCTGGTCTACCAGACCCTGGTGGTGAGCTTCACCTTCGCGGCGTGGTTCGTGCTGATCGTGCGCTATTCGGCGGGCCGTCTTTCGGCCTTCACATTCCTCACGCCATTGTTCGGGGTGGCGGCGGGCCATCTGGTGCTCGGCGAGCCGCTGACGCCGGCTTTCGCGCTTGCGGTGGTGCTGGTGGCGGCCGGGCTCGTTCTCGTCAACCGCCCGAGATAGGACTATATTTTCCCCATGTCCGAAGCATCGATGCAGGCAAGGCACCGGACCGTCGCGGTCGACGTCGGTGGCGTGACCGTCGGTGGCGGGGCGCCGATCGTCGTGCAGTCGATGACCAACACCGACACCGCCGACGTCGAAGGCACCGCGCGCCAGGTCGCGGCGCTGGCGCTGGCCGGCTCCGAGCTGGTCCGTATCACGGTGGACCGCGACGAGGCCGCCGCCGCCGTTCCGAAGATCAAGGAGCGGCTGGTGCGCATGGGCGTGCACGTGCCGATCGTCGGCGACTTCCATTACATCGGCCACAAGCTGCTCGCCGATCATCCCGCCTGCGCCGAGGCGCTCGACAAGTACCGCATCAATCCCGGCAACGTTGGCTTCAAGGACAAGAAGGACCGCCAGTTCTCCGCCATCGTCGAAATGGCGATCAAGCACAACAAGCCGGTTCGGATCGGCGCCAACTGGGGCTCGCTCGACCAGGAACTGCTCACGCACCTGATGGACCTGAACAGCCGCTCGGCCAAGCCATTGGAAGCCCGCGCGGTGACGCGCGAAGCCATGGTGCAGTCGGCGTTGCTGTCGGCCGAGCGCGCCGAGGCGATCGGTCTGCCGCGCAACCGGATCATCCTGTCGGCGAAAGTCTCGGCGGTGCAGGACCTGATCGAGGTCTATCTCGAACTGGCGCGCCGCTCGGACTATACGCTGCACCTCGGGCTGACCGAAGCGGGCATGGGGTCGAAGGGCATCGTCGCGTCGTCGGCCGCGATGGGCGTGCTGCTGCAGCAGGGCATCGGCGACACCATCCGTGTCTCGCTGACGCCCGAGCCGAACGGCGACCGCACCGTGGAAGTCACGGTGGCGCAGGAGCTTTTGCAGACCATGGGCTTCCGCACCTTCGTGCCGCTGGTTGCGGCGTGTCCGGGCTGCGGGCGCACCACCTCGACCACGTTCCAGGAGTTGGCGAAGGACATCCAGGATTTCATTCGCGACTCGATGCCGGCCTGGAAGCAGCGCTATCCCGGCGTCGAAGGGCTCAACGTCGCGGTGATGGGCTGCATCGTCAACGGCCCGGGCGAGAGCAAGCATGCGGACATCGGCATCTCACTGCCCGGCACCGGCGAGACGCCGACCGCGCCGGTGTTCATCGACGGCAAGAAGGCGGCGACCCTGCGCGGTCCGACGCTGACCACCGATTTCAAGCAGATGGTGGTGGATTACATCGAGCGCCGGTTCGGCCCCGGCGCGCGGGCGGCGGAATAAATCTGTCCGCTGTCATCCGCGGCAGGGCGCGCCATCCCTCATCTGTCATGCCCGCGAAGGCGGGCATCCAGACCGTAGAGCGTGATCGCCGCATGGCTGGATCGTCCGCCTTCGCGGACGATGACACCGGTTGGCTATTCCTTCGGAAAGAGGTGGAAATACGGCTTCGCCTCCGTCACCGCGCGGGCGAATGATGGGCGCTGCATCAGCCGGTCAAAATACGCCGCCACGTTCTTGTGCGCATCGCCGAACGGCATCACCAGGTTGGCGTAGAACAGCGCCGGCGCCGCAGCGCAGTCGGCCACGGTGAAGTCTTCGCCCATTGCCCAGGTTTGGCCGGCGATGTCCTGCTCGATCATGCCGTAGGCCGTGTGCAGCCGGGCCTTGTTCTGCTCGACGCCATACGGGTCTTTGCTTCCCGCCGGACGGAGTCGGTCGCCGACGATGCTCTGCATCGGCTGATTCACATGGAGTTTGGGCGGTGCCCTGAAGGTGCGCTCGATGACGAAGGTGGCGTGCTGGGCGGATGGCTTCATGGCAGTTTCGATGGTCGATGTTGTGGGCAGGTCCTCGTCTTGAACACGAGATCGCGCGGCGCTTCGAACATACGGTGATGGCGGTGCGCTTACTTTTCGGCGGCGGTCTTGAGGTTGGCGAGGCCGGCTTCGAAGTCCTTGCCGACCATCTTGTCGATGCTCATGAAGGTGCTCATCACCTTGCCGATGAACACATTCGGCCCGAACATCGCCCAGGTGACGTTTGTCGTGTCGCCCTGCGGTACCATGGTGAACTCGGCCGTGTTGTGCGCCTGGAACGGCTTGGTGAAATCCAGTTTGATGGTGACCCGCAACGGTGCCGGCGCGTCGAGGATTTCCATGCGACCCGCACCCGCCTTGTTGCCTTCCCAGGAATAGACGGCGCCCTTGCCGCTCGCCGGTCCCTCGTAGGTCCGCTTCAGGTTGGGATCGAGTTTCTCGTAGGGCGACCAGACGCCCCATGAACGGAAGTCGTTGATCAGTGCGAAGACTTTCTCCGGCGGCGCCTCGATGCTGGTGGAGCGGGTGACGCGGAACGTGTCGGGCTTGGTCGCCGCATAGACGAGAACCGCCGCGACCGCGACCACCAGGACAACGGCGACGATGCCGATGATCTTGAGCATGACATTTCCTCCAATAGGGCGGACGCGGTCAGCGCGCTTTTGGTTTGGCGAGATAGCCGGTGAGCTGGTCCAACGTTCCGGTCCAGCCTTGCTTCATGCTGTCGTGCGAGGTGTCGAAGGTCTTCTGCTCTTGTTCGGTCGCGTTGTGGGCCGACGAGCGGGTCGTAAGCTTGGTCTTGCCGTTTGGCAGCTCTTCGAACGTGAACGTCGTGACCATTTCTAGCGGCCAAGCCATGTGACCCGTGTGCCGCGTGACGCTCCCCGCCTCATCCGAGAACGAATTGACGAATACCATCCGCTCCGGCGCAACGATTTCACGATAGCGGAACAAGCCCCACATGGGCGTGCCGTCGGGCGCCTTCATGCCGTAGTGATAAGTACCGCCGGGGCGCAGGTCCATTTTGGAATGGATAACGGTGAAACCTTTCGGGCCCCACCATTGCTTCATGTGCTCGGGGTCGGTGAATGCCTTCCACACGAGGTCGCGCGGTGCATCGAACACACGGCTGATGACGAAGTCGGCGCTTTTGGCGTCGGATTGGTGAGCGTTCATCACGGGTCTCTACTCGTTGCAGGTTGCGGGTGGTCGACGGCTCGCTACTCCACGATGATCATCCAGCCGACGCCGAAACGGTCCGCCACCATGCCGAAGCGCTTGGCGAAAAATGTCTTGCCGAGCGGCATCTGCACCGTGCCGCCGTCCGCCAGCGCCGCGAACTTGCGGTCGGCATCGGCTTCGTCCTTTGCATTGACCGAGAGGCAGAAGCCCTCGAACTTCGGCTGGCCTTTCGCCATTCCGTCGGACGCCATCACGGCGGTGCCGTTGATCGTCATGCAGGCATGCATGATCTTTTCGTCGCTGGCCGGCATGCAGTCGGCGGATGGCTTCTCTGGATTCTCCTTGAAGCGCATCATCATCCCGACTTCGGCGCCGAGCGCCTTCTTGTAGAAATCGAGGGCCTCTTCGCAGCGGCCGTCGAAGAACAGATACGGTGTCACGGGCATGGTTTTCTCGTTCGTTTGACGTTTCGGTGTTGCAAGGCGGTCGAGATTTCGGCTGAACGCTATTTCCTGCGCCCGCGCTTCTTCTGCATCGGCTTCTCTTTCAGTTCCTTGGCTTGCAGCTCTTCCAGATAGTCTTCCAGACGGTCGAAGCGCTCCTCCCAGAACCGGCGGTATTTTTCGAGCCAGTCGTCGACGCTCTTGAGCGCGTTCGGCTCGATCCGGCACGGCCGCCACTGCGCCTCGCGCCCGCGGGTAATCAGGCCGGCGTGCTCCAGCACCTTGAGATGCCTGGAAATGGCCGGCCCGCTGATATCGAACGGCTTGGCGAGGTCCGTCACCGAGGTTTCGCCCTGCACCAGCCGCGCCAGAATCGCCCGCCGCGTCGGGTCGGCGAGGGCTGCGAAGGTGGTGCTCAGGCGGTCGGTGGTCATTTGTTATTTTACTAGTCCGTTAAATAACCTTTTGGTTAAATAGCCAAGGCCTGGACCGGAGTCAAGCAAGGCCTAAAAAGATTTTCAGAACGCGTTGGCGGCCATGTTCACGGTGAGCGCTATCACCGTCGTGTTGAAGAAAAACGACAGCACCCCATGCGCCGTAACCGAGTGGCGGATGACCCGGTTGGTGATGGCAACGTCCGAAACCTGGAACGTCGTTCCGATCACCGACGAAAAATAGATGAAATCCCAATAATCCGGATTCTTGCTATCCGGAAAATCCAACCCGCGGGTGCTGTCGCCCTCGCCGTAATATTCGTAGGCGTAGTGTAGAGCGAAGATGAGATGCGTGAACGCCCACGACAGCACCACGGTGGTGATCGCGAGCGCATAAGGCCACGGTCCCCGCGACGCGTCCTTGGCCTCCGCCAGCTCCAGAAAGATCGCGCCGAGGCTCGCCGCCGCGGCTCCCAGCGTCAGCAGCATGATTCCGAACGCGCCTTCGTCCTGATCCTGCGAATGCTTGACGATGTCGGCGTGCGTGGAGCTCGCCATCATGCTTGCCGCCGCTGCGAGATAGTAGAGCAGCCCGACATCCCACGCGACGATCATGCGGGTGACGGCCGACCAGCTTCCGGGCAGCAGCGTTCCGGGCAGCGCCAGGAATGTCACGACCGCCACCGCGATCGCCACCCACAGCCGCAGGTGTGCCCAAGCCACGCGGACGATCCAGACCGACGTCCGTGCCGATTTCGCTTTTGTCTGCTTGCTCATGCGATGGCCTCGAAGGCGCGTCTACGCGCGCCGCTCGGCGACAAAACGGGCGGCGGCGCGAAGCGTTCCCGCGGCGGCCCCGAACGGCGCCAGCGCGTCTTCGGCGTCCGCGACCAGCGCATCGAGTCGGGCATGCGCACCGTCGAGACCGAGGATGCTCACCAGCGTCGCCTTGCCGTTGGCTGCGTCCTTGCCGGTGGACTTGCCGAGCGTTGCGGCATCGCCTTCGACGTCGAGCAGGTCGTCGGCGATCTGAAACGCCTGGCCCAGCGCGTTGCCGTAACGCGCCAGCGCATCATGCGCGTCCTGCGGCGCGCTGCCGAGAATCGCCCCCGCGACGCAGGCCAAGCGAAGCAGCGCGCCGGTCTTCATCGCCTGCATGGTCAGCGTGTCGGATTCGCTGCGCGGGCCTTGCATGCCGAAGCGGCCTTCGGCGGCGAGATCGAGCATCTGACCTCCGGTCATGCCGCCGACACCGGCGGCGCGGGCCAGCCCCGACACCAGCGCGACCCGCACCGCGGCATCGGGATGGGTCTCGGGCCGCACCATGATGTCGAAGGCGAGCGTGAGCAGGCTATCCCCGGCCAGGATCGCGGTCGCCTCGTCGAACGCCTTGTGCACGGTCGGGCGGCCGCGGCGCAGCGCGTCGTCGTCCATCGCCGGAAGGTCGTCATGGATCAGCGAGTAGCAATGCACGCATTCGATCGCCGCACCTGCCATCAGCGCGCGCTCGCGCGGCGCCTGGAACAGGGCGGCGGTCTCGACCGTTAGGAACGGTCGCAACCGCTTGCCGCCGCCCAGGCTGGCATGGCGCATGGCGTCGATCAGCCGCTGGGGTCGAACAGTTTCGCCGCCGAGCGGTTGCGCCGACAGCAGGCGGTCGAGCAACCGCTCGGTCTCGGCGGCCACGGCGTCGAGCCGCGCGGCAAACGGAGCGTCGAGACTGGTGATGGCGGCCGCACGCGACATGAATCAATTGTGCTTAACTCGGGCGCGATGACAAGCGCCGCGTCTCCGCGCCGATCCCGAAGCACCCTGGGCCGCATCCTGCGCTGGCTGCTGGCGCTGATCGTGTTCGTGCTGCTGCTGCCCTACCTGGTCGCGCCGTTCTATCGTTTCATCGATCCGGTCTCGACCCTGATGGCGTGGCGCTCGGTCCGCGGATACCCGATGCAGCGCACCTTCGTCCCATTGGAGGCGATGGCGCCGATCCTGCCGCGTACGGTCATCGCCTCGGAGGATTCGCGGTTCTGCAGCCATTCCGGGATCGATTGGCAGGTGGTCCAGGAATCGATCGAGGAGGCAGACGACATCAGCGAGGCGCGGGGCGGCTCGACCATCACCCAGCAGGTCGCCAAGAACCTGTTCCTGTGGCCGGGCCGGAGCTTCGTCCGCAAGGCGCTCGAGGCCCCGCTGGCGCTCTGGATCGACCTGGTGCTGGGCAAGCGGCGGGTGCTGGAAATCTATCTCAACATCGCCGAATGGGGTCCGGGCGGCCAGTTCGGCGTCGAAGCCGGGGCCCGGCGGGCCTTCAACAAGGCCGCGCGCAACCTGAACGCCGGGGAGGCGGCCCTGCTCGCCGCGGTGCTGCCCAATCCGCACCGGCGCAGCGCCCGCCAACCGGGTCCGGCGGTCCGCCGGATCGCCGGAACCGTCCAGGCCCGGGCGGCGTCCGCCGCCACCATCGACGCCTGCGTGCGGGTTTCCAGGCCGCCGTCGTGATCGCTGTTTCCAGGCGAACCGGTGTTCCCAACGCCGGAAAATGCTATGGCGTTGCCGGAAGGGTTCCTCTATAAGCCCGGCTTCCCGAGAGATATGGCATTCCGGCGCCTGGCGCCGAGGTTTTAGGAGACGCAATCATGGCCGTGCCAAAGAGAAAAACATCGCCGTCCCGGCGCGGCATGCGCCGTTCGGCCGATGCGCTGAAGAAGCCGTCCTACATCGAGGACAAGGATTCAGGCGAGCTGCGCCGCCCCCACCACATCGACCTCAAGACCGGCATGTACAAGGGCCGGGCGGTGCTCAAGCCCAAGACCGAGGTCTAGGCAGCCGACCTCTATGCTGTCATGGCCGGGCTTGTCCCGGCCATCCCGACAAGAGTGGCAACCTGGTGCCCAGCGAATCGAGATCACCGGGACAAGCCCGGTGATGACGTGGATAGGTCTGGTGTCCAACCGCTGGTTTGTCCTTCCGTGGCGCAAATCTGAGGAAGCAGGGCCATGTATCTGATCGGTTTCCCGCTGCTGGTCATCCCGTTCGCGATCTACAACATGCTGGCGTTCCTGACGCCGGGCCTGGGATGGACCGACACGACCTTGAGCTTCCAGCTTGTCTCCGGCCAGCTCTGGACGGTGACGACGGAAGACCTGCTGCTCACGCTGGCGATCCTGCTGCTGCCGATCGAAATCCTGAAGGCGACGCGCATCGGTGTGCGCTCGATTGTCGATCACGTTCTCTCGATGGTGCTATTCGTCGCCATGCTGGTGGAATTCATTCTGGTTCCGCAGGCCGGCACCTCGACGTTCTTCATCCTGATGATGATCAGCATCGTTGACGTGGTCGCCGGCTTCATCGTGACGTTGCGCACCGCGCAGCGCGACATGACGATCGAAAAGGTCGGGGCGCTGACGTCCTGACGTCCCGTTCGCCCTAACCGCCGGTCCATCTCATGGCACGCGATTTCCACCTGCCCGGCCGCTCGCCGGTGATCGCACGCGACGGCATGGCGGCGACCTCTCACCCGCTTGCGACGCTCACCGCCATCGATGTGCTGCGCGCCGGCGGCAACGCCGTCGACGCGGCGATCTCCGCGGTCGCGGTGCTGTGCGTAATCGAGCCGCATATGACGGGGATCGGCGGCGACTGCTTCACGCTGATCGCCGAGGCCGACAAGCCGGTCTGGGGCTACAACGGCTGCGGCCGCGCCGGCCACAAGGCGTCGACCGAGGCGCTGACCGCCAAGGGCATGCGCGCGATCGAGCCCACCTCGCCGCACGCCGTGAACGTGCCGGGCGCGATCGAAGCCTGGGGCGCGATCCTCAAAGCCCGCGGCACCTGGCCGCTGGAGCGCGTGCTCGCGCCCGCCATCCGCTATGCCGAGGAGGGCTTCCCGGTCGCGCCGCGCGTTGCGTCGGATTGGGCCAAGCAAATTGGAAAGCTCGGCAACAGTCCCGGCGCCACCAGGCACTATCTGTTTGACGGCAAGTCGCCGACCGAGGGCGACGTCATCAAGCTTCCGGCGCTCGCCGCGACGCTCAAGGCTATCGCGAAAGACGGGCCACGCGCGTTCTACGAAGGCGCGATCGCCGAAGACATGGTCGCGACATTGCAAGCGCGCGGCTCGGTGCTCACCGTCGAGGACTTCGCGCGCCATCGGGGCGAAGCCCAGGAGCCGATCTCGACCAATTATCGCGGGCTCGATCTGGTCGAGATGCCGCCGAACGGGCAGGGCCTCACGGCGCTAGTCCTGCTCAACATCCTCGAAAATTTCGACATGGCCGCGCTCGATCCGCTCGGCGCCGACCGATTTCATCTCATGCTCGAAGCCGCCCGCATGGCATTCGGCGTGCGCGACACCCACATCGCCGAGCCGGCCTACATGCGAATGCCGGTGCCGGAACTGCTCGACAAGGCGTTTGCGAAACGGCTCGCCGCGAAGATCGACCGCGCCAAGCGCGTGCCGCTTCCGGCACATCCGGCGCCGGGCAGCGATACGATCTATCTCACCGTCGTCGACCGCGATCGCCGCGCGGTGTCGATCATCAACTCGCTCTACTCCAGCTTCGGCACCGGCATCTGCACCGAGAAGACCGGCGTCATGTTCAACAATCGCGGTTCGGGCTTCGTGCTCGACCCGGATCATCCGAACGCGCTCGGCCCCAACAAGCGGCCGATGCACACCATCATTCCGGCGCTGGCGATGCGCAACGGCCGCGTCGAGACCTCGTTCGGCGTGATGGGCGCGCACTATCAACCGATGGGCCACGTCCAGATGGTGCTCAACATGGTCGACTACGGCATGGACATCCAGAGCGCGATCGACGCGCCGCGCGCATTCTTCGAGGGCGAGAGCACGCTGGTCGAGCGCGGCATCTCTGCTGCGACCATCGAGGGACTGAAAAGCCGCGGCCACAACGTCATGGTCGAGGCGTCGCCATGGGGCGGCGGTCAGGCGATCCGCATCGACTGGGATCGCGGCGTGCTGATCGGCGGCTCCGAGCCGCGCAAGGACGGCTGCGCGCTCGGCTACTGAGCCGAGCTCATCAAGGCAGCTTTATAGGCGGCGACGGCTTCGCCTGGTTCCGCGCGGCAGCGCTGCCGCGTTTGCGGAAGCTTTTGTGCGGTAGCGATCAGATGGGCGAGGAAGGCGGCATCCCGCGGCGTGCTGGCGTGATGCGCGCGGGTCTGCTCAGGCGCGACGACGACGAGCGCACGATTCGAAGATGGTAAATCGTCTGTTGCCAGCATGGCCTTTGTCTCATCGCGGGACAGCGTGGTTGCCGCTGATGGAGACATCGCAAGCGCCGTGCCGTTCGGGCCGTCAAACGCACGGGTCGATTTTGCTGTTTATTTAGGGTTTTAACGTAGCTTAGCCCTGAGTTTTCCGCTCCGGTGTCGCCAATCGGGACAACGCCGGCTTTCTGAAAAAGGTCCATCGTGAGAGATCGGCGTTCCGCCACCCGAGGCTCGGACAAAGTCCCGCAGCCAAATGTATTTGCCGAACCGAACGTGTTCGCGTCGGCGCCGCAGCCGAGCGTGTTCGTGTCGCTCGACGGCGGCGTGCAGCCGCCGGAACCCAGCATGTTCGCGCCGGCGATTGCAACGCCTGCCCCGAAGCCGCCGTCAACCGATGGGCTCGATTCCTTCCGCATCATGGCCTCGGTCGGCGAGGCTCCCTACGAGTGGTCGATCGACAGCGACACGCTGTCGTGGGGCGTCAACGCCTGCGACGTCCTGATGGTCCGTGACAAGGCGACGCTTTCGAACGGCCGGGCTTACGCCCAGATGCTCGATCCGGACTCGACGCTCACGCGTTTCGACGCCGTGATGAAATCGCCGCATCGCGATGAAGGCGCCGGCGTTCCCTACCAGGCGCAATACGCGCTGCGTCCCGCCGGAGCGGCATCGGCACTGTGGATCGAGGACACCGGCCGCTGGTTCGCCGATCGCGATGGCCGCCCGGTGCGTGCGCACGGCGTGGTCCGCGTCATCAACGAGCGGCACGAACGAGAAGAGCGGCTCAACTATCTGTCGCGCTTCGACGGGCTGACCGGCGAGATGAACCGCTGGCACCTGACCGAGGTGCTGCAGGAGACGCTCGACGAAGCGACCCGGCAGCGCAACTCGTGCGGCTTCATGCTGGTCGCGATCGACCATCTCGCCCGCGTCAACGAAGCCTATGGCTTCGACATCGCCGACGAGGTCATCAACGCGGTGGCCAAGCGTCTGCGCACCAAGATGCGCGGCGACGACCGGCTCGGCCGATTCTCCGGCAACACGTTCGCCGTGATCCTGAAGAATTGCAGCCCGGAAGACATGGACATCGCCGCCGACCGCTTGCTCGCCGGCGTGCGCGACGATGTGGTGCGCACCGGAGCCGGACCGGTGGCGGTCACCGTCACCATCGGCGGCGTGACGGCACCGCGCCACGCCCGCGACGTGCCGGAAATCCTGGCGCGAGCGCAGGAGACGCTGGATTCCGCCAAGGCCAAACGCCGGGGATCGTTCCAGGCCTATCGCCCCAACGTCGAACGCGAGGCGGTGCGCCGCGAGAACGTGCGCGCGGCCGACGAGATCGTGGCGGCGCTCAACGAGCGGCGCATCCTGCTGGCGTTCGAGCCGGTGGTGGAGACAGCGTCGCGCAAGCCCGCGTTCTACGAATGCCTGATGCGCATCCGGCGCTCCGGTGGCGGCCTGGCGCCGGCGGCGGAGGTCATTCCGATCGCGGAGCGGCTGGGTCTCGTGCGGTTGCTCGATCACCGCGTGCTGGAATTGCTGGTTGGCGAAATGGTCGCGGTGCCGGAGCTGCGCGCCAGCGTCAACGTCTCGCCCGCCTCCACGACCGATCCCGACTGGTGGTCGGCGCTGGGCGCGGCGCTGCGCTCGCACCAGGGCGTTGCCGAACGGCTCACCATCGAAATCACCGAAATGGCGGCGATCCACGACATCGACGACACCCGTGGGTTCGTCACGCGCGTCAAGGATCTGGGTTGCCGGATTGCGATCGACGATTTCGGCGCCGGCTACACCTCGTTCCGCAACCTGCGCAAGCTCGGCGTCGACATCCTCAAGATCGACGGCGCCTATGTGCAGAACCTGATGCGGTCCGAGGACGACCGGGCGTTCGTGCGCACGCTGATCGATCTTGCCAAGCGGCTCGGCCTGACCACGGTCGCCGAATGGGTGCAGGACGAGGACGCGGCCCAGATGCTTGCGGCGTGGGGCTGCGACCACTTGCAAGGCAGGCTGATCGGGCTGGCATCGGTCGAGCGGCCGTGGGGCGGCGCGGTCCAGGGCGACCGGCGCAAGGGCACGCGGACGTAACGTTCGCTAGTCCTTGTTGGTCAGCCGGTCCAGCCGCTTCGCCATCTCTTCCATCTGGCGCTTGAGATCGTCGATCTCGGCCGGCGGCTTTGGCGCCGCCGTATCCGGCTGCTGGTCGGGCGAGGGAGGCTGCCCACCGCTTCGTGCGAACGGCGCGAACATCGCGAAGGTGCGCTCGAACATTTCCATGTTCCGCCGCACCTGCTCTTCGATTGCACCGAAGCCGCTCATGCCGAAAGCCTGGGCGACCTGGCCGCGAAGCTTTTCCTGCTCGCGTGTCAGCGAGTCGATCGAGACTTCGAGGTAGCGCGGCACCAGCATCTGCATGTTGTCGCCGTAAAATCGGATGAGTTGTCGCAGGAAGTTGATCGGCAGCAGTTGCTGCTGCCCTTCCTTGGCCTCCTGCTCGAAGATGATCTGGGCAAGCACCGAGCGGGTGATTTCTTCGCCGGTCTTGGCGTCGAACACCACGAAATCCTCGCCCGCCTTGACCATCGTGGCCAGGTCTTCGAGCGTCACGTAGGTGCTGGTGCCGGTGTTGTAGAGCCGCCGGTTGGCGTACTTCTTGATGGTGATCGGCCCGTCGGTTTTTGCCATGTCGCTCCGCCCCGCCCCGGTCGCGCTGTGCCGTTGCCCAAGGCTAAGCGGTTTCCGCGCAGCGGGCCACTTCTTTGTGCAGCGCCAGACCGGGCTAAAGGCCCGGCTTATGGGCCAAAAACGCCCCGGAACGCCGCCAATCCTTGCGCTGCGGTCAAGCCCCCGTCATATGGACAGGGCAGGGTTCGCCGGGCTATCGAGAGTGAAAGCCACAGTGGGAGACTTCCGATGAAAGACGACATCGTCATCGTCAGCGCCGCTCGTACGCCCGTTGGGGCATTCAATGGGGCGCTTGCGAGCCTGCCCGCCCATGAGCTGGGCAAGATCGCGATCCAGGAGGCGCTCAAGCGCGCCGGCGTCGAGGGCGGCCGGGTCTCCGAGGTCATCATGGGCCAGATCCTGACCGCGGGTCAGGGCCAGAACCCGGCGCGGCAGGCTTCGATCGCCGCCGGCATCCCGGTCGAGAGCCCGGCCTGGGGCGTCAACCAGCTCTGCGGCTCCGGCCTGCGGGCGGTCGCGCTCGGCTACCAGGCCATCCTCAACGGCGACGCCGACATCGTGGTGGCCGGCGGCCAGGAATCCATGAGCATGGCCCCGCACGTCGCGCACCTGCGCAACGGCACCAAGATGGGCTCGCTCGAAATGGTCGATACCATGATCAAGGACGGCCTGTGGGACGCCTTCAACGGCTACCACATGGGCACCACTGCCGAGAACGTCGCCAAGAAGTGGCAGATCACCCGGCAGCAGCAGGACGAGTTCGCGGTCAAGTCGCAGAACAAGGCCGAGGCCGCGCAGAAGGCCGGCAAGTTCAAGGACGAGATCGCGGCGGTCACGATCAAGACCCGCAAAGGCGACACCGTGGTCGACACCGACGAATATCCCAAGCACGGCACCACCATGGAATCGATCGGCAAGCTGCGGCCGGCGTTCGACAAGGAAGGCTCGGTCACCGCGGGTAACGCCTCGGGCATCAACGACGGCGCCGCCGCCTTGGTGCTGATGCGGGCGAGCGAGGCGGCCAAGCTCGGCAAGACGCCGCTGGCGCGGATCGTGTCGTGGGCTCACGCCGGCGTCGATCCCGCGATCATGGGCACCGGCCCGATCCCGGCGTCGCGCGCGGCCCTGCAGCGCGCCGGCTGGAAGGCCGAGGACCTCGACCTAATCGAGGCCAACGAGGCGTTCGCGGCGCAGGCCTGCGCGGTCAACAAGGACCTGGGCTGGGACATCGACAAGGTCAACGTCAACGGCGGCGCAATCGCAATAGGTCATCCGATCGGCGCGTCCGGCGCACGCGTGCTGACCACGCTGCTGTTCGAGATGGGCAAGCGGAACTCGAAGAAGGGCCTCGCCACGCTCTGCATCGGCGGCGGCATGGGCATCGCCATGTGCGTGGAACGATAAGCGACTTTTTCGCACTGCATCATTCGAACGCAACGAGCCAATCCGGGCCACGGCAAAAGCCGTGGCCCTTTGCGATTGACGTCTCTAATCTGTGAATGCCGAGGGACGCTGAAAAAATCTGGGAGGAATGAATGGCTCGCGTTGCTGTGGTGACTGGCGGAACTCGCGGTATCGGTGCCGCAATCTCCAAGGCGCTGAAGGCTGCCGGCTACAAGGTCGCGGCCAACTACGGCGGCAATGACGAGGCTGCAAACAAGTTCAAGGCCGAGACCGGGATCGCGGTTTACAAGTGGGACGTCTCGTCGTTCGACGCTTGCGCCGCCGGCATCAAGCAGGTCGAGGCCGATCTCGGTCCGGTCGAGGTGCTGGTCAACAACGCCGGCATCACCCGCGACGCGCCGTTCCACCGCATGACGCCCGAACAGTGGAGCGCGGTGATCAACACCAATCTCGGCTCGCTGTTCAACATGTGCCGGCCGGTGATCGAGGGCATGCGGACGCGCAAGTTCGGCCGCATCGTCAACATCTCGTCGATCAACGGCCAGAAGGGCCAGTTCGGCCAGTCCAACTACTCCGCGGCCAAGGCCGGCGAGATCGGCTTCACCAAGGCGCTGGCCCTGGAGGGGGCGCGCGCGGGCATCACCGTAAACGCGATCGCGCCGGGCTACATCAACACCGAGATGGTGCAGGCGGTGCCGAAGGACGTGCTGGAGAAGAGCATCCTGCCGCTGATCCCGATCGGCCGGCTCGGCGAGCCGGAAGAGATCGCGCGCTGCGTGGTGTTCCTCGCGTCGGACGACGCGGGACTGATCACCGGCTCGACGCTGTCGGCGAACGGCGGGCAGTATTTGGCCTGATGACTGTGTCCTGGGCGCAGCGCAGCACCGCCATAAGCGCGGTTACGCGCGTCTTCGACGCGCTATGGTGGTGCGCTGCAGACCCGGGACCCAGCTTTCTATTTTGCAAGCAACCGGGGTCCCGGATCTGCGGTGCACCGCTGACGCGGCGCACCTTGTCCGGGACACGTGTGGTCAGGGCGCCCAGCCCTTCGGCGCCAGCTCGAATCCAGAAAATTCAAATCCCGGCGCGACGGTGCAGCCGACCAGCGTCCACTCGCCGGTGGTTTCGGCTGCCTGCCACGCGTGCGCGGGCACGATGCCTTGCGGCCGCTCGCCAGCCGCGAGGTCCGGTCCAAGGCGGACGATAGTCGCGCCCCCGCCGTCGTTGATTTCCAGCACCAACGCCGCGCCGGCATGCCAATGCCACGTCTCCACCGCGTCGACACGGTGCCAGTGCGAGCGCTCGCCGCGCCCCAGCAGAAAATAGATCGCGGTCGACGCGGCGCGGCCGCCCTCGATGGTGCGGCTGTCGCGGAAGGTCTCGCGATAGTGCCCGCCCTCGGGATGCGGCTTGAGTTCGAGCAGCCGGATTATGGCTTGGGCGGATAGCAATGCAGGCCTCCGTTGAAGTCTTCGACGAGTGTGCCACCGGCGGCGTCCCGCGAAAGATAGTTCGGACCGATCGGCGATTTGCCGTGGCCGCCCGGAATATCGAGCACGTAGCTCGGCTGGCACAAACCGGACACCCTGCCGCGAAGTGCGCGCATCAATTCCTGGCCGCGCTCGATCGACGTGCGCATGTGCGATGTGCCCGGCGCGAGATCGCCATGGTGCAGGTAATACGGCTTGATGCGGCACTCGACGAACGTGCGCATCAGTTCGCCGAGAACCTGCGGATTGTCGTTGACGCCGTGCAGCAGGACGGACTGGCTGAGCATCGGGATGCCGGCGTCGACCAACCGCGCGCAGGCTTCGCGGGCGGCGTCGGTCAGCTCGCGCGCGTGGTTGGCGTGCAGCACCACGTAGGTCGCCTTGCCCTTCGCCTTCAGCGCGCGCGTGAGTTCGGACGTGATGCGCTCCGGCTCGACCACCGGGATGCGGGTGTGGACGCGGACGATCTTCACATGCGGAATGGCGGCCAGCCGCGACACCACGTGCTTGATCCGCCGCGGCGACAGCACCAGCGGGTCGCCGCCGGTCAGCACCACCTCCCAGATTTCCGGATGCCCGGCGATGTATTCGAACGCCGCATCGAGCTCGCGCGACGAAAGCGCCTTCGCGCCGGGTCCAACCATCTCGCGCCGGAAGCAGAACCGGCAATACACCGCGCAGACGTGCGTGAGCTTGAGCAGTACGCGGTCCGGATAGCGATGCACGATGCCGGGCACCGGACTGTGCGGATGATCGCCGATCGGGTCGGCGGTCTCTTCCGGCGTGGCGACGAGTTCGGCCGCATCGGGGACGAACTGGCGCGCGATCGGATCGTGCGGATCGGCGGAGTCGATCAGAGCCGCCATCGCCGGCGTGATCGCGACCGCGTAGCGCGCTGCGACCTGTTCGAGCGCGGCGCGCTGGTCAGGGCTAGTGAGGCCGGCCGCATTCAGTTCGGAGAGATGGCGCAGGGTTTTCGGTGCGGCATTCATGGGATTGGCTCACGTTGCGCAGCCACACACCCCACTGTCATGCCCGGGCTTGACCCGGGCATCCATGAGGCAGCGCGGCAAGAACGATCGTACGTCTGTGTTCGCGGATAGATCGCATGGATTGCCGGGTCAAGCCCGGCAATGACGTGGAGAGAGATGCGAACGCCCTATGCGTCGCGGCGTCCGGGAAGACCTTAGTTCGAAAACCCGACCGCGCGAACCATCTTGCCCCAGCTCTCGACCTCGCTCTTGTAGTAGGCGTTCGCCTCCGCAAGCGTCATCACGATCGGATCGAATCCGGCCTTCGCCAGCCGGTCCAGCGAATCCGGGTCCTTCATCACCACATTGATCTCGGCGTTGAGCTTCGCCACCACCGCGTCGGGCGTTTTGGCCGGGGCGAAGAATGCGACCCAGGAACCGGAATAGACATTCGGATACCCCATCTCGCCGTAGGTCGGCACGTCGGGGATCGCCTTGTTGCGTGTTGGGCTCGCCACGCCGATGCCGCGCAATGCGCCGCTGCGGATGTGCGGCACCGATGGCGGCAGCGTCAGCACCAGCGAGTCCACGTGATTGCCGAGCGTCGCGGTGATCGCCGGCGCGCCGCCCTGGAACGGCACGTGCACGTACTTCACCTTGGCGACCTCCTTGAAGAAATACTCCGCGCCGATCTGCGGGCCGGTGCCGGCGCCGGCGCTGCCGTAGGTGAAGCTCTTCTCCTTGGCGTTAGCGATGAACTCCTTCAGGTTCTTCGCCGGATTGCTCGGATGGATGGCGATCACATCGGGGCTGATGGCGACGAACGCGACCGGGCGAAGATCGTCCTGCTCAAATCCTCTGTTCTTCGACGCGGTGAGGTTGGCCGCCAGGCCCGAGGTCGTCGCCAGCAGCGTGTATCCATTCGGCGTCGCGCTGGCCACCGCCTTCGCGGCGATGTTGCCGCCGGCGCCGCCGCGGTTTTCCACCACCACGCTCTGCTTGATGCGATCGGCCAGCTTGGTCGAAACCAGACGCCCGATCATGTCGGCGAGCCCGCCTGCCGGGAACGCCACGATCACGGTGACCGGTTGCGTCGGATAGGTCTGGGCATGCCCCGGCAATGCGGAGCCTGCCAGCAGCGCGGCGACAGCGGACATGCGGGCGGCGGCGCGGAACGCGGACATGGGCAATCCCTCGTTTGACTGGCGTGATCGTTGCCGCAGCCTAGGTCGGGCGCATTGGGCCGGTCAATGCGGCCAATGCTCCGGCGTCGCGGCTCAGTCTTCCGGCAGGGCGACCGGCGCCCAGAGCACCTGCTCGATCCTGGTGGCGCCGGTCGCCAGCATGACCAGGCGGTCGAGGCCAAGCGCGATGCCCGAGGCCTCCGGCATCTTGCCGAGCGCGGCAAGAAAATCCGGATCGATCGGATATCGCTCGCCGTAGATGCGTGCCTTCTCGGCCATCGCGTGTTCGAAGCGGCGGCGCTGCTCGACCGGATCGGTCAGTTCGCCGAAGCCGTTGGCGAGCTCGACGCCGCAGGCGTAAAGCTCGAAGCGCTGCGCGACCCGAGGATCGGCGGCCGGCCGCGCCAGCGCTGCTTCCGGAATCGGATACTCGGTGAGGATCGTCGCCGTCCCGAGGCCGAGGTTCGGCTCCACGCGCTCGGACAGAATCCGGCTGAACACATCGGACCAGGTATCGTCGGCCGCCACGCGGATACCGATGGCGCGGGCCGCGCTCGCCAGCATGGCGGCGTCGGGCTCGCCGCCAGGCAGCGTCGCCATCAGATCGATCATCGCAAAGCGGGCGAACGCATCGGCCACGGTGACGCGCTCGGGCGCGGCATAGGGATCGCAGGTGCGATCCTTGAAGCGCCATGGCGCGTGGCCCGCGGCCTTGGCGGCTTCCCGGAGCAGCGCCGCGCAGTCCGCCATCAGCGCCTCGTAGGGCTCGTTGGCCCGGTACCATTCCAGCATGGTGAATTCCGGATGGTGCAGGGCGCCTCGCTCGCGGTTGCGGAACACGCGGGCGAAAGTGACGATCTTCGGCTCACCCGCCGCCAGCAGCTTCTTGCAGGTGAACTCCGGCGAGGTGTGCAGATAGCGCGGGGTGTGCGCCCCGTCCGTCCCCACGATCTCGGTGTTCAGCGCGTGGAGGTGGGTCTCGTTGCCGGGCGAGACCTGGAGGATCGGGGTTTCGACCTCGACGAAGCCGCGATGGCAGAACCAGTCCCGCAGCGCCGCCGTGATGCGGCCGCGCGCCAGCAGCATGGGCCGCCGGTCGGCATAGACGTTCTGGTCCCACCAGGGGGAGGGTGCGGTCATACGGGCCTCATAAACACTGTTTTAGGCGTCTTGGGCGCTGGGGAAAATGCTGGCGAAGCCGGCCAGGATGGGTATGGTGCGGTCGAAATCGAGAGGGGCGACGGCCCTTCGGCCCCCTTTCCATCCAGACAAGGAATACGACCCGTGAGAGTCATCGCCAGCTCGCTTCGCAAGGGCAACGTTCTCGAGATCGACAGCAAGCTCTACATCGTCCTGACCGCCGAAAGCTTTCATCCCGGCAAGGGCACGCCGACCACGCAGGTCGACATGCGGCGTATCAGCGACGGCGTGAAGACCACGCAGCGCTACAAGACCACCGAGCAGGTCGAACGCGCCCACGTGGAGGATCGCGAGTACCAGTTCCTCTACAACGACGGCGACGGCTATCATTTCATGAACCTGGAAAACTACGAGCAGGTCCAGGTCACCGAGGACGTCATCGGCGCCGCCAAGGATTACCTCGCGCCGGAAATGATGGTGAAGCTCAGCGTGTTCGAGAACGTGGTGGTCGCCATCGAGATGCCGCAGCGCGCCACGCTCGAAGTGGTCGACACCGAACCGGCAACCAAGGGCCAGACTGCGTCGTCGTCCTACAAGCCCGCGGTGCTGTCGAACGGCCTGCGCACCATGGTGCCGCCGTTCATTGGGCCGGGTACGCGCATCGTGGTGATGACCGAGGACAATTCCTACGTCGAGCGCGCGAAGGATTAGTTTTTCTTTTTGTCCCGGGCGCAGCGCAGCACCTCTCTCCGCTGTCATTGCCGGGCTTGACCCGGCAATCCATACGGTTCATCCGCGACAACCGAACGTACGGTCAATGTTCGCCGCACCATCTCATGGATGCCCGGGCCTTCGCCCGCCGAAGGGGTGCCACGCGCACCCCTTTCAACGACCGCTACGGCCCGCAGGCGGGTCAAGCCCGGGCATGACAGCGGAGAGTGTGGTGTGCAAAGCGCATCGCGCGCACCGCTAAAACTTATTCTTCCTCGCCCGCACCTCGGCGAACACCTGCGCCGCGGGCTTGCCCGACAACCCCACCGCCGCCGCGACTGCCGGCACGTCGGCGCGCAGGAACACGTTCGCTGCCTTCTCCTCGTCGATCGTGGTCGGAATGGTAAACTGGCCGGCCGCGATCTGTTTCGCGGCTTCCGCAGCGCGTGCCGCCAGCGCCTTGTTGTCCGGCTCGATGGTCTGGGCGAACTTGATGTTGGCCAGCGTGTACTCGTGGCCGCAATAGACCCGCGTATCGCCCGGCAGGTCGCGCAGCTTGCGCAGCGAATCCCACATCATCTCCGGCGTGCCCTCGATCACACGCCCGCAGCCGATCGAGAACAGCGTGTCGCCGGCGAATGCGATCTTGTCGCCGTGAAACCAGAACGTGATGTGACCGGACGTGTGACCGGGCGTCTCGATCACATTGGCCGACAGATTGCCGACCCGCACCGTGTCGCCCTCGCGCACGGTCTCATCCACCAGCGGAATTTTTCCGGCCTCGGCCTGCGGCGCCACCACCCGGCAGCCGTGGCGTTGCTTCAGGTCGGCGATGCCGCCGGTGTGGTCGCCGTGATGATGCGTCACCAGGATGTCGGTCAGCTTCCAGCCCTTGGCCTTGAGCGCGGCTTCGACCGGCGCGCTTTCCGGCGCGTCGATGGCCGCGGTGGCGCCGGTCGCCGGGTCGTGGATCAGCACGCCGTAATTGTCGTTGAGGCAGCGGAACAGATGGGTTTCAGCGGGCATTGGATGTCCTCATGGGTTCTCGCAAATCTAGCATGGTTAACCGCCGCTCCTGAAACGCCCGAACCGCAACCGGTTCGTGCTAAACTTCCGGTATGTCCATCGACGTCGTCGATCTGCGCAATTTCTACGCCCACCGGCTCGGCACGGTCGCGCGGCATTTCATCGGGCGCGGCATCCGCAAGCGCTGGATCGACCTGCACGGCCAGCGCGTGGTTGGGCTCGGTTATGCGACGCCCTATCTCGGGCTGTTCCGTGAGGAAGCCGAGCGCTGCCTCGCCTTCATGCCGGCGACGCAAGGCGTGGTGAAATGGCCGTCGACGCGGCCCGCGCTCGCGGCGTTGGTCGAGGAGCTCGACCTTCCGTTGCCGGATGCTTCGATCGACCGCGTGCTGCTGGTTCACGCGCTGGAAATGGCGCCGGATCCGGTCGCGCTGTTGCGCGAGATTTGGCGCGTGCTTTCCGCGGGTGGGCAGTTGCTCGCCGTGGTGCCGAACCGGCGCGGGCTGTGGGCGCGCATGGACACCACTCCATTCGGTCACGGCCGGCCCTATTCGCGCTCGCAGATCACGCATCTGTTGCGCGAGACCTGGTTTACGCCGGTGTCATGGGGCGAAGCGCTCTACGTGCCGCCGATTGGCCGCGGCTGGTTCCTGCGCTCGGCGGTCGCCTGGGAGCGCACCGGCGCGACGCTGTCGGCGCCGTTTGCCGGCGTTCATCTGGTCGAAGCGACCAAACAGGTCTATCGCGCCGTTCCGGCCCGCCGCGAGAAGCGCGCGCTGATGCCGTCGCTCGAGCCGGTGCTCGCGCCTTCGCCGGGCGGCGCGGCGCGGCAGCTTCGATAAAAAACGGCCGGGCAAGCCCGGCCGTTTCGCATCGTCGATCGAAACAAATTATTCGGTGACCGGATCGCGTTGGAAATCCGGCGCTCCGCCTTCCGGCCGCGGGCCGCGATGGCGCCGGCGGCGGCGGTGCAACGGGAAGCGGTCGCCGCCCGCGTCATGAGCGCCCTGGCCGTTTGCGTCCGGTTGCGGAACCGACGGCTGCGTCCCGGTGATGAAGGACGGCAGGCCGTTGTTGCCTTCGAAGCTCGAAGGCTGCGGTTGCGGTTGCGGCTGGTGTTGCGGGCGCGCCTGCTGCGGTTGCGGCTGGTGCTGCGGGACGTAGGGCTGCGGCTGCTCGCGCGGCGGATAGGATGGCTGCTGATTGCCGTAGTTCGGCTGGTTCTGATGAACCGGCTGATGATTCTGCTGCGGCTGATGATTTTGCTGAGGCTGGCCGCTCTGCTGCGGCGGTTGGCCTTGCTGCGGCTGCCCCTGCATCGGCTGGCCGTCGTCGCCGTCGTCATCGAACGAGCCGTCGTTGCTGTCGGCGCTCGGCGCCGCCTGCTGCGGCTGGTAATACGGATTCTGCTGGCGGAACTGTTCCTGCGCGGTGGCGATCACGCGCAAATAATGTTCGGCATGCTGGTGGTGGTTCTCGGCGGTGACATGGTCGCCGGCCATCGCGGCGTCGCGCGCAAGCTGCAGGTACTTCTCGGCGACGGTGTGCGCGGTCCCGCGGATTTTCACGTCCTGACCGTTGGACTCATAAACCCTGGTCAGAGGGTTCTGATGATGGCCCCGGTTCGGATTGCTGTTGTTGTTATTATTA
>CAMDFO010000018.1 GCA_945897515.1 Rhodoplanes serenus | reverse complement strand
TTCTTAGCAGTTGAAAGCGCTGCCGCGTCCCCGCTTCTTTGCTTGCCCCGGAGGACAGAAGCCGCGTCGGTTTGCGCCGCGTCTGCTGACAACGTCTGATCGGGCGGCCATGCCGGTGGTGCTGGCATGTGGAGGAGGCCCGCTCATCTGCCTGCCTTGGCCCTGGCCTTGTCCTTTGGGACCGGCCGAGGCGGCTGAAGCACCGATGGCGAAGGCGCAGGCCACGACAGTCGAAGCGATGACGGAAAATCGCATGGTGGTTCTCCCGGCTGAGGACTGAACCTTCAACGGCGGGACATCGAGTATTGTTCCAACTGCCAGTGGGAAGTAGCGAATACGATCGCCAAGCCTACTTGAACCGCACGCCTGTCCGCCCTGGAGTTCGCCATACGACTTGGCACGACCGCTTGAGAAGTTCCGGCCTGATGAGCAGGGCAAAATTGTCCGGCAAACCGACTGGCTCTGCGACTTCGAGGCAAGCCCCGGTCTGCGAGAGATTGCGGACGATACACTCAATCGTCGGCGCACAGCGGAGCGATCCCGCATTGCGTTCTGGTGCGGCCGCCGTCATCATCCTTTCGGGTGGGTCCACGAGCCGCGTGCGGGTATGACAAAGCGTTGGGTTTACGTCCTCGTCGGCATCTGGTGCCTGGCCGGCGCTGTTCCGACAACTTCGGTCCGGGCGAACGAGGCTGAAGTCTCCGGCGGCCGGGCCGATTTTCCACCCGGACCGGCTCGCGAGCTCGAACGCTCGCTGGCGCGCATCGGCATCAGTCCAAGCCTGACCTATATCGCCGAGTCGGCCGCGAACCTCTCCGGCGGCCTGCGGCGCGGCGCGATCTACCAGGGCCGTCTCGACCTCGGACTGAGCGCGGACCTGGACAAGCTCATGGGCTGGTCCGGCGCGAAGTTTCACGCCAACGTCATGCACATTCACGGCGACTCGCTGTCACGCCAGTACATCGGCAATTTCATGTCGTTCAGCGGTACCGAGGCGCTGAATCACGCGCGGCTCTACGAGCTCTGGATCGAGCAGGAATTCGCAAAGGGTTATTCGCTGCGGGTCGGCCAGTTGTCCGCCGATGTCGAGTTCTTCAACAGCAAATACAGCGACGTCTTCGTCAACGCGACATTCGGCTGGCCGGCGATCGCCGCCGTCAATCTTCCGTCCGGCGGCCCGGCGTCCGGGCTGACGGCTTTCGGCTTCCGCGCCAAGGCACAGCTCAGCGACCGCCTCACGCTGCTGTTCGCAATGTTCAACGGCGACCCGGCAGGCCGGGGCCCGGGCGAAGCGCAAAACCGCAACGCGCACGGCTTGAATTTCCGGGTCAACGATACGCCGCTGCTGATGGGCGAGTTGCAATACAGCTATGAGGCCGGCCCGCGGCGGCCCGGCACGTTGAAGCTCGGCGGTTGGTTCCATACCGATCGGTTCGACGATCAGCGTTATGGCACCGACGGTCTGTCGCTGGCCGATCCGGCCGGCAACGGCGAACCGGCGCAACGGCGCGGCAGCTTCGCGCCCTACGCGGTGATCGAGCAGATGCTGGTTCCGTTCGACGGCAAGGGTGACCAGGGCATCGCCGCGTTTGCCCGCATCGCCGCCAACCAGCCCGACCGCAACCTGATCGATTTCTACGCCGACGCCGGTCTGAACGTCAGCGGCTTCTGGCCGGCACGGCCGAACGACAAATTTGGCGTCGGGTTCGCCTACGCGAAAATTTCCTCCAGCGCGCGCGGGCTCGATCAGGACGCGCTTGGCTTTGGAACGCCCGGCCCCGTGCGCAACTACGAAGCCGCATTCGAGCTGAGCTATTTGGCTGAGGTCAAGAAAGGCTGGACGGTGCAGCCGACGTTACAATACCTCATCCACCCCAGCGGCGGCGCGAGCAATCCATTCACGCCGAACAGCCAGCGAATCCCGAACGCAATCGCGGTCGGCATGCGGATGACGATGAAATGGGGACAGCGCGAGCCCGACGCGCAGCAGTGAATTGCCGGGGCGGAGTTGCTTAGATTTTCCGGTGTGGCCTAACGCGCGGCGCGGCGGCGCGCCCTGCCGATGCGCTGCGCCAGGATTTTGTCGATCCGCCGGCCATCGAGGTCGACGATCTCGAAACGCCAACCCTGGTCCTCGAAGGTTTCGCCGATCGCCGGCAGATGGCCGAGGCGATCGAGCATGAAACCGGCTGCGGTGTGATAAGCCCGGTCGCCCGAGATGGCGATGCCCAGCCGCTCCGCCATCTCGTCGGCCGCCATGCTGCCGGAAAGCAGCCACGAGCCGTCCTCGCGGCGCACCGCATCCGGCTCGGCCGGGCCTTCGTCGGTGCGGGACGCGCCGACGATCGCCTCCAGAATATCGGCGTTGGTGACGATGCCTTCGAAGTGGCCATACTCGTCATGAACCAGAACCATGTGCACCGGCGATCCCTTGATCACGCCGACCAGGTCGAGCGCGTCGGCTGTGTCGGGCACGGTCGGCGCCGGGCGCACGTGTGCGCGCAAGTCGGGCGGGTCGCCGCTCAGGTAGGCATCCAGCACGTCCTTGGCCTGCAGCACACCCAAAACTTCGTCCGGCACGCCTTCATGGACCGGCAGTCGGGAATGCACGCTGTCGACGATGACCCGCCGGACGTTCTCGGGCGTGTCCGAAAGGTCGATCATGTCGATCTCGCGTCGCGGCGTCATCACCGCGCGGACCCGGCGATCGCCAAGCCGCATCACGCCGGCGATCATGGACCGCTCGCCCGGCTCGATGATGCCGGCGGTTTCCGCCTCGGCCACCAGCGTGTGGATTTCCTCGTCGGTGACGCCGGTCTGCGACGCCGCACGATTGCCGAGCAGCCGCAGCAGCGCGCGCCCGGACACATCGAGGAACCAAACCACCGGCGACGAGACCTTGGCCAAAATCGTCATGGCAGGCGCCACGCGGACGGCGACCTTCTCGGGATTTCGCAAGGCGATCTGCTTGGGCACCAGTTCGCCGACGATCAGCGACACGTAGGTGATCAGCGCCACCACAACGGCGACGCCGGCGGGCTCCGCAATGCCGGGCGGGAGGCCGAGCTCGGCCAGCCATTGCCCCAGGCGCAGGCCCAGCGTTGCCCCCGAAAACGCGCCCGAGATGACGCCGACCAGGGTGATCCCGATCTGGACGGTGGAAAGGAACTTGCTGGGGTCGTTCGCCAGCGCCAGCGCCCGGCGCGAGCCGATCACCTCGCGATCGACGAAGGCCTGCAGGCGCGCGCGGCGCGACGACACGATGGCAAGCTCTGCCATCGCCAGGACGCCGTTAATGAGGACGAGGAAGATGACGATGAAAATTTCGAAATAGAGCATCGGCCCAATATAGGCGCGGACCCCGCCGCGGCGACAGGGCGGAATGGTTAATATTTAGACTATATTCCTAAAACCACAATCGGCGGGCGATGGCCGATGCATCGGCCGCTGCGGTGGAGCGCCGGAAGGGCGACATGCAAAAAGCCCGGCTTTTCAGCCGGGCTTTACTTCCAACGCAAACGCTACGCGAACGAATTACTTCGCCGGGGCGACCTTCGCGGCATAAGCCTCGAACGGCTTGTAGGCTTCCTTGGCGAGGTCGGAATAAAGTTCGCCGATCTTGGTCGCCTGGGCAACGAAGCCCTCGTAGGCGGTCTTGGCGTAGTCGGTCTGGATCTCGAGCACCTTGTCGAACGACTTGGCGCCGAACAGCTTCTCCACGACCTTGGTGCCGTCCTCGAAGGACTTCTTCGAGTAATCGACGAACTCGGTCGCGATCGCCTGGCTGCCCTTGGACAGCGCGCCGAACGACTTCATCGTGGCGTCCGTATTGTCTTTGCTGAGTTTCTGTACGTCTTCGAAATTCTTGACCATTTCCGCCTCTTTCCGTCCCGCCGCGCTGCGGCTGGGCCCATGTTTGCCTGAACCTTGCGCGGCTCAACTGCCCGCATGACAGGCAATATATTGCAGTGCACAAAAAAGGCAAGGGCTATTTTGCATCGCACTAAAAATAACCTTGTTCCCAGAAAGGCGGGCATTTGCCTTTGATTTTCTTTAACTTTTTGGCAACCCCACGCGCATACTTTTGGCGGCTGTGCTGTCAGGGCAACGTTTCGCTGAAAGCGGATGCGGAGCCACGACAGTCTAGAAGCAACCAAGAGGGGTACGGGCGTCCAGAAGGCGCGCCTGGTTGGGGGCTGAGGACGGGGATCGGATCATGTATCGCGTACCGGTCGGAGCCACGCGCGGGTTCCGTTGGGGCTTTTTGAGTCTCCTCACCATCGCCGCCATGCTGGCGGCCACCGTCGACGACGCCGACGCCCGCGGCAAGCGCAAGCGCGGCTATGCCAAACGCCCGGCTGCGGTCGCGCAGAGCACCAGCCCGAAGCACGCGTCCATTGTCGTGGACGCCAAGACCGGCGCAACGCTGCACGAGTCCAGTCCCGATGCACTGCGCCACCCGGCGTCGCTGACCAAGATCATGACGCTGTACCTGCTGTTCGAACGGCTCGAGACCGGCAAGATCAAGCTCCACACCACGATGCCGGTCTCCGAGGAGGCCGCGGCACAGGCCCCGACCAAGCTCGGCGTGCGGCCCGGCCAAACCCTGTTGGTGGAAGACGCCATCAAGGCGCTGGTCACCAAGTCGGCCAACGACGCCTCCGTGGTGATCGCCGAAGCGCTCGGCGGCAGCGAAGAGGAATTCGCCCGGCAGATGACGCGCAAGGCGCGCGCGCTCGGCATGAGTAAGACGGTCTATCGCAACGCCTCCGGCCTACCCGACATGGCCCAGGTCACCACCGCGCGCGAGCAGGCGCTGCTCGGGATCGCCATCCAGGAGCGTTTCCCGCGCTACTACCGCTATTTCTCGACGTCGAGCTTCGTCTACGGCGGCAAGGCCATGCGCAATCATAACAAGCTGCTCGGCCGCGTCCAAGGCGTCGACGGCATCAAGACCGGCTACACCAACGCCTCCGGCTTCAACCTCGTGACCTCGATGCACCGCGGCGATCGCGATATCGTGGCGGTTGTGATGGGTGGCGCCACCGGCGGACAGCGCGATGCGAAGATGCGCTCGCTGATCGAAGGCCACATCATGGAGGCCTCGGCCAAGCGCACCGCGACCACGAAGTTTGCCGAAGCGGCTGAAACTCCCACACCGACCGCAGCGCCAGTACCCGTGCCCGCGCCCCCGAAGATGCGCCTCGCGACTGCCCAGAGCGCGCCGGCTCCGGCGGAGTCTACCGCCACGATCGCGGCACCGCGGCGCGGTTCGACCGAGCCGATCAAGCCCGTGCCGGTCAAGACCGTGGTGGTCAAGCTGGCCGCCGCCAATGCCACGCCGGTGTCCGTGCCGGCACCCGCTCCGGCTGCCAAGCCGGCACCAATCCAGACCGCCGCGCTCGCTCCCATCGCCGCCGAAGCCAAGGCCGACCCGGCGCCTCAGGGCGCCCGCCCCGGCATCCTCGGCGTACTGCCCGCCGCTGTCGCCGCCGCCGGCAATGCGGTCATCCCATCCGCCAAGGCTGCCGACGTTAAATCCGCCGATGTCCCTCGCCACCTGCCACGCGGCACCTGGGCGATCCAGATCGGCGCGTTCGAAGCCGAAGGCGAAGCCAAGCAGCGGCTCAGCGCCGCTCAGACCAAGGTCGGTGGCGTGCTGAAGAAGGCCGACCCGTACACCGAACGCACCAGCAAGGGCGAGAAGACCTACTACCGCGCCCGCTTTGCCGGCTTCGACCGCGACCAGGCGGAAGCCGCTTGCAAGCAGCTCAAGCGCTCCGACATCGCCTGCATGGCGCTCAAGATCTAAAGGGCTGGACGAAGCATCTCAGCGATGGCGGCGCAGAAGAACTTCCTTGGCTTCGTTGATCTGGGCGGCGAGATACGTCGAGCCCCCCTGGTCGGGATGGAGTTTCTTCATCAGGGAACGGTGCGCCCGACCGATTTCATCGGCCGCCGCCCCCGGCTGCACGCCAAGGATTTGATAGGCCTCCTCCTCCGTCATTTTGCTGCTGCGCGTCGCCCCATTCCCCGCACCCGCGTGACCCTGCGCGTGTTCACGCCAGGCGGGCTCCCGGCGGTCGAGATACGCTGCCAGTAGCGCGCGGCTTTCGGGATCGAACTCCGTCAGCAATCCGAGCAGCGTGGGAAGATCGAGCGTGTGGAGCGCCGCCCCCTGGTGACGCCCCTGAAGCACAATGCCCTGCATCGAGCCGGTGTCGTGATCCAGTTCCATTTCGACGAACGGAGCGCGTACGCGCGAAACCTGGCCGGGTGTCTTCTGCGTCCGTTGAAAAAGGCCCGAGGAAGCGAACGGCCCCCATCCGAGCAGCCCCAGGCCGAACAGCCCGAGCGGAATCGCAACCTCGAAGTGGCCGCGCAAACCAACAAAGCCCGCCACCGCGATGGCCGCGATCCCGCCCGCCGGCCGCAGCAGCTTGGCGAGCTTCTTGGGATCGGCTTTGACGTAGTTGTTCAGCGCCCACAGGATGATCGCCAGGCCGACAATGCCGAAGAGAACGGTCCCCATGGCTATCTCAACTGCTGCAGAAGCTTCACGGCGCCGGCGTTGCGCTGCGCGCTGAGATTCTGAAGAGCTTTCATGCCGCCCGCTGCATAGGCCGCGGCCGCGCGCAGCAGCTCAGCGAGCTGGTGAGCAGCGCCGGGATCGAAGCGGCTGTAGGCCCCGCGCGACAGCCGCGCGATTTCCCGAAACGCCTGCTCGGCGATCGGATCGTGTCCCTCCTGGAACACGAAAGCCGGCACCCCGAGCAAGCCGAGCGCGCCCGCTGCCACGCAAAGATCGTCGATCGGCTCTTCCATGGCGTCGCCCACGAACACCAGCGCCTGGACCTTCTTCTGCTCGCTTTCCCGCCGGGCGTGCGCGAGAATTTTCCCGATCTGGCTGTGGCCGCCGCGGCAATCGATCTTTTCCATCAGGCCAGCGAGCTGGGTGGCATCGGAGACCCAACGCGAGGCGCGGCACTCGGCAAGCCCGCGGTAGTAGACCAGTTGCACGTCGAGACCGCCGATCGCAGCCGCTTCGCGAAACATGTCGGCTTGCAGCTTGCAGGCGGTGTCCCACAGCGGCTGACGACTCATGGTGGCGTCGAGCGAAAAGATCATCCGGCCGCGCTGGCCAGCCACGCCCGCCGGCCCAAGCGATTTCACCTGGGCGAGAAAGGCGTCGATATCGGCGCGCGAGGAGGTCGCGGCCGGCGTCTTGCCGGTTGGAGTCGGAGTGCGGTCTTTCGCCATCAGCCTATCGGGCGGTGTTGAACCCGCCCTATAAGTGCCAATTCGCGCGCGCGGCGCAATGGGTCGCGACAAACCGTCAGGTGGCCAGGATATCGTGCAGTTCCAGCGGCTGGTCGACGTTGGCGAACCACTCCTTGCGGGCGGCGGCGCGGCGCTGGCCCCGCTCGTCGAACGGCAGCTTGAGCATGGCAATCAAGCTTTCGACCTCCTGGCGCGCGGTGACGTGCGACATGCTGGGCTTGGTGCCGAGCGTCGCCTCCTCGAGGTCGTCGAGCGCGGTCAGCCCGCGCGGGTAGAATTCGCGGAAGATCACCCGCTCGGCGAAGCCGTCCACGGCGCGAAATCCGAGCCGCAGCGCAAGCTCCTGAAGCCCCTCGCCCACCATTTTCTTGTTGCGCGAGCCGAGCATCGAGAGGCGGTTACGAACCACGATCCAGTCGGTGGTGGCGCGATCCACCACGCGGCGCTGGCGGCGCGCCTCGCGCACCATCTCGGAATAATGGCTGGTCCCGGTCAGCGCGTAGGTCGCGGGATCGACGGTGCCCAGCACGCCGAAATCGACGAAGCTGTCATTGAGCGGCGTGATCAGCGTGTCGGCCATCGAATGCGCAAGCCGCATCAGGTAGCTGTCGTGACCGGGGGTGTCGATCACCACGAAATCGAAGGCATGCTCCACGGCATCGATCGCCGCCGCAAACGCGCCGAACTCGGCGGCCTCATTGTCCGCGACCAGAAGACCCTCGGCGCGCGCGATGCAATAATGCGTCGGGATGGGCAGATTGAGTCCGCCGCGCTTCGACCAGGCCCTGCGGTTTTCGACGTAGTTGTGAAGCTCTTCTGCCGCGAGTCGAGGTCGATGGTGGCGACCCGCTGGCCGGCTTTCATCAGCGCGACAGCAATGTGCATGGCGACGGTGGACTTGCCCGATCCGCCCTTTTCATTGCCGAGAACGATAACGTGGGCGGATTGCGGCCGCCCCGCACCTTCATTCAACATGGCCGCTCCTCACGGCGGCAATCTCAATTTTCCGACGAATTGAATCAAGCTGTGCGAGAACATTCGCTCGATTCATGATTAAACTGAACGATCATGCGCAGACCAAAAGTAACCAAGAGAAAGCCAGGAAAAATGCGGGTTGTCCGCACCGTTGCGGCGTTGCGCCGCGCGACGGCAAGCTTCCGCGACAAGAAGGAATCCGTCGCGCTGGTGCCGACGATGGGTGCGTTGCATGCCGGCCACCTCGCGCTGGTACGGCTCGCCAAGCGGCGCTGCGATCGCGTGGTGGTCTCGATCTTCGTCAATCCGGCGCAGTTCGCGCCGCACGAAGACTTGGCCAGCTATCCCCGCACCTGGGATGCCGACATCGCCGCGCTCTCGGCGCTCGGTGTCGACCTGGTGTGGGCTCCGGGTGTGGAGGACATGTATCCCGAAGGATTTGGCACGCGCATCGAGCCGCAAGGCGCGGCCAAGGCCGGCTTGGAGGATGCGTTCCGCCCGCATTTCTTCGGCGGCGTCGCAACTGTGGTCGCCAAGCTGCTGCTGCAAGTCGGCCCCGACGTCGCGATCTTCGGCGAAAAGGATTTCCAGCAGCTCAAGGTCATCACCGCGATGGCGCGCGACCTCGACATCCCAACCAAAATCGTCGGCCTGCCGACCGTGCGCGAAAAGGACGGCCTCGCGTTATCGTCGCGCAACGCCTATCTCTCGGCAAGCGAGCGATCCCAGGCGCCGACGCTGCATCGCGTGCTGAAGGATTGCGCCAAGCGCATCGTGGCGGGCCGTCCGGTGGTCGACGCACTAGCCGTCGGACGGGCGCAGATCGAGCGCGAAGGCTTTGTCGTAGATTATTTCGAAGCGCGCCACGCTGACACGCTGGCGCCGATCATATCCCGCAAGGATGGACCGATCCGGCTGCTGGTGGCGACAAAGCTCGGTCGCACCCGGCTGATCGACAATATCGCGGTCTAACCTTCGAGCTTTTGCCGGTCACTCGATCTTCACGCCCGACATCTTGATCAGCGCGCCCCATTTCTCGATGTCGCTCGCGATGGTCGCGGCGAATTCCTGGGGCGTCCCGATGAGCGTGTCGAAACCGGTCTTCGCCATGCCGGCCTGCATTTCGGGGGTCTTCACGCTCGCGTGGATCGCGGCGTTGAGCTTTGCCACCACCGCGACAGGTGTACCGCCGGGCGCCATCACCCCGGTCCAGAACGTCGCCGTCAATCCGGGGAAACCCGCTTCGGCCACGGTCGGAACGTCTGGCTGGTCGGAATTGCGCGTGGCGTTGGTGACGGCAATGGCCCTGATCCTGCCGTCCCGGATCAGCGGCAGCAGCGTCGCCGGCGTGCCGAAATTCAGGTGGATGCGGCCGCCCAGCATGTCGCCGATCGCGAGCGCGCCGCCCCGATACGGGATGCTGGCGAAATCGGCGCCGCTCATCACCTTGAACGCTTCTCCCAGCACGTGCGGAGTAGATGCAAGCCCGAATCCGAAGTTCAGCTTGCCAGGATTGGCCTTGCTGTGGGCAACGAACTCGGCGAGCGTTTTCACTGGCAGCGAGGGTGGGATCACCACAAACCAATGACTCGATCCCAGCGTCGAGACCGGAGCGAAATCCTTGATGGGATCGTAGCCAAGGTTCGGATAAGCCACGGCCGCAGTCGCAAAGCTGGCGGTATGCAGCAGCAAGGTGTGGCCGTCCGGTTCCGCCGTGGCAACGGCTTTGATGCCGATCGTTCCGCCCGCGCCCGGCCGGTTCTCCACGATTACGGTCTGACCGAGGTTCGCTTGCAGCAGCGGTGCAAGCAAACGCGCTTTGACGTCCGTCGGCGAGCCGGGCGTGACCGGCACGATGATCTTGATCAACCTGCTCGGATAGGTTTGAGCCGGCGCCACGTCAATGCTGACCGCCGTCGCAATGGTGAGAACGACGGCGGATGCAATGCCACGCGCGAATGCCATGGTCGCCTCGATGGCAGGACGTGTTCCGGGCGATGGTAGGCCGCGCAGGCCCGCCCATTCAAGCACCGCGACGCGTCTTCCGGTCAGAGCAGACCCAGTTCCCGCAGCTCCCGCCGCAGCGGCTCGGGCATTTTCGAAGTGCCACGTGCCACGCGGTCGAGATCGGGCGGTGCGTCCTTGGCGGCGAGATAGCGCCAGCCCTGGAACGCGCGATAGGGCCGCGGCCGCACCGGCACGCATTTGGGATCGAGCACCAGGCGGCACCGGCCAATGCCGTCCTTGTCGGTGAACGGCCGGATGTCGAGGATTTTTTCGCGGCACAGCACTTCGCCGCGGATCACCCAATAGATCGAGCCGCCGGCGAGGATTTCCTCGGCGCGTTTGGGGACCATGCGCGTGGTGTGGACGCGCTCGGGCTTTTTCGCGCCGCGCTTCTTCTGCTCGGCAAGCTTCAGCTTGATCCAGTCCTCGAGGTCCTCGATCGAGTCGGTGCCGACGCTGAGCTTGATGAGATGGAGCGGCATTTCAATTCGCTTCGTCCGACGGTTCAATGCTCATGATTTTCGCGCCTTCGGCGATTTGGCCGCCGACCGCGACTGCAACCTCCGACACCAAGCCATCGTGCGGCGCCAGGAGCGCGTGCTCCATCTTCATCGCCTCGATAATGGCCAAACGCTGACCCTTCATCACGCTATCCCCTGCCGCCACCAGCAGCGCCAGCACCTTGCCGTGCATCGGCGCCTTGATGACACCGTCGCCGCCGGCCTGATCCGCGGCCGTGGCAGCCAGATCGGGGCGCCGGACCACGGTCTGGCGGCCCTGACGCAGCACATACACCGCATCTGCCGCCTCGATTGCGACTGCATCAAGAGCCGGTGACAGGCCGTCCACAGCAACCGACGGACCGCTGGAACCGTAGATGACATGGGCCTGCGCAGGCTGGCCGTCGATGAGTACCGGGACCGTCAGCGACCGGCCGCCCGACAGTTGAAACGCATCGGTGGCGTCCCAGGGCGAGACCGGTTCCGCCTCGGTGCGATCGAGGTTTCCGACGATCCGCGCCGTCTCGCGCTCGATCAGCCGCAGTACCCCGAACGCAGCAGAACCGCGGTCGATTCCACCAGCGGTCAATGTCGCAAGATGGCGGTCGATGAACCCGGTATCGAACCGCTCCGCGACGAACTCCGGCGCCCGGCAGAGGGCCGCAAGGAACGCCAGATTGGTCCGCGGACCGGCCGCGATCGTGCCTTCGAGCGCATGCGCGAGACGATCGAGCGCGGTCTTTCGTGTCGGCGCGTGCGCGATCACCTTGGCGACCATCGGATCGTAGTAGGGCGAAATCTCGCTGCCCGCCTCGACGCCGGTATCGACACGAATCCCCTCGCCCTTGGGAAACTCAAGCGCGACGAGCGTCCCGGTCGATGGCAAAAATCCGCGCTCGGTATCTTCGGCATAAACGCGCGCCTCGACCGCGTGACCGCGCAGCGGCACCTGGTCCTGCTTCAGCGGCAGCTTCTCGCCCGCCGCCACGCGAAATTGCCATTCGACCAGATCGAGCCCGGTGATTGCCTCGGTCACCGGATGCTCAACCTGAAGGCGGGTGTTCATTTCCATGAACCAGTAGCCGCCGGGACGCAGACCGTTCGCGGCATCGGCGATGAATTCCACCGTGCCTGCGCCGGTATAGCCGACGGCCTGCGCGGCCTTCACCGCCGCCTCGCCCATCGCCGCGCGCAGCTCCGCGCTCATCCCCGGCGCCGGGGCCTCCTCGATCACCTTCTGGTGGCGGCGCTGCAGAGAACAATCACGCTCGTTGAGATGAATCGCATTGCCGTGCGCGTCGGCGAAGATTTGCAGTTCGATATGACGCGGCGTTCCGACATACTTCTCGATCAGCACGCGGGCATCGCCGAATGCGCTCTGCGCCTCGCGCTGCGCGGACTCGAGCGCGCCGTCGAATTCGGCGTGCTTGTCGACGCGCCGCATGCCCTTGCCGCCGCCGCCGGCGACCGCCTTGATCAGCACCGGATAGCCGATCTCGTAGGCCTTCTCTTTCAGGAATGCGGGCTCCTGCCGATCGCCGTGATAACCGGGCACGACCGGGACGCCGGCCTGCTCCATCAGCGCTTTGGCGCGATCTTTCAAACCCATCGCTCGGATCGCCGACGCCGGCGGCCCGACGAACACGATGCCGGCCACAGCGCAGGCCTCGGCGAACTCTGCATTCTCCGAAAGGAAACCGTAGCCCGGATGGATGCAGTCCGCCTTGGCCGCACGCGCAACGTCGAGCAGCCTGGCCGCGACGAGATAGCTTTCGCGCGCCGGCGCGGGACCGATGAGGTGCGCCTCGTCGCACAGACGGACGTGCAGCGCGTGCCGGTCCGCCTCGGAATAGACTGCGATGGTTCGCATGCCGAGCCGCGACGCCGTGCGGGCGATCCGACATGCGATCTCGCCGCGATTGGCGATAAGGACAGACGAGACCATGGATCGCGCTGCTTTTCCGGCCGCAGGATTCGAGACCGGAGCATAGCATCAAAGCCGGCGGGACCTGTGGTCAGGCCCTGGCGCGACGCTTAGCGGATCAACGCTGGTTCTGCGAACCGCCCGGGCCGGCCATCGGCTCCACAGCGGGAGGCGACAACGGCATCGGCGGCGACGCGGCCGGTGCAGGTTCGCGCGCGGTCTGACGGCGCGGCGGCGGCGCAGCCGGGCGCGCGGCGCCAGGGGCTGGCGGTTGCCCGGCATTCGCATCCTGGGCAGGCTCGCGCGGACGCGGCGGCTCGGCATCCATGATGCTGACCGCCGGAATCGAAGCGGCCGACGGGAAATCATACTTGCTCGAAACCGGCACGCCGGTTGGCGCATTGCCGCTGGTCACCACCGGCGGAGCGCCCATAACGACCGGCGCCGCCGATTGTGCGGGAGCGGAAGCCGGAATCGACGCGGGAGCCGCAGCCAGCGCCGGGGCGTCAGGACGCCACGCGGCCGCATGCAGCACCACATTGGCGTCGAAGGCCCGCCCACTGAGATTGGCGACGACGCGGCTCTTGTCGCGCAGCAGCTTGAACGCCCCGCATTCGCTCGCGGTGCATCCGCGCGACGACAGAACCTGCGCCACGATGCCGAAACGGTCGGCCTCGATGGCACGGCGCGATCGCTCGAATGTTGCCTCGTAGCGCGGGTCACGCGCCGCCAGTTCCAGCCCATCGGCGAGCAGCGCCAGCCTGGCATCCGCATAGGCGACCGCAGCGGCGATCGATTCCGGCGTGGCGAACAGCGCCTTCTCGCAGGCTGCTTCGACGGTAGGGTTGGTGATGCCGTCGAGACACGCCAGCGGCGAGCTTGGTGCGATCGCCCGCGCCGTGAGTTCGACTGCCCGGGCATCGAGCGCACGGCGCGTCGCCGCTTGGTCGCGGGAGGTCGAGCCGTCGAGCAAGGTCCAGACCAGCAACGTTCCGACGACCAGGAGCGCGGCGCGCCAGACGCCTATTGTCCCAATCTGGCCGATCGAACCGATCTGGGAGCGGCGGAGTGCTATGACAGCGAACGTCGCCAGCACCACCGCCAACGCGCCGGTTCCCAACCAGAGCAGGAGCGTGGGCGCTCCCGCCGTGGAAGCTAGGTCCGACAGCCAGTGATCCAAACTCGACATGACGCCTTCACGCGATGCGACGCAACGTGAAGCCTACTATGGCGCAGCGACCGAAATGAGGCCACCGGAAAGCCGAGGTTTCCAAAAATGCGAGCCGCGGACTTTTGGCCCGCGGCTCCGGTTCCGTCGAATGATTGCGCGAAGCTTACTGCTTGACGAGATTGGCGGCCTTCACGACCTTCTCCCACTTCTCGATGTCCTTGAGCAGGTGCGCCTCGAACTGAGCCGGCGTCATCACCATCGCAAGCGCGCCCTGCTTGCCCCAGGCCGCCGTCACATCCGGTTTTCCAATCACCTTCTGGACCTCGGCATTGAGCTTGTCGACGACGGCCTTCGGCGTGCCCTTCGGCGCCATGAGCCCCAGCCAGATCGTGGCCTCGTAACCGGGCACGCCCGCTTCCGCGACCGTCGGGATGTTGGGCAGCACGCTCGAGCGCTTGTCGGCGCTGGTGGCAAGCGCCCGCACCTGACCGGCCTCCACGTTCGCGGTCATGGTGGTCACCGCGTCAAACGCCATCTGAACATGGCCGCCGATCACGGCGCTGCGCATCTCGCCCGACGCCTTGTGCGGGATGTGCACGATGTTGGTGCCGCTCATGGCTTTGAACAGTTCGCCGGCCATGTGATACGGCGTCGCCGGACCGGACGAACCGTAATTGAGCTTGCCGGGATTGGCCTTCGCGTAGGCGATAAACTCCTTCAGATCCTTGGCCGGCACCGATGGATGCACCACCATCACGAGATCCGAATAATTGATCGGCGTCACCGGCACGAAGTCCCGCATCAGCACGAACGGCTTGTTGGGGGTAAGAGATTCGTTGACGGTATGGGTGTTGGACATCAGCAGCAGCGTGTAGCCGTCCGGCGTCGATTTCGCGACTTCGTTGGTGCCGATGATCGAGCCGCCGCCGACGCGGTTCTCAACCACAAACGGTTGCTTAAGGGATTCGCTCATGTGCTGCGCGAGCTGGCGCGCAAACACGTCAGCCGGTCCGCCGGGGCCGAACGGCACGACGATCTTGACCGTACGCGCGGGATAATCCTGCGCCGCGACCTGCATCGGCGCCAAGACCGGCGCAAGCGCCAGTGCGCCAAGCACGGCGGTACGAGCCAGGAACGGCATTGTCGGTGTCATGCTGCAACCTCCCTTAAGTTCTTTTGAACAATCATCGTGAGACGAACGTTTGCCTGCCGCCTCTTATTCCTCTGCGGCCGGCTTGTAGCACGGGGCCACCCCGGTCCTAACCCCCTGCGACCATACGCGCCGCATGCAGTCTCGTTCCCGGCGCGGGAACCGAAGGCCGCCCGGAAACGTTTCTAACACCAGATATTGACCGGGACGGGAGAAGCTCATGCGCGTTTTGTTTGGAATGATACTTGGGGCCTTGCTGACGATCACGGCCGCATTCGTGCACGATACCTGGGCTACCGGTCCGTCCGCGACCACCGGCAGCGGCACCGGCCCGCTGACCCAGCGCAACATGGTCAATTGGGATGTGGTCGACGACAACTGGCGTTCCGTGCGTCAACGTGCCAGCGAAACCTGGACAACGCTTTCGCACAAGATTTCGAGCTGATCGCCGGATTTCTTGTCCCGAAAATGCGACGGGCCCCAGTCGGGGCCCGTCACCATTGAAATCGTCATGGTGCTTAGCGATCGCGGTCGAGTTGGCTTTCCTTGGCAACCCGCTCGAACGCCTCACCGGTGCTCTTGATCCGGTACTGATGCTCGTCGCCTTCCAGCGGCAACAGCTTCACCACCTTGAACGCTCCGCTCGCCCCGAAGCGGCCGAACGGACCCGACGTGTAACGCACGTTCTGGCCGATCGAAAACTTATGAGATTTCAACAACGCACGTCTCCCGTTACCAGCAACACGCTGCACACTTTGACGAACACCATCACTCCGCATGACAGCCCCCACCGCTCCAATGAATGTTCGTTCACCAAGTATAGCAGCTATTCCGGGTCGCAGTGTGAAAAATTAGCAATATAAATTTCCGCTAAACTATTGAAATAGCGTCTGAAATCCAGGCCGTTGGCGGACGTTTGCGGCCTCACCCGGTTGTGATTGATTTTTCTCCCCGCGGGCCCATTTGCGCCGCCGCGAACACCTACGTTGCGGTCAAGTCTCCTCCACCAACGGGAGGTCATCATGGAGAGATTGTATTTCGTCTGCCCGAACACCGGACGGGATATCGATGTCGGGATTGAGAGCGAACTCGATACGCTGTTGCGAATCCGAAGCAAACGGGTGAACGCCCGTTGCCCGGCGTGCGGCGAGCAACACGAGTGGGAGGTGCGCGAAGCCCAGTTGGCGCAGGCAGCGTAGTCGCCGCCGTCAATGCCGCCGGGTGGCCGGCAGGCTTATCGAACGGACAGATAGGACTGAGCCTCGGGTTTTGGACGCCAGAGGCTCTGCTCGTCCGGCTTTTCAGGGTTTGACGCCGGCCGGCGCAACCGTCGAGCTCTGCATGCCCAGGCTATCGAGCGAGCGGCGCACCATGCCCGAAGACTTCATCTCCTCGACCGCGGCGGTGGCATAAGCCAGCGCGGCCGGCTTGTTCTTCGGCACGGCAACCGCCACGAACGAGCTTAAATACGCCCCGGGCAGCACGCGCGATCCCGGCAGCTTCGCCGCCATCTGGGTGAGGGACTCGCGCGACAGCGCGATTGCGTCGATCTTTCCAGTCTGCAGCATTTCGAGAAGCTGATCCGGTCCTTTGAGGTGGTTCATCGTGGCAGTCTTCAGCGAGGCGGCAGCCGCGCGCGCGGTCGCCGTGTTCTCCACTCCCATGATCCGAAAACCCGGCTTGTCGACATCGGCAAGCGTTTGAGCCGCAGAGCCCGGCGCGACCAGGAATGTACTCTCCAGCACGAGATGAGCCGCGCCAAAATCGACCTTCTGCTTGCGTTGCGCATCGACCGGCAGGAAGGCCACGTCCCACGCTCCAGTCGTCACCGCGTCGGTCAGCGCTCCGGAATTGGGATAAGGCACCCATGCCACGGCCACGCCGAGTTTCTTCGCCAGTTCTCTCGCCAGGTCGGCGCCGATCCCTTTGGCTTCGCCGTTCACCAGGGCGACATTGCCCGCGCCGGGCGTCGGCGCGACCGCGATACCCACGCGCATGTTGCCCGTCGGGGCAAGCTCTTTGCGGGCAGCCTCGTCGGAGCCAAGCGCGTTTGAGGCGATGAGTGCAGTGCAGACAACGGCCGCCAAAATTGTCGCGAGCTTCATGGTCGCCTCCCCGCTTTTCGTTAGGAGGCATTACATCCGAACGCTGCACAAAAAAGAAGCCCCGCCGAAGCGGGGCCTCTCTTGGTGCCACACTGAGCCGTCGCGTTAGCGCCGGATCTCCTGGCACACCACATTGCCCATCGAGTCGCGAACGCAGCTACGCTCGCTCACCGGCGCGCGCGCCGGGGTCTCAACGATGACTTCCCTGGTCGTGGGCGAGGTACCCGCGCCGACCGTACCGCCGACGCCCGCGCCGATCGCCGCGCCAACCGGGCCGCCGACGATGAAGCCAGTGCCTGCGCCAATCGCCGCGCCGGCCGCCGCACCGCCCGCCGCATTCGGATCGGCGCTGGCGATATTCGGAACGATAACCATGGCCGCAAGCGCGGCCGCCATAAGGGTCTGCTTCATGATGCTCTCTCCTTGCCTAGGTTTGATCTCGCGGATCAGTACTCGCGCTTCGCTATCCCATGAGGCAACGCTGGAGCAGAATGTTGGTTCCTGACGCAAAATTAGAGAGGTTTAGGAACGCAGTCTCGCGATGGGAAACCACGATCGAACCGAATCAGCGCGCGAACGCGGCTGAAATAAATGAAAGGTGCGGGACCAATTCTCAGAATTTTTCCGTCCATGGCCGCAGTTCCACCTCTGACGACCATGCGCTATGCGGTTGATGAATGAGATGAAGATAGGTTGCTGCGATCGACGTCGGATTGAGCAGGCTCGCGGTCTTTCCCGCCGGTTCCGGCCGGCGCTCGCTCTTGATCCCGCCATCGATCACCACATGGGCGACGTGAATGCCTTGCGGGTGGAGTTCGCGCGCCATGCTTTGCGCCAGGCCGCGCAGCGCGAACTTGGCCATCGCGAACGGCGCGGATTCGGCATAGCCCTTCACGCTGGCGGACGCTCCGGTGAACAGGATCGCACCGTGGCGCTTGGGCAGCATCCGACGCGCCGCCTCGCGGCCCACCAGAAATCCGCCATACGCGCCGATCATCAGCGTCTTCTCGACCTCCGCCGGATCGAGCTCGGCAAACGGCCCGCGCGTGCGATAGCTCGCGTTGTAGATCACGATCTCGGGGGCGCCGAACGTCCGGTCGAGATCGGCGAACAGCCGGGCAACCTCGGCAGGCTTGCTCGCATCGCAGGTGAAGGCCTGCGCACCGATCTCCTTGATCAGCGGGTCGAGATCGCCGGTGGTGCGTGCGGCGAGCGCGACCTTGATGCCCTCGGTCGCCAGCACGCGAGCGAGCGCCGCGCTCAGGCCCGAACCCGCCCCGACGATGAGCGCGGTGTTGAATTTGACGGCAGGCATGCGTCCTCCTATGGCGAAAGACCGCTCACAAGCACGTTGCGGCCACCCCTGTGCTAGGCACACAATAGCTCAAGGCGAGCCCACAGGGAGCCGCCGGCGGGAGGCACGACAGTCCAGACATGCGCGCAGCCTATTATGAGAGAAACGGTTCCGCCCGCGAGGTGCTGAGCCTTGGCGAGATTGAGACGCCACAGCCCGGTCCTGGAGAGGTCCGTGTCAAGCTCAAGACCTCCGGCGTCAATCCGTCCGACGTCAAATCGCGCGAAGGCCGCACCCGCAAGATCGCGTTCCCTCGCGTCGTTCCGCACAGCGATGGCGCGGGCGACATCGATGCCGTCGGCATAGGCGTGCCGGCCTCACGGATCGGCGAGCGGGTGTGGACCTGGAACGGGCAGTGGAAACGTGCGTTCGGCACCTGCGCCGACCACATCGTGCTGCCGGCTGCGCTGGCCGTGAAACTCCCCGATCACGTGAGCTATGAGGCCGGTGCATGTCTCGGGATTCCGGCGATGACCGCCTACCATGCCGTCGAGGTCGCGGGTCCTGCCAAGACGGTGCTGGTGTCCGGCGGCGCGGGCGGGGTCGGGCATTACGCCATCCAGTTCGCCAAGGCGCGCGGGGCGACGGTCCTGACCACCGTCAGTTCCGACGCCAAGGCCAAGCTCGCCCGCGAGGCCGGCGCCGACCATGTCATCGATTACAAACGCGAGAATGTCGGCGACCGCGTCATGGCGATCACCGGCAAGGCCGGCGTCGATGCGGTGATCGAGATGGATCTTGCCGCCAACGCCAAGCTCGCGCCCAGCATCCTGCACCCGCGCGGCACCATCGTGGTTTACGGCACCGGCAGTCAGATCGCCGAAATTCCGGCGCAGTTCATGTTGACCAATGCCATCGCGATAAAGTTCGTCTTCGTCTACGAATTGACGCAAGCCGAGCGCGACGCAGCCGTCGGCGCCATCACTCGCATGCTTGAGAACAAGACGCTGATCAACAACGTGGCGCTCACGCTGCCGCTCGAAGACATCGTGGCGGCGCATGAGGCGGTGGAAGCGGGCCAGACGCTCGGCAACGTAGTAGTGCGAACAGCCTGACGAAGACAAAGCGATCAACAAATGACGGCAACCTGGGGAGGATCATCATGCGTTCGGTTCTTATTATGCTGGGAATGGCAATGACTGCGCTTGGAGCAACGGCTGCCTCGGCGCAGACGAAGGATGCGACGTTCTTCACGGTGACCTATATCGAAGCCGCCCAATCGGCCGCCAAGGACGCCACCGAAGTGCTCAAAGCGTACCGCGATGCCGGCCGCAAGGACGCCGGCAACGTGCGGTTCGAACTGACCCAGGGCATTCATCGCAGGGGCTGGTTCACCGTGCTGGGCGCCTGGAGCGACCAGAAGGCGTTCGAAGCTCATGCCGCGGCCGCGCACACCAAGCAGATGAACGACAAGCTCGCACCGCTGCTGGTCGCGCCCAACGATACGCGGCAGCACAACGGGCTTTCGGTGGCTGCGCCAACGCCCGGCCGATCCGGCATCTGCGCGGTGACCCATGTGGATGTCATCCCACCGCAGCGCGACAACGGCGTGGCCGCGGTCAAGCAGCTTTCCGAGGACAGCCGCAAGCACGACGGCAACATCCTGTTCGTTACTTGGCAGCAGACCAACCGGCCCAACCACTTCACCGTGGTGGAATGCTGGAAGAGCCGCAAGGCGTATGACGCTCATGTCAGCGCCCCACAGACCAAGGATTTCCGCAACAAGCTCGTCTCCATGACCGGCGCGCTCTACGACGAGCGGCTGTATCGGGTCGTGCAGTAGCGGCGAGTTCGCTGCCCCTGAGGAGGGTACGCGCAGCACGAACGGTGTCCTTCGATCTCTCGAAGGCGCCGCGCGCCGCAAGGATATCGCGGTGGCGGCGGTGATCGCCGTCATCCTGGTATGGTGGAAGCCATGGCCCGCTTCCTGATCATCTTCGCGCTGGTGCTGCTGGTCACCGGCCTGCTGTGGCCGCTCCTGACCCGGCTCGGGCTCGGCCGCCTGCCCGGCGACATCGTGGTCGAGCGTAAGAACTTCAAGATCTACCTGCCAATCATGACCAGCGTGCTGGTCAGCCTCGCGCTCAGCTTCCTGCTCAGCGCCGCGATCTGGTTCGGAAGTCGCGGTGACTGAAAAAGAAAACGCCCGGTGCGTGAGCCCCGGGCGCCGAATTCGGTCGATGAACTTGGAAGCTTACGCCGGCTGCAGATTGCCGGCGGCCTGCTTGTCGCGCTCGGTCACGACTTCGTAGCTGACCTTCTGGCCCTCGTTGAGCGAGCCCATGCCAGCGCGCTCGACGGCGCTGATGTGCACGAACACGTCCTTGGAGCCGTCGGCCGGCTGGATGAATCCAAAACCCTTCTGGGCGTTGAAGAACTTAACGGTACCTACGGGCATGTGCCCTCCTTGTCGCTTTGCTGAACCGATCGCACGTGCATCGCACGATGGGCATCCATCCGAGTTTTGGGAGTTGTCTTGAGCGCGGCCCAAACTCGGGGAGCGTAGCAAGGCAGACCGAAAATCGAGGTTGCGCGGCGGTGTTTATACAAACCGGGGTGTGCCGTCAAACCGGCGCTGGTTAACGGAATGCGACAAAAGCGCCCTAAAATCAGGCACATCCTGTGTTTTCCTCATGACTCGAATGTCAAACGGCGCGTCCCTTTTCGGGCAAACCGGCCGCGGGTTACGGGCGGTCCAAGCCGCGCCGCACATGAACGGCCGCGACGGCTCTGGACGGGCGTTACCCAACCATTGCCCCTATGCCAACCGCTCGAACCACGTATCGCGGAACCGAACCATTTGGTAAATTGAGACTCACAAACACTCCCGGAAGGTGGGTCATGGCTCGATCGACGAAGACTTTGCTGGCCGCCGCAATGTTCGCACTGCTCCCGCTCGCCGCGCAGGCGCAGGGGCAGGCTCAACAGCCCGCGCTGCCCGAAGGCGCAGGAAAGATGCTGGCGGATGGGATGTGCACGATGTGCCATCGCACCAACCTGATTACCGGCAGTTCGGGCTACACCCGCGAAGGCTGGAAAGAGTTGATTGCCACCATGCTCGACCTGTCGGGCGCGCCGAACGAAGCCGCCACGCTCACGGAATATCTGGCGACGAATTTCCCGCCCAACACGCGGCGCACACCCAAGCTCGTCTCCGGCCCGAACGAGATCACATTCACCGAATGGACGATGCCGACGCTCGGCCAGCGCTCGCGCGATCCGATGCAGGCGGAAGATGGCACGATCTGGTGGTCCGGGCAGTTCGGCAACCTCATCGGCCACCTCGATCCCAAGACCGGCGCGATGAAGGAATACCTGCTCCCGGAAAACTCGAACCCCCACACCGTCGAGCTCGATAACCTCGGACGGCCCTGGTACACGGGCAACAAGAACGGCTCGGTCGGCATGGTCGACCCGGCCACCGGCAAGGCCACCGTCTACAAGATGCCGGACCCTGCGGCGAAAGATCCGCACACGATGAAGTTCGACAAGAACAACGTTATGTTCTTCTCCGCGCAGAACTCCCAGATGATCGGCCGCCTCGATCCCAAGACCGGCGACATCAAGCTGGTGAAGACCGCGCCGCGGTCGCAGCCCTATGGCGTGAAGATCGACGCCGAAGGCAACCCTTGGGTGTCGTGCAACGGCCGCCCCTGCCTGTACAAGGTCAATCCGGACACCCTGGAGCTGACCGAGTACAAGCTGCCGGAAGGCTCGACGGTGCGCCGCCTCGACATCGCCGAGGACGGGATGATCTGGTACGTCAACTCCAGCCTCGGCCGCCTCGGCCGGCTCGACCCGAAGACCGGCGAGGTCAAGGAATGGCCATCGCCGAGCGGGCCGAAGTCGCACCCCTACGCGATCGCGATCGTGGACGGCATCGTCTGGTACAACGAGTCGTTCCAGCGGCCGGACGCGCTGGTGCGCTTCGATCCCAAGGCCGAATCCTTCCAGAGCTGGGCGATCCCGTCGGGCAACGTTCACGCCGGCCACGTCCGCCATATGCGCGGGACCCGCGAGGGCAACCTGCTGATCCACCAGAGCAGCAGCAACCGGATCATTCAGGTGACGCCGAAGCGGAGGCAGGCGGAGGCGCGGTAGGCACACGCGATCGGAGGGCGAACATCTCCGCAGTCATGGCCGGGCTTGACCCGGCCATCCACGCCTTCTTCAGCGACTCCAAAGACCTGTATGCCCGGCACAAGGCCGGGCATGACGACAATGCTGGAATGCGGAAGAGCAACGTGGCTCACATCCGAAACACCCCAAACCTCGTCTCCGGCACCGGTGCGTTGAGCGCCGCCGAGAACGCCAGTGCCAGCACCCGACGCGTCTCGCTCGGCAGGATGATCCCGTCGTCCCACAATCGCGCGGTGGCGTAATACGGATTGCCCTCTTCCTCGTATTGCGCGCGGATCGGCGCCTTGAACGCGTCCTCGTCCTCCGCGCTCCACGCACCCCCACCGCCTTCGATGCCCTCCCGCTTCACCGTCGCCAGCACCGACGCGGCCTGCTCGCCGCCCATGACCGAGATGCGCGCGTTCGGCCAGGTGAACAGGAAGCGCGGAGAGTACGCCCGCCCGCACATGCCGTAGTTGCCGGCGCCAAACGTGCCGCCGACGATCAGGGTGATTTTCGGCACCTGCGCACAGGCCACCGCGGTCACCATCTTGGCGCCCTCCTTGGCGATGCCGCCGGCCTCGTAGTCGCGGCCGACCATGAAACCCGAGATGTTCTGCAGGAACAGCAGCGGGATGCGGCGCTGGCAGCACAGCTCGATGAAATGGGCGGCCTTCTGCGCGCTTTCCGAAAATAAAATTCCGTTGTTGCCGAGAATGCCGACCGGCATTCCGTGCAGATGCGCGAATCCGGTCACCAGCGTGGCGCCGTAGAGCGCCTTGAACTCGTCGAACTCGGACGCGTCGACCAGCCGCGCGATCAATTCGCGGACGTCGTACTGCTTGCGCGTGTCGGCCGGCACGATGCCGTCGAGTTCGGCCGCGGAATATTTCGGCTCGCGCGAGGCGAGCAGCGGAATGTCGACGGTCTTTCTGGTGTTGAGGTTGAACACGATGCGGCGAGCGAGCGCCAGCGCGTGGTTGTCGTCCGCCGCCAGATGATCGGCGACTCCCGATTTGCGGGTGTGCACGTCGGCGCCACCCAGTTCCTCGGCCGTGACCACCTCCCCGGTCGCGGCCTTCACCAGCGGCGGACCGCCGAGGAAGATCGTGCCCTGGTTCTTGACGATGATGGTCTCGTCCGACATCGCCGGCACATAGGCTCCGCCGGCGGTGCACGAGCCCATCACGACTGCGATCTGCGGAATGCGAAGTGAGGAAAGTGTCGCCTGGTTGTAAAAGATGCGGCCGAAATGCTCGCGGTCGGGAAACACATCGGTCTGATGCGGCAGGTTGGCGCCGCCTGAATCGACCAGGTAGATGCACGGCAGCCGGTTCTCACGGGCGATCTCCTGAGCGCGCAGATGCTTCTTCACCGTCATCGGGTAGTAGGTGCCGCCCTTGACCGTGGAGTCGTTGCACACGATCACGCATTCGCGGCCCTCGACGCGGCCGACCCCGGTGATCAGCCCCGCGCCGTGGATCGCGTCGTCATACATGCCGTTGGCGGCAAGCGGCGACAGCTCCAGAAACGGCGCGCCGGGATCGAGCAGCGTCATCACCCTGTCGCGCGGAAGAAGCTTTCCGCGCGACAGGTGGCGCTCCCGTGCGCGCGCGTTGCCGCCCTGCGCGGCCTCGGCGCGGCGTTTCGTCAATTCGTCGGCGAGCGCGCGCATGCGCTCGGCGTTGGCGCGGAAGTCTTCGGAATTCGGATCGACGATGGTTGCGAGCGGCAATCGATTCTCCCCTCTTATGCACTATACGCGCGACCCGCCTGCGAATGAACGGCCCTTCAGGGAGGAACCAATATGAAAATTCGGAAATGCCGGAACTGCGCCTGTGAAACCGACGTTGGCTCTGTGACCGATCACGGTCACGAGGGGACTACGAAGGAGACCACAGAATGAAAAAATCGCTCTTGGCGACGGTGGCTGCCGTTACACTGATTGCAAGCCTGGGCATCGCCTCGGCCCAGAAGCAGGACGGCCCGGCGCAGAAGTCCGAACAGCCCGCACGCGCGCCTGCCGCGGTGCAGAACGCCCCGGCCGAGAAGGTCGCGCCGGCCGGCAAGGTCGCGCCCGACATGGCTGCCGAGACCAAGCCGAACAGCGGCGACATGAAGGCGCAGTCCGACGATCAGCGGCGGGGGCAGAGCACCACCGGCCAGGCCGCGCCGGGCGGTCAGTCAACGCAGCAGAAGGCGAGCGAGCCCTCGAAGAGCCCGAGCCAGGCGGCTCAGCCCACGCAATCGCAGCCGAGCGCTCAGCAACAGCGCAGCACGCCGCAGGGCGCCCAACAGGCTCCGGCGCAACAGTCGGGCTCCAGCGCCACGGCGCCCCGGCAGGGTTCCAGCACCACCGCTCAAGGGTCGGCTTCGCCGAGCGGCGCGTCGGTGTCGTTCACGGCCGAGCAGAAAACCAAGATCCGCTCGACGGTGCTCACCGGCAGCGCGCCGCGCGTGACCAACGTCAACTTCTCGATCAGCGTCGGCAACGTGGTGCCGCGCACCGTGCGTGTGGTGGCGGTTCCGCCCACTCTGGTCGAGATCCAGCCGGCCTGGCGCGGCTACATGTACTTCGTGCACGGCGACGAGATCATCATCGTCGAGCCGGGTTCTCTGCGAATCGTGGCCGTTATCTCGGTGTAAACGTTTCCCGAGGATGAATGAGGGCGGCCGGAAACGGCCGCCCTTTTTCGTTGGGCGGAGCCTCGAGGACCTCCAGGGACGGGGGAACTCCAAAGTCCTGGCGGCGTTGCCTTCCCGACCGTTTCGGCGGCCGCGGGGGGTTAACAGGGAGCGATCCCGTGCGGACCATGTTGCTGGCTCCGTTGGTTGCCGTCGCACTTCTGTGCGCAACCACGATTGTTTTCGCCGAGCCGGAAACCACGGGCTCGTTGCCGAGCACCGAAAATTCTGCGCCGGACGACGCGACGCAAGAGCGCAAGAGCGACCTCATCTATCTCAGCGACGACGACAAATCGAAAATCCGCGCGGCCGTCCTGACGCCACGCGCGCCACGCGTCAGCAACGCACGATTCTCGCTCGACGTCGGCACCGTGGTGCCGCGCACCGTGCGATCCCGTACCGTGCCGCCGGCGCTGGTTGACGTGCATCCGGCGCTGCGGGGCTATTCCTATTTCGTGGTTGGCGACGACATCGTCATCATCGAGCCTGGCTCCTCGCGGATCGTCGCCATCATCGCGGTATGACGCGCGCGTCGCGGCCGCTATGGTTGTCCGGCCATGGCACGCAAGGACGAGATCAGCGCCGGACTGTTGGCCTTCCGTCAGCGAAGCGCGCTGGAGTTCCTGCTCGCGCATCCCGGCGGCCCCTACTGGACCAGGCGCGACACCGGAGCCTGGACCATCCCGAAGGGCTTGGTGCGCCCCGACGATCTGCTGGCCGGGGCGCGGCGCGAGTTCACCGAGGAAACCAGCTTCACGCCGCAGGGTCCGTTCATTCCGCTCGCCGCGGTCAGGCAGAAGAGCGGAAAGACCGTGCACGCATTCGCGTTCGAGGGCGATTTCGACCCCGCGGGATTCTCCAGCAACTCGTTCGAGCTGGAATGGCCGCCGCGGTCCGGCAAACGCAAGAGCTTTCCTGAGATCGACCGGCTGGGCTGGTTCGGCTATGACGCGGCTCTGGAGAAGATCATCGACTATCAGAAGCCGTTCCTGGTCGAGCTTGCGCAGATGCTCACCAACGCAAAAAGCCCGGCCTGAGCCGGGCTTTTGTTCGCTTGATGTTGCGGGAGCGCTACGCCCTCACCTCCTGCCGCTGGAAGGCGATGTAGCCCACCACGAACAGCAGGATCATGCCGGCAATCAGGCTGACGATCTGCGGCCAGGCGCTGAGAATGCTCTGGTCGAGCGGCAGCGGTGCACCGAGCACCCGGCCCTGGAACTGCGCCAGCAGATTGGTCAGCGACTGCGCTTCCGGATTGAGCATCGCCACCACGGCCTCGCCGTAGAGCGTGCCCGGCGAGATCCGCGCCAACCCCTGCTGCCAGGCCACCGTGTCGGGCGTCGGTATGCCGATCATGGTGAAGCGGATATCGGACGGCGAGATCGCCTCACCCACCACCTGCGCCAGCGCCGGCCACAGCAGCGCCAGGAACAGCCACAGCCCGAGCGCCGACAGCGCCGCGGTGGCCGTCGAGCGGAACAGGACCGAGAACAGCATGGCGAGCGAAAGCCAGACCCCGGCATAGGCGATGCTGACCAGCAGGAACACCAGCATGCGCCCCATCTCCTCCGTGCTCGGCGGGATGCCGAGGCGCAGGAGTCCGAAGCCGATCACCATCAGCCAGAGCGTGATGAGGCAGATCGACAGCGTGGCGAGGCCCGCCAGGAATTTCCCGAACAGCAGCGCGTCGCGATAGATCGGCTGCGACAGGATGCGCGACAGGGTGCGCCGGTTGTACTCGCCGTTGATCGCGTCGAAGCCAAGCCCGATCGCGATCAGCGGGATGAGGATGCTCAGCACGGTCACGAACGACAATAGCGATTGGCCAGGCGGCGCGAACAGCCGGAGGAACAGGAACGGGTCCTCGGCCGTGGTGTTGCGGATCTGCTCGGCGGCGAAATACACCACCACCGCGCCGAACAATACGACCAGCAGCTCGAGCACGAGCATGCGCACGCTGGTGAGGTGGTCGAACAGCTCGCGGAAGAACACCACGCCGACGCCGCGCCTGGGAGAACCTTCACGCCGCATGCATCTCTCCCTCAGACCTTGGCTGGGATTCGAAATAGCGGCTGTAGATGGCGTCGAGCGAAGGATTCTCCACCGAGAGCCGCCGCAACTGACCGCCGGCACCGACCACGGCAGCCGCAGCCTGCGGACGCACGTCGCCTTCCGCCAAGAGCCGGAAATGACCCGGCGCCGTGGCCTCGACATTGCGCACGCCCGGTACCGCGGCGAGCTTCTCGGCCAGTCCAGTCCCGTCGGCTTCAACCTCGACGTGGTAGCCGCCGCCGAGCACCTGCTTGGCCAGCTCCGGCACGGTGCCGATCAAGGCGATCTTGCCAGAGTGGAACAGCGCGACGCGGTCGCACACGCTCTGCACCCGTTCGAGCAGATGCGACGACAGCAGCACCGCCACGCCCTCGCGCTTGAGCCAACGGATCATCTCCAGCAGCTCATTGGTGGCCTGCGGATCGAGACCCGAAGTCGGCTCGTCGAGAATCGCAACCGAGACGTCCTTCATCAGGATTTCGGCGAGACCCAGCCGCTGGCGCATGCCGCGCGAGAAATTGCCGACATGTTTGCGGGCGGCGTCCGACAGCCCGACCCGATCCAGCGCCGAGGTGATACGGGCGGCCCGATCGGCCACCGGAATGCCGATCAGACCGGCGGTGTAGCGCAGGTTGTCGACCGCCGTCATGTGATCGTAGAAACCGACCGTGTCCGGCAGATAGCCGACCATGCGCTTGACCTGGAGCGGCTCGCGCACCGGATCGTGTCCCAGCACACGCACCGTGCCGCTGGTGATCTCGGTCAATCCGAGCATCATCAGGATCGTCGTGGTCTTGCCCGCGCCGTTAGGCCCAAGCAGACCGAAGATTTCCCCGCGCGCGATATCGAACGAAATACCGTCGACCGCCGTAGCGCGGCCGTAGCGTTTCGTCAGATCGCGTGCCTCGATGACGGTGTCGCTCATCGACGGCCGAACCTTGCCACGGCGCCGACCATGATCAGCAGTGCGAACGCGATGATACCGGCGCCGACGATGCCCCACATGGTCGAGGTCGCGACCGAGACGCGGAAGTCGGACGAGGCGGTTTCGCCGCGCGAGGAGGCGCGGAGCGACGCCATGTAGTCGCCCGCAATCGCCTTCTGCGGCGGGGTGATCTGGGCCTGGACCTCGCGGGTCTGGCCCGGCGCGAGGCGGTCGATGGTCTTCGGCTCGAACGCGACCTTCCAGCCCGACGGCGCGTTGCCGGCGAGTTCGATCTCCTCGGCCGGAGCGGTGCCGCGGTTGGCGACGATCACCGGGATGGTGGCTTCGGTGCCGGCTTCGGCGCGGCTTGAAACCAGACCGTCGCGGCCGCTGAGCGAAAGCTGCGGCTGGCCGGTGATCTCGAGTTGAACCTTGGCCTCGGCGGTGGCGTCCTCGGCGGTCACGCGCACCGCCACCGGATAGGTGTTGGACGCAACCGTGCTCGGCGGGCGGACCTTGAGCTTGATGCCTTTGGACTGGCCGGCCTCGACCGGAATCGAGCTGATCTCCTGACTGCCGTACTGCTCGGTGAAGCTGGCCTCGAAGTTCTGCGGCGCCTGCGCCGCGAAGCTCGCGACCAGATTGCGGCCGGAGTCGTTCTTGATGTTCATCTGGTACTCGAAGGTCGACTTCGAGGTGCCGCGCAGCGAAGGAAGCTGCGGCTCGACCGTCAGCTTGGCCGGAAGCTCCTTGGCGAGCGTGACGGCGATCGGCAGGCTGACCTCGGCCGACGCGCCCTTGGCGGTGACGGTCAGGTTCTGCGAACCCATCGCAGCGTCGGCCGGCACGTCAAGGCGAAGCTGCAGCGAGGTGCTGTTGTTGGTGGCGGCCATGGCGGCGGCGACTGGCTGCCCGCCACCCAGGAGCGTCACGGTCCAACCCTGCGGAGCGCCGGACACCGAAAGCGCAAGGCGCTCGGGCGGCAGCGCGTAGTTCTGAATCCGCAGATTGACCGTCGAGGTGCTGCCGGGCCGCACCGTGACGGCGGGGTAGTCGGTCAGCAGATAGAGGCCCTTCATGCCTGCGGGGGCCTCCTGCGCGCCCGCCGGGACGGCAGGGGCGACGGCCAACAGAAGGACAGAAAGCAAAGCAATACCAAGTCGCATGGCGATTTTCTCCCGACCATTTTCAATGAACACGGAAAACCGCCCCTTCCCCAGAAGCCCACCCTGTGGACTGGAGTCGCGGGGCGTCCCGCGCTCGGTAATTTCTGGCGCAACAAGATGGGATAACCCCCTGCCTTGGCAAGGCTCTCGACGTAAAAAAGGCGCGGCTAAATGCCGAAGGACTTTTTCGCCCTGGCCAAATTCTTGCCCCAACAGGGGCCAGCATCCCCCCGCAGGCTGCCGCACCACGTGCCCGGGACGCCTATTCCCGCAGAACCGCGGGCCAGTCGGGTTCGTCGTGCGGCAGGACCCAGGGCTCCTTGACCGCCGCGGCCTTCCACTCCGCCCAGGCCGGAAGCGCCATGACGGCCGCCATATAGGCCCTCGCCTCCGGTCCGACCGGGGCCGCGTAGGTGTGCAGGCGCGACACCACCGGGGCATACATGGCGTCGGCCGCGCCGAACGCGCCGAACAGGAATGGCCCGCCGGCCCCGTATCGCGTCCGGCAGTCGGTCCACAGCGCGTCGATCCGCCTGACATTGGCCGCGGCTTCCGGCGTGAGTTGCATCGTCTTCACCGGACGCCAGAAATTCATCGGACAAAGCTGGCGCAGCGGCTGGAACCCGGCATGCATCTCCGACGACACGGTGCGGGCGAGCGCGCGCGCCGCCGGATCGGAGGGCCAGAGCTTCGCCGCCGGAAATTTCTCAGCGAGGTATTCCAGGATCGAAAGCGACTCCCAGATGTGGATATCGCCGTCGATCAGCACCGGCACCTTGCCGGTGCCGGAGACCTTCAGCACGCGCTCCTTGAAATCCGCAGCCTCGAGCGAGATCAGCATCTCGTCGAAGGCGATGCCGGCGACCTTCATCGCGATCCAGGGCCGGAACGACCAGGACGAATAATTCTTGTTGCCGATGACAAGCGTGAGCGCCAAGCCGCCCTCCTCAACTGATGGCCAAGCTTCGAGGCGACGCACCGCCCCTGGCAAGCAAATTCCGCTGATGGCCGCGATTAGCGGCGCGAATGCGGGATCATTTTTTCGGCGCGTCGCCCGGCTCGACCGGTCCGCCGGCGTTCTTCCAGGCGCCGAAGCCGCCCTTGATATGGGCGACGGGCTTGAGTCCCATGCGGTGCGCGGTGTGAGCGGCCAACGCCGAACGCATGCCGCCGGCGCAGAAGAATACGAACCTCTTGTCTTCGGCGAATTTCGCCTTGTGGTACGGGCTTTCCGGGTCGATCCAGAATTCCAGCATGCCGCGCGTGCAATGAAACGCGCCCGGCACCTTGCCGTCGCGGGCAAGCTCGCGCGGGTCGCGGATGTCGACCAGCACCACGTCGTCGCGGCCGTGCAGCTTAAGGGCGTCCTCGATCGACAGTGTCTCGATCTCCCGCTCCGCGGCGTCCACCATCGACTTGCTGCTCTGGGTGATCGTCTGTGACATCGTAATTCCTCCGCGGGCGCCGCTGATGGTGCCAGATGCGACCAACGGGTCAAGCGCCGAAAGGCTTTGCCGGACATGCCGGTGCAATGCTCATATCCGGCTCAAGCTCGAATCGCTGCGTTTTTTAATAGGACGCTGCCATGCTGTTCTCGACCCTCGACCTGATCGCGCTGTCCTGGTTCCTGATCGCCTGGGCCGCCTACGCCGCCACGCTGGCCTGGACCGAGAAGCGCAAGCGCGGGCTCAATTCCGAGATGAACCGCTACCGCGATGTCTGGATGCGGCAGATGCTGGCGCGAGAGATGCGCATGGTGGACGCGCAGATCGTGGCTGCGCTGCAAAACGGCACGGCGTTCTTCGCATCGACCTCGCTGATCGCGGCAGGCGGCGCGCTGACACTGCTGCGCTCGACCCAGGAAATCCTCGACGTGGTCGCAGCGCTGCCTTTCGGCGTCAGCACCACGGCGGTGCAATGGGAGGCGAAGACGATCGGGCTCGCCTTCATCTTCGTCTATGCGTTCTTCAAATTCGGCTGGTCGTACCGGCTGTACAACTATGTGGCGATCATGGTCGGCGCGACGCCGCCCGCCTCACAGAAGGAGCAACCCGAAGCCGTGGCCCACGCCGCGCGCGTCGGCCGGCTGTGCGAGGTCGCCGGCCGGCATTTCAACCGCGGCCAGCGCGCGTTCTTCTTCGCGCTCGGCTATCTCGGCTGGTTCATCAGTCCGTGGCTACTGATGGCGACGAGCGTCGCCGTAGCCGTGATCCTGTGGCGGCGGCAATTCGCCTCGGATTCTCAGCGCATCTTTGCAGACTGATGTTCAGGCGAGATACATCACGACCGCGACTGACGAAGCGAACAGAACGGCCAGCGTGGTGCCCATGACGGTGACGATGGTCTCGGCCCAGCGACGTTCGATCTCGAACTCGTCCGTGGTCTCAACCGCGCTCGCGCGTGCGTCCAGTTCCAGAGACATTCGACGATTCCCCGAAGCGACCCCCGTCGCCACCGTCTGTCCGAGTACGCAAAACTCGGAGCCGAATCGTCCAGACGCACGCAGAATATCGCGATACCGTTAGATGCACAAACATGAGTTGCCGTCCGAGGGGTTTGCGCGCAACCGCGACGTGCGTGGCAATTGCACCGATGCAAGGCAACATCGGCATTCTCAAGGATTCAGCCCGTGACCGTTCCGGCACCCGCCGTTGAAGAAGCCATCCTGCGGTTGCTCGCCGACGCCGGCGCCGGAAAGACCGTCGGCCCGACCGATGTGGCGCGCGTGCTCAAACCCGGGACCGAATGGCATCTGGTCATGCCGCAGGTCCGCCGCGGCGCGGTGCAACTCGCACTGACCGGCCGGCTGGTGATTTACCGCAAGGGCCACCCGGTCGATCCGAACGACTTCAAGGGAATCTATCGGCTCGGCCTGCCCCGGCAGGATTAGGCCGGTCCCGGAAATAACGCCGAGGTTCGCCCGGTCAGCCAATACACCACGAGGCCAACCCATTCGCGCGTCGCGGTGTCGGTGCGCTTGAGTCCGTCGGCGAGTATGCCAAAGGGCCGCGACAGATCGCTCGCGCCGCGGGTGCGCCAGTCCACCGGATAGGCTTCGACCGGAAAGCTCGCGGCACGGAAAATCCCGATCGAGCGCGGCATATGATAGCCGGATGTCACCAGCAGCCAGCGCTCGCCGGCCTTGGGATTGACCAGCTCCCTGGTGAAGATCGCGTTCTCGACCGTGTTGCGCGAGCGGTTTTCCAGAACGATGCGCTCGCGCGCGATGCCGAAGCTCTCCAGCAGCGGCAGCGCGAAATCCGCCTCGGCGCCTTCGCGATCAAAGAGCGCGCCGGAGCCGCCGGTGTAGACAATGCGCGCCGCTGGAAAACGCCGAGCGAGGTCGGCGACAACCGTGATCCGCTCCGCCGCCTCGTCGAGCGCCGGCGAGCCGCGCGCCGCCGACATGCCGGGACCCAGGGCGCCGCCGAGCACGATGACGCCGTCGGGCGCGCCGCCAGCGTTGCTCCACGGCGGAAAGCGATCCTCCAACGCGAGCATCAGTGCGTTGCCGAGCGGCGAGAACCCGATCGCCGCCAGCAGCAACAGACTCGCCACCGCCAGACACCGGCCGGCGCGCGCGAACGGCGTGAGCATCAGCAGCACGCCAAACAGCCCAAGCGCGATCACGACGTTGGAAGGGGATGCGAAGAAGCCGAATATCTTGGAGAGCTCGAAGAACATCGGTCCGACCGCGTCAGGTTCGGGATTTCTTCCACGCCTGATAGCGCGCCTTGGCTTCGTCGTTCGGCGGATAAAGGCCGGGGAGCGCGACGCCCTTCTCGACTTCGCCGACCACCCAGGTCTCGTAACGCTCGTGTTCCTCGCCCTCGGTCGCGACGAAATCGACGAGGTCCTTCGGGATCACCACGGCGCCGTCGTCGTCGGCCACGATCACGTCGTCTGGAAAGATCGCGCAGCCGCCGCAGGCGATCGGCTCCTGCCACCCGACGAACGTCAGCCCGTTGACCGAAGCCGGCGCCGCCGTGCCCTGGCACCACACCGGCAGCTCTGCGGCGAGCACGCCGGTCTTGTCGCGGATCACGCCGTCGGTAACGAGCGCCGTAACGCTGCGGCGCGCCATCCGCATCACGAGAATGTCGCCGAAGATGCCGGCGGTGGTCAGGCCCATGGCGTCAGCGACCGCGATGCAGCCCGAGGGCATTGCCTCGATCGCGGCACGGGTCGAGATCGGCTTGCCCCAGCTCTCGGGCGTCGCAAGGTCCTCGCGCACCGGAACGAACCGCAGCGTGAAGGCCGGTCCGACGAGGCGCTGCCCGCCCGGTACGAGCGGCATCGGCCCGCTCATCCAGCAGCGCCGAATTCCCTTCTTGAGCAGCACCGTCGTGATGGTGGCCGTGGTGACGTTGCGCAGAATGTCATAGGCGGGATTCATGTCAGACCCCTCAGGCCGGTGCGAGGCCGAGCCGCTCATCGCGGCGGCGCAGAACCATGACGAAAGGCACCGACAACAGCACCATCCACGCCTTGCCTACCACCTGCCCAAGCAGAAAATCGAGCGAGCCGAAGGCCAGCCACAGGAAGATGATGGAATCGACCACCAGTCCGACCAGGCTCGACGCCACCACCGCCGCGACCAGCCGGCGGCGCGCCAGCGGCGTGTAGACCGCAAGATCGGCCAGCTCAGATATCAGGAACGCGATAGCCGAGGCGACCACAAGCGCCGGCGGCGCCACCAGCGCCGACAGCATCGCGCCGGCCACGACCGCAGCCGCCGAGAATCCCGCTCCAAGCCGCCGCTGCACCAGATCGCGCAGCACCAGCGCGATCCCGATCATCACCACGCCCGATGGCGCCATCAGACCGGGTGCGACCGGGATCAGGCATGGCCCGTTCGGCGGACACACAGTCCCGACATGTCCGATGAACCAGTTGGCCGCCGGAATGGTCAGTCCGTAGGCGATCAGGAATATGATGCCCTCGATCAGCCTGCGCTTGTCGTTGGTCATGGACGCTCTCTACGTGAATTCCGACGCGCAGCTATGGGTCGCCTCGGGTCCCAAATCAAGCGTTCAAGGCATGGGATTTGAACGGAGCTTGCGCTAGCATCGCCTAATTCCTGACCAGCGAGGCGAAGAAGAGCGATGGTGGACGACGCGCGCGGCATGATCGCGGTCGACAAGATGGGCGGGAAGGTTCTGTTCCTGAACCCGAAGACCTATGAGACCGAGGTCGTCATCGACGGATTCCCGCGCACCGTGCATGAACTGCTGGTGGTGCCGGAGACCGGCTTGGCCTATGTGCCGATCTTCGGCGACGGTATCCACGGCCGAAATCCCAATCCGCAGCATCATCTCTGCATCTTCGACCTGAACAAGCGCGCCCACGTCGGCACCATAGACCTGCGGCCCTACATCGCGCCGCACACCCTCAAGCTCGGGCCCGACGGGCTGATCTACATCACCTGCGAGAACAGCGCGGTGGTCGCGGTGATCGACCGTACAACGAACAAAGTGGTCGAGGCCATCGATTCCGGCTCGACCAACGGCCACCGCCTGATCATCTCGCCGGACGGCCAGCGCCTCTACACCGAGAATGAAGAAGACGCGACGATTTCAGTGATCGACCTGCCGAAGAGAAAACTGCTCGGCAAGATCAAGACGCCGCGCGCGCTTGCCGGCATCGCGATCTCGGCCGACGGCGGGACGCTGGTGGCCGTCGACGACGAGCAGCCGAACCTGTTCCTGGTCGACGTTGCCAGCGAACGCGTCACCCGGACGGTGCCGCTCGAAGGCGTGACCAAGCCCGCGCAGATTGCCCGCTACGCCCCGGACAACAGCCTGGTCTGCGTCACCAGCGTGCACAGCGGCACCGTAACTCTGATCGATCCGGCGTTCCGCACGCAGACCACGATCAAGGTCGGCGAGCAGGCAATGGACATGACGTTTCGCGGCGACGAGCTGTTCGTGTGCTGCCAGGGCGACGGCTCGATCCACGTCATCGACATTCCGGCGAAGCGGCACAAGCGCAGTTTCCAGGCCGGGACCGGGTGCGAGTCGGTCGGGTTTTTTTAGAAACATGACAGGGAGGATCTTCATCATGCGGTCGCTTCAACGGATCGCTTTCGCGCTACTCGCTATTTTCGCGCTGCCCGTTCAGGTGACCGCGCAGGACTATCCGAACCGGCAGATCACGCTCATGGTGCCGCTGGCCGCCGGCGGCGGAATGGATTTCATCGCCCGCACCTTCGCCGCCAAGCTTTCCGAGCGGCTGGGCAAGCCGGTGCTGGTCGAGAACCGAGTGGGCGGCGGCACCATCGTCGCCACCGTCGCGCTCGCCAAGGCCCCGCCCGACGGCTACACGCTGCTGCTGGTCCCAAGCCCCACCCTCACCACCAATCTCGCGGTGTACAAATCGCTGCCGTATGACGCGCGAAAGGACTTCGCACCGGTCGCGCTGACCTCGGATGTGGGCTTCGCACTGGTGGTCAACCCCAGCCTGCCGATCCATTCGGTCGCGGACCTGATCAAATATGCCAAGGAAAAGCCCGGCGAGTTGATCGCCGGCACCTCCGGCGCCGCGACCATGGTCCATCTGGCCGGCGAACTGCTGATGGCCAAGACCGGCATCAAGATCAGGCACGCGCATTACCGGGGCAGCCCGCCGGCGATGAACGACGTGGTCGCCGGCCACATCCACATGATGTTCTCCGACCCGGTCACCGGCGCGGCGCTCGCCAAGGACGGCAAGGTCCGCGCGCTGGGCGTATCGTCGAAGACCCGCATCGCGGCCATGCCCGACCTGACGCCGATCGCGGAACTGGGCGTCCCAGGCTACTCGGCGACCAACTGGCATGTGGTGATCGCGCCCGCGAACACGCCGCCGGAGATCGTCGCGAAACTGTCCGCCGAAATCAGAGCCATCAGCGCGATGCCGGAGATCAGCCAAAAGATCTCCGGGCTCGGACTGATCCCGATGCAAAGTCCGCCGCCGGCGGAGTTGAAGACATTTCTCGAAGAGGAGATCACGACCTGGGGCAAGTTCGTGACCGACATCGGACTCGCGGGGTCGATGTAACGGGCAGACCGTAACGGCTCAATCCCACTTCGGCGCGCCGCCCCATTCGACGATGCGGCCGCGCGGGCTGCCGAGCGCCACGATCTCGTTCATTTCCGTCGCCGACAGCTTGAAATCGAACAGGGAGAAATTCTCCTTCAGCCGCTCCGCTTTGCTGGTGCGGGGGATGACCACGATGTCCTGCTGCACAAGCCAGCGCAGGCACACCTGCGCCGCGGTCTTGCCATGCGCCTTGCCGATGCGGGACAGCACCGCATCGCCCTTGGCCTGGCCGCGCGCGATCGGGCTATAGGCCACCACTGCCATCGCGTGCTTGCGACTCGCCGCGATCGCCTTCGACTGGTCGAGGAACGGATGGCACTCGATCTGATTGCAGACCAGCGGCTCGGTCGTGTGCTTTACGGCCTCCTCGATCAGCGCCACCGTGAAATTGGAAACCCCAACATGGCGCGCCAGGCCCTCGCGCTTCATCTTGCACAGCGCGCCGATCGTGCCGGCCAGCGGAATGCTCGGGTTCGGCCAGTGGATCAGCAGGAGATCGACGGCGGGCAGCTTCAGCTTGTCGAGACTGTCGCGGGTCGAGCGCTCGAAGTCGCGCGGCGCAAGATCGCTCTGCCAGACCTTGGTGGTGATGAACACCTCGTCGCGCGGCACGCCCGACGCGCGCAGCCCCTCGCCGACCGCGGCTTCGTTGCCGTACATCGACGCGGTGTCGATGTGGCGATAACCGAGCCGGATCGCCTCCTCGACCATGCGCGCGCAGGTCTTGCCGCGCAGGTCCCAGGTGCCGAGCCCGACGAGAGGAATGCGGGCGCCGTTCGCTTCGACGACAGGATTGGCCGTCCCCGCCATCAAACATCCCACTCCGGATGATGCGGCGGGTTCACCACGCGGCCGTCGGGGCGGTGCAGCTTGCCGATCTCGGCCATCTCGGCGTCGGTCAGCTTCCAGTCGAACACGTCGAGGTTGGCCTTGAGGTGGTCGGGATTGGACGAGCGCGGGATCGGGATGATGCCCTGCTGCGTCAGATAGCGCAGCGACACCTGCGACGACGACTTGCCGTGCGCCTTGCCGATGCGCTCCAGCACCTCGGCGCCGGGAACCTTGCCGCGCGAGATCGGGCAATACGCCGTGACCGACAGACCGTGTTTCTTGCAAGCGGCCAGCACCTTGCTCTGGTCGAGAAACGGATGGACTTCGATCTGGTTGGTCACCAGCGGCTCGGTGGTGAGCTTGGCCGCCTGATCGAGCATCGCCACGGTGAAGTTGGCAACGCCGACGTGCCGCGTCAGGCCGTTGCGCTTGGCCTTGCAGAGCGAAGCGATCTGGTCGGACATCGGTACGGTGGCGCTCGGCCAATGGATCAGCAGCAGATCGACGAACGGCAGTTGCAGCTTCTTCAGGCTCTCGTCGACGGACTGGTCGAAGTCCGCGGGCGCCAGCTTGTCGACATAGACCTTGGTGGTGACGAACACCTTGTCGCGCGATACGCCCGAGGCGCGCAGTCCCTCGCCGACCCATTCCTCGTTGCCGTAGCGCTCGGCGGTGTCGAGGCTGGTGTAGCCGGCGCGCAGCGCGGCCGAGACCGCATCGACGCAGATCTTTTCTTTCAAGGTCATGGTCCCCATCCCGATGGCCGGGATCTTGGCGCCGTGAACTTCGATGACGGGGACAGCCATGGACTTCTCCTAAATTGCGGAAAGCGCGCCGCACGGGCGCAAAGGCGCGGGAAGAATGCCGCATCGCCCGGACGATGCCAACCGGGGGCACGGACCGCCCGGCTCACGCGCCGCTTCGGCCTGTTAACCTCGGATTGGGCACGTTTGCCAGGGGAATCAAGGACGGACTGAACGTTCGGCGTCGCCAGCGCGACCAACCTCGGAGTGCCAGGGAAAGCTCGAAGGGAAACCCCATGCTTCGCAGGTCGGTTCTGATTGCTCTCGCCGCGACCGCCGCAATCGGCGTGCTGATCGCGACCGCCGCCGATGCCGGCGCTTATCCCCGCCACGGCTCGGGCATGGCCCGGTCCCAAGGCGCGCACGCTCGCTATGTACCCGTCGCCCGTCCGGTGACGATGCGTCCGATGCAGCCCCAGACCGGTTGCGCCCACGGCGGCAGACGCCTTCGCGCGCCTCACGCCATCAACCATCCGGACCGCAGGCACATCGGCGCCATGCCCAGCAATCCGACGTTCGTCAGGCCGGTTGGCTACTATTCCTCTGGACGTATTCCCGGCGCTCCGCGGACGCGGCCCTGCCAGGTTGGCTGACGCGGGTCAGCCCTGCGACGGTTGCGGCCCCAGGATCGAGAACGCCACGTCCGGCGCCTGGTCCAGAAGTTTCAGCAACGCCCGCGCCGGGCCGCGCGGCGAGCGCTTGCCCTGCTCCCAGTTGCGCACGGTCTCGATCGGCACCCCGATACGGGACGCGAACTCGGCCTGAGTCAGCCGGGTCTGCGAGCGAACATGCCGAGCGTAGGTGGCATCGATCGGCGCCTGCCGCGGCCGGTCGGGAGCGATCGAGGGAGCATCGACGTGCCGCTCATGGTCGGCCAATGGCGGCCGCAACATGCGCTCGCGACCGTCGGCCAGGATTTCGACCAAGCGTCCGTCGGCTTTCAATCGCACCCGCATCATGGCTCAGGCTCCCCTAGGTCAGAGGCCTAGGGATGAACGAGTATGATTAAGCAGAGGTAAACAGCGCAGCGGCAGCAGCCATCCAACGGCTGCTCAGCTCGTCTTCTCGAAAATCTCGCGGCCGATCAGCATGCGGCGGATTTCGCTGGTCCCTGCTCCGATCTCGTAGAGCTTGGCGTCGCGGAGCAAGCGCCCCGCCGGATAGTCGTTGATGTAGCCGTTGCCGCCGAGGCACTGGATGGCTTCCAGCGCACACCAGGTGGCGCGCTCGGCCGCGTAGAGAATGGCGCCAGCGGCGTCCTCGCGCGTGGTCTTGCCCTCGTCGCAGGCGCGGGCCACCGCATAGACGTAGGCCTTTGCCGCGTTCATCGTCACATACATGTCGGCGATCTTGCCTTGCATCATCTGGAACGTGCCGATGGCCCGACCAAACTGCTTGCGGTCGTGGACGTAGGGCACCACCAGGTCGAGACACGCCTGCATGATGCCGAGCGGCCCCGCCGCCAGCACCACGCGCTCGTAATCGAGGCCGGACATCAGGACGTTCACCCCGTTGCCGACCGCGCCCAGCACGTTCTCGGCCGGCACCTCGCAGTTCTGGAACACGATCTCGCCGGTGTCCGAGCCGCGCATGCCGAGCTTGTCGAGCTTTTGCGCGGTCGAGAAACCCGGGAACGAGTTCTCGACGATGAACGCGGTGATGCCGCGCGAGCCGGCCGTGGGATCGGTCTTGGCATAGACCACGATGGTCTCGGCCAGCGGCCCATTGGTGATCCACATCTTCGAGCCGTTGAGGATGTAGCGGTCGCCCTTGCGGTCGGCACGGGTGCGCATCGACACCACGTCGGAGCCGGCGCCGGGCTCCGACATCGCCAGCGCGCCGACGTGCTCGCCGGAGATCAGCTTCGGCAAATATTTGCGCCGCTGCGCATCGGTGCCGTTCCTGCGGACCTGGTTGACGCACAGGTTGGAATGCGCGCCGTAGGACAACCCGACCGAAGCCGAGGCGCGCGAGACTTCTTCCATCGCCACGCAATGCGCGAGGTAGCCCATCCCAGAGCCGCCCCATTCCTCCTCGACGGTGAGCCCCAGCAGGCCGAGCGCGCCAAGCTGTGGCCACAGATCGCGCGGGAAGGTGTTGGAGCGATCAATCTCTTCGGCGCGCGGCGCGATCTTGTCCTGCGAGAAGCCGCGCACCGTGTCGCGCAGCATGTCGACATCGGCGCCGAGACCGAAGTCGAAGCCTTGCCACGCATTGGGGATCATGGAGCGTTCCTCGCGGATCGGACCCCGGTCGTTCGACGCCGGGACCACCTCCCAACTCGCATTATGGCCGGGTGGTTTCGTCCTGTCAGCTTGCCGCAGCGCGCACCGGGTTAGCCTGCGCCAGCAGCCGGTCCAGCGCCTCGCGCGGAGCAGCCTGGGCAAACAGGAAACCCTGCATTTCCTCGCAGCCGGCGAGCCGCAGCAGCACGCGCTGCTCCTCGGTTTCCACGCCTTCCGCCAGCAGCGTCAGGCCGAGCGCACGGCCGAGCGCGACGATCGCCTGCACCATAGCCTGGCTGTCGGAGGCGCGGCCGAGCGGCGCCACGAAGCTCTTGTCGATCTTCAGCTTGTTGAACTTGAAGCGCTGCAGATACGCCAGGCTGGAATAGCCGGTGCCGAAATCGTCGAGCGCGAGGCGGACGCCGAGCCCGTGCAATGCGTCGAGCCGCGCCTTGGCCTCGTCCGGATTGTCGATCAGCACGCCTTCGGTCACTTCCAGCACCAGACGTGACGGCGCTACGCTCGCGTCGGCCAGCGCGTTGGCGATCAGATCGACCAGGGCTGGATCGCGCACTTGCACCGGCGACAGGTTGACCGACATGGTCAGGGCCGGCCAGCGCTTGGAGTCTTCCAGCGCCCGGCGCAGCACGAACGCGCCGAGTTTCCCCATCAGCCCGGCCTGCTCGGCCACCGCCACGAACACCATGGGCGGAATCGCGCCGCGCACCGGATGCTGCCAGCGCGCCAACGCCTCGACGCCGAGAACCCGCGCGCCGTCCGCCGTCACGATCGGCTGGTAGTGCACGTCGAGCCCGCCTTCAGTCAGGGCGCGCTTGAGCTCGCGTTCGATGAAGCGGCGATCCTCGATCTCGACGTCCATGGCCGGCTGAAAGCCCGCCATTCCGCCGCGCGTCTTGCGCTTGGCTGCACGCAGCGCGAGATCGGCGCGGCGTGTGATCTCATCGCGCTTCTGTCCATGCAGCGGGGCATGCGCGAGACCGACCGTATTGCCGACCTGCACCGCCTTTTCGTTGATCCAGAACGGCCGCGCCAGGGCGTCCGCGAGCGCGCGGAGCGCGGTTTCCGTGGTCTCGGCATCGGGTCCGGTCATCACCACGGCGAACTGGTCGCCGTCGAACCGGCCGCCGGCCGCGCCTTGTGGCAGCGCGTCCCTGAGCCGCGCGGCCCAGGCCACCAGCAGCGCGTCGCCCATGCTCTGCCCGAAGGCGCCGTTGATGTCGTCCAGACCGTCGAGATCGATGAAGGCCAGTGTCGTGATCTCATGCGCCGCGCGGGCTTTCATCGCGGCGTCGATCAGTTCGAGCATCTTGCGGTGATTGGGCAGGCCCGTGAGCATGTCCTGGTGCGCGAGCGCCCAGGCGCGCTGCTCGCTGCGGGCCAGCGCGCGCATGGCGCGGCGCACCTGCCATAACGCGACGCCGGCGAAGCCGATGAGGCACAGCCCGGTGGCCGCCAGCAGCGGGCGAAGCCGGTTCATGATCTGGGTCATCGAGCGGTCGGGCGCCCAGCTGAACCAGCCGACAATGCGGCCCTGGCGATCGAGCACCGGATGGATTTCCCGCGCACCGTCGGCTTCCGCACCCGGCGGCTCGGTCTCGAACCGCAAGTCTTTCAGGCCGGCGGTCCGTTCCAGCCACCGGATCATATTGAGGTCGAAAGCTCCGACATCGGAGCCGGAGCCGCGCAGGTCCTCGATGGCGCTGGCCAGCGCATTGCGGCGTCCCATTTCATGGGATTCGTCGGCTTGGCGCACCAGGACCGTGCCGGCGACACCGCAGAACAGCGCGGTGCAGATCGCAAACAGCGCCAATGCCGCCACCAGGCGCGGGGCGGCCAGCCGGCGCGGCGGCGCCGACGCGTGGGTCGCTGCGATACTCATGACTACTGCCCGCCCGGCCCACCTTCGAAATGCGAAGGTCCAATCTAGCGGAAAGCGGTTAACGCCAAGTCATTGGCCCAAAGTCGTTGCGCAAAAGCGCTATTTGAGCCCGAACCAGAGCGTGGCGATCCCCAGGAAGGCGAAAAAGCCCACCACGTCGGTCACGGTGGTCACGAACGGCCCCGACGCCAGCGCCGGGTCGATGCCGAGCCGGGTCAGGACCAGCGGGATGACGATGCCGCCTATGGCCGCGGCCGTCAGCACGCAGATCATGGCCAGCCCGATGACCAGGCCCAGATCGGCGACCTGAAACCAGACCGCCGCGATCGTGCCCATGATCAGGGCGAAGCCGACACCATTGATCAGGCCGACAATGACTTCACGGCGCACCACGCGCAGCGAATTGGCGTCGCTCAGGTCGCGGGTCGCCAGAGCGCGCACCGCAACGGTCATGGTCTGGGTGCCGGCGTTGCCGCCCATGCTGGCGACGATCGGCATGAGCACCGCCAGCGCCACCATTTTGACGATCGAGCCTTCGAACTGGCTGATCACCCAGGCGGACACCAGGGCGCACATCAGATTGGCAAGCAGCCAGGGAAACCGGCTCTTGGCGATGGTCCAGATCGAGTCCGAAAGCTCTTCGTCGCGGTTGACGCCGCCAAGCGCCTTGATGTCCTCCTCGGCCTCCTCCTCGATCACGTCGACGATATCGTCGAACGTAATGACGCCGACCAGCCGCTCGCCGGCGTCCAGCACCGGCGCCGCGACCAGGTTGTAGCGCTCGAACATGCGCGCCACCTCCTCCTGGTCGTCGGTCGCGTGCACGCTCCAGCGTTCGTCGTCCATCAGATCGGTGATCGGAACCGGGCGCTTGGTCCGCAGCAGCCGGTCGAGCCCGACCGTGCCCAGAAGCTTGAACGCCGTATCGACCACATAGAGCTCCCAGAACCGCTCGGGCAGATCGACGGTCTCGCGCATGTGGTCGATGGCGTGGCCGACGGTCCACGATGGCGGCACGGCGATGAACTCGGTCTGCATGCGCCGGCCTGCGGAATCCTCCGGGTAGTCGAGGATGCGCGCCAGCGCCGCACGCTCCAGCGACGGCAATTGTTCGAGGATCTCGGCCTGCTCCTGCTTCGGCAGATCCTCAAGAATGTAGGCCGCATCGTCGGAATCGAGTTCCCGGACGCCCTCGGCGACGGTCTCGGGCTCCAGTTCCTCGAGGATTTCCTCGCGCACTGCATCGTCGACCTCGGTCAGCGCGGTGAAGTCGAAATCGCTGCCCAGGAGCTCGACGAAGCGGGCGCGCAGATCGGGATCGAGCGCCTCGATCAGATCGCCGGTATCGGCTTCGTGCAGTTCGCCTGCCAGCTCGCGCAGCGCGACGACATCGTTGCGCTCGATCGCATCGCTGACCTGCTGGAGAAATTCGGAGCGGACCGCCCCCTCCTCGTCGCGCAGCGCTGCGCCAACGGACGCCGTCACGGTCATGTCTTTTTCGTCGAGCATGCCGGGCCTGCAAAGGCGAGCGAGGAGAAGCGCCGCTTGTACGCCCGGCCCTTCATGCTGGCAATCGCGAACAGCCATCTGTTCGTGGGCGCCTTTGGGCCGCGTTAGCCTTGGCAACACCGCGCGCTTGCGTTCGAGGGTGGCGCGCCGTACCCCTGCAAACTCATGGTGCGTATTGTTTCAGTTCTGACGCTTGGCGTGCTGGCGCTGGGTCTCGTGCCGGCCGCAGCCTCGTGCCCCGAGGATGCGCTCGGCACCGCGCGCGAGCTTCGCATCGACGCGCTTTCGATGCCGCAGGTCGGGCGCAAGCATTTTCCCGGGACGCTGCCGCTTGCGCCCAAGGAGGTCGTGCTGACCTTCGACGACGGGCCCTGGCCCGGCACCACCGATCGCGTGCTGGACGCACTCAAGCGCGAATGCGTGCGCGCCAGCTTTTTCCTGGTGGGCCGCAATGTGGCGGCCCATCCGGCGTTGGCGCGGCGGGCGCTGGCCGAGGGCCATACCATCGGCAACCACACCTATTCGCACCCGCTGCTGAACCAGATGCCGCTGGAGAAGGCCGAGGCCGAGATCGCGCGCGGCTTTGCCGCCATCGATACGGCGCTCTACGGGCAGCCTCTGGCGGCGCCGGCGACGCCGTTCTTCCGGTTTCCGGGCTTCGCTTCGAGCCCCGCCCTGCTCGACCGGCTGCAGCAGAAGGGCGTTGTGGTGTTCGGCGCCGACCTTTGGGCGAGCGACTGGAATCCGATGACGGCGGTGCAGACCCTGGGGCTGGTGCTCGGGCGGCTCGATGCCGCCGGCGGCGGCATCGTGCTGTTTCACGATACCCAGCCGCATACCGCCGGGATGATCCCCGAATTCCTGCGAGAGCTTAAGCGTCGTGGTTACCGCGTGGTCCATGTGGTGCCGACGAAACGCTTCGCAGCGCCAACGGTGCGCTGACCGGCGTCAATGCGCTCGCGGATTAAACATGCCCGGCGATTTCTAACGCACCGACGCGACTCGCATCGACGCCGCCGCTACAAGCTGATCTCCGGTTGAGGTCATCCGGGTAGCGGTGGTTAACGTCGTCATGTTGCGGATTGTGTCATCGCGTGCGGTGTCGTTGCGGGGCGTGCTGGCCGTCGCGTTGGCGCTTGGCGCGCTCGAAATCTCCAGCGCCGCACATGCAGCCAACTGTCCCGGAAATCCCGGCGCGCTCGGCACCAGCCGCATCATGACGATCGATCCGGCCGATTACGAGCGCATCGGTACCTTGCAGTATCCCAAGACGCTGCCGCTCAAAGACAGGGAGGTCGTGCTGACCTTCGACGACGGCCCGATGCCGCCCTACACCAATCGCGTGCTGGAGGTTCTGGCCGCCGACTGCGTGAAGGCCAACTATTTCGTCATCGGCCGCATGGCGCGCGGCTATCCGGATCTGGTCCGCCGCATCCAGGCTGAAGGCCACATCGTCGGCACCCACAGCGAAAACCATCCGCTGGCGTTCAACAAGATGCCGATCGCCGAGGTGCGCAAGGAGGTCGACAGCGGCATCGCTTCGACCGCAGCAGCGTTGCGCGATCCCGACGCTGTCGCCCCGTTTTTTCGCATTCCAGGATTGCTGCGCGCCGACGGCGTGGAGGGCTACCTGCGCTCGCGCCGCATGACAGTGTGGAGCGCCGATATCGCGGGCGACGATTGGAAGCACCTCACTGCGGGCGACGTGGTCCGGCGGATCATGGCGAGGCTCAACGAGAAGGGCAAAGGCATCATCCTGCTGCATGACATCCAACCGGCAACCGCGCTGGCGCTGCCGGAGCTGCTGCGGCAACTCAGGAAAGGCGGCTACAAGATCGTTCAGGTCGCCCCCGCTGCCCGCGCTCCGCTGATCGCAAGCGCCCCTGCACCGAAGGCCACCGCCGTGAGCGAGCCGCCACGTGACGTGCCGAGGTTGCCGCCGTTCGCGCGTGCCGCGCCCGAACCTGCGAAGCCCGCGCCGCCTGCTGCAATCATGCAACCGACGCCATCCGCAGCCGTGGCCACGGTCCATCCGCCTGCCGTCGAGCTACAGCGCGCTGCTCCGCAGATTGCCACCCCGATCGAGCGTGCGCCGCCGCCCGAGCCTGCGCCGGCAATCGTGGCCGAGCAGAACGTCGCGTCGCAGGCGCAACCTTCTCCACTGGAATCCGCCACGCCAGCGCCGAAGGCGAGCAGCGTCATGCCGTCACAGCCGGATGGCCTGGACGCGCGGCCGTTCACGGCGGGACTCAAACCGTCTCAAAGCATCGAAATCGAGGCGGCCAAGAGGCTGGTGGTGCCGTCCGCGCCGTGGTCGCGGGCGTCGATCCATCCTGCCCCCGCACAAGTCATGACGCCCGCGCCTGACATATTGGCATTGAGTGTACCGCTGCCGCGCATGAGCACCGCTCCCCAGAACGACCCCGCACCCGCGTCGCGCTGACGGCGCGTGAACAACGCGCGCACGACATGACGGCGCGGCCGTCGCGGCGCTACACTCCCGGCATGACAACAACAATCGCGCCGCGAGGATGCCCATGATTTTGATCGACCTGAGCCGCAGCATCTATCACAAGATGGCGGGATTCTCGACGCACCCGCAGGTCATCATCACGCCGTTCGGCACCCATGACGAGGTGCGCGACGCCGACGGCTACAAGTTCTCATCCGCCACCTTGTCGCTGGCAATGGGCGACCACGCCGGAACGCACGTCGACGCTCCGCGGCATTTCGATGCGAGTCCCGGTGCGATGTCGATCGACGAGATGCCGCTCGAGACCTTCTTCACCGAGGCGGTGTGTCTCGATCTGTCGCACAAGCCGCTCAAGTCGGATGTCTCGATCGAGGATCTCGAACAGGCGGAGAAGGCGGCTGGCGTCGCCATCAAGCCGAAAGACACCGTGCTCCTGCACATGGATTTCCACCGCCGGTGCTATGGCACGCCGGCCTATATGACCGACTTCCCCGGCCTGACCAAGGAATCCGCGACCTGGCTCGGCAACAAACGTATCGGCATGTTCGGGGTCGAGGCGATCAGCCCGGGCCGCCCTGGGCGGATCAATTTCGAAGTGCATCACGTCTGCCGCGACCTCGGCTTCACCCACATGGAAGGTCTTGCCAATCTCGACAAGCTGGTCGGCAAGGGCCGCTTCCGCTTCATCGGATTTCCGCTGAAGATCAAGGGCGGCACCGGCAGCCCGATCCGCGCCGTGGCGTGGCTCGACGGCTGAGGATCAGCGCTCGCGGAATGTCCGGGCGATCTGATCCTGCAGCGGCTTGAGCAGGTATTGCAGCGGCGTGCGGTTGTCGGTCTGGATGAACGCCTCGGCCGGCATTCCCGGCACCAGCGTCAGGTTGTGCGCGGCGAGCCGGAGCACCTGCTCGGGATCGAGCGTTGCACGCACCAGGTAATAGGCCTGGCTGGTCTGCGGCTCGCGCGTCAGGTCGGCGGACACCCGCGCGATCACACCATTGACGTCGGGAGTGGTGCGCTGGTTGCCGGCCAGGATGCGCACCGTCACTTTGGCGCCGGGTACGACCTGATCCACGTCCTGCGGCGCAACCTTGGCCTCGACCACGAGCTGGTCGGCGCGCGGCACGATCTGCATGATGGTCTCGCCGTTGGCGATTACGCCGCCGACCGTGTGCACGGCGAGCTGAAGCACGATCCCGCTTTGCGGCGCGCGAATGTCGACGCGCCGGAGCTGGTCTTCGGCCGCGACCACGCGTTCCTTGATCTCGGCGATCTTGCCTTGGATGTCGCGGAGCTCGCGCAGCACCTCGGTGCGAAAATCCTGGTCGAGCTGGATGATCTGAAGTTCGGTCTCGCTGATCTTGCCGCGGGTGCGGGCGATCTCGGCGATGAATTGGCCGCGTTCGCCCGTGAGCTTGGCCTGGTCGCGCTGGAGCTGCATGTAGCGGATGATCGGGATCAGGTTCTTCTTGTAGAGGTCACTGACGCCGACCAGCTCTTCGCCGATGAACTGAATCTCACTCTCCTTCGCCGTCAATTGCGACGACAGGCCGCGAACCTCCTCGCCGATCTGGGCGACGCGTTCGCGCAGTTGCGCGCGTTGGCCGGTGCGAGCACTGCGGCGCGATTCAAACAGTCTTTCTTCACCGCTCAGAGCGGTTACGACCGACGTTTCGCCCCGACGCGCCAGGAGCGCATCCGGAAATCCGATGCTCTCGCTGCCCTCGCGCTCGGCCAGCAGCCGAGCTTCGCGGGCCATCAGTTCGTCGAGCTGCGAGCGCACGATGCCCAGTGTGGCCTTGGTCAGCGTATCGTCGAGCCGCATCACGACCTGGCCGGCCTCGACCTGGCTGCCCTCCCGCACCAGAATCTCGCCGACGATGCCTCCGCTGGAGTGTTGCACCTTCTTGATATTGGACTCGACCACGACCGTGCCGGGTGCGATCACCGCCCCGGCGATCTCGCTGGTGGCGGCCCAGCCGCCAATCCCACCGACCATGACCACAAGCAGTGCGAAGCCGATGAGATTGAGTTTGCGGATGACCCGTCGGGGATCGCGCTCGTTCGACGTCATCGTTCGCTCCTGGTGTCGCTGACAACCTTCAGCCCGCCCGCCGCTGCCGGCGGAGCCGGCCGCGCCAGCTTCTGCAACACCTCATCGCGCGGCCCGAACGCCTGTTGTGCGCCGTTGGCAAGGAACAGCACCTTGTCGCAGGTCGCCAGCGCCGAAGGCCGATGCGCGATGATGATCACGATGGCGCGCCGGGCCTTGGCGGCCTGGATTGCGTGGGTGAGCGCGGCCTCGCCCTCGGCATCGAGATTGCTGTGCGGCTCGTCGAGCACGATGAGGAACGGATCGCCGTAGAGTGCGCGAGCGAGCGCGATGCGCTGGCGCTGGCCGGCCGACAGCGCAACCCCCGCCTCCCCGACCGGCGTGTCGTAACCAGAAGGCAGACGCAGGATCATGTCATGTGCACCGGCGGCGCGCGCGGCCTTGAGCACCGCCTCGCTATCCGGCTCGATCGCCATGCGTGCGATGTTCTCGGCGATGGTGCCATCGAACAGATCCGCGCTCTGCGCAACGAAGCCGATGCAGGGGCCGAGCGCTTCCGGGTCCCATTGATCGAGCGCGGCGCCATCGAGGCGCACCGTGCCGCGTGCCGGCCGCCAGATGCCGGTTAGCGTCCGCACCAGCGATGTCTTGCCGGCTCCGCTCGGGCCGATGATGCCGAGCGCCTCGCCCGCGTTCAGCCGGAAACGCACGTCCTGCAGGATTGGCTTGGCGGCGCCAGGCGCGGCAACCGTGACGTGCTCGACGTCGATGCTCCGCGCCGGTTTGGGGAGTTCGGTCGGGGTCGTCGCCGGCCGCAGCCGCGCCAGAATCTCGGACAGGCGGCTGATGCTCTGCCGCGCCCCGATGAAGGAACGCCAGTGCGCGATCGCAGTTTCGATCGGAGCGAGCGCGCGGCCCATCATGATCGAAGCCGCGATCATGGCGCCGGGGGTCAACTCCTGGCGGATCACGAGATAGGCGCCGAGCCCCAGAATGGCGGACTGCAACAGCAGCCGCAGCATCCTGGTGAAGCTGCCATAACCGCCGGCAACGTCCGCCGAGCGCTCGACCGCGCCGAGGTAGCGCGCATTGACCTTGGACCAGCGTTTCGCCACCGCACCGGCCATGCCCATGGCGACAACCGACTCGCCGTTGCGACGGTCGGCCTCCACCATCGCCGCCCGCAGCCCGGAGTCGCGCATGAGGTCGCGTGCCGGAACGCGGCTTGCGCGCTCGGTCATGACCGTGAGCACCAGCAGCAGCAGGGCCCCCGCGAGCGACAGCAGGCCGAGCCAGGGATGGATCAGAAAACAGATCGCCAGAAACGCCGGTACCCACGGCAGATCGACGATCGCGATCGGCCCGGCGCTGGTCAGGAAGCCGCGGATCTGATCGAGATCGCGCATCGGCTGGTGCGCCTCGCCCGGCGCGCGGCCGATCAGGCCGAGCCGGACCACGGCGGCGTGCACCGTGGTGCCGAGATGCTGATCCAGCACGCCCGCCGCGCGCACCACGACGCGCCCGCGGATCAAATCGAAGACCCCCTGGAACGCGTAGGCCCCGACAAGAAACATGGTCAGCGCGATCAGCGTCGGCACGCTGCGGCTGGCCAGCACCCGATCATAGATTTGCAGCATGTAGAGCGGGCCGGCCAGCATCAGCACGTTCACCGCGGCCGAGAACACCGCCACGCTCCAGAACGCGCGGCGGCAATCCCGCAGCGCGTTGGCAACCTCGGGATGTGGGCTCCGTGATGCGGTCGCAGACTGGGCCAAAGGTGGACTCGATCGTTGCCGCGGCCAGCCAGGCTAGCCTATTTTTCGTAAAAACTCAAAAAAAACAATGACCTAGAGTCAACTCCCGACTATCGTCGGCGTTCCCGGATCAGGCACGTCTTTGACGGGGATAGGATTTTCGGTCCGCCCGCGGGCGCGACCGAGCGGGCGAAGAGCAATCGCCCGGTTCCACTGGTGCGGCCGAGAGGACTCGAACCTCCACGGGTTACCCCGCTAGCACCTCAAGCTAGTGCGTCTACCAATTCCGCCACGGCCGCATGTGGAGTGGACACCGGCCGAAGAGCCCGGCATCGAGGTAGGGCGCGATGTAACAAATCGGCCCCGGAGGTACAAGAGCGCCCTTAAATCAGGCCCCGGGGGCCGAGCTTGGCAGTATCTGCTTGACCTCGACGGCGATCCGGTTGCCTTGAACCACCACGGTGCCCTTGGCGACGGGATAATTGTTGGCGAGAATCGAGACTTCGTCGTTCTCGGTGGCTTCGAGTTCGATGATAGCGCCGCGGCCGAGACGCAGGACCTGATGGATCGGCATCGCGGTGGTTCCGAGCACGACGGCGATATCGACGGCAACGTTGTCGAGAGTGGACATTCGAATCCTTGGGTATGACGGCTGGGCTTCAATCGAGTGTCGGCCCGTTATGGTGAACGAGTGGTTAACACGCGCGATTTGCCGGTTGCCGGCCTGAAGACCGCTCCGGGCTCGCCGCCGGTCGAATGGCGCGTCAGCGACACGCCTGTGCCCTATGAGGCCGCGCTGGCCGAGATGGACGCGCGGGTGGCGGCGATCGCGGCCGGCGATGCAGCAGAGCTGGTCTGGCTGCTGGAGCATCCGCCGCTCTACACCGCAGGCACCAGTGCGCGGCCGGAGGAGCTGATCGAGGCGCGCTTTCCGGTGCACCACGTCGGGCGCGGCGGGCAGTTCACCTATCACGGCCCCGGTCAGCGGGTGGCCTACGTGATGCTGGACCTCAATCGGCGAAAGCCGGACGTGCGCGCCTTCGTCGCCACGCTGGAGGAATGGATCATCCGGACGCTCGCGGCGTTCAACGTGCGCGGCGAGCGGCGCGAGGATCGCATCGGCGTGTGGGTGCGAAGGCCGAACAAGGGCGACGGCTTCGAGGACAAGATCGCCGCGATCGGCATCCGCGTCCGCAAATGGGTGTCGCTGCACGGCATCGCGCTCAACGTCGAGCCGGAGCTGTCGCATTTTTCCGGCATCGTGCCGTGCGGGGTATCGGCAGCGCGCTACGGCGTCACCAGCTTGGCCGATCTCGGACTGCCGGTGACCATGCCGGAGGTGGACATGGCGTTGCGGCGCGCGTTCGAGGAATTGTTCGGACCGACGACCAGCACGTGACCGCATCACGTTGTCGGCAGCACCGAGAAATTGCCGGTCCGGGACGCCAATTCCTGCGGCGTCGCCTCGCGCTGCTCGATGCCGTCGACGCGCGCGCCGAACGGGCCCTGGCGGCAAGTCTCGATCATCGCGACAACCGCCTCGGCCGGACCGTCGAACAAAGCCTCGACCGTCCCGTCGCGCCGGTTGCGCACCCAGCCGTTGAGGCCACGCCGCAGCGCCTCGTCCGCGACGAAGGCGCGATAGCCGACGCCCTGCACCCGGCCCCTGACGACGACATGCCGCACGGTGTTCATCGGATGTCTCCGAAGTCGAGGCGACGCGGGCCGCGGCTGGCTGCCGGAGTCCACCGCTGCAGCGAGCGGACATAGGGAGCCGGAAAGCCCCAATCCTGCGCGGCGGCGATGACCAACTCCATGTACCCCTGCTTCGGCCTGCCCTCCCCGCTCGGCCGCGCGAGATAGACCAGCGCGAGCGTGCGACGGCCGGCATGCCGCACCGGCAGGATCGCCTGACGATAGAGCCCGCTCTCGATATTCTCCCACGCGTCGATCATCACCACGTCGCGCGGCGTCAGCCGCCACAGCACACCGTGCACGATCTGCGCCGGCGCCGGCACCACCGAGGCGTAGCCGTCGCAGGTGATGACGAAGCGATGACCGGGAAGCTGCGCGGCGCCGACCGCCCGAGCGCCCGGTGCATGGACGTGCATCAGCGCACGGCTCATGTTCGATCCATAGGAGAAGTGCAACGTCATGGCGCAGTCGGCGCGCTCGGGCGGGTCGCGGCCCAGATCGAGAAGCAGAACGCGATCACGAACGGCAACAGGATGAGCGCCAGAAAGCCGATCAGCCAATAGCCGATCATGCCAAGCTGCGGGTCGGTGATCAAAATCGCGAAAAAATAGAAGATGGCGAAGAACTGAAGCATGCCCCTGCCATCGGCCTCGCCCGCCACCACGATGACCAGCAGCAGCAGCACGAACGCGAGCGCATAAATCGCGGCGATGCCCACAGCCAATCCGGTTGGCCGCCCCGCATCGCGCAGCCGCTGCATGTGCAGCACCGTCCATGCGGCAATCAACGCGCCCTGCACCGCGCAGATGGGACCGAGTCCGAACATGGCAGTAACCGGCGGCACCAGCAACGATTGCGACAGTACGCTCAGCGCATAAACCGCGAGCACCGCGGCGACGAACGGGCCGCGGCCGATCCGGCTGGATGGAGACAGCAGGTTCATGCCGCGATGGTGACACGCGACGGCATCCGACGCCACGATTAGTCGACCGGCTTGATTCCGACCGTGGCCACCTCGTCGGTCAACTGCTCGTAGTCTTCCGGCCCAAGATCCTCGACGTCGTCGTGAATCGGATGCTGCGCGACGCCGGCCTCTTCCGGCGGGCTGACGCCTGTCGATCTCCTCGCGGGTCGACACGGCGCAGCGGCGCCAGTTCCGCCAGCCGGTCCGGTTTCAGGCGAACTCCATGATGACGGCATCCACTGCGAGGCTGTCGCCGGGCTTGGCCTTGATCGCCTTCACGGTGGCGTCGCGCTCGGCGCGCAGCACGTTCTGCATCTTCATCGCTTCGACCACGGCGAGCGTCTCGCCCGCCTTGACCTCTTGTCCCTCCGTCACCGCGACTGAAATCACCAAGCCAGGCATCGGACAAAGCAGAACCTTGCCGGTGTCGGGCGGCTTCTTCACCGGCATCAAACGCGCAGCTTGCGCTTCGCGCGCGGTGTAGACGAAAGCCTTGGCCTCGACACCGCGATGGGCCAGCAGGAAGCCGTTGGCGAGCGGCCGCACTTGCACGGCCACCGGCAGGCCATCCACCCATCCGTTCCACACCGGCTCGCCCGGCGCCCATGACGAGACCAGCACATGCGCTCCGCCGGCGTTCCCATCCGCATCGACGAAGCGCACGGCAATGCCGTCAGCTTCGCGCACAATGTCGAGCGCCAATTCCACAGCGCCGAGCCGCACGCTACGCCGCCGCTCGCGCGTCACCTCGCGGCCGGTCATCTGCCCGGAAATCCTGCGCTTGCGCTCGCCCAGCACGTGATCGATGGCGGCGATAACCGCAGCGATGGTCTCGGCGATGTCGCCTTGCGGCACGACCGGATGAAAGCCGTCGGGATACTCCTCGGCAATGAACCCGGTGGAAAGCCGGGCTTCCTGCCAGCGCGGATGCGCCATCAGCGCCGCGAGAAACGGAATGTTGTGGCGAATGCCGTCGACCACGAACGCATCGAGCGCGTGCGCCTGCGCCGCTATCGCACCGGCGCGGGTCGGCGCGTGGGTGACAAGCTTTGCGATCATCGGATCGTAGTAGATCGAGATTTCGCCGCCTTCGAATACGCCGGTATCGTTTCGAACGGTGACACCGTCAATGCTGGTCTCGGCCGGCGGGCGGTATTTTGTCAGGCGACCGATGGATGGCAGGAAATTGCGGTACGGGTCCTCGGCATAGACGCGGCTCTCCACCGCCCAGCCGTTTAGCTTCACGTCGCTCTGTTTGAGCTTGAGAGGCTCGCCCGCCGCCACGCGGATCATCTGCTCGACCAGGTCGATGCCGGTGACGAGTTCGGTCACGGGATGCTCGACCTGGAGCCGCGTGTTCATCTCAAGGAAGAAGAAGCTTTTGTCCTGGCCGGCGACGAACTCCACCGTGCCGGCGCTGTCGTAGCCGACGGCTTTTGCGAGAGCGACCGCCTGCTCGCCCATTTTGCGGCGGGTGGCTTCGTCAAGTAGCGGCGACGGCGCCTCTTCCACCACCTTCTGATTGCGGCGCTGGATCGAGCACTCGCGCTCGCCGAGATAAATCACGTTGCCGTGCTTGTCGCCGAGCACCTGGATTTCGATGTGGCGCGGATTGACGATGAACTTCTCGATGAATACGCGGTCGTCGCCGAAACTGGCCTTGGCCTCGGCGGTCGCCAGATTGAAGCCTTCCGCCACCTCACTCGCAGAATGCGCGATCCGCATGCCTTTGCCGCCGCCGCCGGCCGACGCCTTGATCATCACCGGGAAGCCGATCTCGCTCGCGATTTTCTGCGCCTCGTTGGCGTCGGCAATCACGCCCAGGTGTCCAGGAACGGTCGAAACTTTGGCTTTTGCGGCTGCGATCTTGGATTCGATCTTGTCGCCCATCGCGGCGATGGCTTTCGGGTTGGGCCCGATAAAGACGATGCCGGCCTTCTCCAGCGCCCTGGGAAAGGCCTCGCGCTCGGACAGGAAGCCGTAGCCGGGATGGACGGCCTCCGCGCCGGTCTTGCGACAGGCCTCGACGATCTTGTCGATGACCAGATAGCTCTCGGCCGCGGCGGGCGGCCCGATCGCCACGGCCTGGTCGGCCATCTCGACGTGCAAAGCGTCGCGGTCGGCCTCGGAATAGACCGCAACCGTTTCGATGCCCATGGCGCGGGCAGTCTTGATGACCCGGCAGGCAATCTCGCCCCGGTTGGCGATCAGGATACGCTTGAACATGGGCTGGCTTTGCGAGGTCGGCCGGACATTGTCAACGAGGGAGCAAGTTCCATGCTAGCCGGAGCCGGGCCACGATGACAGTCTTCCACGTCGGCGCCTATGTTTGGAATATCGGCGTCTTATCTGGCGGGTTGGAGCAGCTTATATCCCCGCTGTCGGTGGCCCCTCGCGTTGGGCTGCTGTTTGGAGGCCATCATGGCGCTATCGATCAACGATACGGCTCCCGATTTCGAAGCCGAAACCACCGAAGGCAAGATCCGCTTCCATGGCTGGATCGGCGACAAGTGGGTGGTGTTGTTTTCCCACCCCAAGGATTTCACGCCGGTCTGCACCACCGAACTCGGCGCCATGGCGCGTATCAAACCGGAGTTCGACAAGCGCGGCGTCAAGGTGATCGGCCTTTCGGTCGATCCGCTCGACCGGCATTCCGGCTGGGCTGCGGACATCAAGGAGACCCAAGGGTTCGCGCCCAATTTTCCGATGATCGCCGACACCGATTACAACGTATCCAAGCTCTACGGCATGCTGCCGGCGCCGGTGTCGGGCGATCCGACCAAACGCACGGCTGCCGACAACCAGACCGTCCGCAATGTGTTCATCATCGGCCCGGACAAGAAGGTGAAGCTGGTCCTGGTCTATCCAATGACGGTCGGGCGCAATTTCGACGAGGTGCTGCGCGTCATCGATTCGCTGCAGCTCGGCGCCAAGCACAAGGTGGCGACGCCGGCGAACTGGAAACCGGGCGAAGACGTCATCATCGCGGGCTCGGTGTCGGACGACGATGCCAAGAATCTGTTTCCGGCAGGCTAGAAATCGCCCAAGCCCTATATCCGCATCGTGCCGCAGCCAAAGTAGCCTGCTGGTACACGGCAACGGCCGAGATTATATCGAGGGCGCGGCACATAAGCCGCGCCCTCTTTGCTTGGTGATCCATGAGCACTGCCGCCGATCTCGGCTTCATCCATCGCTTCGTGCCCGGACAGGACGCCAGCCGCCCGCCTCTCCTGCTGCTGCATGGTACCGGCGGCGACGAGAACGACCTCGTCCCGCTGGCGGAGCGGATCGCACCCAGCCGGGCCGTATTGTCGCCACGCGGCAAGGTGCTCGAACAGGGCATGCCGCGTTTCATCGCTCGCGGTCCCGACGGCGCGTGGGACCTGGACGATCTCAGGCACAGCACTTCCGAACTCGACGGCTTCCTCAAACGCGCCCGCGCGCACTACAAGATCGAGAAGCCGATTGCACTTGGCTATTCCAATGGCGCCAACGTCGCCTGGTCGCTGCTGCTGCGCGAGCCCGACGCGCTCGCCGGCGCCATCCTGATGCGCGCCATGCTGCCGTTCGACCCGCGGCCGCTGCCTGACCTGGAAGGCAAGCCGGTGCTGGTGCTCGCAGGTTCGCACGACGAGCTGGTTCCGGCCGAGCGCGCAGGCCTGCTGGCGGCATTATTGGGCGAAGCCGGCGCGGATGTGACCTACGAGGTGCTCCGCGCGGGCCATGCTCTGACCGGCGAAGACCTCAAGCTCGCGGCCGAGTGGCTGGCCTCAAAGCGTTAGCCGGCCGTGGAACTTTCCTTTCCGTGGCCTCCTGGACCTTCGCCAGCGACTGTGGCAATCGAAGCGACATGACCAAGCCCACACCGCCCCGCAATTTCAGCATGAAGCCCGAGGACCAGCCGCCATTCGCGCGCCTCATGGGCATGACGATCACTCACATCTCGCCGGACCGCGTCACGGCCGAACTGGTCGTGACCGAACAGCTCGGCAACCGCAACGGTGTGCTGCACGGCGGCGCAGTGATGGCGCTGGCCGACAACCTCGGCGGAACGGCGGCGGTGGCGAACCTGCCGGAAGGCGCCTCGACCTCGACCATCGAAAGCAAGACCAATTTCTTCGCCGGCATCGCGGTTGGCGATACTGCCCGCGCCGAATGCACGCCGCTGCACAAGGGCCGCTCCACGACGGTCTGGCAGACGCGGGTGACGCGCGGCGACGGCAAGCTTGCCGCGCTCGTCACGCAGACCCAGATCGTGCTGCTGAAGAAGGATTAGTTCTTCACCGCGTCCTTCGCCTTGGCGATCACGCCGGCCGGCGTCGCATAGATATCCGCCAGCAGCTTGTCGATCTGAGCGCCGGTCGAGGGACTGACCTCAAGGCGCACCCTGTTGGTCTCGGCGACAAATTCCTTGTCCTTCATCGTGGCGTCGAAGGCAGCGCGCAGCGCGGCCTTGCGGTCCTCCGGAATGCCGGGGGGCGCGGCAAACGGCCGGCCAAGCGCTTGCGCGGCCAGATGCACCCGCAGGATCTGCCGCTGCTCCTCGGTCTGCGCCTTGTCCATGATCAGCGGCACATCGGCCGGAATGTCCGCGGCTTTTTCGAAGGCGAATACCACAAGCAAGTCGATCTTCTTATCGCGCAGCCATTCCGGCTTCGTGCTCTTGATGCTGTCCCACGACCAGCCGCAGCGGCCGTCGATTTCGCGACGTTCGGTTGCGAGATTGACTTCGGAGCCCCCGGGATAGCCCGAGACCAGCTTGAGCTTGGCGCCAAACACGTTCTTCAAGAGCGACGCGAAGTTATCCAGATCCGAGCCGGGGCCCTGCCCGCCCAGAACGAACGGCTTGGTGACGACGTCGCTCCAATTCTTGATCCCCGCGGTGTGCCAGGTCGCGCACAGGCTGTTGTTGTCGGCGATGTTGCCGATCCACGTGAACTGGCGGCCATCGAACTTGGCGTCGCCGAGCAACGGCTCGACCGGCATGCTGCGCGAGATGGTGCCGAACACGCTGCCGTCCTTGGGCGCCACCGAATAGAGGTATTGCGCCGCGCGCTGGCTGCCGGCGCCCGGCATGTTCTGCGGGATGATGGTGGGATTACCCGGGATGTGCTTGCTCATGAAGCGCGCCAGCAGACGCGCATAGATGTCGTAGCCGCTGCCGGCGCTGAAGCCGATCGGCATCTGGATGGTGCGGCCCTTGTAGAACTCCTCGACGCTCTGCGCGGCGGCCGGGACAGCCACTGCGATCACTGACAGCACGGAGATCAGACACGCACCGGCGAACGGACGTGCGTAGAATAACCGCATCGACGCCTCCCCTGGAACGATCGGAGAAAGCTAGCAGAGCTAGACTGCTTCGTCTGCGGCCAGCCTCAGGCCCACAATTCGCTGCTCCTGCCTATCGCCCCACCCGCCAATTCACCATTGCAACTCCCAGCACGCAGATTGCCATGCCCAACAGCGCAAGCGGTGCCAGCCGTTCGTCGAACAGCGCCCAGGCCATCAGCGCGGTCAGCGGCGGCTGGAGATAGAGCAGGCTTACGACGCGCGTGGTCGCCGAACGACGGATCAGGAAATAGAATAGCCAGATCGCACCGAACGAAAGAACGAACACCAGCCACGCCAGCGCGATCAGGAATTCGGCGGACCATTGGATCGCACGCGTCTCGAAACCGACCGCGGCGAGCCCGAACAGGAGAGTGGCAGCGGCATACTGAATAAAGAATCCGCTACGCCAGTCGATGCCGCCACCGAAGCGCTTCTGGTAGAATGTGCCGACGGTGATCCCGATGAGCGCGATCGTAATCGCGACCCAGGCCATGGCCGAGCCTTCGCCCGCGGTGCGTTCGTGCACGATCAGATAAACCCCCGCTATGCCGAGCAGCAGCCCGGCCCATTGCCGCGGCATCACCCGCTCGCCCATAAGGCGGTTCGCCAGCGTTGAAGTGAGCACCGGCTGAAGGCTGACGATCAGCGCCGCGAGCCCGGCCGGGAAGCCGCGGTCCATCGCCACGAATACGCCGCCAAGATAACACCCATGCACCAGGATACCGGCGACGACGCTGTGCAGTGTACCGGCGCCGCCGGGCCATGGCGGGCGCGTCGCCAACACGATGACGCCGATCAGCGCCACGACCGCAGCCATTCGCACCGTGAGGAACGTCATCGGCTCGGCGTAGGGCAAGCCGAGCTTGGCGCCGATGAATCCGGAGGACCACAGCAGGACGAAGACGGCCGGCGCCGCAAAAACGGCGATATCTGCAAACGAGCGCGGCGATTTTTGCATGGCTTATGTGTTTAGCCGAATATCCCAAGTTCGTCAGTCTGTTGCGCCTACGCCCCCACCGAACCACCCCACTGGAACCGGAACCCAGCGCGAACCAGTTGGTTGTCTTCCCAGCAAGAAACCCTGGGAGATTTTAGATGAGCGATCCCCGCTATACCGATCCGCGGCTGTCCGACCCGCCGCTTCGAGAAGAGACCAGACGCGAACAACGCCTCGGCGAGTTGGAAGAATCCAACGCGATGTGGGGTTGGATCGCCGGCGGCGTCGTCCTGGCGCTGCTGCTGGTCTTCATCTTTGGCCGCTCGCCGGATTCGTCGAGCACCGCCAGCAACGAGGTAGCGCCGCAGCCGCCGGCCGCGACCACCGGCATGGCGCCGCCGCGCAACCCGTCGCCCGCTCCTTCGACGACCGGTTCGGGCATGGCATCTCCGCCCGCGCAGCCATCGCCTGCCCCGGCCCAGCGGTAACCAGTAGGAGGCCACTGCGAAAACAGCCCCGGCCGAAAGGCCGGGGTTGTTTTTATGCGGTCACGGCTTTCGCGATCAGCGCACGCATCGCTGCGACGCCCTCACGCGCCACATCGGCAGCGGGGCGCGACCACAGCGCGGGGTTCGGGGCTTCGTAGCTCAAGTGCCCGGTGAAGCCCTTCTCATTGAGGAGCGAAAGCACATCGATCCATTGCACGATGCCCTGCCCCGGCGGCAGCCGGTCGGCCGGCCGCTTCACCCCGGTCGGCACCGGCGCATCGGGAACGTCGCTGTACTGGAACGCCGCAATCTCGGACAGCGCAACATCGGCAAAACCGCGGCCGCCGGCGCCGCTACGCTGCATGTGATAGGCGTCGAGCAGCATGCCGGCGTTTTTCCGCCCCGCGCCAGCGAGCAGTTCGCGCAGTGCGGCGATGCAGTTGATCACGGCGTGCTGGGAGTTGAACTCGATCGCAACGGTCAGCCCGTGCTCGCCGACGATATCGGCGCCGCGCTTGAGGTTCTCGATCCCGTCTTTCATCGAGCCGACGTTCTGGCCCGGCGCGCACATGATCTGCGAACAATCGAGCGCGCGGGCGTTGGCGCAGGTTTCCTTCAGATCGGCAAAAAGCCGCTTGCTCTCGTCGCCAGTGGCGAACAGCCAGCCGTATTCGCATCCCAGCGTGCAGACCGGAATATCCGCGGCGCGAACCATGTCGAGCACGGCCTCGTTGGACAGGCCCTTTTCGTAGCAGCGCTTGAAATCGGTGCGGCGAAGCTCCACCGCATCGAAACCGCCGCTCTTGGCGGCGGCAAGCGCAACGTCGAGCGGTGTCGTATCCACGGTCCAGGTGTGCAGGGCCAGCCTGCCGAACGGAGTCATGCGGAATTTCCTTTCAACCGAACGCTATTCGATCTTCACATTGGCGGCGCGCGCAACCTTGGTCCACTTGTCGATCTCGGCCTTGATGAACGCGCCGAACTCCGCCGGCGTGCTCGGGGTCGGCTCCATGCCGGCGGTGAGCAGGACCTTGATGGCTGCCGGGTTAGACAGCGCCTTGCGCATGGCGGCGGACAGTTCATCCAGGATCGGCTGTGGCGTTCCGGCCGGTGCCGAGAGGCCATACCAGGACGTGACGTCGAAACCCGCGAAGGTTTCGGCAATCGTCGGCAAGTCGGGGAAATCCGGATGTCGCTTGACGCTGCTCACCGCGATGGCGCGGCCCTTGCTGCTCTTGATCGCGGGCAGCGCGGACGGCGTCGCCGGCATCATGAAGGACGCCTCGCCGCCCATCACAGCGATCACGCCCGGCCCGCTGCCGCGATACGGCAGGTGCATGACATCAATGCCGCCCGCGAGGGTGCGGAACAGCTCGACTGCCAGATGCTGCGAGCTGCCCTGCCCCGGCGAGGCGTAGCGCAGCGTGCCGGGCTTCGCCTTGGCGTGGTCGATCAGTTCCTTGACGCTCTTGATCGGCAGCTCGGCGTTCACGATCAGGATGTTGGACGTGCCGCCGGCGAGACCGATCGGTGCAAAATCCTTGATCGGATCGTAGGGCAGCTTGGGATAGAGCCCGGGATTGACGCCGTGGGTGGAGATATTGGCAAGAAACAGCGTGTAGCCATCCGGCTGTGCCTTGGCGGCAAGCTCAGAGCCGAGCAAGCCGCCGGCGCCGGGGCGATTGTCGACGATGATCTGCTGGCCGATCTCCGCGCCGATATGGGTCGCGAGCGCACGGCCGATCGTGTCGGTTGCGCTGCCGACCGCTTGCGGGACGATGATCTTGATGACGCCTTTCTTGGGAAAGGGCTGGGCGCTAGCCGGAACGGCGATCGCGGCCACTGCTGCGGCAAGCAGCGCAAGAGCCGCGCGTTTCACGAAGGACATCTTGATCTCCTGGAGGCCTGTGCAGGCGTCGCGCTCAGCGGTCGAAAGCCGGATCGATCGGCACCCGGTAGCCGTTGGCGAGGCGGTTGGTCTCGTTGGCCATGCCGGTGACCGCCATGACCTCGCCGAACATGGCATCGGTCATGCCGGCCTTGCGGGCGGCGGCGGTATGGCTGGCGATGCAATAGCCGCAGCCATTGCTGACGCTGACGGCGAGATAGATCATCTCCTTGGTCAGCGGGTCGAGCGCGCCCGGGGCCATCACCTCCTTGATGCTCTCCCAAGTGCGCCTGAGCACCGCCGGGTCGCGCGCCAGGTGCTTCCAGAAATTGTTGACGTCGTCGACCTGGCGCGTCGTCTTGATGTCGTCGAAAACCGCGCGCACCTCCGGCGAAGCGTCGCGGTATTCGATACTCTTGCTGCCGCTCATGCTCATTCCACCTTCGCGCCGGACGCCTTGATCACCTCGGCCCATTTCGGGATTTCCGACTTGATATAGTCGCCCAGCCATTCCGGCGTGCTGCTCTTCACATCGACGCCGGAGTCGGTCAACGCCTTGAGCACCGCCGGATCCTTGAGCGAGCCCACCACCGCCCGGTTCAGCGCCCCGATCACCTCCTTGGGTGTATTGGCCGGCGCCACCATGGCGTGCCAGGTCGCGGCGTCGAAGCCCGGATAGCCGCTCTCGTGGAATGTCGGCGTGTCCGGCAGGACCGGCGTACGCTCGAGCGTGGTGATGGCGATCGCCTTGATGCTGCCGGTCTGCAGGTGCGGGATCAGTGGCGACGGCGGATTGAACGCGGTCAGTACGTGGCCGCCGATCACGCTCTGCAGCGTGGGACCGGTGCCGCGGAACGGCACGTGGGTGTAGTCGATGCCGGCCTTGAGCCGCAGCAGTTCGCCTGCGAGATGCGCCGGCGTGCCGACGCCGCCCGAACCGAACTGCAACTTGCCGGGATTGGCCTTGGCGTAGGCGACAAAGTCGGCGACGGACTTCGCAGGCACCGAAGGATGGGTGTAGAGCACGTTGGTCTGCACGCCCAGCATGCTGATTGGCGCGTAATCCTTCACGCTGTCATAGGGCGGGTTCTTGTAGAGCGTGACGTTGATCGCCAGGATGCTGCCGGTCGCCAGCATGATGGTGTAGCCGTCCGGCGCGGCGCGCGCGACGATGCCGCCCGCGATGGTGCCACCGGCGCCGGCCTTGTTGTCGATGATGATCGGCTGCTTGAGGAACTCTTCCATCTTCCTGGTGAGCACGCGCGCCATCACGTCGCTCGGACCGCCTGGTGCAAAGCCCAGGACCAGCGTGATCGGTTTGTTGGGATAATTGCTCTGCGCGTGAGCGGCAGGCGTCACGAACGCGGCGGCAGCCGTCGCCAAGACCAGAGCGCGTAAGCCTGTCGCAGTTCTCATCGCTTCCTCCGTTATGCTTGGTTTGCCGGTTCCCGGCTTGTTGATGGGTATCTTGTCACCGGCGAGGCAAGGCGGAAAGTGCCGTGTTTGGGCATTCTTTCTCACGCGCGCAGGTTTTTCGCCGGTGGATTTCCCAAGCCGCGACGGAAAGCGGGGATAAACTTTCCGAAACGGTGAAAAGATTCATTCGGCGCTTACGCTTCGCGTGGCGATGGCGTACCTCTCGCTCCAGTCGCGAAATGGGGGCGTACATGAAAGACAATCTGTCCGACGACGAAGCCGGCCGCCAAATCCTCGGCGTTTTCACGCGCTACAAGGTTCCCGCAAGCGGCGTGCTCCGCCGCAACAATTTTTTCGATGTGCGCGACGGCGATTTTCAGCGCGGCATCAACCAGGCCGTCGCAAAGAAGTGGATCAAGCTCCACATGCGCGACCGCTACCGCTATATCCTCACCGAAACCGGCTATGCCGAAACCTGGAAGACCGGCGCGTCGGACAAGCCGTCGTCCTGACGGTTCGGTTTCCAGTTCAGCCGGCTTCCGACAGGCCTATTTCGCCGGTTGCACCAGCGGCTGGCCTTTCTCGACCACAAAGACCGAGATCAGCTTGGCCGGCACCGAGCCGACCGCGCCCTCGTTGTGGATCGCCTTGAACGGCACTTCGAGGGACTGGCCGGCCTTGAAGGTCTTTTCCGGCTGGCCGTCGACCGCGAGCATGAACTCGCCTTCGAGCACCACGGCCTGGGCCGTGCCAGGGTGGGAATGGCGGCCGGCCTTGAAGCCCGGCTGCAGGACCACGATGGCGGTAATGACCTCGTAGTTCGAGCCCGGCACATCGACCTTGCCGATCGGCGTGCGCGTGACCGGCGCGGGCTGCACCGGCGACTGCTGGGCATAAGCCGCGCCTGCGATGGCGACGGCAACCAAGGCTGCAAATACCGCGGATTTCTTGAACATGACGCCGCTCCCCAGGTTAGGCTTCGATGGTACACGCATGCCGAAGCGGGCGGAACGGGTGCTTCCGGCTTTTCCGGATGCCGCAGGGAGAACACGCCATGCCGAAGACGCCGGACTATTTCTCGGGCAAGACCATCGTCATCACCGGAGCCGGAAGCGGTATCGGCCGCGCCACCGCACTGATTTTCGCGCGCGAGGGCGCCAATGTGGTTTGCGCCGACATCAACGAGGACGGGGTGCGCGAGACCGCGGCACAGGTCAACGCCAAGGGCAGCCAGGCGCTCGCCTTGAAGGTCGATGTCACATCGCGCAAGCAGGTTGAGGACATGGTCAAGCGCGCAGTCGATGCGTTCGGCAGCGTGCAGTTCCTGTTCAATTCCGCCGGCGCCGCGATCCGCCGCGCCAAATTCCTCGAGATCGACGACGCGCTGATCGAGAAAACCTTCGACCTCAACGTCAAGGGCACGCTCTACGGCATGCAGGCAGTGCTGCCGCACATGCTGCAAAACAGGTTCGGCGTCATCGTCAACGTCGGCAGCATGGCGCACCGGCGCGGCGGTCCCGGCTCCTCGATCCATTACGCGGCGGCGAAGGGTGCGGTCGTGACCATGACCATGGGCGTGGCGCGCGAGTTCGCGCAGCAAGGCATTCGCGCGCTGTCGATCTCGCCCGGGCCGATCAAGACGCCATTCCAGGACGCGGCCGCGACCTCTCCCGAGCTGGTGCAGAAATTCCTGGAGGACGTGCCGATGAAACGCTTCGGTGAAGCGGAGGAAATCGGCGAGCTGGTGCTGTTCATGTGTTCGGATGCCTGCGGGTTCATGACGGCGGACACGGTGTATGTGAACGGCGGCGGCGGCTGGAGATAGACGCGCCCAATCGCGACTCGTAGGCGTGATGTTTGCCGCTCCATCGCATGGATGCCCGGGTCAAGCCCGGGCATGACAGCGGAGGATGCGGCAGCGGCTTTAGCCGACGTAGCCAACGCTCCGCCGCCCTGTTATTTGATCGGCGCGGGGTGCGCCGGCATTTCTTGCTCCCCGGTGAGGGAGCGGAGCGCCGAGACGGCGCGCGGGGCTTTCGCCCCAGCCGGACCATGACGCGGTCCGGCACACGCTTGCGAGGCGTGTCGGGCGCCTTGCGATCGGCGCCCTCGCCTCTCGGCGCTCCACAGCGGCATTTAACAGTCCCGGACCAAGCTTCTTGAACCCGGCATTTGCGCCGGGCCAATGCAGTCAGCACCTGACAGAGCAACCCTAGTATCGCCCGGTTGATGCCCGGAACCGCCCGAGTGCGGGGTTACGAATCCCGCCCGCAGGGGCCGCGTCCTGTCCCGCTGGTATGACGTCTCATGACAACGCCCTCGTTGGACCGGACGCGATGAAGATACGGCCGGTTCGGAGGGCGGGGATAAGTATTTTTCGCGAGCTATTCGCCGTGCCGGCGCTCGCACCGGCTTACCGGAGCCTCCTATCGCGCTGCCGAGACCGCATCAACACGCGCCGACCTCATCCTGAGGAGCCGCCGAAGGCGGCGTCTCGAAGGATGGCCGCACCGGTGCTCGTAGCCCATCCTTCGAGACGCGCCCTGCGGGCGCTCCTCAGGATGAGGTCAGAACGAAGCTAAGAACTGCCGGCCGCTCGCGTCAGTCGCCGCCCGCTACTTCACGCCGAGCAGCTCGACCTCGAACAGCAGCGTGGCGTTCGGCGGGATGACGCCGCCGGCGCCGCGGTCGCCATAGCCGAGCTTGGCCGGGATGATCAGCGTGCGCTTGCCGCCGACCTTCATGCTGGCGACGCCCTCGTCCCAGCCGGCGATGACGCGGCGCTGGCCGATGGGAAACTCGAACGGCTGGCCGCGGTCGAGCGAGGAGTCGAACTTCTTGCCCTTGGCGCCATTCTCGTAGAGCCATCCGGTGTAGTGCATGACGCAGGTCTGGCCGGTCTTGGGCGACGCGCCGGCGCCGACCTGAGTGTCGATGATCTGGAGGCCTGATGCGGTGGTGGTGGTCATGGGTCTTCCGGCGGTTTGGGCTGAGGCGGGGGTGGCGATGGCGCTGGCCGTTGCGGCGGCAAGAGCGGCAAGCGTATCTCGGCGTGTTAAAGTCCGCATCATGGTCTCCTGAGTCGATGGGCTGATTCAGGTTGTAGCCCGGATGGAGCGCATGACGAAGGACCTTGTCATCATCGCCGGTGGCGGCATCGGCGGGCTGGCGACGGCGCTGACGCTGCACCAGATCGGCGTGTCCTGCGTCGTGCACGAGGCGGTGCGCGAGATGCGCCCGCTCGGCGTCGGCATCAACCTGCAGCCCAATGCGGTGCGCGAGCTCTACGACCTCGGTATCACCAAAGACGATCTCGACCGGATCGGGCTCCCCGCGAAAGAGTGGGCGCTGGTCGGGCTGAACGGCAACGACATCTACTCCGAGCCGCGCGGGCTGCTCGCCGGCTACAACTGGCCGCAATACGCGGTGCATCGCGGCCAGCTTCACGTGATGCTCTACAACAAGGTGGTGGAGCGGATCGGGCCGGATGCGGTGCGGCTTGGCAGCCGCATCACTGGATATCGCAAGAATTCCGGCGGCGTCAGCGCGTCGATCGCAAACCCCGACGGCTCCGCTTCCGAGGTGCAAGGCGCGCTACTGATCGGCGCCGACGGCATCCACTCGGCGGTGCGCGCGCAGATGCACCCGGCGCAGCCGCCGATCCACTGGGGCGGCGCGATCATGTGGCGCGGCACCACCTGGGGAAAGCCGATCCGAACCGGCGCGTCCTTCGTCAGTCTCGGCACGCACCGCCACCGCGTGGTGTTCTATCCGATCTCGCAGCCCGATCCGAACACCGGCCTCTCGATGATCAACTGGATCGCCGAGGTGACGATGGACAACACCGAAGGCTGGAAGCAGAGCGGCTGGTTCCGGCCGGTGCCGACCTCCGACTTCGTCCATCATTTCGACGGCTGGGTCTGGGACTGGCTCGATGTGCCGGCGCTGATCACACAGGCCGACAGCGTGTTCGAGAACCCGATGATCGACCGCGATCCGGTGCCGACCTGGGTGGATGGGCCGGTGGCGCTCTTGGGCGACGCCGCGCACGCCATGTATCCGACCGGCTCCAACGGCGGCAGCCAGGCAGTCATCGATGCCCGCGTGCTCGGGGCCTGCATGGTCGAACATGGCGTAACGCCCGCGGCGCTCGCCGCCTATGACGCGAAGCTGTGCGGCCCGGTCTCGCAGCTCATCCTGCGCAACCGCGGCGCGGGGCCGTTCGGGCTGCTCAACATGGTCGACGAGCGCTGCGGCGGGACGTTCGAGAAGATCGACGATGTAATTTCGCCGAAGGAACGCAGCGAGTTCATGGCGGTATACAAAGCCGCGGCGGGGTTTGCGATCGAGGCGCTGAACAAGGCGGAGCGGACGATCCCGGGCGGGGCACGAGCGGCCGCGACGCAGCCTGCCTGAAACGCGGTCATGCCCGGGCTTGTCCCGGGCATCCACGCCTTCCCTTTCGTCGCCCGATAACGAGACGTGGATGGCCGGGACAAGCCCGGCCATGACCACCATCGAGGCTTGAATCCCGGATTCGGCAGCGGCATATGCATGGCCTCACAGGAGGCATCCATGCCTGATTTGCTGGTGCAGAACATTGACGCAGAGCTTTACGCGCGGCTGAGCCAATGGGCCGGCGAGCAGGGCCGGCCGGTTGCCGATCTCGCGCGCGATATTCTCGCCGCAGCGGAGCGTTGCCGGGATATTTCCGGCGACTTCGAGGATCGAACCGTTCGCGACATCCGCCGCAACCGCGATGGCGGCTGTGGCCTGTGCGACGAATTGGATTCCCTGTTCGCTCCCGGCTTTGCGTTGCCACCACGGTGAGGCAGCATTAGTTCGTAGGACGCTATAGCGAAACGCATTGCGCCGACCGAGAATGGCGGATTACGCTTCGCTAATCCGCCCTACGTGCTACGCTTGCTTTCAAATGGGAGACGGCCAAGTTCTCAGTATCTGTGATGTAAGGCGCTCGGCCCGCTGGGCTATAG
>CAMDFO010000017.1 GCA_945897515.1 Rhodoplanes serenus | reverse complement strand
TCACTGTCGTCCCCGCGAAGGCGGGGACCCATAACCACAAATCGGTGTTGTTGCGCCATGGGTCCCCGCCTTCGCGGGGACGACAGTGGAGTTTGTGGCCGGGCATGACGGCGGAGAGAGTCGCACCATGACTGCAACGTCGGACACGCAGGCCGCCCGCACCAACTGGCGCGACGCCTTCGCGGTCTATCTCCAGCCGCGCGTGCTGATCGTCCTGTTCCTCGGCTTCTCCGCCGGCCTGCCGCTTGCGCTGTCGAGCTCAACGCTTTCGGTGTGGATGCGCGAGGTCGGCGTCGATCTCGGCACCATCGGATTGTTCACGCTGGTCGGCACGCCCTACACCATCAAGTTCCTGTGGGCGCCGGTGGTCGATGCGCTCGACGTGCCGGTGCTGTCGCGACTGCTCGGCAGACGCCGCGGCTGGCTGGTGCTGTCGCAGCTCATGCTGATGGCGGCGATCCTGGTGCTGGCGCTGTCCAATCCGAAGTATTCGCCACTGTTCGTGGTAGCCGGCGCCGCGCTGCTGGTTGCCACCGCATCCGCGACGCAAGACATTCTGATCGACGCGTTCCGCGTCGAAAGCCTCGACGAGCGCGAACAGGCCGCCGGCATGGCGTCTTATGTCGCGGCCTATCGGATCGGCATGCTGATCTCGACCGCGGGTGCGCTCTATGTCGTGAGCGCATTCGAGTTGCTCGGCACGGGGAAGGATGCGGCTTGGTCGCTCGGCTACGTCGTGATGGCGGGGATGGTGCTGATCGGCATCGTCACCACGTTGCTCGCCACCGAGCCTGCACGTTCGGCGCAAGCCGCTGCCGAGCACGCGGCCCACACCGGCGAGAACCCGCTGAAGCGCGTGGCGCGGACCGCCTACAGCGCCTTCTCCGAGTTCCTGACCCGCGAGCTTGCGGTCGCGGTGCTGATCTTCGTCATCCTCTACAAGTTCTGCGACGCTTTCGCCGGCGCCATGACCACGCCGTTCGTGATCGACCTCGGCTTCAGCCGCACCGACTACGCCAACATCGTCAAGGGCGTCGGCCTCGCCGCCACTTTGATCGGCGGGTTTGCCGGCGGCTTCGTGGCGCGCGCCTATCCATTGGTCACGTGTCTTTGGATCGGCGCGTTCCTGCAGATGGCCTCGAACCTGGTGTTCACCTGGCAGGCCTATGTCGGCATGGACCACTGGGCGCTGATCGCTAGCATCATCGCCGAGAACTTCACCGGCGCGATCGGCACGGTGATCTTCGTCGCCTATCTGTCGGCGCTCTGCCAGTCGCCCCTGCACACCGCGACGCAGTTTGCGCTGCTCACCGCGCTGGCCGCCGTCGGCCGCACATACCTGTCGTCGGGCTCGGGCTTTCTTGCGAAGGAAACCGGCTGGGCGCTGTTCTTCCTGATCAGCGCGGCCACGGCGATTCCCAGCATGCTGCTGCTGTGGTGGCTCCAGGTGCGCGGGCATTTCCAGAGGCTTGGTCCGGCGAAGGTGGTCGCGGGCAGCGACTAGGCACGCCTCACAGCGGCGTGCGGCTCCGCATCGCCGCCATCAGCGTGCCGTCATCGAGATAGTCCAACTCGCCGCCGACCGGAACACCGTGCGCCAGACGCGTGGTGGCGACATTCGCGTCGTGTAGCAGATCGGTGATGTAGTGTGCGGTGGTCTGGCCATCGACCGTAGCGTTGAGCGCGAGGATGACCTCCTTCACCGCAGGATCGTGCGCGCGCGACACCAGGGTGTCGATAGCGAGCTCACCCGGACCGACGCCATCGAGCGGCGACAGCGTGCCGCCAAGGACGTGATAGCGCGCATTGAGCACGCCGGCGCGCTCCAGCGCCCACAGATCGGCCACGTCTGCGATCACGATGATGACAGAGGGATCGCGCCGCGGATCGGTGCAGACCGTGCAGGGATTCTGCGTGTCGATGTTGCCGCAGCTCTTGCAAACCTCGATCTTTTCGATCGCGGTCTGCAACGCCGCCTGCAACGGCGCCATCAACTGCTCGCGCTTCTTGATGAGATGCAGCGCCGCCCGCCGCGCCGAACGCGGCCCGAGTCCCGGCAAGCGCGCGAGCAGCTGGATCAGGCGCTCGATCTCGGGGCCGGCGGCGGATTTGGGCATGGGCGTGGGGCCAGAAGGCGCGGGCGGATTATTGAACCGGGGTTGCCGGCGGTGGCGGCGACGTGCGCAACGAATTGATGATCTGCTGCAAACCGAACAGCGAGCGCTGATCCTTGATGCCGGGGGTCATCTCGGCCAAAGCCGTCTCCAGATACGCCGCGAAGCGCTGCTGATCGACGATACCCTCCTGGACTAGGAAGCGGCAGGTCAGCACATGACATGCCAGAAAGCCGGCAATGGCGGCTGACAAGGTTTGCGTGTCGACGTCTTTATCCACGGCTTCCTCCCCGACGTTGATGCCGCCGGATGAGGTCCGAGCGGATGCATTGTCACAACATTAAAACGGCAGTTTCATTCCTGGCGGCAGCGACAGCCCGCCGGTGATGCCCTTCATCTTGTCCTGCATCACATCTTCGGCCTTGCGGCGCGCGTCGGCATGGGCCGCGACCAACAAATCCTCGAGGATTTCCTTGTCGCCGGGCTTGAACAGCGTGTCGTCGATCTTCACGCCCCTCAGGTCGCCCTTGGCGGTGAGCTTGATCGTAACCAGGCCGCCGCCCGATGTGCCCTCGACCTCGGTCCGGTCGAGTTCGGCCTGCAATTCCTGCATCTTGCTCTGCATCTGCGCGGCCTGTTTCATCAGGCCCAGAAAATCCGCCATTGGTCACCTTCTTGCGTGCGTCTCAGTCGTCGTCCCGGACCCAGTTGTCGCCGAAACCTTCGTCGTCGGCTGGCGGCAGATCTCCGTCGGAGGGCAACGGCGCCTCCATTGGAGGCGCATCCTTCTGGCCGCGCACCCCGACAATCTCGGCGCCGGGAAAGCGTTCCAACACTGCCTTGACCAGCGGGTCGGCGCGCACGCCGACCTCCAGCGCCGCCTGGCGCGCGTCGGCGACCGACTTCAGCGTCGGCGCACCTGGCTCGCGCGAGACCACAACCATCCAGGGCCGTCCGGTCCACTGTTGCAGCTTGCGGGAGAGATCGTTGATCAGCGTCTTGGGCGCGTTCGGTTCGAGCGCGATCTCAAGCTTGCCGTCCTCGCAGCGAACCAGCCGCACGTCGCGCTGCAGCGCCATCTTGGTCTGGATGTCGCGCTTTTCCGCGGCCAGCGCGATCAATTCCTCGAACGTGCCAATGACCAGCGCCGGCGCGGACGGCGTCGGTTCAGCCGCACGCATGGCCGGCTCGCCGGCCGGTCGAGCGGATGCAGTCGCGAGGCTGGCGCGGGGACCGCCGCCACGCGGCGCGTCCATGCGCTGCGCTGGCACCGCCGAGGCGGACGGCATGGCTGGTGAAGGGTTGGCCGCACCGCCGCCGTTGCCGCCTTGCGGACGGGGCGATGCGCCGTTCCCGTCGAGGCTGCGGATGACTTCGTCGGGCGTCGGCAGGTCGGCCGCATAGGCGATCCGCACCAGCACCATCTCGGCAGCCGCTATCGGACGTCCCGCGGACTGCACCTCGGCGATGCCTTTGAGCAGCATCTGCCAAGTACGAGAAAGAACCCGCATCGACAGCGCCGTCGCGAAGCCGCGGCCTCGCGTGCGCTCGGATTCGCCAAGCGAAATGTCGTCGGCCACCGCCGGCACAATCTTCACGCGGGTGACGAAATGGGTGAACTCGGCGAGATCGGCCAGCACCACCGAAGGATCGGCCCCGGAATCATATTGATCGCGCAGCTCCGACAGCGCACGCGCCACATCGCCCTTCATCAGGGCTTCGAACAGATCGATCACGCGCGTGCGGTCGGCAAGGCCCAGCATGTTGCGCACGTCTTCGGCGCGCACGCTGCCGGCCGCGTGCGCGATCGCCTGATCGAACAGCGACAGCGAGTCTCGCACCGAGCCTTCGGCGGCGCGCGCAATCAGCGCCAGCGCCTCGGGTTCGGTGCCGATGCCTTCCTTTTCGCCGATGCCTTGCAGGTGCGCGACCAGCGCGCCGGCATCGACGCGCCGCAGATCGAAGCGCTGGCACCGCGACAGCACCGTCACCGGAACCTTGCGGATCTCGGTGGTGGCGAAGATGAACTTGGCATGCGGCGGCGGCTCTTCAAGCGTCTTGAGCAGGGCGTTGAACGCCTGCGTGCTCAGCATGTGCACTTCGTCGAGGATGTAGACCTTGTAGCGCGCGCTGACCGGCGCGTAGCGGACGGCGTCGTTGATCTGGCGAACGTCGTCGACGCCGTTGTGCGAAGCGGCGTCCATCTCGATCACGTCGATGTGCCGGCTCTCCATGATGGCCTGGCAATGCACGCCGAGCTTCGGCAGGCTGATGGTCGGGCCGGCGACCGAGCCGTCGGAAAGCTGGTAGTTCAGCGCGCGGGCGAGAATGCGTGCGGTTGTGGTCTTGCCGACGCCGCGCACCCCGGTCAGGATCCAGGCCTGGGGGATGCGGCCGGACTCGAACGCGTTCGAGACCGTGCGAACCATCGCCTCCTGGCCGATCAGATCGTCGAAGCTCGAAGGCCGGTATTTCCGCGCCAGCACGCGATAGGCGACCGCAGGCGTATCCCCGCCCAGGGCGAGGCCGGGTTCGGAAGCGGGATCAGGGGTCGTGGCGTCGTTCATCAGCGCGATTGCTCGACCGTTACCGAAGGCACGGGGCACAAAGCGTCGAGCCTCGAAATGTGACGGTTGCGCCATCACCGTTCGAGGCTCGAAAAGCCATTGATCGGTGGGAGGCTGACGAGCGACCCGATCCGTGCTCGTTAGGGCTGCTTCCTTCCGGACCTGACCCGGTTGGCGAGTGGCTCGTCCACCGCCAACCTCCCGCCCCATATATCGGCCCTCCGGGCAGCCAAGGCAAGCCGCCCTTGCCGCCTGAAAACGGCTGGGGAAAGTCATCAAAACGTTTGCGCATGATCTTGTCCGAAAACCGGTTCCCACTTTTCGGGATCATGCGCTAGCGTCCCGGCGAACCCAACGGGCACGAGGCTTTTCGATGAGTTCCGACCCCGCCGTCGGCTGGCTGCTGCACCCGCAACTGGCGCAGGACACCGTCCGCGTGGGCGACCTGGCGCTATGCCGCGTGCTCCTGATCAACGACGCCAATTATCCCTGGCTGCTGCTGGTGCCCCGGCGTCCCGACATCGGGGAGATCATGGAACTGACAGCGGCTGACCAGTCGCAACTGATGGGCGAAATCATGCAGGTCTCGCGCGTGCTGAAGGCGATCACGGTCTGCGACAAGCTGAACATCGCCGCGCTGGGCAACGTGGTTCCGCAACTCCACGTCCACGTGATCGCGCGCTCGAAGGGCGACGCGGCCTGGCCGAAGCCGGTTTGGGGCGCGGTGCCGCCGCGGGCCTACGACCAGACCACGCAGCGGCAGTTGATCGGCCTGTTGCGCGAGCAGCTTCCACTTATTGCCGCAGATTGAGCCGCTTGATCAGCGCTTCCACCTTTTCGGTTTCCGCAACCATCATGTCGCCCATCTGAGCCGGCGTGGTGGTCCGGATCACCATTCCGGTGGCGTTGAGCCGCCGGGCCACGTCGGGATCCTTGGACGCCTTGACGAACTCGTCGTTGATCTTCTGCACGATCGGCGCCGGCGTCCCGGCCGGCGCCACCACGCCGAACCACATCGCCGGCATCTGACGGACGATCCCGGCCTCCAGCATGGTCGGCGTATCGGGAAATTCGCTCCAGCGTTTTTCCGCGGCAAGCGCCAGCACGCGGGCTTTCTTGTCGGCCAGGAACGGCTGGCCGAGCCCGTAGGTCGGGAACGCAAAATCGATCCGGCCGCCGGCAAGGTCCGCCATGATCGGCGTGCTACCGCGATACTGCACGGTCTGCGTCGGCACGCCGGTGGCCTCGTTGATCAGGGCGCCGAACAGGTGCGGCGGCGAGCCCGGCCCCGGTGCGCCCACCATGAGGCCGCCGGGCTTCTTGCGGCCGTATTCGATGAGCTCGGCGATGGTCTGCGCAGGATGGCCCGCCGGAACCGTGAGCATGCTGATCATCTCGAAGAACGTCGTGACCGGCGCGAATCCCTTCACCGGCTCGTACAGGCCGGGCTGCATGGCGGGCAGGTACGAGTGCTGCAGGCCGGAGATCACCAGCAGCGTATAGCCGTCCGGCGCGGCCTGCTGGACATAGGCCGCAGCCACCCCGCCACCGGCGCCGGTGCGGTTGTCGACGACAATCCGCTGACCGATGTTGCGAGAGATGGTTTCCGCAAAGATGCGCGCGTTGATGTCGGTGCCGCCACCGGCGCCGAGACCGACCACCAGCGTAATCGGCCGCTGCGGAAAGTCCTGCGCCGCGGCGCCGGTCCAGCCCAGCAGAGCCAGCGCGAAAATTCCGCCGATCCAGCGTGTCACCGTCGTCATCGTGCGATCTCCCCGTTCATGCCGCACTGGTCGCCGAGCGTGGCGACGCAGCCAGCCATTTCCGAAAATGCGCAAAGGTCTGCGCATCGGCCTGCTTGGTGACGGCTTCGTTATAGGTATCCGGCCGCCGATGGTTGGCGAAGGCATGCACCATCCCAGGATAGACGTTGGCCTTCACATTCGGATTCCCGGCGATCGCCGGCAGGACTTGCCCCTGCAACAGCTCCGGCGGCGTGGTGTGATCGAGCTCGCCGAAATGCAGGATCAGCGGCTTGCCGATGGTCTTGCCTTCGTCGGTGAACAGATGAATGCGCGTGCCGTAATAGCCCACAGCCGCCTCGGCGTCGGTGCGAGACGCGGCGAGATAGGCCATCGTGCCGCCGAGGCAGAAGCCGACCACGCCGACCTTGCCGTTGCACTCGGGCAGACCGCGCAAATGGGTGATGCCGGCCTGCAGATCCTTGACGCCGACCGCGTAGTCGAACGCCTTGTGCAGCGCGCGGCCCTTGGCGTGGCCCGGATCGTCATAGTCGAGGTCCACGTCGCGCTCCATGCGCGAGAAAATGTCCAGCGCCAGGACCGCAAACCCCTCGCTGGCGTAGCGCGCCGCCATTTCGCGCAGCGGCAGATTGATGCCAAAGATTTCCGGGATCATGACCAGGCCCGGCGCAGGGCTCGATGGTGGCCGGTGCAGGAACGCGCCGACCTTGTGGCCGTCGAACGAAGTGACTTGGAGCGGCTCACGCACGACGTCGATCATTCCATGTCCTTCCGGCAGCCTTGAGAAAATCAGCGTATCGGCTGCATTCGCGCCCGACAATGCGGCACGCGTGCCCAGACCGGGAACCATTGGTTGCATGGCTTGACCGGAGCAGCCGCGCGCTCCATCTTCCCGGCAATGCCCTTCCGTCCCGAACTTGGCCCCAAGCCGCGCCTTGGCTACACGCAGAGCCTGATCGAGCGCGCCGCCGAAAAGCGCAACGATGACGCATGGCTGCAATCGCTCGCGAGCGAAGGCCGCACGCTGACCTATGTGATTGGCGGCGAACTGATCGTGCTGAAGAAAAACGGCACCGATATCCACGACGCGGCGTTCTCGCCAGCCGAAGCCATGTCGCTCGGCGCAGCCACCGAGACAATCTTTCTCGGCTTGCACGACGGCGCCGCACGCTTCGGCGTCGGCATCGCGCCGGAGATCGCCGAAGCGCTTAAAGTTCGCGACGATCTTTTCGTCATCGACCTGCGCTCGATCGCGATCAAGGGGCTGGTCGAACAGGATCACCTGCCGCCGCTGGCCGAGGCCAAGGCGATGCTGCACTGGCACGCGCGGCACCGGTTCTGCGCCAACTGCGGAGCGCCGACGCGCGTGATGCAGGGCGGCTGGAAACGCGAATGCCCGGCCTGCAAGGTCGAGCATTTTCCGCGCACCGATCCGGTCGCGATCATGCTCGCGGTCGAGGGCGACAATTGCCTGCTCGGACGGTCGGGCCGGTTTGCTTCGACGATGTGGTCCTGCCTCGCCGGCTTCATCGAGCCGGGCGAGGCAATCGAGGACGCGGTGCGGCGCGAAATCCACGAGGAGGCCGGCGTGACCTGCGGACGGGTCTCGTACCTGTTCTCGCAGCCGTGGCCGTTCCCGACCTCGCTGATGATCGGCTGTCACGCCGAAGCACTGACCACCGAGCTCAAGATCGATCGCGAGGAGTTGGAAGACGCGCGCTGGTTCAGCAAGGACGAGTGCGCGGCCATGCTGATGCGCCAGCATCCCGATGGGCTGACCACGCCGCCGCCGGTCGCGATTGCGCATCACATCATCCGCGACTGGGTGGAGAGCGACCGTGCCCTCTTCTAGCGCGCCGCACGTGCTCTGCGTCGGCATCGCCGTGCAGGACATCGTGTTCAAGGTGGCGCAATTTCCGCCGCCGGGCGGCAAGACCATGACCAACGAGTTCGCGATCATTCCCGGCGGCTGCGCGGTCAACGCTGCCATCGCGGTGGCGCGGCTTGGCGGCAACGCGCATTTCGCAGGGCCGCTCGGCGGCGGCCACGACCAAGTCAGCAATCAACTCATGGCGCAGATGGCGCAGGAGGGCATCTCGACCTCCGGCGTCGTGCGCGTGGACGAAGCCACCGCGCCGGTGTCCGGCATCATGGTGGACGGCGCCGGCGAGCGGATGATCGCGACCTACCGCGACCGCCGGATCGAAGCCGCGCGCCACGCCAATCCGGATACGCTGGTGGGAGATAAGAACCTGCTGCTTGCCGACAATCGCTTCCCGGATTTCGTGCGGCCGATCTGCGAGGCGGCGCACCGGCGCGGCATTCCCATCGTGCTCGACGCCGACCGGCCGACGGTCGAGGACGACCCGCTGTTTAGCATCGTCAGCCACGTGGTCTTCTCGTCCGAATGCCTGCGCGAAACCACGGGACTGACCGACCTCGCCAAGGGCCTCGAACGCTTCCGGTCTCGGACCAACGCATTCCTTGCGGTCAGCAACGGACCGGGCGACGTGCTGTACTTCGCCGGCGGAACGCTGCGGGCGCTGCCGGTATTCAAGGTGGAAGCCGTCGATACGCTGGCGGCCGGCGACGTATTCCACGCCGGCATCGCGCTCGGCCTCGCGGAGGGGCTCGACGAGGTGGCGGCGATGCGCTTCGGCTCGGCCGCGGCTGCGCTGAAATGCACGAAATTCGGCGGCAGCATGGGCGCGCCACTCCGCGCCGAGGTCGAGGCGTTTTTGGCGCAGCGGCTGTAGCCCGTTCGCTCGCACACTTTCCGATTCAGTTGTCAGACAGCCGGCTTAGCCAACGCTCCGCCGCCCCTGTTGTTTGATTTCAGGCCCGGGGTGAGCCTGCATCCCTTTTTCTTCTCCCTCCGAACGAGGGAATAGAGCGCCGGGAGGCGCCAGGGGGCTGCGCTACGGCCCCCATCGGCGGACGCTTGCCCCAGCGGGGGCCCGCCTGGCCGACCATTGGCGGTCAGCCGCGCATCCACAGCAGTATCCCCCGTCACCAGGGGACTTACCGTTATCGGGATGCGCGCAGCCAATGACGCTGGCCGCTGCGCCTCCCGGCGCTCCACCGCGATGTCGTTGTCGGACACCGCACCTTGCTCCGACGCCGCGATCGACGACGCCCTCCGAGCCAGGCTGCGGTGAACATAAGTGCGGTTTGAAGGGCGGGGATAAGTATTCTTTTTTGAGAACTTCACGCGCGATACCGCGCGCGCGTCACACTCCACTGTCGTCGCCGGGCTTGACCCGGCGATCCATGAACGCGTGCGGCGAAGGAAATCGTACGAGCGTGCGTGCTGCGTCATCTCATGGATGCCCGGGTCAAGCCCGGGCATGACACCGATTGTGTGGCACGAGGGTGAGCAATTCGACACGCGAGCGCGGCCCCGCATTGCGCTTCGCTCCATGCGGGCTACGGCCAACTACGACGACTTATTTTCGTGTCGAAGGACACGGCGCGCCGCAGGGTGCGCAGGCGCCGGCGAAATCCTCCGGCGACACCGGACGCCCGCTCGACGGGCTGCTCAGGTGGTCGAACAGCACCGCGGCGAGGCCGACGACAAGCACAATGGCGTAGGTCATGCGCATCGCTAATCCCGCGACAGGCCGAACAGCGGCCGCAGCTTGATGCCGATGGTGCAGCCGCACAGCGCCGCGCCGAACCAGATCCAGCCGTGCAGCGAGCCGGACGCCACACCGCCGACGAAGGCGCCGATGTTGCAGCCGAAGCCGAGCCGCGCGCCCCACCCCATCAGCAGGCCGCCGACGGCGGCGGCGAGCAGCGACTTCGCGGGCGGCCATGAGGCGCGCGCGAACGGTTTGCTGGCCGCGGCCGCGGCCATCGCGCCCAGGATCATGCCGATGTCGGTCAGGCTCGACGTGTCGCTCAGGATCGATTCCGCAAGCGCGCGCTTCGGACCCGGCCATTGCCAGAACTCCGACATCGACAGATCGAAACCGAGCGCGCTCGCGATCTTGCCGCCCCACAGCGTAAAGCCGAAGGTCACGCTCCAGGGATGGCCGCCTGCGAGGAACACGCCTATGCAAAGCACGCCGATGATCAGCGCGCCGATCAGGATCGTTCGCGACGGCATAAAACCCGCGCCGCGTTTGCGTGCAACGCCCACGATGACGGCGGCGGCGAGCGCGAGACTCGCCAGCGTCGCCGCAAGCCCGCCCCAGGCGCCGAGATAATTCGCCGCGAGAATCGGATCGACGCCACCCAGCGCCATCGCAGCCGGCAGATGCAGTGTGCCGATGACGCTGCCACCGATGAAGAACGCCAGAGCGATCAACATGCGTCCGGAGCCGCCGCCGACGGTGTAGAGCGTGCCCGAGCCGCAGGCGTTCGCGAGCTGCATGCCGATGCCGAACACGAAGGCGCCGATCAAGAGCGACGGTCCGATCGGCGCGATCGCGCCGCCGAAACCGGGCACCAGCGCCGCCACCGGCACGACCACCAGCGAGGCCACGGCAATCAGGATCAGCGCGCCGATCAATCCGCCGGCGTCGCCGCGCACGATGAAGCGCCGCCACGACGCGGTGAAGCTGAATTCGGCCTTGAGGAAGGTCACCCCGAGCGCAAAGCCGCCCAGGATCAGCGCCGCGGCGGCCGGCTGGCCATCGAGCGCGACCAGCGCCACCAGCAGCGCCACGGCCAGCACTGCGGCGGCGAGAAACGGCCAGTCGAGCCGCGGCGCCTTGGCCACGGCATTGGCTTCAACGCTTGCGGCAGTCATGGGCGTTCTATAGCGCGGTCACAGGCCGACGCCGAGCGACTTCTTCAGGTCGTCCCATCGCGTGCGCTGCGATTCCACCGGCCGGTTGCCGTCGGCAGTCCACTCCACCATGGAGCCAGCATAGAGCTTGGTGTCTTTCCGGCCGAGCAACTCCGACAGCACGAACCAGTTGGTCGCGGCCCAATGTCCGGTGTTGCAGTAGCTCAGCACCGGACCCGCGGGCAGCGTGGCGGCGATGGCGGCAAGCTCGGCCTGCGGCCGCAGCCGGTTGGTCGCCGGATCGTAGAACGTGGCGCTGTCGATATTGCGGGCGCGCGGAATGTGGCCATAGGCCTTGGCGGCCGGCGCCTTCTCCTTGCCGGAGAAGAAGCTCGCGGGCCGCGCATCGAGCAGCGTCGCGTCGCCGGATTTCGACACCCGTTCGACTTCCGCGGCGTCGGCGAGCGCATTCTTGTTGAACTCGACCGAAAAAATCTTCGGGCTTGGGCGATTGACGCCGGTCTCGACCGGATTGGAAGAGTCGGCCTTCCACGCCGCGAAGCCGCCGTCGAGGATCGACACGCGATTGTGGCCCGCCGCCTTGAGCGTCCAATAGACGCGGGCGGCCGCACCGAAGTCGAGCACATGCACGCCGGCCGGCACCACGACGACGTGGTTGTCTTCGTCGATGCCGGTCTCGCCGATCAGCTTTTCCAGCTCCGCGGTGGTCGGCACCATGAAGGGCACGCCGTTGCGGGTCACGCGCCAGCCGCCCTTGTCGTAGTCGCTGTGCACCGCGCCCGGGACATGGCCCTGGGCATAGGCTTCGGCTCCGCCGCCATCGAGCGCGGAACGGATGTCGAGCACCACGAGGTTGGAGTCGGACAGGTTGGCCTTCAGCCAGGACGGCGAGACCAGCGGCGTGACCTCGGAGGCCAGCGTGGAAACCGAGAAGCCGGCGGCCAGAGTTGCGGCGAAGGCAATGCGGCGGAGCGCGGAAAGCATAAGTCACCTTGTGGTGGCCTGGAAACTCGTAAACCCCCAGGCGGGACGCGGAGGATTTCTCTTGAAATAGAATATTCTTCTCTATATGGACAGAGGGTCCCGAAATAAAAGAACGTTGCTACTGCCAATTGCTATCATGCGATCAATATCGTCTCTTTTTCGAGGGTTTGAGAGAATGGATGCCATCGACCGGAAAATCCTGACGGTGCTGCAGGAGGACGCCTCGCTGTCGGTTGCGGAAATCGGCAGCCGCGTCGGCCTGTCGTCGACGCCGTGCTGGAAGCGCATCCAGCGGCTTGAAGCGGACGGTGTGATCCAGAAGCGCGTGGCGCTGATCGACCAGGACAAGATCGGATTGGGCATCACCGTGTTCGTGTCGATCGAGACCGGGGATCACTCGCAAGCCTGGCTCGACCGTTTCGCCGAAAGCGTCAGCGCGATGCCGGAGGTGATGGAGTTTCACCGCATGGCGGGTGACGTCGACTACATGCTGCGGGTGGTGGTCCCCGATATCCAGGGCTACGATAAATTCTACAAGAAGCTGATCGCCACGGTTCCGCTGAAGAACGTGACGTCGCGGTTCGCGATGCAGAAGATCAAGTCGACGACATCGCTGCCGATCTCATAAGGTCTTGGTCAGGACGCGGTGCGCGTCACCGAGTCCGACAACCGCGGCCGCATGTAGATCTGATCCTTGAGCGTCAGCGTGCCGGAGATGACGTAGCCGATCACCGGCTTGTAGGTGTACTGCACCTCGCTCCAAATCAGGTACGTGTTGGCGACGTTGAGCGCGGTGGGAAGCGTGACGGTGGCGCCCTTGGACCGCGCGGTGCCGTTGAGCGTATCGCTCCAGTCGATGGTCGCCTTGCCCTGCGCATCGATCTTGATGCTCGACACCACCACCTTGAGATTGCTGGATGGGAACGGCGACATGACCGCGGTCGAGGCGTTGAGCGAATTGGTCATGCCCTGGTTGTTGATGGACTGAACCTGCGAGACCAAGTCGGCAACCGTGCGCGCGGTGAGCGTCACCTTGCGGTCGGCGCCGATGCCTTGCGAAATCTCCACCGCGCCGAGATAGAGCGACAGCATCAGCGGCAGCAGCATCGCGAACTCGACGGCGGATACGCCGCGCTCGTCGCGGGCCAGATGGCCGACGCGGCTGTCGAGAAAGCGAGCGAGAAGGGCCTTGAGGTTCATAGGACTGCTCCTGGCTCGTCTCATTTGTACGGTTCGTTGCGGAACGCGATGGTGGACATCAGGAGGCGCTTGCCGCCGGAAACGTCGGACAGGTTGAGCCCGAGCAGCGACACATAGACCGGCCACTGGTACATCAGCCGCACCACCACGATGTCGCCCGGCTCGCCCGGCGTATAGCTGAGGTTGGTGTCGACGTTGCCGTTGGTGATCGGCTTGGCGAGCGGGACGCTGGCGAACGAAGTGTATTTCTTGACGTCGACCAACAAGCCCGCATTGCAATTGAACAGGCCGTAGATCTTGCCGCAGACGGCTTCCTTGAACTTGCCTTGATCGTAGCCGGCGTTCTGCGCCTGGCCGGTCATGATCAGGCGCGCACTGTCGCCGGCAGCCGTTTCCAGCGCCTGGCCGGCGAAGAACACGATCGCGGTTTCCATGATGGCGAACACCAGCGCCAGAAACGGCGCCGCAACCATTCCGAATTCGATCGCCGCCGCACCGTCCTGCTGGCGGAACATCCGGCGCGCGGTCGCATATCCGGGCAGCCGTTTTGCGAACTTTGCCAGTCCGGCCGAAGTGGTCTCGGTCATGATAGCATCCGACGTTGGGCGGGAATTTTCCGCCTGGCAGGATGGCGTTTTAGCAAAGACCCGTTGTCGAATTGTTGTGGCAGACGCCTACAACACGACGGTCATCGTTGACCGGGCGCTAACCAAACCGGCCGGTTGCGTTATCGCGGGCCGGCGTTCTGGGCCTGGGTGTTGAGAATGTTGGTCTGGCCGAGCGTCGCGGCGAAGAAGTTCTGGGTGTCGCCGAGCGTGATCCGGCGCTCGCACTTGGGCGAGCAGCTATAGGATTCGCGCTCCACGCCGCGGTACACCACCACGACATTGTCGCGCGGGCCCTGGACCTCGATCGGATGCTCCATCAGCACCGCGCCGGTCCGGTCGAGCGCCAGCAGGTTGGTGACGCCGTAGCCTTTGCCGGTCACAACCAGGATGCCGCCGGCCTGCAGCGATACGTCCGCGATCAGCGGATTGCCGACCACGAGAGTGGCAGTCCGCTCGGGCAGCCTGATCACCCTGGCCTGGTCCAGCGTGATCACGACCGGCTCGCCGATCGAAACCGGCGGCTCCGCGTCGGCGGCAAGGATTGGTGTGGTGACCGCCACCGCGAGCGCGAACAGCGCAAGAACAGGAACGATGCGACCGCAACGCGATACAAAGGCAGCCATCGGAAGCTCCAGACCAATCACCGAACCAACGCCGGGGCGACGCCAAGCGGTTGCGGATAAGAGAGTTGACCGCAAAGTGGTGAATGGACCGCCAATAAAGATTGTCAACAAGGCGTTAACAAACCGGCACGTTCCTTGATTCCGCGACAGAGTTGCGCGCCGTAATCGGGGATTTACTCGCAATTTCCGAGCAGATTTCCCGTCCTAATTAAATACTCGTAAGATTTTTCTTTGTACAACCACCAACGAATATTCTGCGATCCGGTGGACATAGCCTTAACCACGTCCATCTTCCCGGCGAATACCCGTAGTTTCTGCGATTGGATTAACCCGTCTGCAAGGGCGCGCGGGTAGCTTGGCGCATGGTCTCGGACGGCCGGACATAACGGTCGCAAGAGAGACACCACGTGGTTCCAAAGGAGGCTACCCATGAAGACCCTCGTTTCGCGTTTCGCCAAGGATGAATCCGGTGCCACCGCCATCGAATACGGCCTGATCGCCGCCGGCATCTCCGTCGCCATCATCGCGGTTGTGCAGGGCCTCGGCTCCAAGCTGAAGACCACCTTCACGTCGGTCCAGAACGCCCTGAACTAATCGGCGTTCGTCGTCACTTCGAAAGGCTCCGGCTTGCGCCGGGGCCTTTTCGTTTGGGGCCGCGCACGACGGTGCCCGTTGATTAAAATTGTCCGAAAAACTGCCGGTCTCTTCAAATCTTCGATTCAGTTCTGTGACCTAGGACGGGGCCCGGTACCGGTAAACGCACCGGTCCGTAGCCATCGGAGAAATGTTCATGTCTGCCATTGCTCGCTTCCTGCATGACGAAGGCGGCGCCACCGCCATCGAATACGGCCTGATTGCCGCCGGTATCTCGGTGGCTATCATCGCCGTCGTGCAGGGTATGGGGTCCAAGCTCAAGACCACCTTCACGTCGGTCCAGGACGCCCTGAACTAAAGCTATTTGCGGATACCTCGAAGGCTCCGGTTACCGCCGGAGCCTTTTCGATTCAGCTTTGTTGCATAAGACGCGACGAGAATTTGCGCGGCCCCGATAACGAAAACGCAAGGGGCTGGGGGCTACCATCGGCGTTCCCAAGGCAGGGAATAGGGTCATGTTGAGCGACGCAGTGCGGCTTCTGCTGTTTCCGGCGATGATGGCGTTCGCAGCGTCGAGCGACCTTTTCACCATGACCATTTCCAACCGCGTCTCGCTGGTCCTGGTGGCCGGCTTCTTTGCGCTGGCGTTCTGGGTCGGGATGAGCCCGAACGATGTGCTCTCGCATGTCGGCGCCGCCTTTGCCGTGCTCGCCGTGACATTCTGCTTCTTCGCGCGCGGCTGGATCGGCGGCGGCGATGCCAAGCTCGCGGCCGCGACGGCGCTGTGGCTCGGCTTCGACCACCTGATGGCCTACCTGCTCTACGCCTCGATCTTCGGCGGTGTCCTGACCCTGCTGATGATCCGCTTCCGGCTGATGCCGCTGCCGGCGATGCTGGCCGAGCAGGAATGGGTGAAGCGCCTGCACAAGCTCGACGGCGGCGTTCCCTATGGCATCGCGCTCGCTGCTGCGGCGCTCATGATCTATCCCGACACGATCTGGATGAAGCTCGGACTGTGAGCGGCCGCGTTTTGCGGACCGCGCTGTTATTGCGCCTGAATTTTTCGACAACGCATTTTTAACTGCATTTGGATACGCACCGTTAACCACGAATTGACCTTTAGCTGCTGAAATCCCCTCAAGTCGACGCTAGCGCCCAAGTGTCTCATTAGGTGAGTCGGTTCACGGCCGATGTTGGCCGTTGCGTCCCGTAACAGAGTGAGTGAAGCGTTATGAAAGCCGCGCGTTTTGTAGTGCTTGGCGTCGCCCTCGCTGCCGGCGGCATTGCCGCCTATCTCGTCGGCTTCAGCTCCTAAGAGAAAGAGGTCGTTGTAGGACCTCCCCCGCTCGAAACCGTCGATGTCCTGATCGCCAAAGGCGATATCGGCATGGGCACCTTGGTGTCCGGCGGCGATTTCACCTGGCAATCGTGGCCGGCCTCGACCACAGGCGGCAGCTACATCCGAAAAACCGATCGGCCGGGCGCCATCGAGGAGCTCGCGGGATCGATCACGCGCGCGCCGTTCACGGCGGGTGAGCCGATCCGCGACGCCAAGCTGGTGAAGGCCAATGGCGCGGCCGGTTTCATGGCCGCCATCCTGCCGGCCGGCATGCGGGCGATCTCCACCGAAATCTCGCCGGAAACCGGCGCCGGCGGGTTCATCCTGCCCAACGATTTTGTCGACGTCATCCTGTCGCGCCGCGACAAGGCGGCGGAGAAAGCGGCCGGCATCGAAGTCCATACCAGCGAGACCGTCCTCACCGGCGTGCGCGTGCTGGCGATCGACCAGTCGGTCGAAGAGAAAAACGGCCAGCGTGTCGTCGTCGGCAAGACCGCGACGCTCGAGCTGTCGCCGCGGCAATCCGAAACGCTCGCGCTGTCGCGGCAGATGGGAACGCTGTCGCTTGCGCTGCGCAGCCTGGTCGACGCCGGCAAGAAAACGGCCGATGCCGACGACGGCAGCGACAAGAAGTCCAGCATCAACACGGTTCGATACGGCGTGACCACGACGGTCAATCCGAAGTGAGTTGCACAAGGAGCACGAAATGACGACAGCGACGCTGATCCGCACCGCCACCCGAGCGGCGCTTATCGTCATGTTGGGCTTCGGCTTGACCGGACCGGCCGACGCGGCCGAGCCGGTGGCGGCCAACGCTACAGCCGTCGTCAACGTCAGCGGCGACGCTGCTGCCAAGCCGCTCTCCGTAGGTGTCGGAAAATCCGTGGTGATCGACCTGCCGCGCGACGTCAAGGACGTGCTGGTCGCCGATCCCAGGATCGCCAACGCCGTGGTTCGCACGTCGCGCCGCGCCTATCTGATCGGCGTCGCCGTCGGACAGACCAATGTGTTCTTCTTCGACGCCGAAGGCCGCCAGCTCGCCGGCTTCGACATCTCGGTGCATCGCGACATCAACGGCATGCGCGCCGCGCTCAAGCGCATGATGCCGGACGCCGACATCAGGGTCGAAGGTCTTGCCGACGGCATCATGCTGGCCGGTACGGCCGCGAACCAGGGCGAGGCCCAGCAGGCGTTCGACCTTGCGGCCCGGCTCGCGGGCGACGGCAACAAGGTGGTCAACAGCATCGTGGTGCGCGGCCGCGACCAGGTCATGCTCAAGGTGACGGTGGCGGAGGTTCAGCGCGACATCATCAAGCAGCTCGGCATCGACATGAGCGGCAACCTGTCGTCCGGCTCGACCGTGCTCGACTTCAACAACGCCAATCCATTCCCGGTCCTCGGCCAGGCCCTGGTCAACTCCAACACCATCACCGGAAGCTGGCGCGGCATCAGCGCGACGCTGCGGGCCATGGAGCGCGCCGGCGTCATCCGCACGCTGGCCGAGCCGAACCTCACCGCGATCTCGGGCGAGACCGCCAACTTCCTGGCCGGCGGCGAGTTTCCCATTCCCGCAGGCTTCACCTGCGATCCAACCACCCGGAACTGTCAAACCCAGATCCAGTTCAAGAAATTCGGCGTCGGCCTCAACTTCACGCCGGTCGTGATGTCGGAGGGACGTATCAGCCTCAAAATTCTGACCGAGGTGTCAGAGCTCTCGAACGACAACGCCCTGACTCTGGTGCAGTCGATCAGCGCGAGCCAGACTACCACGCTGACCATTCCGTCGATCAAGACCCGCCGCGCCGAGACCACGCTGGAAATTCCCTCCGGCGGCACGCTGGCGATGGCCGGCATGATCCATGAGCAGACCAAGCAGCAGCTCAATGGCATCCCCGCCCTGATGAACCTTCCCGTGCTCGGCACGCTGTTCAAAAGCCGCGACTACATCAACCGCCAGAGCGAGCTGGTCGTGCTGGTAACGCCCTACGTGGTTCGCGCAGTGGCGCAGAAGGACCTGTCGAAGCCGGATGACGGCTTTGCCGACGCTTCCGATCCCTCCTCCATTCTGCTCGGGCGGTTCAACCGCCTCTATGGAATTCCGGGGAAGGTCGAGCCGCGCCCGCCGTACCGCGGCAACTACGGCTTCATTCTCGATTGAATTCCGTGACGAGGAGACGACCAATGTCCTGCAACAATCCTGCGATCGCGAGGCGACGCCCAGCCGCTGCGCTGGCCGTTCGCGCCCTGGCGATCGCCGGTCTCGCCGTCACTCTTGCCGGCTGTTACAAGGTCAAAAATACCACCGGAAGCGTTCCATCGGACTATCGTGAGCGTCATCCGATCAGCATCACGGAAGCCGGGCGCTCGCTCGAAATCTTCGTCGGCTCCGGCCGCGGCGGATTGACCCCGACCCAGCGCGCCGAGGTGCTGGCATTCGCCCAAACCTGGAAGCGCGAGGCAACCGGCGGTGTCACCATCGATCGTCCGGTCGGCGGCGGCAACGACCGCGCCGCTCTCGATTCGCTGCGCCAGGTGCTCTCGATCCTGGCCGGCGCCGGCATCCCCAACCATGGCGTCGGCATCAAGCCGTATCAGCCGGTGCGCGGCACGATGGCGACGCTGCGGCTCAACTATCCGCAGATCGTGGCGCAAGTCGGCCCTTGCGGACTTTGGCCCGAAGACCTTGGACCGAGCTACAACACCAGGCATTTCGAGAACAAGCCGTTCCACAATCTCGGCTGCTCGACGCAGCGCAACCTCGCCGCGATGGTCGACAATCCCGCCGACCTGGTGCAGCCGCGCGCGGAAACCCCGGTCTATTCCAACAAGCGCAGCACCGCCATCGACAAGTGGCGCAAGGGCGAGTCGCCGGCGACGGTCTATCCCGACACCAACAAAGGCGCGATCAGCGATATCGGCAAATGATCAGACAAGCATTGCAAACGGTCGAGCCTGAAGCGATCCCGGCTGAACCGGCTGGGCACGATGAACATATCGCGCCGGCGCCGCGCGTTTCGATCCAGGCGTTCTGCGAAACCGTGGAAACGGCGTCGGCAATCCAGTCCGCCGGCGAGGACCGCCGGCTCGGCAAGGCGCACGTCAAGATCCAGATGGGCGGCGTGACCGCGGCGATCGAAGCCTATCGCACGGCGCCGACACCCAACGTGGTGGTGCTGGAGTCCGAAGGCCGCGGCGACGCCATCCTCACCGGCCTCGACGGGCTGGCCGAATTCTGCGACGCCGGTACGCGCGTCATCGTGATCGGCCGGCACAACGACGTCGTGCTGTATCGCGAATTGGTCCGGCGCGGCGTCAGCGACTACATGATTGCGCCGGTCGGAACGCTCGACGTGGTGCGCACGGTCTGCGGCCTGTTCTCGTCGCCCGACGCCAAGCCGGTCGGACGGGTCATTGCCGTGGTCGGGGCCAAAGGCGGCGTCGGCGCCTCGACCGTCGCCCATAACATCGCATGGTCGACGGCGCGCGATCTATTGCTGGATTCGGTGGTCACCGATCTCGATCTGGCGTTCGGCACCGCCGGGCTCGACTACAACCAGGATCCGCCGCAGGGCGTCGCCGACGCGGTGTTCTCGCCCGACCGCATCGACACCAACTTCATCGACCGGCTGCTGTCGCGGTGCACCGACCATCTCAGCCTGCTGGCGGCGCCGGCGACGCTGGAGCGGGTCTACGACTTTGGCGCCGAAGCCTTCGACGCAATCTTCGACTCGTTGCGCGCGACCATGCCGTGCATTGTGCTCGACGTGCCGCATCAATGGTGCGGCTGGACCCAGCGCACGCTGGTGAACGCCGACGACATCCTGATCGTCGCGGCTCCGGATCTGGCCAACCTGCGCAACGCCAAGAACCTGTTCGACTATCTCAAGATCACGCGCGTCAACGATCACCGCCCCTACTACTGCCTCAATCAGGTGGGGGTGCCCAAGCGTCCGGAGATCAAGCCGGCGGAGTTCGCCAAAGCGCTCGAGGATCAGCCGGTCGCGATCATCCCGTTCGACCCGCAAATGTTCGGCACCGCCGCCAACAACGGCCAGATGATCGCCGAAGTCTCGGCAAACCACCGCACGTCCCAGACGTTCCGCGATCTCGGGCAGCTCCTCACCGGGCGTTCGGAGGTCAAGAAGGTACAGACCAGCCTGCTGGCAAAGCTTTTGAAGCGGCAGGGTTGAGAAGGGAATAGCAGTCCGTGTTCGGCAAACGCAGCACCACAGACGGCCGGCCGGGAGCAGCCCCGCCGCCGGCGGCAGCGCCAAAGGTGTCCAACCCGCCCCCGGCGGCGTCGGATGCCGGCCGCACGCCGATGCCGTCCGCCGGACTCGGTGCGCCACTGGTGTCGGCGCCGACCACCCCGACGCGCATTGTGACGGCCGCGCCGCCCGCGATCGCCACCGATACGCGGCGTTCCGAGAGCTATTACGAGACCAAGGGCACAGTGTTCGGCGCCCTGATCGAAGCGATCGACCTGGCGCAGCTTGCCAGGCTCGATGCCGACGCCGCGCGCGAGGAAATCCGCGACATCGTCAACGAGATCATCGCGATCAAGAACATCGTGATGTCGATCTCCGAGCAGGAAGAGCTGCTCGACGACATCTGCAACGACGTGCTCGGTTACGGACCGCTGGAGCCGCTGCTGGCGCGCGACGACATCGCCGACATCATGGTGAACGGCTCGGGCACCGTGTACATCGAAGTCGCGGGCAAAATTCAGAAGACCGGCATCCGCTTCCGCGACAACCAGCAGCTTCTCAACATCTGCCAGCGCATCGTCAGCCAGATCGGCCGGCGCGTCGACGAATCCTCGCCGATCTGCGACGCGCGTCTGCCGGACGGCTCGCGCGTCAACGCCATCGTGCCGCCACTGGCGCTCGACGGCCCCACGCTCACCATCCGAAAATTCAAGAAGGACAAGCTGACGCTCGATCAGCTCGTCAAATTCGGCTCGATCACGCCGCCCGGCGGCGATCTGCTCAAGGTGATCGGCCGCTGCCGCATCAACACCATCGTTTCCGGCGGCACCGGCTCCGGCAAGACCACGCTGCTGAACTGTCTCACCCAGTTCATCGACGACGACGAGCGCGTCATCACCTGCGAAGACGCCGCCGAGTTGCAGCTCCAGCAGCCGCACGTGGTCCGTCTGGAAACACGGCCGCCGAATATCGAAGGCGAAGGCCAAGTCAACATGCGCGACCTGGTCAAGAACTGCCTGCGTATGCGGCCCGAGCGCATCATCGTCGGCGAAGTCCGCGGACCGGAAGCGTTCGATCTGCTGCAGGCGATGAACACCGGCCACGACGGCTCGATGGGCACGCTGCACGCCAACAGCCCGCGCGAGGCGCTTTCTCGTATCGAATCCATGATCACCATGGGCGGCTACTCGCTGCCGTCGCGGACCATCCGCGAGATGATCGTAGCCTCCGTGGACGTCGTGGTTCAGGCCGCCCGCCTGCGCGACGGCACGCGCAAGATCACCCACATCACCGAAGTGGTGGGAATGGAAGGCGACGTCATCATTACCCAAGACCTGTTCGTCTACGAAATGACCGGCGAGGACGCCCAGGGCAAGCTGATCGGCGAACACAAATCGACCGGCATCGGCCGTCCGAAGTTCTGGGATCGTGCGCGCTACTACGGCGAGGAGAAGCGTCTGGCGGCAGCTCTGGATTCTACAGAGGCGGCCGTGGCCCGGTGAGCCTGACATGAAAATCCAGACGCTGGCCCTGTTCTTCCTGGTGTTTGTCGCGATCGGCGGCATCGCGTGGGTTTTCATCTATCCGCTGCTGTCGGGCGAGCGGCAGGTGGAAAAGCGCAGGGCCAACGCGTCGCGCTCCGCGCCGGCCCAGCGGGTCACCCGCAATGTCCAGAAATCCCGCCGCGAACAGGTCGAGGAAACCCTCAAGGAACTCGACGTCAAGGCGCGCAAGCCGAAGAACCCGCCGCTATCGATGCGGATCGCACAAGCCGGGTTGGATTGGACCAAGCAGCGTTTCCTGATCACGGCCGGCGGACTCGGCGTCGCCGGTTTCGTGGTGGGCATGCTGATGGGGATCGGTCTTCTGCTCGCGCTGGGGATGGGCTTCGCCGCGGGCGGCGGCCTGCCGTTCTGGATGCTGAGCTTTCTCAAGAAGCGCCGCGAAAACAAATTTCTCAACACCTTCCCGGACTCGGTGGACGTCATCGTTCGCGGCATCAAGGCCGGTCTGCCGCTGATGGACAGCCTGAAGATGATCGCCACCGAGGCGCCGGAGCCGGCGCGAAGCGAATTCAAGGCGATCGTCGAAACCCAGACCATCGGCATGCCGATCGGCGAGGCGTGCGCCAAGCTTTATGAGCGGATGCCGCTGCCGGAAGCCAATTTCTTCGGCATCGTCATCTCGATCCAGCAGAAGGCGGGTGGCAACCTGTCGGAAGCGCTCGGCAACCTGTCGCGCGTGTTGCGTGACCGCAAGAAAATGAAAGCCAAGATCCAGGCGATGTCCATGGAGGCGAAGGCGTCGGCGATGATCATCGGATCGTTACCGATCGCGGTGGGCTTTCTGGTGTGGCTCACCAGCCCGGACTACATCGAGCTGCTTTGGACCGACAATATGGGCCGCATGATGATGGCCGCTTCCGCGATGTGGATGTCGATGGGCGTCTTCGTCATGAAGAAAATGATCAACTTCGACTTCTAGGCGCGCGCAGCATGATCGATTTCCTCGCCTACAAACTGACCGACACCAAATTCATGACCATGCTGTTCGTGGCGGTGGCGGCGGTGGCGACCGTGCTGACGCTCGCCATGCCGCTGCTCACCTCCAACACGCTCAACAAGCGCATGAAGTCGGTTGCGCTCGAGCGCGAGAAGATTCGCCAGCGTGAACGCGAACGGATGGCCCGGGGCGAGAAGGAAAAGGTCAACCTCCGGCAGTCGCCCAAGCAATACATGTCGAAGGTGGTCGAGCAGTTCAACCTCAGCAAGTGGCTCGGCCAGGAACAGGCGCGTGAGAAGCTGATGCAGGCCGGTTTCCGCGGCCAGGCGCCCTATATCGCATTCCTGTTTTTCCGCATGGTCACTCCGGTGGTCATGTTCTTTGTCGCGCTGTTCTACCTGTTCCTGGTGGTGGAGCTCGACCAAACCCCCATGGTCAAGATCGGGGTGTGTCTCGTCATCGCCTACGGCGGCATGCACGTGCCGTACATGTTTCTCAAGAACAAGATTTCCAAGCGCCAGCTTTCGATCAAGCGGGCGTTCCCCGACGCGCTCGATCTGCTGCTGATCTGCGTCGAGTCCGGCATGTCGATCGAAGCCGCGTTCAAGCGCGTCAGCAGCGAAATCGGCACGCAGTCGATTGCGCTGGCGGAAGAACTGACGCTGACCACCGCCGAGCTGTCGTTCCTTCAGGACCGGCGGCAAGCTTATGAAAATCTCGCCAAGCGCATCGATCTTGAAGGCGTGAGATCGGTCTGCGTGGCCTTGCAGCAGGCCGAGCGCTACGGCACCCCGCTCGGCCAGACGCTGCGCGTCATGTCGCAGGAAAACCGCGACATGCGGATGTCCGAAGCCGAAAAGAAAGCCGCCGGACTCCCGCCCAAGCTGACGGTGCCGATGATCCTGTTCTTCCTGCCGGTGCTGTTCGTGGTGATCCTGGGTCCCGCCGCGATTCGCGTCATGGGCTCGCAGGATCTGCCGGTTGCGCCATCGCCGCAATCGGGGCGGTAAGGCTCAGGCGGCGGGCGTAAACTTTCTGTTGTCATTCCGGGGCGCGCGACAGCGCGAGCCCGGAATCCAGAAACGTCGAGAATCCCTGTTGCGCTGGATTCCGGGCTCGCTCGCTGCGCTCGCGCCCCGGAATGACGGTGGAGGCTAGGACCCCGTCGACGGCAGCAGCGGCGAGCCGCGGCGGCCGGGCTTCTTTGCACTGCTCTGCTCCGCCAGCATCCGCTTGAGAATGGCGACGTTCGCCGCCGCCTCGTCAGGCGAGAGGTCGCCGCGGGCGATGCTTTCGGCTTCGCCAAAGCGCCCCTGCAGCCCAACCACCAGGGCGAGGTTCTGCCGGACCTTCGGTTCGGATCCCGGCTGCTCCGCGGCGCGCCGCAGCGTGGTCTCGGCCTGCGGCAGGTTTTTCGAAAGTGCGTAGGACAGACCGAGATTGGACAAAACCGACGGCTCGTCAGGCACCAACCGGAGCGCGCTGGCGTAATGCCGCTGCGCATCCGCATGGCGGCCCATCTGGTCGAGCACCGCGCCTTTGACCGAAAGAATCCGCCAATCGGGACTATCGGGCGTGTGCGCACGGTTGAGCACTTCGAGCGCCTGGGTGAAATTGCCGTTGTCGGCGAGCGCGCGGCCATAGGCGCCGATCACCGCCTGGTTGTTCGGACTCTGGATGGCGGCCTGTTCGAGCACAGCCGCGGCCTGGGCGCGCTGGCCGATCGCACGCAATGCCTGCGCGTAACGGATCGCCGACTCGCCATCGCGGGGATCGGCGCGGTAACGCGCGCCGGCGTCGTCCATCTCGCGCCGCCATTCCGCCTCGATGCGCGGTTGCGCCCGTGCGATCGAGCCCGTGGTGTCGGACGGCGTGGTAGAATAACCGGCGGCAGCCACGGCCAAGAGAGCCGCGAGCCCGACGGAGGCAAGGAGGCGCGCGGAACGGCTGTGCATCAGCGCATGCCCTCACATGGCGGGGGCCAAGAGGCCGCCCGGCGAGCGCCCAGCAATAGATTGTTAACCCTAACGAGTGGTTAATTCCGGCCTCGCCGAGAGGTAAGGAGCAACCGCCCGCGCTTGTTGGAGGCCGGGGGCCGTGACATGCTTTCGGCCGCGATTCCGGGAGAATCCCATGACACGCCTGCCATCGACTTTAGCCGCGATATCCGCACTCATGATGCTGGCCGCGCCCGCGGCGGCGGACCGGCTGGACGAGGTCAAGGCTCGCGGCAAGCTCATCGTCGGCGTCAGCGACACTACGCCGCCGTTCACGTTCAAGAAGGACGGCGCCCACGTCGGCTACGACATCGATTTGGTGCGTGCCGTGGCGAAGCGCCTGGGGGTCACGGTCGAGACGGTGTCGCTGTCGAGCGCCGAGCGCATTCCGCTGCTCAAGGACGGCAAGGTCGACTTCGTCGCCACCTCGATGACGCGCACGCCGGAGCGGTTGAAGGATATCGATTTCAGCCACATCTATTTCGTCACGCCGCATGCCGTGATCGTCAAGAAATCGAGCGGCATCACTTCGGTCCACCAGCTCGCCGGAAGGAAAGCGTCTTCGGCCAGTTCGTCCACTGCGGGCGGCAATCTGAAAGAGGCCGTTCCGACCGTCGAGATCGTCTATGTGCGCGACTACGCCATCTCGTTCGACATGCTCAAGGACGGCAAGGTCGACGCTTTCCCGACCGATGAGAGCGTGCTGCGCGCGATTGTGCAGCAAAGCGGCAAGCCGGACGACTACCTGTTCCTGTCCGACTTCACCAAGTCACGCAACGTCGGCTTCGCGTTGAAGAAGGACGAACCGCGCTTCAAGGACGCCATCAACCGCGCCCTGCTCGACGTCGAAGCATCCGGCGAAGCGGCTAAGATTTTCGAAGCATGGTTCGGGCCCGGCTCGGCCGACCCGACGCCGCGCAAATTCAAAATCCAGGCCGACTGACACCCATGCACCCTGCTTTCGCGGCGCGCAGCAAGGCCGCCAAGCCGATCTGGTTTGTAACGACTGCGACGTTCGCCAAGACGATCGCGGCCCTCGACAAGCCGACCCGCGCATTCGTCAAGAGCGTTGGCTTCGAGCCCGGACCCGGTCGGCATCTGCTGCTTCCTTCGGGCGGCGTGCTGTTCGGCCTGGAAGGCAAGAACGCACCGCAGAATCCGTTTCTGCCCGGATTGCTTCCCGGCGTGCTGCCCGCCGGCAGCTATCGCTTCGCCAACGCGCCACACGACACAAGGCTCGCCGTGCTCGCCTTTGCGCTCGGCGCGTACCGTTTCACGCGCTACCGCAAGGCCAAGGACAAGAAGATCACGCTCGCGCTCCCGGATGGCTTGGACGGCGCCGACCTGACACGCATCGCCGAGGGCGTGACCCTGGCCCGCGATCTCATCAACACGCCGGCCAACGACATGGGACCGGACGAGCTGGAAGCGGCGGCGCGCGCGCTGGCCAAGCGCCACAATGCGAAAATCCGCAGCATCGTCGGCGACGCCCTGCTGAAAGACAATTTCCCGCTGATCCACGCCGTCGGACGCGCCGCGGCGAAAGCGCCGCGCCTGATCGACCTGCGTTGGGGCAACCCGAAGCATCCCAGGGTGACGGTGGTCGGCAAGGGCGTCTGCTTCGACACCGGCGGGCTCGACCTGAAGCCGGACAACGCCATGCTCATCATGAAGAAGGACATGGGCGGCGCGGCGAGCGCGTTGGCGCTGGCGCACATGGCGATGGACCGGGGCCTGAAGATATCGCTCCGTGTGCTGATTCCCGCGGTGGAGAATTCGGTGGCGGGCGACGCATTCCGTCCGCTCGACATCTACAAATCGCGCAAGGGCCTCAACGTCGAGATCGGCAACACCGACGCGGAGGGCCGCCTGATCCTCGCCGACGCGCTGGCGCTGGCCGACGAGGAGAAACCCGATCTGCTGATCGACATGGGTACGCTGACCGGCGCCGCGCGGGTCGCGCTCGGTCCGGAGCTGCCGCCGTACTACACCGACGACGAAGCACTGGCCGCCGAGGTCGCACGCCACGCCGCCGCCGAAAACGATCCGCTGTGGCGTTTGCCGCTGTGGCCGCGCTACGATTCGATGCTGGATTCCAAGACCGCCGATCTCAACAACGTGGCATCCGGCGGCATGGCGGGCTCGATCGTTTGCGCGCTGTTCCTCAAGCGCTTCGTGTCCGACGCAAAGAGCTGGCTGCATTTCGACATCTACGCCTGGACGCCGGCGGCCAAGCCCGGCCGGCCGGAGGGCGGCGAATGCCAGGCGGCGCGCGCGCTCTATGCGTTGCTCGTCGCGCGCTACGGCGCAGCCTGATGTCCGAATTCGACCCCCGTGTCACGCCGGCACGCGCCGATCTCGCCGCCAGCCATCTGCGCGGCAAGGTCGAGGCGGGGCGCTTCGTCGATGGCGTCGTGCAGGAGGTGATCGTCGGCCACACGCCGGTGCGCAAGGCGCCGTCGCACGGCGCCACGATGCTGACCGAGGCGCTGCGGGGCGAGCGCGTGCTGGTGCTGGAAACCGACGAGGAGGGTTGGGCCTGGGGACAGCTCCTGGCCGACGGCTATGTCGGCTGGCTGCCCGGCGCAGCGTTGCTGCCGCCCGGCCCCGAACCGACGCATCGGGTCCGGGCGATCCGCACGTTTGTGTTTCCCGCTCCCGACATCAAGTCGCCGCCGCAGGATGCGCTGCCGCTCGGCGCGCGGCTTGCGATCATGCATGTCGAGGAGCCTTTTGCCGCGAGCGCCAACGGGTTTTTGCCGGTACGACATCTCGTATCGATCGACGCGCGCGAATCCGACGCGGTCGCGGTGGCCGAACGGTTCCTCGGGGCTCCCTACCTTTGGGGCGGCAAGACCAGCCTCGGCGTCGACTGTTCGGGACTGGTGCAGGCGGCGCTGACCGCCTGCGGCATCCCATGCCCGCGCGACAGCGATATGCAGGAGCGGTCGCTCGGCGCTCCGGTGGACTCCGCCGACCTGCAACGCGGCGACCTGGTGTTCTGGAAGGGTCACGTCGCGATGGCGCGGGACCGCGCCACGCTGATCCATGCCAACGCCCATCACATGGCGGTCGTGATCGAGCCGATCTCGGAGGCCATCGCCCGTATCCACGCCAGCGGCAGCGACGTCACCAGCGTGCAGCGGATCGGCTGAGGTTCAGCACACCACCGCGCCGCAGCGCCGGGCCGAGCGGATCACGTTCTGCAACGATTCCTTGCCGGGATGGCCGACGATGGCGACGCCTTTGATGACGTAAGCCGGCGTCGCGATCAGCTTGAGGTCGCCGCCGAGCACGGCGTGCGATTTGAGGATTTCCGGGGTGCGCGGCGTGTTCGCCATCTCGATGATCTTGTTCGGGTCGAGTCCCATCTCCTTGGCAACCGACAGCGCGCGATTGCCGTCGATCAAGCCGCGGCCCGCATAGATTTTGCGGTGGAATTCAGTGAAGCGCTGCGGCGCCATCTCGATGATCGCAAGCTCGACCATCGCGCCCTGGATCGACGCGACCGACAGCACCGCATAGGGCACGAACACGACCTTGAGATTGCGGTCCGCGCGCATGATTTCGGCCACGTCGCGCGAAGCCTGCCGGCAATACGGACAGTTCAGGTCGTAGAACTGATGCAGCGTCACGTCGCCCTTGGCATTGCCGGCGATGGCCACGGCCGACAGGCCCTCGACCCGCGCCAACTCGTCGGCGGAGAGACGGTGGTTCAGCACCGGCGTGCCGTCGGCACCCTTGATTGCAAACTGCGCCCCGCCGGGCTGCGCCAAGGCCGCGGACGGCACCAGCATGGCGAGCCACGCCGCGAAGAGACGAGCCACCCATGAAGCCATCGTTTAATACCCCTGCGCGCGATCGACGGTCGCTTCCATCGGCAGGCCGCGCTCGAACCGCTCGACCTGCGCGATGATATGGTCCGCGAATGCCTCCGGCGAAATGTCTCCGGCGACGTGCGGCGTCAGCGTCACCTTCGGATGCGTCCAGAGCGGGCTCGATGCCGGCAGCGGCTCCTGCGGAAACACATCGAGCGTCGCGGCGGCGAGCGTACCGTCGTCGAGCGCGGCGAGGATATCCGTATCGACCTGCAGTTTGCCGCGCGCGGCGTTGACCAGAAATGCGCCGCCGGCCGCGCCATCGCGCTTGAGCTTGCGGAACAGCACCAGGTTCAGCAGGCCGCTGGTCTGCGGTGTGGACGGCAGCAGGCAAACCAGGATTTCGGTGCGCCGGAGAAATGCGTCGAGCCCCGCCTCGCCGTGGAATGTCTCGATGCCGGGCAGCGTCTTCGGCGTCCGGCTCCAGCCGGCGACGCGAAAACCGAGGCGGGCGAGCACGGCCGCCGCCTCGCTGCCGATCACGCCCAGGCCCATGATCCCGACCGCGACCTCGTCCGACGACGGATGCTTGTGCGGCTGCCAGACGCGCTCGCGCTGCTGCGCATCATAGAGCCGCGAGCGGTTGTGATGCGCCAGCACCTGCAGCACGACGTAGCCAACGACGCGCCTGGTGAGATCGGGATGCGCGGCGCGCGCAATCGGCACGCGCGGCAGGGTGGGATCGGAGAGCAACGCATCGACGCCAGCGCCGATGTTGACGATCGCCTTCAGGTTCGGAAGGCCCGCCAGCAATCCCCGCGGCGGATTCCAGACGAACGCGTAGGCAATGTCGGAGGCATTGCCGGTTTCATCGGGCCAGATGCGCAGGTCGTGGTTTTTCACGCGCTGCCGCAACAGCGGAATCCAATCGCCGGCCTGCGTGCCGTTGATTGCGACCAGGATGGCGTTCCGAGACATGACGAGCGCGCGGCGCTATTGCGCCACCACGCCTTCGGGCGCGGTTTCGAGATTGAAGGCGGCAGCGAACAGCGCGCGGGTGTAGCCGCTCTTGGGATTCTTGAACAGCTCCGCGGCCGGACCTGCTTCGACCACCTTGCCGTCCTTCATCACGACCAGCCGGCTGGCCAGCGCCGCGACCACCTTCAGATCATGCGAGATGAACAGATAGGTCAGGTCGCGCCGCTTCTGGATGTCGCGCAGCAGATCGACGATCTGCGCCTGGATCAGCATGTCGAGCGCACTGGTCGGCTCGTCGAGCACCACGAACGTCGGCTCCAGCACGATGGCGCGCGCCACCGCGATGCGCTGGCGCTGGCCACCGGAGAATTCGTGCGGATAGCGGAACCGCGTCTCGGGATCGAGCCCGACATCGTTGAGCGCCCGCACCACGCGCTGGTCGCGCTCATCCTGCGACATGTCTGGATGATGGACGCCAAGCCCCTCGTCGATGATGTCCGCCACCGACATGCGCGGGGATAGCGAGCCGAACGGATCCTGGAACACGATCTGCATGTCGCGGCGGTGCGGCCGCATCTGCTTGAAACGCAATCCCTGCAACGCATTGCCCATGAAAATGATCGGGCCGTCGGACGACACCAGCCGCAGGATGGCAAGGCCGAGCGTGGTCTTTCCCGAACCGGACTCGCCCACCACGCCGAGCGTCTCGCCCTTGCGCACCTCGATGCTCACGCCATCAACCGCCTTGATATGGCCGACGGTCTTGCGCAGCACGCCGCGCTTGATCGGAAACCAGACCTTGAGGTTCTTGGTTTCGACGATCACGGGCGCGTCGAGATTGACCGGAGGCGGGTCGCCCTTCGGCTGCGCGGCGAGCAGCGCGCGCGTGTAGGGATGCTCGGGCGCGGTATAGACGCGTTCGACCGGGCCCTGCTCGACGATCTTGCCCTTGCTCATGACGCAGACCCGGTCGGCGATCTTGCGCACGATGCCGAGGTCGTGGGTGATGAACAGCATCGCCATGCCGAGCCGGCCCTGGATTTCCTTGAGCAGCTTGAGGATCTGCGCCTGCACCGTGACGTCGAGCGCGGTGGTCGGCTCGTCGGCGATCAAAAGGTCGGGCTCATTGGCGAGCGCCATGGCGATCATGACGCGCTGGCGCTGGCCGCCGGAGAGCTGATGCGGGTAGCTCGCGAGCCGGCCGGCGGGTTCGGGGATGCCGACCTGGGTCAGCAGTTCGATGGTGCGCGCCCGCGCCGCCTCGCCCTTCAATTCGCGATGCAGCAGCAGGATTTCGCCAATCTGCTGCTCAATGGTGTGCAGCGGATTGAGCGAGGTCATCGGCTCCTGGAAGATGATGGTAATGTCGTTGCCGCGCACCTTGCGGATTTCGTGCTCCGGCAGGTGCAGAAGCTCCTGGCCCTTGAACGTGATGGTGCCGGACGGGTGATGCGCCGCCGGATAGGGCAGCAGCTTCATCACCGAAAGCGCCGTGACCGACTTGCCCGATCCGGACTCGCCTACGATCGCCAGCGTCTCGCCCTTCCTGATCTCGAACGAGATGCGATCGACCGCGAGCAGCTCACCATCGCGCTGACGGAAGGCGACGGAGAGGTCTTTCACGGCGAGCAGCGGCGTGTCGGCGTCCTTGAAGCTCACGTGAATGTCTTCCTCGGGTCGAACGCGTCGCGCACACCTTCGCCGATGAAGATCAGCAGCGACAGCATGATGGCGACCGAAAAGAACCCGGCGAGGCCGAGCCACGGCGCCTGGATGTTGGCCTTGGCCTGGGACAGCAGTTCGCCGAGCGAGGGCGAGCCGGGCGGCAGACCGAAGCCGAGGAAATCGAGCGCGGTCAGGGTCATGACCGACGATGACAGGATAAACGGCAGGAACGTCAGGGTTGCGACCATGGCGTTCGGCAGCAAGTGACGGAACATGATCGTGCGGTTCGACACCCCGAGCGCGCGCGCGGCCTGGATGTACTCGAAATTGCGTCCGCGGAGGAACTCGGCGCGAACCAAGCCGACCAGCGACACCCATGAGAACAGCAGCAATATCCCGAGCAGCACGAAGAAGCCGGGCACCAGCACCGACGAGATGATCAGCAGCAGGTAGAGCGACGGCACCGAGGTCCAGATTTCGATGACGCGCTGGAACAGCAGATCGGTCCAGCCGCCGAAATAGCCCTGCACCGCGCCGGCCGCGACGCCGATCACCGATGAGATGAGCGTGAGGGTCAATCCGAACAGCACCGAAATGCGGAATCCGTAGATCAGCCGCGCCACCACATCGCGGCCCTGATCGTCGGTGCCGAGCCAGTTGTATTCGAGGTCGCGGCAGCCCCGGAGCTTCTTCTTCTCGACCACCGATTTGCATTGCTCCTCGGTCAGCCGCCACGTCGGCTGCGACGGCGCCGGCGTCGGCAGATCGAGATTGTGGGTGTCGTAGGAATAGCGGATCAGCGGCCAGACGATGGTGCCGCCCTTTTCCGCGATCAGCTTCTGCAAAAACGGATCGCGGTAGTCCGCGGCGGTCTCGAAGTCGCCGCCGAATGTCGTTTCGGGATAGGACACGACGGCGGGGAAATAGAACTTGCCCTCATACTTGACCAGGAACGGCTTGTCGTTGGCGATGAACTCGGCGAACAACGAGAGCACGAACAGCACCGCGAAAATCCACAACGACCAATAGCCGCGGCGGTTGCGCTTGAAGTTCTCCCAGCGGCGCTTGTTGATCGGCGACAGCCAGATGCGCCGGCGCTCCGGAGGCACGGCGAGCCCGAGCGGCGCGGCGGCCGTGGTTTCCGGTAGCGGCCCGACGACGCGCGCGTCCACCTCACACCTCCCGGGTTTCGAAATCGATGCGCGGATCGATCCAGGTGTAGGTGAGGTCGGAGATCAGGTTCACAACCAGCCCGATCAGGGCGAAGATATAAAGCGTGGCGAACACCACCGGATAGTCGCGATTGAGCACGCTCTCGAAGCCCAGCAGCCCAAGGCCATCCAGCGAGAAGATGGTTTCGATCAGCAGCGAGCCGGAGAAGAAGGCGTGCACGAACGCGCCCGGAAAGCCCGCGACCACGATCAGCATGGCGTTGCGGAACACGTGGCCGTAGAGCGTCTGCCGCGCCGTGCAGCCCTTGGCACGCGCCGTCAGGACATATTGTTTGCGGATCTCGTCGAGAAACGAGTTCTTGGTGAGCAGCGACATGGTGGCGAAGGCGCCGAGCACCATGGCGGTCATCGGCAGCGCCAGATGCCAGAAATAGTCGGCGATCTGCGCATACCAGGGCAGGAACGCGAAATTATCCGATGTCAGGCCGCGCAAGGGGAACCAGTCGAAGTACGAGCCGCCGGCGAACAGGATGATCAGCAGGATCGCGAACAGGAAGCCCGGGATGGCGTAGCCGATGATGATGATCCACGAGGTCCACACGTCGAAGCGCGCGCCGTCGGACACCGCCTTGCGAATGCCGAGCGGAATCGAGATCAGATAGGTGATCAGCGTCATCCAGATCCCGAGCGACATCGACACGGGCAGCTTTTCCTTGATGAGCTGCAGCACGCTGACGTCGCGGAAATAGCTCTTGCCGAAATCGAAGGTGGAGAAATTCCACAACATCAGCAGGAAGCGCTCGTGCGCCGGCTTGTCGAAACCGAACTGCTTCTCCAGGCTCTTGATGAATTCCGGATCGAGGCCCTGCGCGCCGCGATATTTCGACGTTGCTGCGTCGACCTGCGAGCCGCCCTGGACCGCCCCGCGCGCCCCGAAATCGCCGCCCGCGCCCGAGCCTGCAATGCGCGAGCTGGCGCCGGTGTCGGCGCCGGACAGCGACGCGATCACGCGTTCGATCGGTCCGCCGGGCGCGAACTGCACCACGACGAACGATACCAGCATGATTCCGAGCAGCGTCGGGATCATGAACAGCAGGCGGCGGATGATATAGGCGGCCATTCGACTTGCTTAGCCTCTTTCGAGCTTTGCCGCCTTGTCGCGGTCGTACCACCAGGTTTCCAGCACGCCGCGGCCGTAGCGCGGCTTGTTCGGCGGCCGACTGAACATGTCCCAATACGCGAACCAATGCGAGGCCTTGTACCAGTGCGGCACCCAGTACCGGCCGGCGCGGATCAGCCGGTCGAGCGCGCGGCAGGCGATGGTCATCTCGGCGCGGCTGCCAGCGGCGATGATCTTGTCGATCATGGCGTCAATCGCCGGGTCGGCGATGCCGGCCAGGTTCTGCGAGCCTTTGATCCCCGCCGCCTGCGACGAGAAATAGGAGCGCAGCGAATCGCCCGGCGTCGACGAGAAGCCGAAACGCTGGATGACGATATCGTAATCGAAGTCGTTGCGGCGCTTCTGCATCTGCGCCGAGTCGACCAGGCGAACCGTGGCGTCGATGCCGAGCGTCGCCAGGTTCTTGATGTAGGGCATGTGATGCGGCTGGAAGCTTGGTTCCTCCAGCAGGAATTCGATGACGATGCGTTCGCCCTGCGGCGAGTGGCGCTTGCCGCCCTTGATGACGTAACCCGCCTCGTTGAGCAATTGCACGCCGCGCCGCAGCAGCGCTCGGTCCTGGCCCGAGCCATCGGACACCGGCGGCAGGAACGGCTCGCCGAACACCTCGTCCGGCACCTTGCCGCGGAACGGCTCGAGCAGCGCCAGCTCGGCCGCGTCCGGCTTGCCGTTCGCCATCATGTCGGAGTTCTGAAATACCGAATGGGTGCGCCTGTACGAGTCGTACATGATCGACTTGTTGGTCCACTCGAAGTCGAAGGCGCAGCCCAGCGCCTCGCGCAGCTTCGGGTCCCGAAATTTCGACAGTCGGGTGTTGAGGAACCAGCCCTGCGCGCCGGACGGCGTCTCGTCCGACAGGACTTCGCGCTTGACCCGGCCGTCCTTGATCGCGGGGAATTCGTAGCGCGTCGCCCAGATCCGCGAGGTGAACTCCTCACGAAACAGATAGCTCTTGCCGGTGAAGCCTTCGAACGCGACATCGCGGTCGCGATAATATTCAAAGCGCACGGTGTCGAAGTTGTACTGGCCGCGCGTCACCGGAAGGTCTGCCGCCCACCAGTCCTTCATCCGCTCGTATTCGATATAGCGGCCGGGCTCGAAGCGCCCGACCTTGTAGGGCCCACTGCCGAGCGGAATGTCTAGGGTCGTCTCATCGAACGATTTGGCGCCGTAGTAGGCGCGCGAGAACACCGGCAGGGCTGCCGCAAACAGCGGCACATCGCGGGCGCGATTCTCGGTGAAGCGCAGCACCACGGTCGAGTCGTCCTCGGCTTCCGCGCCGACGAAGTCGCGCAGCAATTGCGTAATGATCGGATGGCCCTTCGCCTTCAGGGTGGCGAGCGAAAACGCCACGTCGTGGGCGGTGAGCTTGGTGCCGTCGTGGAACCTGGCCTCCGGCCGCAGCACGTAGCGATAGGTCAGCCCGTCGGCGGAGATCCGAACCGATCTCGCGACCAGCCCGTACATGGCGTCCGGCTCGTCGCCAGAGCGCACCATCAGGCTGGCGAAGGTCAGCTCCATGCCCTGCGCAGCGTCGCCCCGCAGGATGTAGCTGTTGAGCGTGTTGAAGGTGAGCAGGCCCTGATTGAACATCCGGCTCGGGCCGATCTGGGAGAACGCGCCACCCTTGGGAGCTTTGGGATCGACGTATTCAAAATGCCGGAAGTCGGGCGGATATTTCAGATCGCCGAACGCGGAGATGCCGTGGCGCTCGGTGTCCGGGGTGGCCTGCGCGAACGCCTCGAACCCGGATTGGCCCGGCATCACACTCGAAACCGCGGCCCCCGCACCGGCGATCAGCACATCGCGGCGCGACAGGATTGTCACGATCGCGACCCTGTCTTCGCCGCCTTGTTGGCGTCGAACCACCAGATCGTCGGGAATCCCGAGAAACCATATTTCGGCAGCGGATCGGGCCGGCTGTAGCGGTCCCAGCGCGCGCTGCGAATCTTGCCGTAGGTCCATTGCGGCACGACGTAGTGGTTCCACAACAGCACCCGGTCGAGCGCCTTGGTGGCGGCGACCAGCTCGTCGCGGTTCTTGGCGAAGATCACCCGGTCGATCAGCGTGTCGATCGCCGGATTCTTGATGCCGGCAAGGTTGCGTGAGCCGGCAACGTCTGCAGCCTGCGAGCCCCAATATCCGCGCTGCTCGTTGCCGGGCGAAAGCGACTGGCCCCATCCCGCGGTGATGATGTCGTAGTCCCATTGACGCAGTCGGTTCTCGTACTGCGCGTCGTCGACGTTGCGGACCGTGACGGTGATGCCGAGACGCTCGAGCCCTGGCTTGTAGGGCTCGACGAAGCGCACCGAGTCCGGACTCGACAGCAGGAACTCGACCGTCATCGGCTCGCCGGTCTTGGTGTTGACGAGCTTCTGGTTGCGGACCTCGTAGCCGGCTTCGCGCAACAAACGCACGCCTTCGCGCAGATTGCCGCGCACCGCGTCCGGGCTGCCGCCGACCGGATTGGCATAGGGCTTGGTGAACACGTCCGGCGGAATCTTGTCGCGCACGGTTTCGAGGATCGCGAGCTCCTGGCCCTGCGGCAGACCGCGCGCCGCCAAGTCCAGGCCCTCGTAGTAGCTGGCGATGCGTTTGTACTGGCCAAAGAAAATCTGCCGGTTCATCTCCTCGAAATCGAAGCCGAAATTGAAGGCGCGGCGCACCCGCGGGTCCTTGAACTTGTCGCGCCGGGTGTTGAACACGAAGGCCTGCATCACGCCCGACGAGTTGATCGGGAATTCTTCGAGCAGGACGCGCTTGTCCTTGACCGCCGGGAAGTCGTAGGCGGTGGCCCAGTTCTTGGCGCTGTTCTCGGACCGCCAGTCGATGTGATCGGCCTTGAATGCCTCGATCGCGACGGTGGAGTCGCGGAAATATTCGAAACGCATCTCGTCGAAGTTGTCGCGGCCGATATTGACGTTGAGATCCTTGCCCCAATAGTCCTTGACGCGCTCATAGACGACGGTACGACCCGGCACGAACGATTTGATCTTGTAGGCGCCGCAGCCGAGCGGCGGTTCGAGCGTGGTCGCCGAAATGTCGCGCTTGCGGCCTTGCGAGTCGGCGCCCTCCCACCAATGCTTCGGCATCACGTTGAGCTGTCCGACGATCAGCGGCAGTTCACGGTTGCCCGGACCGTCGAAGGTGAACGTGATGTCGCGCTCGCCGGTCTTCTCCGCCTTCACGACGTGGCGGTAGTAGGCGGAATATTGCGGGTGATGTTTCTTGAAGGCTTCGAGCGAGAACATGACGTCCTCGACCGTCACCGGCTTGCCGTCGTGCCATTTGGCACCGGCCCGCAGGCGATAGGTCACCCAGGCATGATCGTCGGGATGACTGACGGCCTCCGCCAGCAACCCATATTCGGTGGATTCTTCATCCAGAGCCGAGACCATCAGGGTGTCGTAGATCTGGTCGATGCCAGCGGACAGTGCGCCCTTCACGCCGCCGGTCACCATATTGAAATTGTCGAACGTGCCGAATGCGATCATCCGCGCTGCGCCGGCTTTGGGTGCGTCAGCGTTGACGTAATCGAACCGCTTGAAGCCCGCCGGGTATTTCAGGTCGCCGAACAAAGACAGACCGTGCCGCCACCGCTGTTCCTGCGCGATGGCCGCCTGCGGCTGCACCAGCCCGTCGAGAGCCTGGACCGCTGGCGCGGCCAGCGCTGCGGCGCTGGTCTGAAGGAGAGTTCGACGCGTGACGCGCATGAAAATGCTCCCGGCGGCCTGAAACAGGCCAGGATTTTCAACCGATTATGTCGGTTTTTGGATGGATCGCTACCCTGAGGGGCGCGGTCGATCGCCAACACGCTTCAACTTTACGTGCAGGAACTTTACGAGCAGGAACTCTACGCGCGGGAGCTTAGTCCGGTCGGGCTTTCCGCAACCTTACCGGTGCATTACCGATGCGCAACGCTCGCCTGGCGGCCCGGCGTGGCGTTGGCTTCCTTCGGAAGCGGGGCCGGGCTGTCGGATTTCGAATTCAGGAAGGTGATCAGATCGGCCCGCTCGCTGCCGCGCGGAATGCCGGCGAAGTTCATGTTGGTGCCGGGCACCATGGCCTTGGGGTTCTTCAGATAAACGTCGATGTCCTCGAGCGTCCAGTTGCCGCCCTTGGCCTTCATCGCCGCGGAATAGTTGAAGCCCGCGACCGAGGCTTTGGCCCGGCCGACCACGCCATAGAGGTTCGGTCCGACGGTGTTGCGACCGCCCTTGTCGAAGGTGTGGCAGGAGGCGCATTTCTTGGCGGAAGCTTCGCCGCGGCCTGTGTCGGCGCTGGCGAACCGCTTGGCCAGGGGCTCGTCCGCCGCCGCGGCCGCTGCCGGAGCGCCGGCCGGCGTCTCTTCCTGCACCGCGATGTCATAGCCGGGCTTGGCCGGCTTCGGCGGATGAAACACCGCGTTGGCGACGATATTGAGGGACAATAGCCCAAGGCAGGTGGCGAGCACCGCGCCCAGGATTTTGTTGATCTCGAAAGAATCCATCGCGAAACGGCTCCGCTGGGAAATGCGGTATCGGGCTGGCCGCGGCGAACCTCCGCGGAGGCCGGAGAGATACCCGGTTTTCCTTAGGGCTGGCAACCCGTATAACGCCCTGCGACACCCGTTCAGCCCCGAAAAAAGCGGCGCCGGCGACCCCCCATGGCTGACGACGTCCTGATCCTCATTCCCGCCCGCATGGCCGCGACCCGGCTGCCGGGCAAGCCGCTCGCCGACATCGCCGGACAGCCTATGATCGTGCATGTCCTCCGCCGGGCCGAAGAGGCCGCGATCGGGCCGGTCGTGGTGGCGACCGATTCCGAGGTAATCGCGGCGGCTGTGGAAAAGGCCGGCGGACGGGCGGTGATGACCCGGACCGACCACCCGTCCGGCTCCGACCGCATCTTCGAGGCGCTGGGGATGATCGATCCCGAGGGCAAGGTCCAGACCGTGGTCAACGTACAGGGCGACCTGCCGACGCTTGCGCCCGCGACAATCAAGGCCGCGCTCGCCCCCCTCGCCGATCCGGCGGTGGCGATTGCGACGCTGGCCGCCGAGATCAGGAGGCCGGAGGAGCGCAGCAATCCCAACGTGGTCAAAGTGGTGGGCTCAGCCGTCGCGCCTGGGCGGCTGCGTGCGCTCTATTTCACCCGCGCCACCGCGCCAGCCGGCGATGGGCCGCTCTATCATCACATCGGGCTCTATGCCTATCGGCGCACGGCTCTGGCTCAATTCGTCAAGCTGCCGCCCTCGCCGCTGGAGCTGCGCGAGAAGCTCGAACAATTGCGCGCGCTGGAGGCAGGCATGCGCATCGACGTCGCGATCGTGGATGCGGTGCCGCTCGGCGTCGATACGCCGGAGGATCTGGAAATCGCACGCGCGATGCTGTCGTCGCCGCTTCGCGGCCGAGGTTGAGGCCGGTTGACTCATTCATTGCAGGACGCTTTGTGAGCCCATGACAAAGAAAAAGATCGTCTTCCAAGGAGAGCCGGGCGCCAATTCGCACCTTGCAATCCACGAGGCCTATCCCGATGCCGAGGCGCTGCCCGCGGCAACTTTCGAGGACGCATTCGCGGCACTGACCGCGGGCGACGCCGACCTCGGGATGATCCCGGTCGAGAACTCGGTCGCCGGCCGCGTCGCGGACATTCATCATCTGATGCCGCTTTCGAAGCTCCACATCGTCGGCGAGCATTTCATGCCGGTGCGCCATCAGTTGCTCGCTCCGAAGGGCGCCGACATCAAGGGCATCAAGACGGTGGAGAGCCACGTCCACGCGCTCGGACAATGCCGCAAGATCATCCGGCAGCTCGGCATCCATCCGGTGGTCGCGGCCGACACGGCGGGCTCGGCACGCATCGTCTCGGAAGCCGGCGACAAGTCGCGCGCGGCCATCGCGTCGCGGCTCGCCGCGGACATCTACGGCCTCGATATCCTCGCGGAGGACGTCGAGGACGAGGCCCACAACACGACGCGCTTCATCGTGCTGTCGCGCGAGAAGAAATGGGCCTCGCGCGGCAAGGGCAAGGTGGTCACCACGTTCGTGTTCCGGGTGAAGAACGTTCCGGCGGCGCTGTACAAGGCGCTCGGCGGGTTCGCCACCAACGGCATCAACATGACCAAGCTTGAAAGCTACATGATCGAGGGCAATTTCTTCGCCACGCAATTCTATGCTGACGTCGAAGGTCATCCCGACGACCGCGGCCTGGTGTTCGCGCTGGAGGAGCTGTCGTTCTTCTCCAAGGAGCTGACGATCCTCGGGGTCTATCCCGCGCATCCGTTCCGCGAGACGTTCGAGGAAGAGAAGGCTTAGCGATGAAGGTCAAAGCCAACGGCATCAACTTCAACGTCGAGGTCGAGGGACCCGAGGGCGCACCCTGGCTGATCCTGTCGAATTCGCTCGCGACCGATCTGCACATGTGGGACCGGCAGGCCGAGGATTTCAAAGGCTCGCACCGCGTGCTGCGCTACGACCAGCGCGGCCATGGCCAGACCGACGCGCCGGCCGGCCGCTACACGTTCGATATCCTGATCGCCGACATTATCGGCCTGATGGACGCGCTCGGCGTCAAGCGCGCGAGCTGGGCCGGCATCTCGATGGGCGGCGCGACCGCCATGGGCGCAGTGCAGAAGCATCCCGACCGGTTCGATCGGCTTGCGATCTGCGACACGCCGGGCCAGTCGACGCCCGCGTCAGCGCAGCAATGGGAGGCGCGCATTGCCAATGCTCAGAAAAACGGCATGCAGGCGGAGCTCGACGCCACCATCAACCGCTGGTTTCCGCCCGAGACCGTGAAGACTAACCCGCCGCACCTCGACGCTTTGCGCAAGATGATCCTGAACACGCCGGTTAACGGTTTCATCGGCTGCTCAGCCGCGCTCGCCGATCACGACTACCGCCCGGGCATGAAGAACGTAAAAAAATCAGTGCTCTACATGTGCGGCGAGAAGGACGGCCACAACGCCGCCGTGATGCGCCAGATGCAGCAGGAATTCCCGGCGGCGAAGTACGTCGAGCTCCCGGGCGCCGGGCACATCTCGAACATGGACCACCCCGCGATGTTCACCAAGGCGCTGCGGGATTTCCTGAGCTGACGCGCGCGCTCAGATCGTCTGATTATACGCCCCAACCTCGGGATGCGTGCGCAGCACGCCATCCACCGCCTTGAACATCTCGCGCATCTTCGCCTCGGACACCGGGCTTTCCACCACCACCACCAGCTCCGGCTTGTTCGATGATGCGCGCACCAGGCCCCAGGTACCGTCCTCGACCGTGACGCGCACGCCGTTGACGGTGACCAGATCGCGGATCGGCTGGCCGATCACCGTGTCGCCCTTGGCCTTTGCCGCCTCGAAGTGCTTCACCACCTGTTCGACGATGCCGTATTTCTTCTCGTCGTCGCAGTGCGGCGACATGGTCGGCGAGCCCCAGGTTTTCGGCAGCGCGTCTTTCAGCTCCGACATCTTCTTTCCGGGACTGCGGTCCATCATGTCGCAGATCGCCAGCGCCGAGACCAGGCCGTCGTCGTAGCCGCGGCCGAACGGCGCGTTGAAGAAATAATGCCCGGATTTCTCGAAGCCCGCGAGCGCGCCCAATTCATGGGTTCGGCGCTTCATATAGGAATGGCCGGTCTTCCAGTAATCCGCCTTGACGCCGTTCTTTTGCAGCACCGGATCGGTGGCGTAGAGCCCGGTCGATTTCACATCGACCACGAACGTCGAGCCCGGATGCAGCGCGGACATGTCCCGCGCGAGCATCACCCCCACTTTGTCGGCGAAAATCTCATCGCCCTTGTCGTCGACCACGCCGCAGCGGTCGCCGTCGCCGTCGAATCCGAGGCCCACGTCGGCCTTGTGCGCCAGCACCGCGTCGCGGATGGCGTGCAGCATCTCCATGTCTTCCGGATTCGGATTGTATTTCGGGAACGTGTGGTCGAGCTCGCAATCGAGCCGCACCACTTCGCAGCCGATCGCCTCCAGCACCTGCGGCGCGAACGCGCCCGCGGTGCCGTTGCCGCAGGCGCAGATCACCTTCAGCTTGCGCTTGAGCTTCGGCCGTTTGGTGAGATCGGCGATGTAGCGCGCCGGGAAATTCTCGACGAAATGATACGAGCCGCCGCCTTCGAGCTTGAACGCGGCGTTGAGCACGATGTCCTTGAGCCGGGTCATTTCGTCTGGCCCGAAGGTGAGCGGGCGGTTGGCCCCCATCTTCACGCCGGTCCAGCCGTTGTCGTTGTGTGAGGCTGTGACCATCGCCACGCACGGCACGTCGAGGTCGAACTGCGCGAAATACGCCATCGGCGTCATCGCAAGCCCGATGTCATGCACCTTGCAGCCGGCAGCCAGCAGGCCCGACACCAGGGCGTATTTCACCGAAGCCGAATAGCCGCGGAAGTCGTGGCCGACGACGATCTCGGGCTTCACGCTGCGCTCGCGGATCAGCGTGCCGAGGCCCATGCCCAGCGCCTGCAACCCCATCAGGTTGATTTCTGTGTTCAGCAGCCAGCGCGCGTCGTATTCGCGAAAGCCGGTGGCTTTCACCATCGGCTCGGACTCGTAGGCGTAGGTGTTGGGCGTGAGCTGCGGCTTCGGCTTCGGAAACATGGCATCCCCAATGCGTGCGGGGAGAGCAATAGCCCAAAGCGCAGGTAACGGAAACGATTACTGTTCGAGAACGAGCCGGCCGCGGTCGTGGGTGAATTTTACCTTGGCCAGGAACGACATCCCGCGCAGGTTCACCTTCAGCGCCTCGTCTTTCATCACGGCGGCCTCGACGTCGCGCACGGTGATGCCGTTGATCTCCAGCCGGTTCAAGCGGACCGGGGCGTATTTCGCCACGCCGTTGGCGGTGTTGGTGCGGCCGGTGAATTCGCTGGCACGGGGGAAAATGCCAAGGCTGTTGGCCGAGCGCTCATTCAGAACCACCAGCGAAGCACCGGTGTCGACGATGGCCTCGACCCGACGACCGTCGATGCGCGCCTCGACCTGGAAATGGCCGCGGCCATCGCCTTGCAGCGTGACGGTGCGGCCGACCGAGGTCTGCTGCGGCTGACCCTGCCGGGCCTGACGCTGCTCCGTGGACTCGCGGCTCGCGGTCGTGGTTGCCGACGCGGTCGACGGCCCCGGCTTCATGAAGTCGCCGATATGCCGCGACAGGCCGAGGCCAACCACGGCAACGAACACGAGGAGCGCAATGATGGCGCGCATGCTGGATTCCCTGACTCCAGCGGACATGATGCACGGGGCTGCTCAAGGCGATCTTAACGCGACGCCAGGATTGACGCGGTTTCGGGGCCGCATGATGGATGCGCGGTTTCGGCGATCCGTAAAATTTTAAGTGTCACGCGGCCGTTCCGGAACCGGGCTCTCCACCAGCAGCCGCCAGCGCTCCGGCACGATCATCTGCCGCGCCGCCCAGAGATAGATCGCCATGACCACAGCGGGCTTCACCACCGCGTCGACCGGCAGGCTGATCACGAAACCGAGCACCGGAGCGGCCAGCAGCAGCACCCAGCCGCGCCAGTCGGTTTCGTTGCGCAGCAGCATCAGCAAGCCGAGCGCCGTGATCGAAGGCGTGACCACGAGGAACGACACATTCTCGTTCCGCGGGCCGAACAGCGTGATGTAGCAGCCCGAGAGCAGCAGCAGCGCCAGTGCCAACGCCTTCGAACCGCCGGCGCGCCGCACATTCCAGGCGAGCGCCAGCGTGCCGAGCGCCGCGACAAGCCTGACGGCGAACGAGACCGGGCCCGGCAGCACGATGCCGACCGCCCGCAACAGGGTGGTGAAGTCGGCCTGATAGACCCATTCGGCCGGCGGCGCGGTCGCGACCGCCCACAGCTTGAGGCCGAAGAGCTGATACTGGCCGGCGAGGTAATTCGCGCCGACGAACGCAAACGGCAGCGCGAAGCCTGCGACGATGCCGGCGATCAGCAGAAGCCGCATCCGCGGCGCCAGCACGCCGGCCAGCAACGCCATCACCAGCGCGAGCGGTTTTGCGATCAGCGCCAGCACCAACCACAGCGCAGCCGCACTCCATCGCGCACGGATCATCGCCGCAGCGGCCAGCATCATCCCGGCCGTCATCGGGATATGAAGCTGGACCTGTTTGAAGTGATACCAGGCCGCCGGAATGTTGATCAGCAGCAGGACGCCTGCCAACAGCAGGGCATCCGCACGGTCGTCGAGCAGCGCGCGAGTGAGCGACACGGCTGCATACGTGAACAGCCCGGCAAAGATCGACAGAGCGATGACGCCTGCGACAGTCGAGTCCAGGGGTGTCAGCGGCACGAACAGCAGCAGCGAACTCGGCCAGTAGCTCACGTCACCGAGACTGGCCGGATCGTAGATTGTCTGCTCGGCCCAGAGCTTCGCCGCAAAATCGAGATAGTATTGGAACGCGGCGCCAAACCTTCGCGGATGCATGCGGATCAGCACCGCAGCCACGAACACGATCCAGCCGGCCCAGCCGATCCAGGGATATTTGCGGAACAGGCCGGCGATAGCGCCGGGCGCTCTGGCAGCAGCAGCGAACATGGCGAATCCCAAGCAGATACGACTGACAATCTATCCACGTCATGCCCGGCCTAGTGCCGGGCATCCACGACTTTCTATCCCAATGAAGCAAGACGTGGATGGCCGGGACATAGGCGAGCGAAGCGACGCCGTCCTACCGACGGCTATGCCCGGCCATGACGGCGGGTTTGTTGGCTGCGGAATTCTTACGTGCCGCGCGGCTTGGCGCGCCGGGTGGCAACAGCGCTGGTGGGATCGTCGGGCCACGGGTGCCGGGGATAGCGACCGCGCATTTCCGCCTTCACGGCGGCATAGCTGCCGCGCCAGAAGCCCGGCAAATCGCGCGTCACCTGCACCGGCCGGTACGCGGGCGAAAGCAGCTCGACCACCAGCGGCACCTTGCCGCCGGCGATGCTCGGATGGCGGGCGAGGCCGAACAGCTCCTGCACCCGGATCGAAAGCTTCGGCCCCTCCTCCGCCTCGTAGTCGATCGGCACCGAAGAGCCCGATGGCGCTGCGAAATGCGTCGGCGCCTCGGCGTCGAGCCGCCGCCGCATGTTCCACGCAAGGAGCGATTGGATCGCGTCGGTCAGTTGGTCCGCGCCGACCTGCGAGAGCGCTGTCTTGTCGGCGAGCAATGGCACCAGCCACTCGCCGGACCGTGCGGTCAGCCCCGCGTCCGACAGATCCGGCCATTCGTCGCCTTCCGAGCGGCGAAGAAACGTCACCCGGTCGCGCCATTGCTTGAGCGCCTTGGTCCAGGGCAGACGATCGAGGCCGAGCCGGAGGATGCCTTCGGCCAGTTTCTGCGCTGTGTCCGGGCCGGATGACACCGGGAACGGCTGCTCCGCCAGCGCGATGCCGCCGAGCCGGCGGCTGCGCCGGCCGCGCAGGCTCGCGCTGCCCGCATCGAATGCGATGTCCTCGCGACTTTCGATCCGTTCGGCGAAGCGCAATTCGATTTCGGCCAACGCGATCGGCGCCGCCAGCAGAATACGACTCTGCGCCGCGGTGCCGGCCATTTCCGCCACCGCCAGGAACGGCTCGCGCGACAGCGCGGATGCAGGGTCGACATTGCCGCCGCGGCCGTTGGCGAGAACGAATGCGCCGCCGGCGCCGCGGTTCTTGGCGATGCGATCGGGATAGGCCATCGAGAGGATCGCACCGACGCTGGGCTGAGTGTTTCGGGTTGGCGGTGTCTGCGACGCAGCCGTCTCCACCCAGCGCTTCGCCATCCGCCGCGCATCCTCGCCGCGGCGCGAACGGTCGCGGCGGAACTGATCCAGGCGATGATTGAGATCGACGTCGTCGCCGCCGAGGCCGCGTTCGGCGAGGATCCCGGCGATGTCGGCCGCAGTTGCGCCAGCGCCTTCGGCCGCGGCGTCGACCACCATGCGCGCCAGCCGCGGCGGCAGCGGCAGGCTGCGCAGCCGCCGGCCCTCATCGGTAATGCGGCCAAGCTCGTCCGTCGCGCCGATCTCAAGCAGAAGCGCGTTTGCCTCGGAGAGCGCGCCGTGCGGCGGCGGATCGAGAAATGCGAGCAGGCTGGGATCGCGCGCGCCCCATTCGGCAAGATCGAGCATCATTCCCGACAGATCGGCTGCGAGGATTTCCGGCCGCGCGTAAGGCTCGAGCGACGCGGTCTGCGGTTCGTCCCACAGGCGGTAGCAGACGCCGGGCTCGGTCCGCCCCGCGCGGCCGCGGCGCTGGTCGGCGGCGGCGCGCGAGACCCGCACGGTTTCCAAACGCGTCAGGCCGACGTCCGGCTCGTAGCGCGGCACCCGCGCCAGCCCGGAATCGACCACCACGCGCACGCCGAGGATGGTCAGCGAGGTTTCGGCGATCGAGGTCGCCAGCACCACCTTGCGGCGGCCCGGCGGCGAAGGCGAGATCGCACGGTCCTGGGTCTGCGCGTCGAGCGCGCCGTAGAGCGTCACCACGTCGACCAACGGATCGCCAACGCGGGTCTTGAGCAACGTCTCGGTTCGGCGGATTTCTGCCGCGCCAGGCAGGAACACCAGCATCGATCCGGGGTCGGCCCGCAGCGCGCGCGTCACCGCATCGGCGACCTGCTGCTCGATAGGGGTGCGCGGATCGCGCCCGATATACCGGGTCTCAACCGCAAACGCCCGGCCCTCGCTCTCGATCACGCGCGCGTTGCCCAAAAGCTTCGCCACGCGGGCGCCGTCGAGCGTCGCCGACATGACGAGGAGCTTGAGGTCCTCGCGCAGGCCCTGCTGGGCGTCGCGGGCCAGCGCCAGGCCGAGATCGGCATCGAGCGAGCGCTCATGGAATTCGTCGAACAGCACGGCGGCCACGCCATTTAGCGACGGATCGTCGAGGATAAGGCGGGTGAACACGCCTTCGGTGATGACCTCGATGCGGGTGCGGCGCGAGACCTTCGATCCGAAGCGCACGCGCAGTCCCACCGTGTCGCCGACATTCTCGCCCAGTGTCGACGCCATGCGTTCGGCCGCGGCGCGCGCCGCCAGGCGGCGCGGTTCGAGCACAAGAATTTTTCGGTCTTTCGCCCACGGCTCGTCGCCCAGCACCAGGGGGACGCGCGTGGTCTTGCCGGCGCCCGGCGGCGCGACCAGCACGGCGGCATTGTACTGTTGCAGCGCCGCGGTCAGTTCGGGCAGCGCCGCGTCGATCGGGAGTGGCGGGCCGGCCGATCGCACTGCGCCTAGCCGTTGTCGCGAGGGCGACCCACGCTTTCATAGACGAAGCCGTGCTTCGCCATCACGTCCGGCCGGTAGATGTTGCGCAGGTCCACGACCACGGGGCGCTCCGACATCGATTGCTTGATCCGATCGAGGTCGAGCGCCCGGAACTGCTCCCATTCGGTGACGATGACCAGCGCGTTGGCCTGCTTCGCGCATTCATAGGGCCCGTCGCAATAAATCACATCGGGCATCAATTTCTTCGCAGCCTCCATCCCGACCGGATCGTAGGCCTGCACGCGTGCACCCATATCGTGCAGCGCGGCGATCAGCGGGATCGACGGTGCGTCGCGCATGTCGTCGGTGTTGGGCTTGAAGGTGAGGCCGAGCACGGCCACCGTCTTGCCGCGAATCGAACCACCGAGCGCCGCGGCAACCTTGCGCGCCATCGCGCGCTTGCGCGCGTCATTGACCGCAGCCACGGTCTCGACGATGCGCAGCGGCGCCGCGTGGTCCTGACCGGTCTTGATCAGCGCCACCGTATCCTTCGGAAAGCACGAGCCGCCGTAGCCCGGTCCGGCGTGCAGGAACTTGCCGCCGATGCGGTTGTCCAGGCCGATACCGCGCGCAACCTCCTGGACGTCGGCGCCGACCTTCTCGCACAGGTCGGCGATCTCGTTGATGAAGGTGATCTTGGTCGCCAGGAAGGCGTTGGCGGCGTACTTGATCAGCTCAGCCGTGCGCCGGCCGGTGTTGAGCATCGGCGGCGCGTTGAGGTAGAGCGGCCGGTAGAGTTCGCTCATCACCGCCTGCGCGCGCGGGTCGTCGCTGCCGACCACGATGCGGTCGGGATGTTTGAAATCCCGGATCGCCGCGCCCTCGCGCAGAAACTCCGGATTCGACACCACGGCGAATTCCAGGTCCGGCCGGGCCTGCGCGATGATGCGCTCGACCTCGTCGCCGGTGCCGACCGGCACGGTCGATTTGGTGACGACGACGGTGAACCCGTCCAGCGCGCCCGCAATCTCGCGCGCCGCGTCGTAGACGTAGGTGAGATCGGCGTGACCGTCGCCGCGCCGCGACGGCGTGCCGACGGCAATAAACACCGCCTCGGCCTCGGCCACCGGCTTCTTCAGACCGGTGGTGAACGCAAGCCGGCCAGCCTGCACATTGGTGGCGACCAGCGCTTCGAGACCGGGCTCGTAGATCGGCATCTCGCCGCGCGCCAGCGCCGCGATCTTGTCGGCGTCCTTGTCGACACAGGTCACGTGATGGCCGAAATCGGCAAAGCAGGCCCCGGAAACGAGGCCCACGTAGCCGGTGCCGATCATCGCGACGCGCATGGGGGGCCGAAATGGTTAACGGGAAACCGGGTCCCGTGCCGGTCGAGGCCTCTTAGCAGAGGGATTCTGGGCTGGCGAGGCGCTTTCTACGGGGCCGTAAACGAGGTCGAAACCATGCCTGTTGCACATTGCGACCGTGTGACGATGGGACCGAGGGACGGCGCATGAACGTGTCGCAAACCGGCCGGGTCGACTGGGTCGATACCGCCAAGGGCATCTGCATCATCATGGTGGTGATGATGCATTCGACGCTGGGCGTCGAAGCGGCGGCCGGACAGCAGGGCTGGCTGCACACCGCCATCGCCTTCGCCAAGCCGTTCCGGATGCCGGACTTCTTCCTGATCTCCGGGCTGTTCCTGGCGCGCGTCATCGACCGCGACTGGCGCACCTATATCGACCGCAAGGTCCTGCACTTCTTCTATTTCTATGTGCTCTGGGTGACGATCCAGTTCGCCTTCAAGGCTCCGGCGGTGGCTGCAGAAGCCGCCGACGGCTGGATGGAGGTCGCCCGGCACTACGCGTTCTCGTTCATCGAGCCGTTTGGCACGCTTTGGTTCATCTACATGCTGCCGGTGTTCTTCGTGGTCACGAAGCTGGCACGGCGCGTTTCGCCCTGGATGATCTTGGCTGTCGCCGCGGCGCTGGAGATCGCGCCGATCCACACCGGCTGGATGATGATCGACGAGTTCGCCTCGCGCTTCATCTATTTCTACATCGGCTATCTGCTGGCTCCGCGCATCTTCGAGCTGGCGCAGGGCGTGCAGGCCCAACCGGTGGCGGCGTTCATCGGCCTGCTGCTGTGGGGCTTCATCAACGGCGCGGTGGTGTTTGCCGGATATGGCGACACGCCGTTCGTCTCGCTCGGGCTCGGCCTGATCGGCGCCGGCGCGGTGGTTGCGACCGCCGCACTCGTGGCGCGCCTCCCCCTGTTCGGCTGGCTGCGCTATTGCGGCGAGCAGTCCATCGTCATCTATCTGGCGTTCTTCCTGCCGATGGCGGCCACCCGGATGGTGCTGCTCAAGACCGGTATCGTCACCGACATCGGCCTGATCTCGCTCATCGTGACGGTCGCCGGCATCGTCGGCGCGCTCATGTGGTACTGGGCGGTGCGCGGAACTCCGTTGCGCTTCCTGTTCCGTCGGCCGGACGCCTTCAAAATCGAGCGCAAGGCGAAGCCTGAGGCGCAGCCCGCAGCGGCGCTGCTGCCGGCGCCCGAACCCCGGACCGCGCCCGCGATGCAGCCCGCGGAATGATTCACAGGCGTTGTTCCGCGCATTGATTCGAGGCGGCTGACGGCCCACATTCGGGGCATGCCAGCATCTGCCAAAAAGACCCCGGCCGCGGCGCCGGCCCCGCATTCCCGTACGCTGAAGGCCGGCGACCACGTCTTCCTGGTCGACGGTTCCGGCTACATCTTCCGCGCCTATCACGCGCTGCCGCCGCTCAGCCGCAAGTCGGACGGGCTGCAGGTCAACGCCGTGCTCGGCTTCTGCAACATGCTGTGGAAGCTGCTCTGCGACATGCCGCCGGACAATAAACCCACCCATCTGGCGGTGGTGTTCGACAAGTCCGAGAAGACCTTCCGCAGCGAGATGTACACCGAGTACAAGGCCAACCGCTCGGCGCCGCCGGACGACCTGATTCCGCAATTCCCATTGATCCGCGAGGCGGTCCACGCCTTCGACATCCCGTGCCTGGAGCAGGCCGGATTCGAGGCCGACGACCTGATCGCGACCTACACGCGACTCGCCTGCGAGGCCAAGGCCACCACCACCATCGTGTCGTCAGACAAAGACTTGATGCAGCTCGTCTGCGACACAGTCCAGCTCTACGACACCATGAAGGACAAGCGCATCGGCCACGCCGAGGTGGTGGAGAAGTTCGGCGTTGGTCCGGACAAGGTGATCGAGGTGCAGTCGCTGATCGGCGACTCCTCCGACAACGTTCCAGGCGTGCCCGGCATCGGCGTCAAGACCGCGGCGCAGCTCATCATCGAATACGGCGATCTGGAAACGCTGCTGGCTCGCGCCGGCGAGATCAAGCAGGACAAGCGCCGGCAGACGCTGATCGACAATGCTGACAAGGCGCGGCTTTCCAAGCGACTCGTCACGCTTGACCAGCAGGTGGCGCTCGATGTGCCGGTGGACGATCTCGCGGTCCACGAGCCCGACTATCGACGCCTGATCGCATTCCTCAAGGCGATGGAATTCACCACCCTGACGCGCCGCATCGCCGAGGTGGCGAAGATCGACATTGCGTCGGTGGAGGCGGACGCGAAATTGGTCTCAGGCGAGATCGCGATTACCAGCCCGCCGCCGGCGCTGTCTTCTCCTCCCCCGCTTGCGGGGGAGGCCGGGAGGGGGCCAGCGGCGACCCTCGACCTGTTTGCACCCCCTCCCCAACCCTCCCCCGCAAGCGGGAGAGGGAGCGCACCGGCCGCGGGGCGAGAGCAGCCGTCCGCCGTCTTCACGCCGCACGAACTCGCCGCTGCTGCGCTCGCCGCAGCCAGGGCTGTCGCGATCGACCGTTCGAAATACGAGACCGTCCGCACGCTCGACCGGCTGAACGCCTGGATCGCCCGCGCACACGATACCGGCGCGATCGCGATCAACGTTCACTCCACCGATCCCGATCCGATGCGCGCGCAGGTCTGCGGCGTTTCGCTGGCGGCCGGACCGAACGAGGCGTGCTACGTGCCGCTCGGCCACCGCGACCGGGGCGGAGCGGACGGCAGCGACCTGTTCGTCCCGGAATCCAAACTGCGCGCCGGTCAGATTCCGGAGCAGGCCGCGCTCGATGCGCTGCGGCCGATGCTGGAAAGCCCGGCGATTCTCAAGGTGGCGCACAATCTCAAATACGGCTGGCTGATCCTGGCGCTGCGCGGCATCGAAATGCGCGCCTGCGCCGACCCCATGCTGATTTCCTACGCGCTGGACGCCGGCAAGGGTGGCCACGATCTCGACGAACTGGCGGAGCGCTGGCTGGGCCACCAGTCCATCCCGGTCACGCAGGTCACCGGCTCCGGCAAGTCCGCGGTCGCGTTCGACGCCGTCACCATCGAAAAGGCCGGCGAATACGCCGCCGAACAAGCCGACATGACGCTGCGGCTTTGGCATGTGCTGAAAGCGCGCATGCCGGTCGACCAGGTGACCAGCGTGTACGAGACCCTGGAGCGTCCGCTGCTGCCGGTGCTCGCGCGCATGGAGCGGCGTGGCATCTCGATCAACCGCCAGGTGCTGTCGCGGCTGTCCGGCGAGTTCGCGCAGAAGCAGGCCGCCGTCGAGCACGAAATCAACACGATCGCCGGCGCGACCGTTAATCCCGGCAGTCCGAAGCAACTCGGCGATATTCTGTTCGGCCAGATGGGCCTGCCGGGCGGCACCAAGACCAAGACCGGCCAGTGGGCGACCGGCGCGCGAGCGCTGGAAGAACTGGCCGAGCAGGGCCACGAGCTGCCACGGAAAATCCTGGACTGGCGTCAGGTCTCGAAGCTGCGCTCGACCTATACCGACGCGCTGCCGAACTACGTCAATCCCGACACCCACCGCGTGCACACCAGCTACGCGCTTGCTTCCACCAGCACCGGCCGGCTTTCGTCGTCGGAGCCGAACCTACAGAACATCCCGATCCGCACCGAGGAAGGCCGAAAAATCCGCAAGGCTTTCATCGCCGCGCCCGGCATGAAGCTGGTTTCCGCGGACTACTCGCAGATCGAATTGCGGTTGCTCGCCGAGATCGCCGACATTCCGCAACTGAAGACCGCGTTCCGCGACGGCATCGACATTCACGCCTTGACCGCGTCCGAAATGTTCGGCGTGCCGGTCAAGGACATGCCCGCCGACGTCCGCCGACGCGCCAAGGCGATCAACTTCGGCATCATCTACGGCATCTCGGCGTTCGGGCTGGCCAATCAGCTCGCCATCGCGCGCGAGGAAGCCGGCGCCTACATCAAGAAATACTTCGAGCGCTTCCCCGGCATCCGCGACTACATGGATGAGACCAAGGAATTCTGCCGCGCCAACGGCTACGTGCTGACGCTGTTCGGGCGCAAGGCGCACTATCCCGACATCAAGGCCAGCAATCCGTCGCTGCGCGCTTTCAACGAGCGCGCCGCTATCAACGCGCGCCTGCAAGGCTCGGCCGCCGACATCATCCGCCGCGCCATGATCAAGATCGAGCCGGCGCTGGACAAGGCGAAGTTGCGCGCCCAGATGCTGCTGCAGGTGCATGACGAATTGATCTTCGAGGTGCCGGAGGACGAGGTCGCCAAGACCCTGCCGGTGATCAAGACGGTGATGGAGGGCGCGCCGATGCCAGCGGTGTCGCTGTCGGTGCCGTTGCAAGTTGACGCCCGCGCCGCGCAGAACTGGGACGAGGCGCACTAGGCATGATCGGGAAAACCCGTAACCGGTTTTCCGATCATGCCCAATGCAACAAAAAGGCCGCGCGTGACTCAACCTCGTGAGTCAAACGCTCGCCGCCTGCAGGGAACGCAACTATCGCCCGGATGGCGCCGCGCCGCGGTTCGACGAGCTCAGTTCGAGCTGCGTATCGCTCGGTGTGTGGTAGATTTTGTTCAAGCCAGCTCCGGCAGCGATAATCAGCACCACGACGATGGTGAAGATCAACATTCCACGCTCTTCGCTCTTGATCTTCTTGTCTTCGGACTTGCCGTCTTCCTGATCGCTCATTGTCATTCCCCAGTGAGATGAAAATGCGCCCCGTTGGATGATACTCCGATTGGCGCCGGGTCACAATGTGGCCCAGCGTCTCAGGGATGCTCTCCAGGCCGCGGCCGAACGCTCCGCGTGCTTTCGCCGACAAAATTGCCGAACGGCGCGCGCATGCTCAGCGTCGTTTGCGGGTGGCCCGAACCGGCTTCCTGACCTTCGCAACCTTGCCGCGCCTGGCCGCCCGCGCCGTCGCCGGCGGCAGCACCGCAATCGCCTCGATCTCGAACAGCGCGCCGTCGCGCGCCAGCTTGCGAACCTCGATTGCCGTCGAGGCCGGCGGCGACTTGGTGTTCACGTACTTGTCGCGCACCTCGAAGAAGATCGGCAGATGCGTCATGTCGATGAAGTAGTTGGTGATGCGGGCCACGTCGTTGAAGGTCGCCCCCGCCGCGGCGAGCGCGAGCTTCAGATTCTCGAAGCACTGCACCGCCTGGGCACGGAAGTCGCCGGGCACACCTGCGAACTTTCCGTCCGGCGTCATCCCGAGCTGACCCGCGACATAGACGGTCTGGCCGGGGCCGGTCGCAATCACCGTCTGGGTGTAGCCGCGCGGCGCCGGGATGCTCGACGGATTTGAAAATCGAAGCTGGCTCACGGCAACCTCCCCACGTTCTTGTTGCGCGCAGTGTCTCATCGCAAAGCTGCGCCGCCAAGTCGCATTTGCGGCGCGACACTCATGGATCATGCCAGTCTGCAAAACGCGGCGGCGCCTGCTGCGATCGTGGATAATATTCCGTTGCGGGCCGGCGTGACCCCGATCGCGCTGGTTTGGCTCACGTCTACGTGTGGTGGCGCCGCTCCTGATTGGCCACAAATCATGAGCTTTTTCCGCCGCACATTGAAAAGGCCGAGGTCAGCCCTTGTTTATCTTTGCTCCCTAGGGTCGACCCCTGAACCTTTCGCGGCCTTGGCGCGACCAAATATCGAGTGCTGCAACCTTTTGCGGTTGCGGGGCGTTTGTTGGGTGCAGTGCGTGGATGTCCCGCGTACTTTGGGAGGCGTTTTCGTGTTTCGTCGTCGAGCCACGCACCGTGTGATCGGACTAGCGGTTGCCGCGCTTGCGCTGTCGGCGCTGGCGCCGGTGCAGCCGGCGTCCGCGCAGGGCCTGTTCGAGGCGCTGTTCGGCGGCTTCAGCCGTCGCGCCCCGGCGCCGCTTCCGTCGCAAACCAGCTCGTTCGTGGATCCGCTCGGCCTGTTCGGCGGCAGCGATCGGCCCCGCTCCGGTGAATACGGCGGCGGCGGCACAGCGTACTGCGTGCGGACCTGCGATGGCCGCTTCTTCCCGCTGCAGCGACATTCGTCGGCCACCTCGGTCGAGCTGTGCAAGTCATTCTGCCCGGCGAGCAAGACGATGGTGTTCAACGGCAGCAAGATCGACCATGCGGTCGCCTCCAACGGCACGCGCTACGCCGATCTCGACAACGCCTTCGTCTATCGCGAGCGCGTGGTCGACAACTGCACCTGCAACGGCAAGGACGCTTTGGGCCTGGCGCGCGTCGATCTCGCATCCGATCCGACACTGCGGGCGGGCGACATCGTCGCGACCGCCGACGGGCTGGCGACCTACAAGGGCATCAACGGCCGGTCCAAGACCGCGGAGTTCACCCCGATCAGCGCGTCGTCGAGCCAGTGGGCCAAGCGTCTTTCGGAAATCAAGGTGACGCCCAATCCTGAGCCCAAGAAGGTGACGCCGGTCGTCGACGACACCACCGGCACCGCCACGCGCCGCGATCGCCGCCGGGCCGCGCAGAGCTACCGCTAAACCAAGTTCATCGTCAGTCGCCCAGGCTCGCAATCACCAGTTCGGCGAGCGACGGCGACGACGTCAGCCCCGGCGACTCGATCCCGAACATGTGCACCAGCCGCGGCAGGCCGTGCTGCGCCGGCCCTTCGATCATGAAATCGGCCGCCGGCTCGCCCGGACCGGTCAGCTTAGGCCGGATGCCGGCGTAGTCGGGATTGAGCGTGTCGTCCGGCAGCGCCGGCCAGTAGCGGCGGATGCTGGCATAGAACGACTTCGCGCGTTCCGGATTGACGTTGTAATTTTCCTCATCGATCCATTCGACGTCGGGGCCGAAGCGCATGCGGCCGGCGAGGTCGAGCGTCACGTGGGTGCCGAGCCCGCCGTCGATGCGCGGCGCCGGATAGATCAGCCGCGAGAACGCCGGCCGTCCCGCGTAGCCGAAGTAATTGCCGCGCGCGAGCACCAGCCGCGGCACGCGCTCCTCCGGATAATCCTCGGTGTTGCGGGCGAGCGCCTGCGCGCCGAGCCCCGCCGAGTTGACCACCGCGTCGACCTCGAAGGTGCCCGGCTCGGTGCCGCCGAAGCGCACGCTCCAGCCACCCTGCACCGGAATGAGCCGCTCGATCGGCGTGGCGAACGCGATCATCCCGCCGCGGTCTTCGAGGTCGCCGCGATAGGCATTCATCAGCGCGTGGCTGTCGATGATGCCGGTCTCCGGCGACCAGACCGCCGCCACGCAGTTGAGCGCCGGCTCCATCGCGCGCGCCTTGGCGCATTCAATCAGCTCCAGACCCTCCACGCCGTTGGCCTGGCCCTGCGTGAGGATCGCTTCCATCTTCGCAATCTCGGCGTCCTCGGTGGCGACGATCAGCTTGCCGCACTTGCGATGCGGCACGCCGTGCGAGGCGCAGAAGTCATAGAGCATCCGCCGGCCGCGCGGACAGTGCTCGGCGCGCAGCGATCCGGTCGGGTAATACATGCCGCCGTGGATCACCTCGCTGTTGCGCGACGACACCCCGTTGCCAATGCCGCGCGTCGCCTCGGCGACGATCACGTCATGGCCGGCGAGCGCGGCGGCGCGCGCCACCGCAAGCCCGACGATCCCGGCGCCAACGACGAGGACTTGCATGATCAGGCCGCGCGTCCGGAAATTTCCGGGCCGTCGCGGTCCAGGCACAGCGTCTGCATGTCATCCTCCAAACCGGGTGCGGCCGGCTGCGATGTTTTATGCACTCGCCGTTGCCGTGTCGACGGTAGCGAAACAGCCGATGCCCTTCGATGAACCGCCGATGAATGCCCTGCGCGAATGCGCGCATGCAAGATTCGCTAAGCGGACGAACAAAGCCACAGTTCGCACGTTGATAAGTCCGGGCGACGCAGGAGCAGCGTCATGTCTGGTTTTGGAATTCGCGCCGCAACAATCGTGCTGGCTACAACCGAAGAAATAAAAGGCGGCCGATGGCCGCCCTTTATTTCAGTGCGGGCGGATCACTCCGCCGCGAGCCTGACCTCGGGCGCGGCCGCGCGAACGTCGGCGTCGACGGTCTTCTCGTACTTGGTGAAGTTCTTCTGGAACATGCCGACCAGCTTGCGGGCGGTCTCGTCGAACGCCTTCTTGTCGGCCCAGGTCTGGTCCGGGTTGAGCAGCTTGCTGTCGATGCCCGGCACCGCGGTGGGAACCGAGAAACCGAAATACGGGTCGGTGCGGTACTGCGCGTTCTTCAGCGAGCCGTCCAACGCACCGGTCACCAGCGCGCGCGTCACCTTGATCGGCATGCGGGTGCCGACGCCGTAGATGCCGCCGGTCCAGCCCGAGTTGACCAGCCAGCAGTCGACCTTGTGCTTGGCGATGTAGTCGCGCAGCAGGTTGCCGTATTCGGCCGGCGGGCGCGGCAGGAACGGCGCGCCGAAGCAGGTGGAGAATTCCGGCTCGACGCCGACCAGGCCCTTCTCGGTGCCGGCGACCTTCGCGGTGTAGCCGGAGAGGAAGTGATACATCGCCTGCGCCGGCGTCAGTTTGGCGATCGGCGGCATCACGCCGAAGGCGTCGGCAGCCAGGAAGATGATGTTCTTCGGATGCCCGGCCATGCCCGAACGCGACGCATTCGGAATGAAGTCGAGCGGATAGGCCGAGCGCGTGTTCTCGGTCAGCTTGTCGTTGTCGTAATCCGGGATGCGCGTCTCCGGATCGAACACGACGTTCTCGAGAACCGCGCCGAAGCGGTTGGTGGCGTCCCAGATCATCGGCTCCGCTTCCTGCGAGAGCTTGATGGTCTTGGCGTAGCAGCCGCCCTCGAAGTTGAAGATGCCCTGCGGCGACCAGCCGGTCTCGTCGTCGCCGATCAACGTGCGGTTCGGATCGGCCGAGAGCGTGGTCTTGCCGGTGCCGGACAGCCCGAAGAACAGCGCGCTGTCGCCGGCCTTGCCGACGTTGGCCGAGCAATGCATCGGCATCACGCCCTGCGCCGGCAGATAGAAGTTCAGCGTGGTGAAAACCGACTTCTTCATCTCGCCCGCATAGGACGATCCGCAGATCAGCACGATCTTGCGGGTGAAATCGATCGCGACCATCGTGTCGGAACCTTCGCGGCCGCCGTGACGCTTGGCGTCGGGCCGGAACGACGGCATGTCGACGATGGTCAGTTCCGGCACGAAGCCCGCAAGCTCGGAGCGCTCCGGGCGGATCAGAAGCTGGCGGATGAACAGCGAATGCCAGGCGAGCTCGGTGAAGACGCGGGTCTTGATCCGGTACTTCGGATCGGCCCCGCCGTAGAGGTCCTGCGCGAACAGGCTCTTGCCCTTCGCATGCGCCAGGAAGTCCTGGTACATGGTCTCGAATTGCTCTTTGGTCTGCTTGCGGTTGCCGTCCCACCAGACGGTGTTCTCGGTCAGCGCATCGACAACGGTGTGCTTGTCCTTGGGCGAACGGCCGGTGTGATGACCGGTTTCGGCACAGAGCGCGCCGCCGGCGACGACGGTGGCTTCGCCGTTGCGGATCGCGTGCTCGTAGAGCGGCGCCTCGGTGAGGTTCCAGCCGACTGCGGTGAGACCTTTGAAACCGAATTTGTCAGCGCCGTGGGCGCTGTTCCTCAAACCCGTCTCTTTCACGAAAGTCCTCCTCACGCGTCGGGCGCCGTTTCCGGCGGTCGTATTCTCAAGGCCGTTCGGACGGCCTCCCGATGGGATTTGAGCCCAAGCCCCTTTGACGGGCGGACCTATAGTCGCCAACGCGCCGCCTGCCAAGGCCCAAGAGCGCGCAGAATCGGCGACGACCGCATGGAAGTGGGTCAAAATGCACATGCCAGCGGCTAAACACCCCTAAGGGTTAACGTCAGGCCGGCAGATCCCGGTTTCGCTGCACTGCAACAGTGCAACACATTCAGTCGGAGAGGCCCTTGCTCACCAGCCACTTCTGGATGACGTCGGCGATCTGGTCGCTGTTCTTGTCCTGCATCAGCATGTGGGAATTGCCCTTGATGCCGATGTCCGGAAGATTGATCCAGTCGGCCGTCCCGCCGGCGGCCTTGATCGCGTCGCCGTAGGCCATGTCGACCTTCTTGAAGGTCGACCAGCGCGGATGCTGGTCGACGTAGTCGCCGAAGATTTGCAGCACCGGCACATTCTTCAGCTTCGGCGCGTTGGCGACATTGCCGGCGGTCGCGGCCTCCACCGCCACGATGCCCTTGATCTTGTCCGGGCGCTGCTCCGCTACCTGGAAGCCGAACGTGCCGCCCTGGCTATGCAACAGCATCACGCACGGGCAAATCTTATCGACCAGCGCGAGATAGCCGGCGACGATCGCCTTGTCGGTGGACAGCCAGCGCGGCACCGCCTGTTTCATGTAGTTCTCGTAAGCCTCGACCGGGAACGCGGTGCCGGCCAGCGGCTTCCGCTTGGCCGCATCGGCATCCCAGGATCCCACGCCGTCGCCGATGCGGAAGCGCTCATACGGATCCTGATAGGTCAGGAAGATCGGCTGGTCGGCCCAGACATCCGGATTGGCGAACCCGGCGCGGCCGCGCTCGACCGCATCCGAGTTGTAGACGTCCCAGCCCTTGCGGACGAAGAAGTTGAGCCAGCCGTCGCGGCCGTCCGGCGTGGACTCGAAGGTGACGCCGGTGAGCCCGCCGCCGTGCCACATCAGCAGCGGATATTTGCCCTTCCGGTTCTTCGGCAGGAAGAACTGCACGTACATCTGCTCGACCATGTACTGGCCGTTGGGATCGAGCTTGGTCATCGGGCCGCCGGGCTGGCGCTGGATCATCTTCACTTCCTTGCCCTTCACCTCGGCGATCCGGCCGCCGACATGAAACGAGCCCATGCCGCGCAGCACGATGTCTTCGGCGGCGAAGGCAGGCGCGGTGGAAAATGCAGCGACGGCCAGCGCCGCGCCGATCAAGATGCGATTCATCGTCCCCTCCGTGAGTTCAACGCGGCGATCAATCCGTCAGCCCTTTGCTGGCGAGCCATTTCTGGATCAGGTCGGCGACCTGGTCGCTGTTCTTGTCCATCATCACCATGTGCGAGTTGCCCTTGAGACCGGCGTCGGGCAGATCGACGAGATCGAGACTGCCGCCGGCCGCCTTGAACGCGGTCTGATAATTGACGCTGTTCTGGCGGATCGTCTTCCAGCGCGGATGCTCCTTGGCGTTGTCGCCGATGACGACGAGGATCGGCGTGCCCTTCACCGACTCGATCTTGTTGCGGTCGCCGCCGAGCGTCGGCTCGACAGCCACCAGCGCCTTCACCTTGTCGGGCCGCGCCTCCAGCACCTTGTAGCCGAAGGTGCCGGACTGGCTGTGCACCAGCACGACGCAGGGACAGATCTTGTCGACCAGTTCGATGTAGGCCTTGACGATCTCGTTGTCGGTGGTGACCCAGCGCGGCACGCCCTGTTTCATGAACTGCGGATAGGCGTCGGCGGGGAATTGCATTCCTGGATACGAACCACGCTTGGATGGATCGTCATTCCACGATCCGGGCGGTCCCATGCGGAAGCGCTCCCACGGGTCGCCGAACGGCAGCACCATCGCATCGCCCTTGAAGGTGCTGGTCCAGCCAGAGCGGCCGCGCTCCATGGCGTCGGATACGTAGGTGTCCCAACCCTTGCGGATGAAATAGTGCATCCAGCCGTCGCCGCCGTCGGGCTTGGTCTCGTAGGTCACGCCCGAAAGCCCACCGCCGTGCCACAGCAGGATCGGCAGCTTCCCTTTTTTGCTTTGCGGCAGGAAGTACTGCACGTACATCTGCTCGACCTGATACTTGCCGTTCGGATCGACCTTGGCCGGCACGCCGCCCGGCGTGAACACGACCTCCTTCACCGGCTGTCCGGTGATCTCGATGATGCGGCCGCCGACATGGAACGAGCCCATATCGCGCAGCGCGATCGGTTCTTTGGATTGTGCGATGGCGGGTGTCGCGGCAAGCGCGAACAGCAAGCCTGTGAGCAGGCGGCGCATGATGATCTCCCTGGCGATAAGTTTCTGGTTGAGCGGGAGTCTGCCGCAACGACGCGGCGTGCGTCCATCCGTGGGCAGCAGTGGGACCGGAAAATAGGCGTCAGGCCGCCCGCGCCTGATCCGCCATCTGCTTGAGCACCGCGCGCAGTACGCCGGGCGAATTCACCCGCTGTGGGAACGGCAGACGCAAGCCGGTGCGGCCATCCTGCAAATCCAGTCCCTCCGGATCGCAACCGGCGCAACGCCATGCGCCGTCGGGCGCGCCGAGCAGCTTCGTCGCATAGAGCCGGCAGGTTTCGGCGTGATCGGCGTTCATATGCTCGATCACCCCGGGCTCGGCCTCGATCATCGCGTCGGCGCCCGCAAGATCGGTCAGCACGTCGACAGGCGCGAGATCGACGATGCGGCCGAAGCCTGCGACCAGATGCACCCCCTTGAGCTTCAGCTCGTAGAACGCGAAATCCTTGAAGCCCGCAAACATCTCGGCTTCCGGCTGGTACGAGAGATAGCGCCGGCGCGCAACGTCGCTGTCGGTGCGGACCGCGGTCCCCTGCAGCATGACGCGCGCACCCTCCAGCGGGTCGCCCGCCTTGCGCTCGTCGAGCATCAGCGAGGCGCGCGGGTCGCGCAGGATGTTCCTGGTGTGCACGGCGAGCTGCGAGATCAGTAGCAGCGGCGCTCCGTCGGGCGCGGTCGCGACATTCACCAGCGAGCAATAGGGGTCGCCTGATTCCGTCATCAATGTCGCGAGCGCACCCGAACGCGCCTCGCGCATCAGCTTCTTGGCCGCGGTTTTGGGGTCGAAATCGAGGGTTGCTTTCATGGGCAGGCTCCGGCAGGAGTCGACCCCGGTTGCCGGCAAATCGCAAGCAGGATCGGATTAAGGACATCCTGGACGATCCGCATCAGCACCGGAACCTTTCGCCCCTGAAGTCGTCAAGGACTTGAAGAATCACGTATTTGTCAGGGGCGTGTCACATTTCGGCCTTGCTTTACGGGCTTCAAGGCCGATAGGGAACCGTCACGGAACAAGGCTCATGCCGACAATCGCTCTCGTCGACGACGACCGCAATATTTTGACTTCGGTGTCCATCGCGCTTGAAGCCGAGGGCTACCGGATCATGACGTATACGGATGGCGCTTCGGCTCTTGAAGGTTTCAAGACCTCGCCGCCGGACCTTGCGATCCTCGACATCAAGATGCCCCGCATGGACGGCATGGAGCTGCTGCGGCGGCTGCGGCAGAAGACTGACATGCCGGTGATCTTCCTCACCTCGAAGGACGAGGAGATCGACGAGCTGTTCGGCCTGAAAATGGGCGCCGACGATTTCATCCGCAAACCGTTTTCGCAGCGGCTGCTGGTCGAGCGGGTCAAGTCGATCATGCGGCGCGCGACGCCGAAAGACCCGACCACCGCCCCCAAGGACGTCGACATCAAGGCGCTCGAGCGCGGCCAACTGCGCATGGATCCGGAGCGTCACACCTGCACCTGGAAGGGCGAGCCGGTCACTTTGACCGTCACCGAATTCCTGATCCTTCAGGCGCTGGCCGCCCGCTCCGGCGTGGTGAAAAGCCGCAACGCGCTGATGGACGCGGCCTATGACGATCAGGTCTACGTCGACGATCGCACCATCGACAGCCACATCAAGCGGCTGCGCAAGAAATTCAAGGCGGTCGACGACGACTTCGACATGATCGAGACGCTCTACGGCGTGGGCTACCGCTTCAAGGAGCTCTGAGGCGGAACGCGCGTCCGACGTTTGGCGCTTTCTGGCGTGGACGGCGTCCGTGCAGCCTGAAGGCGCGCTGTGCTAGAATGCCTTAGAGGCAGACGTTAGCAGGCAGACGTTACCCCTTGCTCGATCGAACCACCGAGGCCCCGCTGGAAGCCGCCGAGACATCGCGTCCCGGCGAAGCGCAGAATGTTGCGCAGCGCAGGCCATTCGCCAATCTGCCGCGGCGCATCGGCCAGGTCTATCGCGAGCGCGGGCTCCGGGGTGTCGCGCACCGCATCTGGCAGTTTTTCGTTGGCCAGAGCTTTTCCAGCCTGACGCGGCGGATCGTCTTTCTCAATGTCGCGGGACTGCTGGCGCTGGTCGTCGGCATTCTCTACCTGTCGCAATTCCGCGCCGGCCTGATCGATGCCCGCGTGCAGAGCCTGGTGGTGCAGGGCGAGATCATCGCCAACGCCATCGCGGCGGCCGGCACCGCCGACAGCCACAACATCTTCCTGGATCGCGAACGCCAGCTCGAGCTGCAACTGGGCGAGAACTTCGGCATCAGCGACGAGGGCGTGACCGGGCTGGAGTTCTCGATCAATCCGGAGCGACCCGCTCCGGTTCTGCGCCGGCTGATCTCGCCGACCAACACGCGCGCGCGCATCTACGACAATCACGGCTATCTGCTGCTCGACAGCCGCAATCTCTACATTCCCGGCGAGGTGCTGCGCCTCGATTTGCCGCCGCCAACCGCCGAGCAGCCGGGCATGTTCCGGCGAGCGTGGAACGCAGCCCGCACCTGGCTTGGGCGCGGCGATCTTCCGCTCTACCGCGAATTGGGCGCGGATGCCGGCAAGGACTATCCCGAGGTGGCCGAGGCGCTGCGCGGCGGCAAGGGCTTCATGGTGCGCGTGACCGATCGCGACGAGGTGATCGTGTCGGTGGCGGTGCCGGTGCAGCGCTTCCGTGCGGTGAGCGGCGCGCTGTTGCTCGCGACGCAAGGCGGCGACATCGCCCAGGCGGTCGAGACCGAGCGGCTGCAGATCGTCAAGCTGTTCTTCATTCTGCTGGGCGTGATGGTGGTGCTGTCGATGCTGCTGGCCGGCACCATCGCGGGGCCGGTGCGCCGCCTGGCCGAGAGCGCCGAACGGGTGCGGCGCGGCATCCGCACCCGGGTCGAGATTCCGGACATGACGTCGCGGCGCGACGAGATCGGCCATCTGTCGGGCGCGCTGCGCGACATGACCAGCGCGCTCTATCGCCGGATCGAGGCGATCGAAAGCTTTGCCGCGGACGTCGCGCACGAGCTGAAAAATCCGCTGACCTCGCTTCGCTCCGCGGTCGAGACGCTGCCGCTCGCCAAGTCCGACGACAGCCGCAAGCGCCTGCTTGCCGTGATCGAGCACGACGTGAAGCGGCTCGACCGGCTGATCTCCGATATCTCCGACGCCAGCCGCCTCGATGCCGAATTGCAGCGCAACGACATGGCGCCGGTCAACCTGACCAAGCTGCTCAACACGGTGGTGTCGGTGCGCAACGAGGTCCGCCAGGGCGACGTGGCCAAGGTCACGCTGTCGTTTGAAGGCGCAGACACGCGCGCCTTCATCGTGCCGGGGCACGATTCCCGGCTGGGTCAGATCATCGACAACCTGATCGACAACGCGCGCTCGTTCTCGCCGCCCGGCGGCACGGTGCGCGTCACCTGCCGGCGCCGGCGCAACGAAGTCGAGATCGTCGTCGAGGACGACGGTCCGGGCATCCCTCAGGACGCGTTCGAGAAGATTTTCGAGCGCTTCTACACCGACCGGCCGCAGCAGAATTTCGGCCAGAACTCCGGGCTCGGGCTGTCGATCTCCAAGCAGATCGTCGAGGCGCATGGCGGACGGATGTGGGCGGAGAACCGCACCGGCGCAGCCGCTGCCGAAGGCGAAGCGCCCCCGGTGCTAGGCGCGCGCTTCGTGGTGCAATTGCCGGCGATGTGACCCACCGATGAGTGCACCCACCATCCACGCCTCAGCCGTGCTGGTCGGCGCGCGCGCCATGCTGATCCAAGGACCGTCCGGCTCCGGCAAGTCACGGCTTGCGATGGCGCTGCTGCGGGCGGCGGAGCAAGGCTTGCTGCCGTTCGCCAGGTTGGTCGCGGACGATCGCGCCTATGTCGAGGCGGCGCATGGACGGCTGCTGGTGCGCCCGACGCCGGGTTTGGCCGGCCTGATCGAGGTGCGGGGATTGGGGATAAGGCGGGTGGCCTACGAGCCGATCGCGGTACTGGGTATTCTGGTGGAATTAGGCCAGGTCGACGCAGAGCGGCTGCCGGCCTCCGCCGGTCGGGAGGCCGAATTTGGCGGAATACGCCTGCCGCGGCTAGCGGTCGCACCGGGGCAGGACCCCCTCCCCCTGATCCTGGCCCACCTCAAGACTCACACTCAAACGTGACCATCCAGACTCCTGTGGGCCGAGCAAAATGAAGGCTCCGCTCCTATATCAGGGCTACTCCGCGAGCCCCGCAAAAATGGTAGGTCCGGCCCATTTACCGCAATGCAGCATCGGTCTACATTCGCACCTCCGCCCCTTGAACTCGGGCTTCGGATCGTCATGATTGGCTCCCGTTTGTGCGGCGCAACCGCGGCTGCCGGGAATTCCCGATGATCGGTCTTGTTCTCGTCACCCACGGGCGGCTTGCCGTCGAGTTTCGGGCTGCGCTGGAGCACGTCGTCGGTCCGCAGCAGCAGATCGAAGCCGTCACCATCGGGCCCGACGACGACGTCGAGCAGCGCCGCAAGGACATCATCGAAGCGGTCAAGCGCGTCGATACCGGGGAAGGCGTGGCCATCCTGACCGACATGTTCGGCGGCACACCGTCCAATCTCGCGATCTCCTGCATGGGCCGCCCCAACGTCGAGGTGCTGGCCGGCATCAACATGCCGATGCTGGTCAAGCTCGCGAAGTGCCGCGAAGACTCTCCGCTTGGCGAGTGCGTGGCCGCAGGCCAAGCCGCCGGAAGGAAATACGTCACGATCGCGAGCCGGGTCCTCAACGGGAAATGAGCGGCGCCGAAGATCTCGATGCCGACCTGCCGGAACGCCGCGAGCCGTCCGATCCCGTCATCCGGGTGCTGGAAATCGTCAACAAAAAAGGGCTGCACGCCCGCGCTTCGGCAAAGTTCGTGAAGACCGCCGAAGGCTTCGACGCGCAGGTCAGGGTCACGCGCGCCGGCGAAACGGTCGGCGGCACGTCGATCATGGGCCTGATGATGCTGGCCGCCGGCACCGGCACAACGATCACCGTCGAGGCCATCGGCAATGAGGCCACGGCCGCGATGGATGCGCTGACCAAGCTGGTCGCTTCAGGCTTCGGCGAAGAGGATTAGGCCGCCTTGTCCGTGTGCCGGCGCAGGTAGGCTTCCGCCCGCCGCAGGACGGCGACGAAACCCGCAAACTCCCGTTCCCTGTCGGCGTCCTCGCGAATCCGCAGCAGCGCCGAGGGATGAACGGTGATCAGCGCCGCGCGCCATCATCCAGCTTACGCAATTCCAAGGACATCTGCCGGGCCATGCCCCCGGGAAGGGCGGTCGGTTCGGTGGGTTAGAGGACATAAAGATTTCTTTATGTCCTCGTTGCACCGCGGTCGTTGCCCTGCTATAGGCTGCCCACGAATGCCGGGCGCGTCCTGGCGCAATCCCCTTTCCAACCAGCAAGGAACGTCATGGCCGCCGCGAAAGACTACGTCGTCAAGGACATTGGGCTCGCCGAATTCGGCCGCAAGGAACTCTCGCTCGCCGAAACCGAAATGCCCGGCCTGATGGCCACGCGCGAGGAATACGGCCCGAAGCAGCCGCTCAAGGGCGCGCGCATTGCCGGCTCGCTGCACATGACGATCCAGACCGGCGTGCTGATCGAAACGCTCACCGCGCTCGGCGCCGACGTGCGCTGGGTGTCGTGCAATATCTATTCGACCCAGGACCACGCCGCCGCCGCGATTGCCGCGGCCGGCGTTCCGGTGTTCGCCATCAAGGGCGAGAGCCTGAAGGACTACTGGGACTACACCGCCAGGATGTTCGACTGGCACGGCGGCGGCTTCCCGAACATGATCCTCGATGACGGCGGCGACGCCACGATGTACGTGCATCTCGGCCTGCGCGCCGAGAACGGCGACACCGCGTTCCTCGACAAGCCCGGCTCCGAGGAAGAGGAAGTGTTCTTCGCGCTGCTCAAGAAGCAGTTGAAGGAAAAGCCGAAGGGCTACTTCGCCGAGATGGCCAAGACCATCAAGGGCGTGTCGGAAGAGACCACCACCGGCGTGCATCGCCTTTACGACATGCAGAAGGCCGGCACGCTGCTGTGGCCGGCGATCAACGTCAACGACTCGGTCACCAAGTCGAAGTTCGACAATCTGTACGGCTGCCGCGAGTCGCTGGTCGACGGCATCCGCCGCGGCACCGACGTCATGATGTCGGGCAAGGTGGCGATGGTCGCGGGCTTCGGCGACGTCGGCAAGGGTTCGGCCGCCTCGCTGCGCCAGGCCGGCTGCCGCGTCATGGTGTCGGAGATCGATCCGATCTGCGCGCTGCAAGCCGCGATGGAAGGCTATCAGGTCGTGACGATGGAAGACGCCGCGCCGATCGCCGACATCTTCGTCACCGCCACCGGCAACAAGGACATTATCACGCTCGAGCACATGCGGGCGATGAAGGATCGCGCCATCGTCTGCAACATCGGCCACTTCGATAACGAGATTCAGATCGCGACGCTGAAGAACCTGAAGTGGGACAACATCAAGCCGCAGGTCGATGAGATCACGTTCCCCGACGGCCATCGCATCATCATGCTGTCGGAAGGCCGCCTGGTGAACCTCGGCAACGCCATGGGCCATCCGAGCTTCGTGATGTCGGCGTCGTTCACCAACCAGACGCTGGCGCAGATCGAGCTGTGGGCCAACAACAAGGACGGCAAGTACAAGAAGGAAGTGTACGTGCTGCCGAAGTCGCTCGACGAGAAGGTCGCGCGGCTGCATCTCGCCAAGATCGGCGTGCGCCTGACCGAGCTGCGTCCCGACCAGGCCGAGTACATCGGTGTGAAGAAGGAAGGGCCGTTCAAGGCCGATCACTACCGGTATTGAGACCGCGCTCGACCGCCGTCACGCACGGCCGCGTTCTGACCGCACACACCGCTGTCATCGCCGGGCCTTGACCCGGCGATCCATGAGCGCGTTCCGCGAACATCGTTCGTAAAAGTTATCCTTGCCGCAGGATCGTATGGATGCCCGGGTCAAGCCCGGGCATGACATCGGTGAGTGGCGAGGCCATCATTGCTGCGGCGGCACCACCACGATCAGGTATCGAGCGGACGGGCCCGCGATGCCGAGGTAGCTGCGCGACAGTGCCATCTCACTTCGCCGCACCGCCGCGCTCGACGCCAGCGGCGCGATCAGTTGCTCGCAGCCGCGGTCGCCGGCCACGCAGGCCATGACAATGCCGTCGCGCGCCACCCGCGCCGGGTCGATCGGGGACACCGAGCGATCCGCGGTGTAAGCCAGCGGCTGGTCCGGCAGATAGAACAGCGCGCCATGCGCCAGCACCGGATCGCCGCCAACAAAGCGCAGCGGCCGGTCGGTCGTTGCGCGCCAGCCCTTGGTCATTTCACTGGCCAGCAACTGGAAATGCGCCTGCCCCTTCGGCACGCCGCGCTGATGGATGATCGCGGCAATCGCCGGCGACAGCACGGCGAGCAGCACTGGCGCCGCCACCGCCAACGCGACGACATGCACCACCGCGGCACGCGGCACGGCGAGCAGCGGCGACGACAGCAGCACGACCGGCAGCAAGGTCATGGCCGCCATCGCCCAGATCGATACGACCTCGGACTTCGCGATGACCGCCAGCACGGCGGGCAGCAGGATCGGCACGGCGAACGCGATCAAGGCGGTGCGACGGCTGGCATCACGTGGCCACAGCATATCGGCGAGCGCCGCCGGAGCTGGCCGCGCCACGGCCAGCGCAAGCACGATCGGGAGCGCGACATAACCCAGCGCGCCTGCGACATAGCCAAGGCCGGAGAGCGCAGCCTCCCAATAATTCGCGACCGGATGCGACCCGGTGGCATAGCTGAACGCCTCGAAATTCCGCGCCGCGAGCCACGCGATATGCGGCGCCAGCGCCAGCGCGCCGACCGCAACCGTCACCCACGGCGCCGCCGAGCGAAAATATTCCCGACGACGCGGATCGGCGAGCGCGGCGACCGCGAGTCCGATCAACAGAACGATCGACCAGTATTTGCCCAGCATCGCCGCCGCGGCAGCCAAGCCGGCGAGCGCCGCATACAAGATGCTGCGGGTTTCGAACGAGCGCAGAAACCAGAACGTCGTCGCCGCCCAGAACGGGATGAGCACCGAGTTGGCGTTGAACTTCAGCGCATGGAAATTGTAGAGCGGAACCAGCGTGAGCAGCGCGAGGCCGAGCACGCGTTTCTCGCCGTCGAGATAATGTGCGGAAATCTTCCAGGCGAACCACAACCCGATCGCCGTCAGCACCATCGCGAACAGGTAGTAGCTCCAGTCGGTCAGCGGGAACACGCTGAACCAGGCCCGCACCAGCCACGCCGACAGCGGCGGGTGTTTGGCGTAGCCCCAATCCAGCTCGCGCGACCAGGACACCACCTCGCCCATGTCGAAATGGATGTCCTGGCTGCCCTTGGCGATGGCGCCATAGAGCGCCCACACCGCGGCATAGGCGACCAGCACCAGCGCGGCGGTGCGGTCGCGGCGCACGGCATCGGTCAGCGCCGCGACGAGGCGATCGACCGGCGCGAGCAGACGATGGACGACGTCGGCGAGCGGCATGCATGCTCTATGGCATGGCTGCGGCGAAACGGTCTACGGCATCGCGGCGGCGAGCGGTGGACACCCCGGAAAGCCGGTGCCATCCTCCGCGCCAATCGAAGAAAAGCAATGCGAGGGACGTCCCGATGAAATCGAATCTCCCGGCGCTGAGCTTGGGCCTGCTGCTGGCCACGTTGACCGCAGCGCCGTCCGCGCTCGCCGAACCAATCGCCGACTTCTATCGCGGCAAGACCGTCAACGTGCTGATCGGCGTGGGCGTCGGCGGCGAATACGACATCCAGGCCCGGCTGGTGGCTCGCCACATCGGCAAGCACATTCCCGGAAATCCGACCGTGGTGTCGCAGAACATGACCGGCGCGGGCGGCCTGCGCATGACCAATTACCTCTACGGCGTCGCCGCCAAGGACGGCACCTATATCGGGATGATCGCGAATGCGTTCCCGGCGCTGCAGACCGCCGGCATCCAAGGCGTCCAGTTCGACGCCGCCAAGCTGCAATGGATCGGCACGATCGCGCCGGTGGTCGAGACCATCGCGACCTGGCACAGCACCGGGGTCAAGAGCATCGAGGATGTGCGCAAGCGGGAAACCGTCATCGGCGCCTCGGCCCGCGGCGCCATCACGTTTTTCTATCCGGCGCTGATGAACGAGCTGCTCGGCACCAAGTTCAAGATCGTTACCGGCTACACTGGCGGCAACCAGATCAATCTCGCCATGGAACGCGGCGAAGTCGAAGCCCGCAACAACACCTGGTCGAGCTGGAAGGCGACCAAGGCGGCCTGGCTCAAGGACAAGCTGATCACCGTCATCGCCCAGGCTGGGCCGAAGGCGCCGGACCTCGACGCACCGTCGGTCGAGGGCATGGCGCGCAACCCCGAGGATCGCCAGCTCATCGAGCTCGTGATGTCGGGCACGCAACTCGGCCGGCCGCTAGCGACCAATGCGGCGCCCCCGGAGCGGGTCGCGGCGCTGCGGGCGGCGTTCGCCGCCACGATGAAGGACCCGGAGTTCCTCGCCGAGGCCCAGAAGCTGAATTTCGAGGTCGATCCGGTGCAGGGCGAGGCGATGCAGCGGATCGTGGAGAAGGTGCTGGCCACGCCAAAGCTGGTGGCGGCGCGGGCGAAGGGATTGCTGGAGTAACGGCGCTCGCTTCGTGTCCCGGGCGAGCGAAAGCGAGACCCGGGACCCCGGTTGGATGCACAAAAACAAGAAACCGGGGTCCCGGCTCGCGCTCGCTGCGCTCGCTTGGCCGAGATACGAACCCATCCTTGCCGCAGCGCAGCGCGGGTGTTATCTGCCGCTCCATGACGGCCGTCCCCATCGAAAACATCCGCAATTTCTCGATTGTCGCGCACATCGACCACGGCAAGTCCACGCTGGCCGACCGGCTGATCCAACTCACCGGGGGGCTGGCCGAGCGCGACATGGTCGAGCAGGTGCTCGATTCGATGGACATCGAGCGCGAGCGCGGCATCACCATCAAGGCCCAGACCGTGCGGCTGAACTACCGCGCGAACGACGGCAAGGACTACATCCTCAACCTGATCGACACCCCCGGCCACGTCGATTTCGCCTACGAGGTGAACCGGTCGCTCGCCGCGGTCGAAGGCTCGCTGCTGGTGGTCGATGCCAGCCAGGGCGTCGAGGCGCAGACGCTCGCCAACGTCTATCACGCCATCGACGCCGGCCACGAGATCGTGCCGGTGCTCAACAAGGTCGACCTGCCGGCGGCCGAACCCGAGAAGGTCAAGCAGCAGATCGAGGACGTGATCGGGCTCGACGCCTCGAACGCGATCCACATCTCGGCCAAGACCGGCCTGAACATCGCCGCAGTTCTGGAGGCGATCGTCACGCGGCTGCCGCCGCCGAAGGGCGACCGCGGCGCGACCCTCAAGGCGTTACTGGTCGATAGCTGGTACGACGCCTATCTCGGCGTCGTGGTGCTGGTCCGCATCGTCGACGGAACGCTCAAGAAGGGCCAGCTCATCAAGATGATGGGCACCAATTCGAGTTACGAAGTGGATCGCGTCGGCGTGTTCCGGCCGAAGCTCACCCCTGTCGACGAGCTCGGCCCGGGCGAGATCGGCGCCATCACGGCTTCGATCAAGGAGGTCGCCGACACCCGCGTCGGCGACACCATCACCGACGACCGCAAGCCGGTGAGCCAGCCGCTGCCCGGCTTCAAGCCGGCGATCCCGGTGGTGTTCTGCGGCCTGTTCCCGGTCGACGCCGCGCAGTTCGAGGACTTGCGCGCCGCGATGGGCAAGCTCCGGCTCAACGACGCCAGCTTCAGCTTCGAGATGGAAACCAGCGCGGCGCTGGGCTTCGGCTTCCGCTGCGGCTTCCTCGGCCTCCTGCATCTGGAGATTATCCAGGAGCGGCTGGAGCGCGAGTTCAACCTCGACCTGATCGCGACCGCGCCGTCGGTGATCTACAAGATGTCGCTGCTCGACGGCAGCAACATCGAGATCCACAATCCGGTCGACATGCCAGACATCATGAAGATCATGGAAATCCAGGAGCCGTGGATCGAGGCCACGATCCTGACGCCGGACGAGTATCTCGGCTCGGTGCTGAAGCTCTGCCAGGACCGCCGCGGGGCGCAGGTCGAGCTGACCTATGTCGGCAGCCGCGCCATGGCGAAATACAATCTGCCGCTCAACGAGGTGGTGTTCGATTTCTACGATCGGCTCAAATCGGTTTCGAAGGGCTACGCCTCGTTCGACTACCACCTCACCGACTACAAGCCCGCCGACCTGGTGAAGATGTCGATCCTGGTCAATGACGAGCCGGTCGATGCGCTGTCCATGCTGGTGCACAAGACTCGCGCCGAGGGCCGCGGCCGCGCCATGGTCGAGAAGCTCAAGGAGCTGATCCCGTCGCACATGTTCCAGATTCCGATCCAGGCCGCGATCGGCGGCAAGATCATCGCCCGCGAAACGGTGCGCGCGTTCCGCAAGGATGTCACCGCGAAGTGCTACGGCGGCGACATCACCCGCAAGCGCAAGCTTCTGGAGAAGCAGAAGAAGGGCAAGAAGCGGATGCGGCAGTTCGGCAAGGTCGACATCCCGCAGGAGGCTTTTATCGCGGCGCTGAAGGTGGATGTGTAAGTATCATCAAACTTATGGGCACCTCGAATAATTGCGTCCTGGCCGTCGTTCGTCAAATCAGATTCAAGGAGCGTACGAGATTTGGCAGCGGAGGCGCATTCGATGGGTCAGTTCGGTTTCTTTGATGCGAACAATCGGCTCGAGGCTTTGTCAGCGAAGGG
>CAMDFO010000016.1 GCA_945897515.1 Rhodoplanes serenus | reverse complement strand
CCGACGGTGTCGAGATTGCGCACCACGTTGCCTTCGTCCACCAGCCGCATTCCGGTGCGCCCGTCGATCGGGGAGACGATGGTGGTGTACGCCAGCACGGCCTTGGCGTTGTCGATGATGGCCTGATCGAGATTCACTTGCGCTTCGAGCTGCGCGACGGTCGCCTTCTGGGTGTCGAGCTGCTGGCGCGCCACCGAACTGGTTTCCACCAGCCGTGCATAGCGATCGAGATCGAGTCGCGCGTTGGCGAGTTGCGCCGCGTCCTGCGCCTTCTTGGCGATCGCCTGATCGAGCTGCGCCTGATAGGTGGTGGGATCGATGCGTGCCAGGACTTGGCCCTTCTTGACGGTCTCACCCTCCTTGAAGTTCACGCTCATCAATCGGCCTTCGACCTGAGGTCGAACGGTGACGGTGTTGAGCGCGCGGGTGGTGCCGACGCCATCGAGATGCACCGGCACGTCGATGCGCCGCGTCATCGCGGCGATGACCGGAACCGGCCCATCGTCGCCACCGCGCATGCCGCGGCCGGGCCGCTGCTGAGTCTGCTGCGTTTGCTGGGTCTGTTGCCACCAGACGGTGGCGCCAACGCCGGCGATCACCACCGCAACGGTGGCCACCGCAAAAAATCGTCGTGTGCTCGCCATGCCATCCAGCTGAATTCGACCAACCGCATAGATAACGCCGAAAACGACCGATTCACAGCACGTTACAGAGATTTAAGGCAATCCGAGGGTCGTTAACCCTAAGCCGCCAGGTGTCTCCTCACATCCGACTGTTGCCACCAGTGCACCGCCGCCAGCCCTGAGTCGTCATTCCGGGGCGCTGCGAAGCAGCGAACCCGGAATCCAGACACAATTGATTCTCTTTGCGTTTCTGGATTCCGGATCGCGCTTCGCGCGTCGGGAATGACCGGGGGTGGCTATAGCCTGCTAGTCCTTACGGGCGGCGCGGGCTTCTTCGCGCGGCAGCGGCCAGCCCCCACCCAGCGCCTGAAACAGGCTGACGACCGCCTGAAGACGGGCCAGACGGGCCTGCGCCAGCGTGTCCTGGGCCTGGAACAGGGTCTGCTGGGTGTTCAGCACCGTGACTAGGTCGACGGCTCCTTCGCGCAGCCGGGTCTCTGCAATCTCGAAGGCGCGTCGGGAGCTGGTGACCACAAGCCGCTGAAGGCGCTCCCGCTCGGCGGTTTGCTGCATTGCGATGAGGGCGCGTTCGACATCGGCAAAGCCGTTGACGACCGCCCGGCGATACAATTGCAGCAGTTCGTCCTGCCGCCCGCGCGTGAGATCGAGCTGGCCTTCCAGCCGCCAGCCGTCGAGCAATGGCTGTGTCAGGCCGGCCGCAAGGTTGAAAAACGCCGACTCCGGCCGCAGCAGGGTCCGCAGCGCCGCGCTCTGATAGCCGCCGTCGCCGGTGAGCTGGATGCTCGGCAGCATCGCGGCGCGCGCCGATTCCACGTTGGCATTGGCGGCGGCAAGCTGCGCCTCCGCGTCGCGGATATCGGGACGCTGCACGAGCAGGTCGGACGGCAGGCCAGGCGTCACCGGCGGAATCGCGATCTGGTCCATGCTGCCGCCGGCGGCGATGAGCGCGCGCGACGGCGCACGCCCGATCAGCGTCGCCAGCGTGGCGACGTTTTCCCGCACGATCTGTTCGAGCAGTGGGATGGTCGCGCGCTGGCTGTTCACCACACTTTCCTGCTGCGCGGTATCCAGCGCCGACGCGGTGCCGACCTTGAAGCGCTCCTCGACCAGCTTGAACACGCGCGTGGCGGCGTCGAGATTCTCGCGCGCCGTGCGCAGGCGATCCTGCGCCGACAGCACCAGGAAATAGGAATTGGCAACGGCCGCGACGGTCGTCAGCGCGATCACCTCACGGTCGAACCGGCTGGCGGCGGCGAGATGCTCCGCGGCACGCAGCGCCGAGCGGTTCTTGCCCCAGAAGTCGATCTCGTAGCTGGCGCTGAGCCCGGTGCTGTAAGTCGTGGTCTCGGAGCTGCCGAGCCCGCCGCCGGTCGATTGCGAGGAGCGGCGACGACTCACATCGGCGGCGAAATTAACTCCCGGCAGCAGCGGTGCGCCCGCGATGCGCGCCTGCGCGTCCGCCTGCACGATGCGGGCGACGGCGGCGGCGATGTCGAGATTGGAGGTCAGCGCCTCCTCGATCAGATCGGTGAGCTGCCTCGACCCGAAGCCGCGCCACCAGGTCACCGACGGCAGCGCCCGATCGGCGTTGCGCGGGGCCTCGCGATAGCGGTGCGGAACATCGAGCGCCGCGTCGGGCTTTTCGGTACCGACGAAACAGCCGCCCAGCGCGGGCGCAAGGCCCAGGCAAAGCAACAACGCTGCGAGGCGAGGACCGCGACGCACCAATACCGCACGCTGCGACTCGAACCGACGCATACGAACTTTCAACGCCACAAACGCTGGGTGAACGCGACAAACGCGGGGCACAACGCGACAAACGCCCCAAGAACCAAAAAGGCTATCAACCAATGTCAGGCTAACCAATTGAAATAGCGGGGATGGCGCCAGCCTGTGGATAGATTGCGGCGGCGGAACCGGGAACGGGTCCGCCGCCGCATTTGGTCAATCCGATTTCGCGAACGAAACCAGCGATATGCCGGCGCTTCGATCAGCGCGCCGGCTTGTGAACGATGTCGAACAGGCCTTCAAGGTCCTTCGGCGTTTTCGCGGTCGGGATGAACTTGCCGGCGAGCGCCTCGTCGAGCGAACGCTGGGTGTCGCGGATCTCGCCCATCTGCATGGCGGACTTGGGGTAGAACTCATTGACGCCCTGCTTCGCGGCCGCGACCGTCACCTTCATGTTCTGCGCCAGCATCTCGATCGCTTTCGGGTTGGAATAGGCCCAGTCGATCGATTTTTCGTACACCTGCATGAACTTGATGATCGCCGCGCGCTTGGTCTTCAGGATTTCGGAATTGACGATATTCACGCGGATGGTCTGGTTGCGCATCTCTTCGACATCGCGCGCCCGGGCGATGATCCGGCGCTTGCCCTCGTTGACCTCCTCCAGGCCGAGCGGCACCACCGACCAGCCGACATCGATCTGACCGGTCATCACCTGGGTCGTGGTGCCGGGCACGCCGCCGGTCGCGGTCGGCTTGGCCTTGGAACCTGCCTGCCGCAGCAGCGCGAGCAGCACCAGATTGGTCGACGAGCCGGGCGAGGAGAACGCCACGGTCTTGCCTTCCGGCACATCCTTCAGGGTCTTGTACGGGCTGTCGCTCCTGACCCACCAGTAGATTTCGTTGGCGCCGGTCATCTGCGCCGAGATCACCTTGACCGGCGCGCCCTTGAAATAGGCGCCGATCACGCCGAGGAAACCATTGGACAGCGCGACATCCACGCTGCCGGACAGCGCGGCGGTGAGCGTCTGCGCGCCGCCGTCGGTCCAGAAGATCTCGATCTCAAGCCCGGCTTCCTTGAAAAATCCGGCTTCCTGGCCGAACTGCACCCACGAGCTGTCCCAGAAATTGCGCTGCGGGATCGCAACCTTGAGCTTCTCCTGCGCGTAGCTGGTGATGGTTGTCGAGGCCAGGACGGCGAGCGCGGCCAGGATCGGCTTGAAAATCATCGTTCTCTCCCTTGCGAAGTTCTTGATTACCCGTAGGCCCATCTTGCCCGGCCATTGCGCGCCGGACAATTGCCCAACCCACTCCCACTTGCGACCGGAAGTCGCCCTAGCGCTGGTCGACGATCCGCGTGCGCAGCGTGCCGATGCCGGTGATCTCGACCTCCAGCACATCGCCGGCCTTCATCCACAGCGGCGGCTTGCGGCCATGGCCGACGCCCTCCGGCGTGCCGGTGGCGATGATGTCGCCCGGATGAAGCTGGGTGAACTGCGAGCAGAACGCGATGATCTGCGGCACCGAATAGATCAGCATGTCGGTGCCGGAATGCTGCACCTGCTGGCCGTTGAGCCGTGTTGTCAGCGTGAGCTTGGTCGGATCGGGAATCTCGTCGGTGGTGACGATCCAGGGACCCAGCGGCCCGGTGCCGGGGAAGTTCTTGCCCGACGTTACCGAGAACTTCTGGTAATCGCGCACGCTGCCGTCGACGAAAATCGTGTAGCCCGCAACATGGTCGAGCGCCCGCTCGACCGGGATATCGCGTCCGCCCTTGCCGATCACCAAGGTGAACTCGCCTTCGAAGTCGAAATTATCCGACACCTTGGGCCGGATCATCTCGCCCTCATGACCGACCAACGTGTCGGTGAACCGGATGAACATGCTCGGCTGCTTCGGCAGCTCGCGACCGACCTCTGCCGCGTGCGAGCGATAGTTGATGCCGGCGCAGAGGATTTTCTTCGGATTCGGAATCACCGGCAGGAACTTGATCTCCGACAATGCGTGCGAGGGCTTGGCGTCCTTCGCCAGCGCACGCATCTCGTCCAGCGCGTTGATCGCGATGGCTCCGCGCAAGGATTTGGGATCGCTTCGCAGCCGGCCGTTCATGGTGACGACGCCGTCGTCCACCACCACGCCATAGCATTCCTTGCCGTCGGCGACGTAGCTCGCAAGCTTCATTTCAGAACTCCTTATTGTTTACGTAGGCGGTGGCTTTTCTTTTGTCATTCCGGACGCCGCGGAGCGGCGATCCGGAATCCAGACACGCTAACATCCCTTGCGCTCTGGATTCCGGGTTCGCGCTGCGCGCGCCCCGGAATAACGGGCGGAAAACTCCCTCAATGCAGGCCGCGGATCGGCACGAACAGATCGTCGACCCGCGGCGCCTTGGCGATCACGCCCTGCTCGGCGAGATAGCGCACCAGCGCATCGAGCGTCGGCCGGTTCGGCTCGATGCCATACGGCCACGGATCGCCGCCGAACACCTGGTCGATCTCGTCGATCTCGGCATGCATCCACGGCAGCATGGAGCGCAGCGTACCGCGGTAGCGCATCTTGTGATATTCGGCGTCCTTGGCCTGGTTGAACGCGTTGAACAGGCTGGTCGCCACGAACGGATGCCTTTCGTGCACGTCGCGGCGGATCACGATGGTGTGCATGATCGGAAAAATCTTGGTGCGCCGGTAGTAGTCCATCTCGGCTTCGCGGTAGTTCGGATACATCCGCACGATATCGGGATTGCGGCCGTGGGCGTCGGGCACGCCGGTTCCGATCAGCGCCTGCAGCTCGCCATCCTCCAGGAGCTGGCTCAGCGATTTTCCGGAATTGTTGTCGGAGATCGAGATTTTCTTCACCGGCGGCAGGATCGTCGGCTTGCCGTGCGGCTTCGAGCTGTTGATGTCGCCTTCGACCCACTCGGCATTCGAGAAGTCGATACCGTACTCGTCGCTCAGCAGGCCGCGCTGGAAGATCGCCGCCGTCATGGCGTAGCGCGGCACGCCGATGCGCTTGCCTTCGAGGTCCTTCGGACTCTTGATGTGCTTGCGGTTGACGAAGATGAAGCTGTGCCGGAACACGCGCGAGGCGAACACCGGGATCGCCACGAACGGGCATTCGTTGGCGACGAAACGCGAGACGTACTCGGAGCTGGAGAACTCCGACGCATCGAACTCCAGCCCGCCGGCCATGCGATCGAAGATGTTGCGCGGCGCGTCGTTGACCAGGAAATTCAGATCGACGCCCTCGACCTGGACCTCGCCGGTGTGGAGCGCCAGCATGCGGTCATAGAGCCCGCAGGCGAAGCTGAGCGGCACTTTGGACATTCCCGACCCCAAACGTTACGCGGGCCGTGACGGGCCTCGCTTGCGGGCGGCAGTGTAACAGGTGGATCAAGGGCGGAAAGCATGCGCTTTCATCATGGCCGGGCAGGTCCAACCGGCTATCTGGTTCAACAAAAGCGACTGCAGCAGCAAACCTCCGGACCGACCAGGAGTCGTCATGCCCGGCCTTGTGCCGGGCATCCACGCCTTGCTTTGATCGAAGCAAGGCGTGGATGGCCGTGACAAGCACGGCCATGACGTGGATAGAGTGCGTTCATTCGCCAAGGATGTCCTCATGCCCGACCTTCCCCTGACGCTCGCCATCGGCGACTACCTGCACACGCGCGAACTGGCGAACGGCCGGGTCAAGCCCGTCGGCATCAACCTGACCGTGCTCAACCACCCATTCGAAACCATCGCCTATCGGTTCCTGGCGACGTTCGAATGGGAGGTCTCGGAATTTTCGCTCGCGACCTACTGCACCATGGTGGCGAACGGCGATTGCCCGATGGTGGGACTGCCGGTGTTTCCGTCGCGCGTGTTCCGGCACAGCTCGATGTTCGTGCGCGAGGATTCGCCGATCAAAACTCCGGCCGACCTCAAGGGCAAGCGGATCGGCATTCCGCAATGGACGCAGACCGCCGTGACCTACGTGCGCGGCTGGCTGCAGGACGACATCGGCGTGCCGCTGACCTCGATCGACTGGATCCAGGCCGGCGTCAACGAAGCCGGCCGCAAGGAGATGGCGAAGTTCGAGTTGCCGCCCGGCTACAGGCTCACCAGCATCCAGGACAAGAGCCTCGGCGACATGCTGGTGAAGGGCGAGATCGACGCCATGATCTCAGCACGGCCGCCCGACGTGTTCCTCGGTGGCCGGCACGGCATCAAACGGCTGATCCCCGACTACCGCGCGCAGGAGCAGGCGTATTTCCAAAACAGCGGCGTGTTCCCGATCATGCACGTCATCGTCATGCGCCGCGACGCCTACGAGGCCAACCGCTGGATCGCCCGCAACCTGGTGGAGGCGTTCGACAAGGCCAAGCGCGCCTGCCTGCCCGAGCTGAACCAGAACATGACCTCGTTCCTGCCGACCGCCTGGGGCAGCGACCATTTCGACGACACCAGCCGCCTGCTGTTTCCCGACGGCGATCCGTTTCCGTATGGCGTCGAGAAAAACCGCAAGACGCTGGAGCCGTTCCTGACGTGGTGTCACGAGCAGGGCGTGACGCGGCGGAAGCTGACGCTGGAAGAGTTGTTTCCGAAGGAAACGCGGTTTGAGCTGAAGATATGATGCAGTCTGTCATGCCACGCCTGACTGCCTCACACTCCACTGTCATGCCCGGACTTGATCCGGGCATCCATGAGCGGGCGCAGCGAATCCTGCACGTACGGTCGGGCGTTCGCGGAAAGCGTTCATGGATGGCCGGGTCAAGCCCGGCCATGACTTGGGGAGAGACCGGGCTCCAGTCGCGAGGGTTTATCGGGGAAGTTGGATCACCCGCTTTCGCGGGTGATGACACCGGAGTATGCTGCCGTCATGAGCGTCAAGGTTAAAATCGAGGTCGATTTGCAGACGGCGGACCTGCTCAAGGCACGTGCCGCGGCGCGCGGCATGAGTGTCGCCGATTTGCTTGCCGACCTGGCCGGCGACGAAAATCTGCTGCCGGCCACGCTCGAAGCGATGCGCGCTAAAAGCGATGGACCTTGGGCGCCAGAGGTATTGGCCGAGGATGCGCGCCGTCTCGCCGAGTTTCATCGCACGCGCGAAGCGATGCCTTGGGACGAGGTGAAGGCCTGGATGCAGAGCTGGGGCTCGCCACAAGAGTTGCCCGCGCCAAAGCCGCGTAAATTGTGAAATTGATCGTCTCACGCGCCGCGGCAGCCGATCTACAGCGGCTGCGTGCGTTTCTTTTTGAAAAAGACCCGCCCGCCGCGCAGCGTGCCGTTTCCGGAATCGTCCGCGCGATCGACTCGCTCGATCTGTTTCCCGATCGCGGCCGGCCTTCCGAAGTTTCTGGTGTGCGCGAACTGGTCGTGCCGTTCGGCCGCTCAGCTTACATCGTTCGTTTCGCGCATGACCCGCAACGCGAGGAGGTTGTCATCCTTCGCATATGGCATGGCCGTGAAGATCGTCCGTGACTGGGAGTCGCGTTAGCCTGGATGGAACGAGGCGACATTCGGAGCAATCATCGACACCGGTCCCCGATTTCGCAGCGCGAAATCCAGGCTACTGGCTAGGTGCATCGACCTCCTTAATCGCCCCCACCCTGAACACGGCGTAGTAGCTATCGGATTCGATAGATTATCGCCGCACGCGCAACGTGTTTGATCCAGTGGAATTCGTGGGACGGGCCAAACCGACGATCGGCGCCGGTCGCTGTAAGATGTGATCGTCCAAGATCGACAATCATGTATTCCGCTCGCGCGGACCATTGCCGAGACAACTCGATCTCGCCGCCGCCGCCGAAGGCCCAGCCAATACGAACGCTCCGCTCATGAGCACTGTAGCCCCCGTTCAAAAACGTATCGTATCCGTTGATGCTGGCACTGACGCCGCCGGTGGCAACGCCGGCGGTTGCGTAGAGCAGGGTTTGTGCCGATGGGCGAATGCCGGCGCGGATGCGCAACGTGGCATACCAATCAACTGATGCGGTCGCGACGGAATTGCTGCCGGCATATGTACCTGCAAAATAGCCGCCGCCCCCTGGGAAAACGAGCAGCGGTACCCCTGTCGTCCGGCCCGAGTTCGCCTCGTTCCGCGCGATGTTGATGTCGGACTCGAAACCCAGATAGCCGCGTTCGGTTGGCACGATCCAGCCGGCCAGAAAGCCCAAAGCCGCGCTGGTGCTCGACAGATCGTAGCCTGGCATGACGCCCGGCAAAGCAGCCGCAAGAATTGTCCATGGTGAGCCGCCTGACGTCACGTGTCCGCTTGGTCGTAGCGTCTCATGCCCAATGCTGATTCCGACATATGCGCTTGAAAACGCAGAGGGGTCAGCATCCGCTGGCTTAAGCGCTATCACGAGATACAGCAGAGCCGCAGACACAGTGCGGGACATTTCGGCTTCCTTACGAGGTCAATTTAAGCGACTTCACTTGACCGCGTAAACGCGGCCCTTCCTTAATCGACAGTGATCCGAATGCAAACGTTCCTCGCCGCGCTCCCGCTACGCGTTGTGCTGCTGCGCAGATCGGCGAGCGCGCGACGCACGATGCGCCGGCATTTGATCAGGCCCGGGGACGTACAAATTGGGCCAAGATTAGCCGTGCCGCATCGAACGTTGTGCGGACCATGTGATGGCGCGCAAATGCCATCAGCGTCCTAACCCCATTGCCTGGATCGACCCGGCGCTGGTCGGGGTTGCGGTACTCGCCTGGGACCTTTTGGCCATGCTTTTCCACCAACGATTTTGACTTTATTCCTTGTTATAGACTATATTCCTCTTTATCCCATCCAGCCGAGGGACGTTCTCATGAGACGATCTTTGAACGGGATGGGATGCGGCGGCCTGCGGGCGAGGCTCGTAACCTCGCACTCGGGCGGTTCCGGGCATCAACCGGGCGGCACTACGATCGCTCTGTCAGGTGCTGACTGCATTGGCCCGGCGCAAATGCCGGGTTCAAGAAGCTTGGCCCGGGACTGCAAAATGCCGCGGTGAAGCGCCGAAAGGCGTGCCGGTCCGCGTCATGGACTGGCGTCCCTCCCGATGGAGGGGCAGGTCCGACCGCGAGGCGGGCCGTGGGTGCGGCGCTCCGCACCAGCGCCTGTCGGCGCTTCACCCCCTCGGACTTATCCGGGTGGGACAACGAGACGGCGGCCGGGCGCCGAAACAAATCCCCGGGCCGATGACGCATGCGCGGCGTCATCCGGTAGAGTAAGGACCATCACGAGAGACAACGATGAGCAGCAACCCACGCTTCGATCTCACCGGCCGCGTCGCCGTCATCACCGGCGGCGGCAAGGGCATCGGCAAGGTGTATGCGCAGGAGTTCGCGCGCGCCGGCGCCAAGGTGGTCGCCGCCGACATCGACGGCGAAGCCGCGCAGGCCGTGGCGCAGGGAATCGTCACCGCGAACGGCGAAGCCATCGGGCTTCGCACCGACGTGTCGGACGAGCAGGCCACGATGGATATGGCGAAGGCCGCGCTCGACCGTTTCGGCGGCATCGACATCCTGATCAACAATGCCTCGATGATGAGCGTGCTGCCGCGCCGCTCGTGGATGGAAATTCCGGTGAAGGAGTGGGACGACGTGATGGCGGTCAACCTGCGCGGGCTGTTCCTCGCCGCGCGCGCCGTGGTCCCCGCGATGAAGGAGCGCGGCCGCGGCAAGATCGTCAACATCTCGTCGAGCCGGGTGTGGGACGGCACGCCGAACCGGCTGCACTACACCACCTCGAAGGCCGGCGTGATCGGCTTCACGCGGGCGCTGAGCCGCGAGCTCGGCGAATTTAATATCAACGTCAACGCCGTGACGCCCGGCATGACGCTGAGCGAGACCCAGCTTGCCACCACGTCGAACAACTATGTCGCCACCCGCGCCTCCGGCCGCGCGCTCAATCGCGACCAGTTCCCGGATGACCTGGTCGGCGCCGTGATGTTCCTGTCGTCGCCAGCGAGCGACTTCATCACCGGGCAAACGGTGAATGTCGACGGCGGCAAGGCGATGCACTGAAACGATGGACCGTTTAGCCTTGCATCGCACCCACACACACGACCTCATCCTGAGGAGCCCGCCGAAGCGTAGCGAATGGCGGGCGTCTCGAAGGATGGCCACGACCGCCGACGTTGCCCATGCTTCGAGACGCGTCGCATACGCGACGCGTCTCGAAGCATGAGGTCGGTTTAAGAATCCAAAGTCCGGGAGAGAATTGAATGCTGGCGCTTTACCACAACGACATGTCGAGCTGCGCGCAGAAGGTGCGGCTGTGCCTCGCCGAGAAGGGCCTCGAATGGGAGAGCCGACATCTCAACCTGCGCGCCGGCGAGCATCAGCAGGACTGGTACATCAAGCTCAATCCGCGCGCGGTGGTGCCGACGCTGATCGACGGCGACATCGCGGTGCCGGAATCCAACGTCATCAACGAATATCTCGATGAGCGCTTTCCCGATCCGCCGCTGAAGCCCGCCGATCCGTTCGGCCGCGCCCGGATGCGGCTCTGGACCAAGCAGCTCGACGAGGGCGTGCACGACGCCGGCATCGCGGTGATCAGCTTCGCGCTCGCGTTCCGGCACCAGTATCTGTCGAAGGGCGACGCCGGAAAGGAAATGCTGGAGAGCATTCCGGATCCGATCAAGCGCGAGCGCCGCCGCGACGTGATCGAGAAGGGATTGGATTCGCAATTCTTCAGGATCGCGATTTCACGAATGCTCGAATTGTACGACGACATGGAAGCGCGGCTCGCGCAGCACCGCTGGCTCGCCGGCGACGAGTATTCGATCGCCGACGCCGCGTTCACGCCCTACGTGGTCCGCATCGACCACCTCGACATCATGGGGTTGATGGACGGACACCCGCGGGTGGTCGACTGGTACCGGCGAATTCAGGCGCGGCCGAGCTACGCGGACGCCATCGTGCGCTGGGAGAACGCCGACTACCTCACGCTGATGAGACGGCAGGGCCGCGAAAACTGGCCGAAGATCAAAGAGATCGCGGCCAGCCGATAAAGTTATCCACATTTTCACAGCAACCCACAGGAGAGAAAAAACCGTCGCGGAACCGTCGCGCGTGCCTGGGATTGTCCCTACATCCAGGCCGATGACCGGCCCACAAACACGGGAGCAAGAACATGGACAGGACCACCTACGATCGGTCCCACTATTTCGTCGTGTACGACGGCGAAGGATGGAAAATTCAGTGCGACGGCGAAAATTCCGAGCCGTACGGCAGCAAAGTCGAGGCCTTCAAGGATGCGGTCGCGTTGGCCCACCTCGACGATCGCAATGGGCGGCAGGCCGAGGTCATCGTGCAATGTGACGACGATATGTTCCGGCCGGAGTGGGATTCCACCCGCGATTCTTATCCGCCGCCGCTTGTGCCCGAAATGTGAATCGCGAAACGCGCATACGTGCGTTGCAGCACACAGGTTCGTGATGGCTGGGGGTAGCGGGACGCTGCGGAAATATTAAACTAACGGGATGGAAAGCAGGCCATCCTCACAAACAGCCGCGCGGCCGGCCCCGGTGCTGGGGCGCGTCCCGCGCGTGCTGATCGTCGAAGATGAGTTGCTGGTGGCGTGGCATCTTGAATCGCTCGTCCGCGAGCAGAACCTCGAGGTGTGCGCGCTGGTTCCGGACGGCAGCGGCGCCATCGAACAGGCCGACGATCTCGATGTCGACCTGGTGCTGATGGACATCCGGCTTGCCGGCGGCATGGACGGCATCGAGGCCGCGCGCCGCATCCGACAGAATCGCACCACCCCGATCATCTTCGTCACCGCGCACGGCGATCCCGCAACCCGCGAGACCATCGAACGAACCGTCCCCGGCGCCCCGGTGCTGGCCAAGCCGATCACCGGCGATCGGTTGCGCGAGGCGATCGCATCGGTAATGCCGCACAAGCCATAATTGGCTCGTGGGTGATGGCCTGTTGATCGCTAGCTGACAGCCACCGGCGCCAGCGCATCGATATCGGTGACCACGTCGATGATCACCGGCCGGTTTGCCGCCAGCGCGGTCGCCAGCGCCGCCGGAAACTCCGACGGCTTCTCGACCCGGATGCCGAGCGCACCCATCTCCTCGGCGATGCGCGCGAAATTGGTCTTGCGAAAGGTCCACAGCTCGCGCGCCTGCTCGGTCTGGGTGCCGCCATACACCCGGTCGAAGCCGCGCTTGCTCTGGTTGCCGCCGCCGTTGTTGTTGACCACCGTCACGGCGTTGATCTTCCAGCGCACCGCGGTCTCGATGTCGCCGATGTGGTACCAGAACCCGGCGTCGCCGGTGAACGTGACCACCGGCCGCTCCGGCGCGCCGCACTTGGCGCCGAGCCCCGCGGGAAACGCCCAGCCGAGATGGCCTGCGCTGCGGATGTAGCTCTGGTTCGGCGTCCGCAGATCGTACATCCCGCCCATCCACATGCCGGCATGGCCGGTGTCGACCACCACGATGGCGTCGTCAGGCACGTGCTTGCTCAACTCGTGGCAGATGCGCTCCGGCCGGATCGGCACCGCGTCGGACTCCAGCGCGGATTTGTATTTCGCGTACCACTCCTTGACGATGCCCTGCGTCTGCTCGACCCAGGCCTTGCGCTTGCCGGCGCCCGATTTGTCGCACGCGGCGATCATCTTCATGAGCGTCGCCTTGACGTCGCCGTTGACCCGCGCCTGCAATGGATAGTTGAGGCCGAGCGATTCCGGATCGATGTCGATCTGGATCGCCGGCGTGCCGATCTTCGGCACCGCCCAGAAATGCGTGGTCATGCCGCCGGTGGTGGTACCGATGAAGCAGATCAGATCGGCCGCGTTGACCACCTTGTTTGCGCTCTCGCGTGAATAGCTGCCGACCACGCCGACCGACAGCGGATGATGGCCGGTGATCGAATCCTTGCCGTTGAGCGAGGTCGCAACCGGAATCTGCAGCGCCTCCGCCAGCGCGACGAGCTCGCGCGCCGCGCCCGAAGCGCGGACACCGCCGCCCGCGACGATCACCGGCCGCTGCGCTTCCTGCAGCACCTTGAGCGCCGCCATCACGCTGGCCTGATCCGGCTCCGGCCGGAACGGCGGCACACGCGCGAACTCCGGCTCAATCAGCGGCTCCATCTCACCTTCGTCGCCGTCGACCTGGCCTTCATTGCCGCGAAATTGCAGATGCACCGGTCCGGGCCGGCCCGTGGTCGCGACGCGAAATGCCTGACGCACCATGTCGGGGAAACGGTTCACATCGTCGACCGTGGCGTTCCACTTGGTCACCGGCTCGAACGCCGGCACGTCGTCGACCTCCTGATAGACCTGACGGAACTTGGTCTTCGGATCGCGCCCGCCGGTGAACGCAATCACCGGCGAATGCGCCAGCCAGGCGTCGCGGAGGCCTGCGGCGAGATTGAGCGCGCCGATCACCTGCGCCATGCAGATACCGGGCTTGCCGGACGCGCGCGCGTAGCCGTCGGCCATGTAGGCCGCAGTCGCCTCGCTATGCACGTGCAGCCGCTTGATCTTGGTGCGCGTCTCCATCACCGCGAAGGTTTTGCGCAGCACCGCGGGCACGTGAAACACGTGCGTGACGCCATAGGCCTGCAGCATGTCGGCCATGCACTCAGCGCCGAGCATTTTCCGGTTGTGTCCCAGCATGATGATTCGACTGTTTCCTGTTGCCCGCCGCAGATTGGCATGGCCAGGAAAGCATGGCAAAGCGCCACCGGGATCGGACAATGCCGAGGCGAATGGCGCACACCGAGCCCTCGCGTCGAAGTCTCGAACGGAAGTTGAGGCGCGGACGCGCCAGCCCATGGCTGGCCATGAGCCGGTGATGATCCGACCGGAGAGCGGACTCTCGCAGAGTCGTACGCCCGGCCTCTTTTATAAGTTCACGCCCTAGTTCCCGCTTCGTGGTTGACGATGAAATAATCCGGCGGCTCCGGTCCCCACAGCGAGAGCGAGTCCTCGTCGCGATGGTAAGCGCCCGGCCAGTCCTGCTGCTTGGCGACATAGTCGATGTCGGCGGAATATTCGGCGAAGCTGCCCCACGGGTCCTGCACGTAGTGAAAATAATTCGACCCGAGAACGTGCCGGCCGAGACCCCATCCGCGCGTGTAGCCCTTGTCGGCCATGTGCGCAGCCCCGATGCCGATCTCGTCGACCGAGGCCATGTCCCAACTGCAGTGATGCAGGCCGGGCGCGTCGGACTGGGCGAACGCCAGGATGTGATGGTCGCTGCCGTGGATGCCGTGCATGAACGCGACCTTGTCGGTGCGATCGGACATGCGCAGACCGAGATTGCGAGCATAGAACTCCAGCGCTATGCCGATATCGGTGGTGAACACCAGCACGTGCGACAACCGCCGTGGGCGGATGACCGGCGCCTTGCTTCGCACCGGCGCACCGGGAATGCCTTCCGGGGACGACGACCAAGGCCCGGACAACTTGCGGTCCGGCGACGATTTCGGCGCGACCTTCACCTCGATCAGGACCCCGGCCGGGTCGCGTATCCAGAAGCCGTTGCTCTCGAAGCCCGGCGGCGGGTCGACCAGGACGACGCCGTTGGCTTCGGCCTGCGCTTTCAAGCGCGTCAGATCGTCGGGAAAGCAGGCGAACGAGAGATGATGCAGCCGCTTGCGCGAGCCTTCGACGACGGTGCCCCAACGGTGATCGTGACCGTAGGTCTTCAGCCCGAGGCTGCCGCCTTCGTCGCGCACGTCCAACCCGAAGTCGCCGTAGAACTTCTGCGCCGGCTTGAGGTTGGGAACCGCCAGGGTGAAATGATCGAGCGAATGAACTCCGACTGCCGAACGATCGCTTGTCGGCGCGACATACCCGCGGATTGCCGTCATTTCTGTACCCTCCCTGAATCGATTTATGCTGGATCGGCTCTCTCGTCGTTCACCCGGCGCTTGCATCCTCGGGAATGCGAGACACCTTCGCGGTACCAGCCTGCTGCCGTGGCCTCGATTCGTTGCCAAGCAGCACGGTGGCGGCCGCAGTGTTGGAAATCGGAATATGGTAGTTGCGGTGCGCCTCCGTCACCTTGCCGGTCAGCGCGCCTCGCATCGCCATCCAGTTCAGGAACTCGACGCCCTGGGCGCCGGCCAGTTCCACGAACTGCGGAATGGTGAAGCGCGTGAGAGCCTCCGGGTCGCGCACCAGCTCATCCATGCAGAGCTGATCGAACTCCTTGTTGATGAAGCCCGCGCGCGGGCCGTCGAGCTGATGCGACAGGCCGCCGGTCCCGACCACCAGCACCTTCAGGTCTTCGTCGTAGCTTTCGATGGCGCGGCCGATCGAGCGGCCGAGCTTGAGACAGCGCGCCAGCGACGGCAGCGGATGCTGCACGGTGTTGATCGAGATCGGTACGATCCGCACCGGCCAGGCGGCCTTGCCCGGCCACATCAGCGCCATCGGGATGGTGACGGCGTGATCGACCAACATGTCCTGGCACATGGTGATGTCGAACTCGTCCTCGACCAGCCGCTCGATCAGATGCCAGGAGAGTTTCGGAATGCCCGCCGCGGTCTTGGACACCGGGAGGCCCCAGCCTTCGTCCTCGTTGCGGTATTCGTTCGCGGCGCCGACGGCAAAGGTCGGAAGCTTGTCGAGAAAGAAGTTCAATCCGTGGTCGTTGTAGAACACCACCGCGACATCGGGCTTCTCGCGCCCGAGCCACTCATGCACATAGTCGAAGCCGCCGAAGAACGGCTTCCAGTAGGGATCGTTCTCCTTGTGCTCTGCGATCGCCTTGCCGATCGCAGGGACGTGCGTGGTGCCGAGTCCGCCGATGATCCGTGCCATGACTATCTCCCTGCGGCGACAAGCTTCGCCTTGAATTCGTCGACGCTCATGCCGGTCTGCTGCGCGCCGATGTCCTGCACGCCCAAGCCGAAGATGCCGGCCAGCTTGGCGAGGTAGTAGACGTTCCCGCCGGCCGCGAGCATCTTGAGAACGTTGCGCTCGCGCACCGCCTCGCGCTGCTCCGCGGTAAGGCCGAACCTGGCGCAGTAGGCCTCCTCATCCTTGAGGAAGGCGGCGCGGTTCTCGGCGCTGTTGAACGAAAAGCACATGCGGTTGAGCGCAAGCCCCTGCTGCGCCTGATCGCCGCCGAACATCGTGGTGCCGGGAATGTTGTGATGTTTCACGGTCGCGCTCCGCCATATGGTTACTTGTGTAACTATCGGCCGGTGCGCGTTGCGAACATTGATCTAGATCAAAGCGACCCGGCGCCGCCGGCGTGGCCCATCGGCGGAGGTTCGGTGGCGGTGGGCCGCCTCCTGCGTGGCGTGGCCCACGCCGTCACAATGGCTGTCGCCGCGCGCTGCGTGACCGTCTTTTCCGCGACAACGAAAATTGAATCCCGATACGATCCGCGGCGAAACGCCAGATGCCGGGAGGCCGCATGAAGACCAGCCAGGACCGTATCCTCACCACGCACACCGGCAGCCTGCCGCGGCCGCAATCGCTGATTGACGTCATTCTCGGCCGGGAGAAAGGCCAGGATATCGACGCCGCCGCGTTCGAGGCCGCCACCGCCAAGGCGGTCGACGACATCGTCGCCCAGCAGGTCGCGGCCGGCATCGACGTGGTCAGCGACGGCGAAATGAGCAAGCCGTCCTACACCACCTACATCCGGCATCGGGTCGAAGGAATCCAACCCGATCCGCGAGCGGCCGAGAAGGGTCATGACATCATGATCGGCCGCGATCTCCTGGCGCACCCGGATTTCGCCAACCGCCGGCGGAATTTCTCCGACTCGCCGTTTCCCGGCTGCGTCGGCCCGCTGAAATACAAGGACCGCAGCGCGCTCGACCGCGACCTCGCGCACCTGAAGGCCGCAGTGGGCAAGTCGAAGCCCGCCGATGTGTTCATGACCGCGCCGTCACCCGGCATCCTGACGCGCTTCATCATCAATCTGCACTACCCGAACGAGGACGCCTATGTGGCGGCGCTCGCCGACATGATGAAAACCGAGTACCGGGCGATCGTCGAGGCCGGCTTCGTGCTGCAGATCGACGCTCCCGATCTCGGTTCGGCGCGCAACAACCAGTATCGCCATCTCTCCGACGACGAATTTCGCACCAAGATCGCGGCGCGCAACATCGAGGCGATCAACGCCGCGACCGAAGGGCTGCCCGCGGACCGGATGCGGCTGCATATCTGCTGGGGCAATTACGAGGGGCCGCATAGCTTCGATCTGCCGCTGTTGAAGATTATCGACCTGGCGTTCAAGGCGCGCATGCAGGCGATCAGCATCGAGGCCGCCAATCCGCGCCACGACCACGAATGGGAAGACCTGAAGACGATCAAGATTCCCGACGACAAGATTTTGATTCCGGGCGTGATCGATTCGACCACGAACTTCGTCGAGCACCCCAAGCTGGTGGCGCAGCGCATCGGCCGCTACGCCGACATTGTCGGCCGCGAGCGGGTGATCGCCGGCGTCGACTGCGGCTTCGGCACCGCGGTGCGGACCGACCCGATCGTGGCTGACAGCATCGTGTGGGCTAAGCTGAAGGCACTCAGCGAAGGCGCGGAGATCGCGAGCAAGCGGTTGTGGGGCACTCGCGCGGCGTAACACTGTCATGCCCCGCGAAGGCGGGGCACCCAGTCTTTGGGCAAGCACTGGATCGTCCGCCTTCGCGGACGATGACAGTAGAGTATGTTGCCGGCTCACTCCGGCTTGAAATTCGTCGCCACGCCGTTGATGCAGTAGCGCAAGCCCGTTGGCGGCGGGCCGTCCGGGAACACGTGGCCGAGATGGCTGCCGCAGCGGCTGCAATGCACCTCGGTGCGGACCATGCCGTATTTGCGGTCCACCGTTTCCTCGACCGAGCCGGGCTCCGGATCGTTGAAGCTCGGCCAGCCGGTGCCGCTCTCGAACTTCTTCTTCGAGGTGAACAGCGGCTGCTCGCAGCCGGCGCAGACGAAGGTGCCGGGCCGCTTCTCGTAGTTCAGCGCGCAGCTTCCCGGCGCCTCGGTGCCATGCTCGCGCATGATGTGGAATTGCTCAGGCGAGAGCATCTTGCGCCATTCGGCGTCGGTGCGGGTGACGGGGTAGGTCTTGGTGTCCATGGGTTGCGCGCTCCTACCGAACAGCTTGTCCATTATCCCAGACATAAGCATCCCTCACTTGATCGCCAGCGGGTTCACCGGCGAGCCCACCGCGCCGGTAATCGGGATCGCCGGCGCGACGAACAGGAATTCGTAGGTCTTGTCGGCGGCGCAGTCCTCGCCCAGTTCCTTCAATTCGAAAATCTCGCCCATGGTCATGCCCATGATCGGGATCGTGATCCAGTGCCAGGGCTGGTTGATGCCCTCCTCGCTCTCGTTCGGCCGGACCTCGCAGCCCCAGGTGTCGCTCGCCAGCGCCGCAAGCTCGACCCGCTTGATCCACTCCAGCGTTTCGAATGCGAAGCCCGGCGCGTCGCCGCCCGGATAGCCGTCCCAGCTTCCGGCCTTCTGGCAGCGCTCCATCATGCCGGTGCGCACAATGACGTAGTCGCCGCGCTTCAGCTCGACCTTCTGCGCCTTGGCGGTGTCGTCGAGATCCTTGCAGGTGATGCCGTAGCCGTCGTCGAGCGAGTCGACGCCCTTGAAACGCGCCACATCGAGGAACACACCGCGGCCGACCATCTTGTGCTTGGTCTTCTCGATGCCGCACTTCTGCGCGCCGGCCGACGTCACCTCGCGGCAGTCGTAGCCGTTCCACATGTAGTTCTCATAGAAGATATGGCCGAGCCCATCCCATTGCGTTCCGCATTGCAGCGGCATGGTCACCATGTCGTCGGCGGCGCGGATGCCGCGCTTGTCGAGCACGCCGGAGTAGGCGTCGGTGCCGGTGCGTAACATGGTGTGGATCGGGTTGCCACGGCCCATCGCCGGGTATTTGCTCTTGGCGCCCTGCGGTCCGGTGTGGTCGAAGTTCAGCGCCAGCGAAATCACCTTGCCCTTCTTCACCAGTCGTGTGGCCGCGATGATGTCCTCGGGCGAGGTGTAATTCAGCGTGCCGATCTCGTCGTTCGGACCCCACTTGCCCCAGTTCTTGTATTTCTCGGCGGCATCGCGAAGATCCTGGCGCGTGTACTTCTTGGCGGGCATGGACGGTCCTTTTCATCGCGTGACGGCACGAAACAAAGCCGCGGCCCGATGGGGCCACGGCCCTCTCTTAGCCCGAAACCGGGCTTTAGAAAATCCGCGTCCCGGCGGATTTGCGGTGATAGACTCTTCCAAAATCGGAAATACGGGGAGGCGACACATGCGGGCACTGATCGGGCTGATCGTCGGAGCGGCGGTCTTTGCGAGCGGCACAAGTCACGCGCAGACCGCCGGGGATTATCCGAACAAACCGGTGCGCCTGCTCGTTCCGTATGCGCCGGGCGGTCCGGCCGACCTGATCGCCCGCATCATCGGCCAGAAGTTCACCGAGGCGTTCGGCAAGCAGTTCTACGTCGAGACCCAGCCCGGCGGCGGCGGCAACATCGGCACCGCCGCCCTCGCGCGCGCGCCCGCTGACGGCTACTCGCTGCTGGTCAACAGCCAGGCGCTGGTCATCAACGCGAGCCTGTACAAGTCGCTGCCTTACGATCCGGAGAAGGACCTCGTCGCCATCACGCGCATTGCGACCACGCCCAACGTCCTGATCGTCAATCCATCGGTGCCGGCCAAGACCGTCAAGGAGCTTGTCGACCTGATGCGTGCCAATCCGGACAAGTATCACAGCTACGCCCACCCCGGCCTCGGCACTCCGGCAAACCTGTCCGGCGAGTTGTTCAAGCTTTCGCAGAAGATCAGTCTCACCTCGATCCCGTTCGGCGGAGGCGGTCCGCTGGCGCAGTCCGTGCTTGCCGGCCACACACCGGTCTCGTTCGCCTCGCTGCCGCCGTCGGTGGTCCACATCCAGTCCGGCGGAATTCGCGGGCTCGCCGTCACCGGCGAGAAGCGGGTGGAAGGCCTGCCGAACGTGCCGACGATGGAAGAAGCCGGCTTTCCCGGGCAGATCGGCGAAACGCCGATCGGTATTCTAGCGCCGGCCGGCACGCCCAAGGAGATCGTCGACCTGCTGCATCGCAAGGCGGTGGAGATTGTCGCCATGCCCGACGTCAAGGCAAAGCTCGCGGCGATCGGGTTCTCGCCGATCGGCGACACGCCCGCCCAGTTCGCCGCCTACCTGAAGGCGGAAAACGTGAAATGGGCCCGCGTCATCCGCGAAGCCGGCCTCAAGATCAACTGAGCAAGATAAACTGAGCAAGAAACTGAGAATGCGTGGAGAGTGCTATGGCGGAGAAGAAGGTCCCGTACCAGGTCAATGGCAGGCAATTCGAGGGCGTGATCGTCTATGACGACAGTGTGAAGACGAAGCGCCCGGTCATCTTCGACCAACCCGACTGGAAGGGCGTCTGCGCCGACACGATCGAGCAAGCCCGCGCCGTCGCCGGCAAGGACCACGTCGTGCTCGTGGCCGACATGTTCGGCGTGGGTTACGGCGACAAGCCCAAGACGCGAGAAGAACTCCGGGTGGGCATGACCGCGGTGCACAACGACCTCCCCTTCACGCTCGCCTGCGGCAATGCCGCCTACACGGCGCTCATGGCCGAGGCGGACAAGCTCGGCATCATCGACCCCACGAAGAACGCTGCGATCGGCTATTGCGCGGGCGGCGGCTTTGTCCTTGAGCAGGCGCGCGCCGGCGCGGATTTCAAGGCGACCGTCGTGTTCCACGTCACCAACCCGAATCCGGTCGTGCCCGGCACGCCCTGCAACATCAAGGGCCGGGTGATGGCGATCCACGGCCGCGCCGATCCGGTAACGCCGAAGCCGATGATGGATGCTCTCGAGGAGGAGCTCACCAAGGCCAAGGTCGATTGGCACGTCGTCATGTTCGGCCGCGGCGTGCATTCGTTCTGCGACCCAACTGCCAACCATCCGCCCTCGGCTCGGTACGACGAGAATCTCTGCCGCACGTCCTACATGCTGATGCGCGATTTCTTCGCCGAGACGCTGTGAGAGGTTAAGCCGGCGCCCGCAGCCCCGCGCGCTCCAACCGAGGCAGCACCTCGGCGGCGATATAGGGGAGCTCGTCCGCGTAGTTGACCAGCGACACCGCGATCCCGGTCAGGCCCGCCTGGCTCAGCTCGATCAGCGTTCGCGCAACGTCATCGGGATCGCCGATGATCGGCAGCCCGCTGTTGCCGTGCGCGAAGTGCATGCGCTGTTGCGCGAACTCTTCCGGCGACATCGCGTCCGGCAAAACCTTGCGCAGCGCCAGCAGGTTGTCGACCGCGGACCAGTCGGCGTGCTCGACGGCGCAATAATGGTGGTAGTCCTCGGCCTCCTTGCGGGTCGGCCGGCAGGTGATGACGCCCACGGTATAGACGCCGATGTCGCGGCCGTGCCCGCGCGCCGCGGCCTTCACCACTGCAACACGTTCGGCGGTTTCCTTGGCTGACACGCGCGATGCCTGCATGAAAAAGGCGTCGCAGTTTCGCACGGCGAAGGCCCGGCCGGTTTCCGAGGTGCCGGCGTTCATGATCACCGGCCGGCTGCCGCCGTAGGGCTTCGGCTTCGCCCGCACGCCCTTGAGCTTGATGAAGCGTCCGTCGAAATCGAAATCCTCGCGGTCCGACCACGCTTCCCTGATGGCGTCGATCCATTCCTGGGCATACTCGTAGCGGGTCTCGTGGTCGCGCTGCTTCACGCCGAACATTTCGAACTCGCCCTCGTTCCAGCCGACGACGATGTTCAGCCCGAAGCGGCCTTCCCCGATGTGGTCGGCGGTCACCATTTCCTTGGCGGCGATGATCGGGTGAAACAGTGGGGCATGCACCGTGCCGAACACAGTGATGCGCTTGGTGGACTGGAGCAGACCGCACGCCCAGGTGATGGTTTCGAGCGTGGCGCCCTGATACTCGGTCTCGCCGCCGTAACCCTTCCAGCGGCCGATCGGCAGCATGAACTCGATGCCCGCCTCGTCGGCCATGCGCGCCAGCTTGAGATTGTCAGGCCAGGTTCCCGACCAGCGCTCCGGCACCTTGGTGACGGCACGGCCCGACGAGCAATTGGCGCCGAACAGCCCGATTTTCAGGGCATTTCCGCCATGCAGCGACATTCGGTTGCGGCCGGACAGGTTTGCATTCGTCACGGATATCCCTCAGGCTTGGCGACGCCGGTTCGCTCCCCATACAGGACCGCGACCCATAGGGGAACGCTGCACCGCGCATGCGTCGAGTGTGACGATCGCAGGACACGGAATTCGTACAACTATAAGTCCTGCAGGCACGAGGGGAAGCGTCATGGCCGGATTGGGAATGACTGCGCGCGTGCTGGCAGCTTTGGCGACGCTCGCTCTATCGTCCGCGGCCCAGGCACAGAACTATCCGAGCAAGCCGGTCCGCATGATCGTGCCGTTTGCCGCAGCCGGCCCGACTGACGTGATCGCGCGCATCGTCGGCCAAAAGCTGGCGGAACGTTTCGGCCAGCCGTTCACCATCGAGAACGTGCCCGGCGCCGGCGGCAACACCGGTACCGGCCAGGTCGCGAAGGCGCCTGCTGACGGCTACACCATCCTGGTCGTCAGCACCGGATTTGTCGTCAACCCGAGCCTGTACGCCAGAGTGCCCTACGATCCGGTCAAGGATTTCACCCCGGTGACGTTGGTTGCAGCATCCCCCAACGTGCTGGTGGTGAACCCGGATGTGCCGGTCAAGACGCCGAAGGACCTGGTCGCGCTGATCAAGTCTAGCCCCGGCAAGTACAGCTACGCGCAGCCCGCGCTCGGCTCGACGCCGCATCTCGGCGGCGAGCTGTTCAAGCTGACGTTCGGCCTCGACCTGGTGATGGTGCCGTTTCCGGGCGCCGCGCCCGCCATCACCTCCACCATCGCGGGCCACACGCCGATCGCGTTCACGGCGCTGCCGCCGGCGATCACCGCCGCTCGCGAAAACAAAGTGCGTGCGCTCGCCGTGATGGCGGACAAGCGGGTCGCGGCGTTGAAGGACGTACCGACCATGGCGGAATCAGGCATTCCCGGCCAGGAGGCCGACACGCTGACCGGCATCGTGGCCCCGGCCGGCACGCCGAAGGAGATCGTGGAGCGGCTGCAGAGCGAGATCGCGAAGATCGTCGCCCAGCCTGACGTGAGGGAAAAGCTGGTGGCGCTGGGCTTCGTGCCGATCGCCAACACGCCGGGCGAGTTCGGCGCCCGCATCGCCGTGGAGATCGAGAAATGGGGTAAGGTGGTGCGCGGCGCCAAGCTGAGGATCGAATGAGGGGCGGCTTCAAACAAAGCGAGAAACAAAAGAGAGAGGGAACTTCGATGAGAATGATTGTGCGTTTGGCCGCGATCTGTGCGGCGCTTGCGGTGTCCGGCTCGGCCTTCGCGCAGCAATATCCCAGCAAGCCGGTGAAGATCATCATTCCGTTCGCAGCCGGCGGCGTGACCGACATTGCCGGACGGGTGATCGCGGCAGAGCTGTCGAAGAAGCTTGGCCAGCAGTTCTACATCGAGAACCAGGGCGGCGCCGGCGGCAACCTCGGCATGGCAAACGCCGCGCGATCGGCGGGCGACGGCTATACGATTCTGTTCGCGTCATCGAGCATCACCGTCAACCCCAGCCTTTATGCGAAGCTGCCGTTCGACGTGGAGAAGGATTTCATCCCGGTCACCAAGGCCGGCGGCTCGCCGAACGCGTGGCTGGTGAATCCGAGCTTCCCTGCCAAGACCATGCAGGAGCTGGTCGCTCTCATCAGGAAAGAGCCGGGCAAGCACAGCGTCGCCTCGCCCGGCGCCGGCACAACGCCGTCGCTCTCGATCGAGATGCTCAAGCTCGGGCTGAAACTCGATTTCGTCACCGTTCCGTTCTCGGGCGGCGGGCCGTCCACCCAATCGGTGCTCGCCGGCCATACCCCGATCGCCTGCGGCGCGCTTGGCAACGCCGTGAACCTCATCAAGGACGGCAAGCTGCGCGCGATCGGGGTCACGGCCAAGAAACGCTCCCTGTCGATGCCGGAAATTCCGAGCCTGGAAGAAGCCGGCATCAAGGATCAGGAGGCTGAGACCATGACCGGCGTGTTCGTGCCGGCCGGAACGCCGAGGCCGATCGTCGATCTGCTTCAGAAGGAAATCTCCGCGATCGTCAACCGGTCCGACATCAAAGCACGACTGCTTGAGCTTGGCGTCGAGGCGGAAGGCGACTCGTCCGCGTCGTTCGCGGCCTACGTCAAGGCCGATATCGCGAAATGGAAGAAGGTCATCGAGGACGCGAAGATTCCGAAGATATGAGCAGGGTCCTCGAACAACGACCGATGTCATGCCCCGCGAAGACGGGGCATCCGGCAATCGTCGATGATTGCTGGATCGTCCGCTTTCGCGGACGATGACAGTCGGAATTGTGGCGGAGCACACCATGAAACCCAGCCGCCGAAAATTCCTGTACCTCGCCTGCAGCGCCGTCGCGATCCCTGCGGTGGCGCGAACCGCGTGGGCGCAGAGTTATCCTGCACGCTCGATCCGCATGGTCGTGCCGGTCTCGGCTGGCGGGGCGAACGACGTGACCGCGCGCATGATCGCGCAAAAGCTCTCCGAAGCGTGGGGGCAGCAAGTCTATGTCGACAATATTCCGGGCGGCGGCGAAATCGTCGGCACCGGCCAAGTCGCGAAGGCCCAGGCCAACGGTTACACCGTCCTGTTTGCGGCCGGCGCTCACACTCTCAACCCGAGCCTGCATGCCAGGTTGCCGTACGATACCTTGAAGGACTTCGCGCCCATTACGCTGGTGGCCTCCGGCCCGCACGCGCTGACGGTTCATCCTTCGGTCCCGGCCAGCAACGTGAAAGAGCTTGTCGCGCTGGTGAAGGCCAATCCCGGAAAATACAGCTTCGCCTCGTCCGGCGCGAACACCCAGCCGCGGCTGGTGGGCGAGCTGTTCAAGCTCAAGTTCGGGCTTGATCTGGTGCATGTGCCGTTCAGCGGCGGCGGCCCGGCCATGACGTCGACGATCGGCGGACACACACCGATCGCGTTCACCTCGCTGTCGAACGCCTCGGGGAACATCAGGGACGGCAAGCTGCGCGCGCTGGCGCTCACGAGCGCCAAGCGCCTTCGGGAATTCCCGGACGTGCCAACCATGACGGAGGTCGGCCTGCCGGAACTGGTGACCGGATCGATGCAGGGCATCGTGGCTCCGGCCGGAACGCCGAAACCCATCATCGATCTCTGGCGCAGCGAGGTCGCAAGGATTGTCGCGCTGCCGGAGATTCGGGAGCGCCTGATTTCGTTTGGGCTTGAGCCGGTCGTCAACACCCCCGAAGAATTCGACGCCTGGATCAAGACGGAGATCGCCAAGTGGGGAAAGGCGATGCAGGACGCCAAGATTCCAAAGATTTAAGGTTCGCGAGCATGTCAGAGAGGGAGCGCCATGAAACTGCCCCGTAGAACTTTTCTGCATCTGGCGGCAGGTGCTGCCGTGCTGCCAGCCGCGTCGCGGATCGCAACCGCGCAGTCCTATCCGTCGCGGCCGGTCATCATGATCGTACCGGCCAGCGCAGGCGGGCCGACCGACTCGATCGGCCGCATCCTCGCCCAGCGCATGCAGGCAACGCTTGGGCAGAACGTCGTCATCGAGAACGTGTCCGGCGCCACCGGCACAATCGGCACCACTCGGGTCGTGCGCGCAACGCCGGACGGCTACACCATCGGCCTCGGCGGTTGGAACCACTACGTCGTCAACGGCGCGGTCTTCAACCTGCCATACCACCTCCACGACGATTTCGCGCCGGTCTCGCTGATCTGCGCCGGCCCGCAGTTGATCCTCTCGAAAAAGGACATTCCGGCGAACAATTTGCAGGAGCTGATCGCCTGGCTGAAGGCGCGTCCCGAGGGAGTCACCTTCGGCACCGGCGGCGTCGGCGGGCCGGGCCACGTCAGCGGGGTTGCATTCGAGAAGATCGTCGGCACGAAGTTTGTCTATGTGCCGCATCGCGGCTCCGCCCCGGCGACGCAGAACCTCGTCGCCGGACAACTTGACATCACCATCGATCAGCCAAGCGGCACGATATCGCAGGTGCGCGGCGGCCTGATCAAGGCCTATGCGGTCACCGCCAAGGCGCGGCTCGCGTCGGCGCCGGACGTTCCGACCACCGACGAGGCTGGGCTGCCGAACTTCCACGTCTCGATCTGGCATGGGCTCTGGGTGCCCAAGGCCACGCCTAGAGACATCATCGCGAAGCTCAATGCCGCGGTGGTGGACGCGCTGGCGGACGCGACTGTGCGGTCAAGGCTCGCCGATCTCGGCCAAGGCATCTTCCCGCGCGACCAGCAGACGCCGGAGGCTCATGGCGCCTTCCACAAGGCCGAGATCGAGAAGTGGTGGCCGATCATCAAGGCAGCAGGAATCAAGGCGGAGTGAGGCCACGCCAATATTCCGTGTCGTCCAATATGCGAGCGAAACTCGCAACCAGAGCGATCGGCCTGACGGGGCGGTGCCGTTCGAGGCAGGCTCCGAGACTCTCCTTGCCTCCTCCGGACGCCGATGGATACTGGATCGTCCGCGTTCGCGGACGATCCAGCCGAGGTTGTTGAATGCGCATCGTCGATATTCGCGAAACCGCGATCCCGCTGAAATCCCAACTCCGCAATTCCGGTTTCGACTTCTCCGAGATGACGACGTCGGTGGTGGCCGTCGTCACCGACGTCATGCGCGACGGCAAGCCGGTCGCGGGCTTCGCGTTCAACTCCACCGGCCGCTATGCCTGCGGCGCGCAGATGCGCCAGCGATTCATCCCGCGCGTTCTGAAGGCTGAGCCGGGGTCGCTGCTCGATGCCGCCGGCAGCAATCTCGATCCCGAGAAAATTCTCGCCGTCATGATGCGGAACGAGAAATCCGGTGGCCACAGCGAGCGCTCTGTCGGGATCGGCACCATCGAAGTAGCGGTCTGGGACGCGGTGGCCAAGATCGAAGGCAAGCCGCTGCACCGCGTGCTGGCCGAGCGCTACAACGGCGGCAAGGTCGCCGACCGGGTGTTCTGCTACGTCGGCGGCGGCTGGTACACGCCCGGCGGCACGATCAAGGACGTGCAGGACGAGATGCGCCGCCATCTCGATGCCGGCTACACCATGGTGAAGATGAAGGTCGGCGGCCTGCCGCTCGCCGAAGACATGCGCCGCGTCGAGGCCGTGAAGAGCATCCTGCCGGCAGGCACGCTGCTCGCGGTCGACGCTAACTCCAAATTCAACCGCGACGAAGCATTCGCCTACGCCAGGGAGCTGGCGCAATTCAAGCTGCGCTGGTTCGAGGAGCCGTGCGACCCGCTCGACTTCGCGCTGCTCGCGGAAATCGCCTGCATCTACGGCGAGCCGCTGTCCACCGGCGAGAACCTGTTCTCGACCCAGGACGTGGAGAACCTCGTGCGTTTCGGTGGGCTCAAGCCCACGCGCAACGACGTCATCCAGGTCGATCCGCCGCAGGCCTACGGCATCGTGCAATACGCCCGCACCGTGGCGATGCTGGAGCGCCACGGCTGGCCGCGCAGCGCACTGTTCCCGCACGGCGGCAACCAGATGTCGCTCGCCATCGCGGCCGGTTTCGGGCTGGGCGGCGCAGAGTCCTATCCCGGCGTATTCGGGGCGTTCGCCGGCTTCGCCGACGACGCCACGCTGGAGGGCGGATATCTGAAGCTGTCCGACCGCCCCGGCATCGGCTTCGAGGGCCAGGTAGCGCTCTACGCCATTATGCGCGAACTCACCGCGTAGACGCGTCGCGCCGAAGCTTGCCATACTCGAAGGCGAACGGGGCGTGAGGCCCCGGGGGGAGCCCCATGAAACCGATAGTGGCTTTGACCGTAGCGCTGGTCTTATGGTGCGCAGCGGGTCCGCAGAGCGCCGACGCCCAGACCAAGGTGCGGCTCTCGGTCGGCGGACAGTCGGCGCTGTATTATCTGCCGCTCACCGTCACCGACAGGCTCGGCTACTTCAAGGATGAGGGACTGGCAGTCGAGATTTCCGATCTGGCGGGCGGCTCCCGTGCGCTGCAGGCCTTGATCGGCGGCAGCGCCGACGTCGTCACCGGCGCGTTCGACCATACAATCCAGATGCAGGCCAAGAACCAGCCGCTGGTCGCGGTGGTGCAGCTCGGGCAGTTTCCGGGCTTCGTGCTGGCGCTGCGTCCGTCGGTGAATTACAGCGGGCCGGCCGACCTCAAGGGCAAGAAGATCGGCATCACGGCGCCGGGCTCCAGCACGCATTTCATGGTTCTGCACATGATGGTGGCTGCCGGGTTGAAACCGGAGGACGCCTCGTTCATCGGCGTCGGCGCGGGTGCAAGCGCAGTCGCGGCGATCAAGCGCGGCGACATCGACGCGCTGGTTAGTGTCGATCCGGTGATCAACCTGCTGCTCAGCGAGAACGCGATCAAGATCGCCGCCGACGCCCGCACACCGGAAGGCACGCGCGGGATCTACGGCGGGCTCTATCCGGCCGCGGTGGTGTACCTGACGCCGGCCTATGCGCAAAACAATCCAAAGACCGTGCAATCGCTGGTCAACGCCTTCGTGCGCGGGCTGAGATGGATCGCGGCAAGCTCCGCCGAAGACATCGCCAAGGCGATGCCCCCGGAGCACGCGCTCGGCAACCCCGACAATTTCATTCGCTCGATCCGTTCCAGCAAGCCGATGTATTCGCCGGACGGCCGCTTTTCGCGCGACAGCGCTCAGACCGCCTACAACGTGCTGCGCGAGTTCGACGCGGACGTGAAGCGCGCCACCATCGACGTGACCAAAGCCTATACCGACGTTTACTTGAACAAAGTCCCGGCGAGATAGGACGCCCTGCGATGGCTCAGGCGTCGGCATGAGCAGCCAGCCGCAGATCGTCATCGAGGGCGTGAGCCACGTCTATCGGCCGACGCGCGGCAAAGAAGTGACAGCGCTGGAGAACGTGTCGCTGCAAGTCGGCCAGCGCGAATTCCTGGCGCTGCTCGGTCCCTCCGGTTGCGGCAAGTCCACGCTGCTGTACCTACTGGGCGGATTTCTGCCGATCGAGAAGGGCTCGATCTCGGTCGATGGCAAGCCGGTCGCCGGGCCCGGACCGGACCGCGGCATCGTGTTCCAACATTTCGCGCTGTTTCCCTGGAAGACGGTGCGCGCCAACATCGCCTACGGGCTGGAACGCCAGGGCATGGCGCGCGAGCAGCGTGAGGCCCGCGTGCAGTCGCTGGTCGACTTGGTCGGCCTGTCGGGTTTCGAGGACAGCTACCCCTCGCAATTGTCCGGCGGCATGAAGCAGCGCACCGCGCTCGCCCGCACGCTGGCGTTCGAGCCGGCGATCCTGCTGATGGACGAACCGTTCGGCGCGCTCGATGCACAGACCCGCCACCTGATGCAGACCGAATTGCTGAGCATCTGGCAGCGCACGCCCAAGACCGTGATCTTCGTCACCCACGATGTGCAGGAGGCGGTCTATCTCGCCGACCGCGTCGCCGTGATGTCGGCGCGTCCCGGCCGCATCAAGACCATCGTCGACACCAAGTTCGACAAGAACAGCCGCGACGTGTTCAAGGCCCCGCATTTCGTCGACAAGGTTGACGAGATCTGGAACCTGGTGCGCGACGAGGCGATCAAGGCGCAGGGCGGGAGGGGAATGTGAGCTTTCCTCGCGCCACAATATCGGTGTCATGCCCCGCGAAAGCGGGGCATCCAGTGCTTGACACAGGACTGGATCGTCCGCTTTCGCGGACGATGACAGCGAGAATGGGGGGACGATAGTGCAATTGCTCCTCCGCTATCTCCCCCTTCTTCTCCTCGCGATGTTCTGGGAGATCGCCGCGCGGCTGGAACTGGTCTCCGCGCTCGCCCTGCCCTCGCTGACCGCTGTTGCCGAGGCCTGGATCGAGCTGGTCAAGGACGGCGACCTGATCACCAACGGCGCGGCGTCGCTCTACCGCGCCGGCATGGGCCTCGGGCTCTCGATCGTGATCGGCGCCGCGCTCGGCATCTTCATGGCGTGGTGGCGGCCGCTCAACATCGTGCTCTCGCCGCTGGTCGAAATCTTCTACCCGATGCCGAAGTCGGCGCTGATCCCGGTGACGGTGATCTGGCTCGGCTTTGGCGACGGCTCGAAAATCCTATTGATCTTCCTCGGCTGCATGCTGCCGGTCACGATCGGCGCGTTCAACGGCGCGCGCGGCAGCGACCGCGCTCTGGTCTGGTCCGCGCGCAGCATGGGCGCGGGAAGGCTGCGCATGCTGTGGGACGTGGTGGTGCCGAGCGCGATGCCGGAAATGCTCAACGGCATCCGCACCGCGCTGGCGCTGTCGTTCATCCTGCTGGTCAGCTCCGAGCTGATCGTGTCGCAGAAGGGCTTCGGCTACCTGATCGGCTTCCTCGGCGCCAGCGGCGCCTACGAGGGCATGTACGCCGTGGTGCTCACCGTGGCGTTCCTCGGCTTCGCCGCCGACCGGGTCTACCAGATGCTGATGAACCGGGTGCTGGCATGGCGGGAGTAGCGCACGCCGAACCGATCGACGCCGCGCGCTTCTTCAGCGCGGCCGGTCTCGTCGTCGCGCGCTCGTCGGTGGTGGTGCTGCTGCTGGTCGGCTGGGAACTGTTCGCGCGTTCGGGCGCCGTGACGATGTTCGTTCTGCCGCCGCTCAGCGCGGTGCTGGAGCGCATCTGGATCGACGCCTCCGGCGACCTCTGGCTCAACGTCGGCCTGACGCTGTACCGTGCGGTCGTCGGATTTCTGATCGCGGCGGTGGCCGGCATCATGCTCGGCATGGCGATCTCGCGCAGCGCGGTGGCGCGCTGGTTCTTCGATCCGATCATCTCGGTCGGCTTTCCGATGCCGAAGATCGCGTTCCTGCCGATCGTGATCCTGTGGTTAGGCGTCTACGACGTATCGAAGATTTCGATGGTGGTGTTCGACGCCATCTTCCCGGTGGTGACGGCCACCATCATCGGCATCCAGGGCGTCGAGAAGGAGCTGATCTGGTCGGCGCGCAACATGGGCGCCAGCAAGCGGGAGGTGATGTGGCAGGTGGTTCTGCCCGCTGCCTTGCCGCAAATCCTCACCGGGTTACAGGTCGCGCTGCCGATCGCGCTGATCGTCGCGATCGTCGCCGAGATGGCGATGGGAGGCTACGGCCTCGGCGGCGCGATGATGACGTCCTCGCGCTTCGCCGACTCGCGCGGCGTGTTCGCGGCGCTGGTCGAGATCGCAATCGTCGGTTACGTGCTGGTCAAGCTGATGGCGGTGCTGCGGCGGCGGCTGCTGGTCTGGCACCAGGAGGCGAGCGAGCCCGCGACGGTGTGACGGAACCTCGCTCAGGTCGGCCCGGTGGGCCGTTGCCCTTGCCTTGCGGCGGACCGGGTGATTTGTTCGCTGGCCCGCCCGCCAGGAAATCTGCAATGCCCCGTCTGCTGATCCTTCTCACGCTACCGCCTGACGTCACCGAGCAGTACCGCGCGCGCTTAAGCCGGCTATTCCCCGAGTTGCAGATCGACGTGGTGGCGCAAAAGGACAAGCTCGCCCCGGTCATCGGCCAGGCCGATATCCTGCTCACCTTCGGGCAGATGATGAAGAACCTCTCGATCGACATCAAAGACGCCGCCAACCTGAAATGGGTGCAGGCGCTCGGCACCGGCCTAGACGGCATCACCGACCAGCCGGCGCTGAAACCCTCCGTCACCGTCACCAGCCTGCATGGCGTGCACGGCGCGCCGGTGTCGGAGGCGGCGCTGGCCGGCATGTTCGCGCTCAGCCGCGACATCCCGCAATTCGTGCGCCAGCAGGCGACACAGACTTGGGGCCGCTGGCCGGCCAAGCTGCTGCACGAGAAGACCGTCGGCATCCTCGGCATCGGCGTGATCGCCGAGGCGCTGGCGCCGAAGTGCAAGGCGCTCGGCATGAAGGTGGTCGGCATCACCTCGAAGCCGCGTGACGTACCGGGCTTCGACCGCGTCCACGGTATCGACGAACTGCACGCCGTGCTGCCGGAGCTCGATTATTTCGTGCTGCTGACGCCGTATTCGCCCGCCACCCACAACATGATCGACGCCAAGGTGTTCGCGGCGCTCAAGCCCACCTGCTATTTCATCAACGTGGCGCGCGGCGGCGTGGTCGACGAGGACGCGCTGATCGAGGCGCTGCGAAGCAAGCAGATCGCGGGCGCGGCGCTCGACGTGTTCAACCACGAGCCGCTGCCGCCGGACAGCCCGCTGTGGTCGTTCCCGAACGTCATCATCACGACTCATCAGGGCGGATTCTGCGACGTCTATGTCGACCTCGCCATGCCGATCCTGAAGCAGAACATGCGCGCCTTCCTGGCCGGCAACCTCAAGGATATGGTCAACGTGGTGCGGCCAGCCTCATAATGCTGCTGCCAGTAACGGAGTGCGTTTGAAATGGCCGACGACAAGCCGAACTATCCGCCGATCCGCCGCGTGGTGACCGGCCACGACGCCAACAACGTCGCCAAGGTGCTGATCGACGCGCCCGCGACAAATTCAAAATTCCCGCAGGCCGGCTTGGTCTCCACCATGATGTGGTGCACCGACAGCGCGCCCTCGACCATGCCTATCGGCGAGCAGGCCGAGGATTTTGGCGCGCGCATCCTCGGCACGGCGCCGCCGCCGAAGGGAACGCGGTTCGCGGTGATCGATTTCCCGCCGGGCAATCACCCGCACATGCACCGCACCGAGACCATCGACTACGTCATCGTGATCGAGGGCGAGATCGAGATGGAGATGGACGCTTCGACGGTGAAGCTGAAGCAGGGCGATATCATGATCCAGCGCGGCACCAACCACGGCTGGGCCAACCGCAGCGACAAGCGCGCCCGCGTCGCCTTCGTTCTGATCGACGCCGAGCCGCTCGGCATCGGCAAGCCGGTGCTCGGCACCGCCAGCGCGCGCTAAGCGCATAGTCCATAGAAGAAAACGCCAAGGGAGGACATCCAATGTTGGACATCACCACCAGAGCCCGTTCGGCCGCCGTCGCGCTGCTGACCGGTGTGGCCATCTTCGCGACGTCATCGGCAACCGCGCAGAATTTTCCGAACCAGAACGTGAGGCTGATCGTGCCGGTCCCGGCCGGAGGCGTCACCGACACCATGGCGCGGATCGTGGGGCAGCGGCTCGGCGAACTATGGGGCCAGACGGTGATTGTCGACAATCGTCCCGGCGGCAACTACGGCGTCGGCGCGCAGGCGGTCTCACGCTCGCCGGGCGACGGTTACACACTGTTGGTCGCGCCGGATTCCACGTTCACCGCCAATCCCGCGCTGATCGCCAAGCTGAACTACGATCCGAAGGAGTTCACGCCGATCATCGTGCTGTGCCGGGCCTCGCCGGTTCTGGTGGTGAATCCATCCATCCAGGCGGGCAACGTGAAAGACCTGATCGCGTTCGCCAAGTCCCAGCCCGGCAAGCTGAACTACGGCTCCTATGGCGTCGGCACCTACGCGCACCTCAGCATGGAGGACTTCAAGCAGCGCACCGGCACCGACATCGTGCACATTCCGTATCGCGGCGCCGCGCCGGCGTCGACCGGCCTGCTCGCGGGCGACATCTCGATGCTGCTGCTGAACCTTTCCAGCATCGAGGCGCATGAGAAGACCGGCAAGGTGAAGATTCTGGCCGCCGCCACCGAGAAGCGGCTGGCCGCGCGTCCGGACCTTCCGACCATCGCCGAATCCGGGGTGCCGGGATTCCAGACCTCGGTGTGGTTCGCGCTGTGGGGACCGCCGAACATGCCGCGCGAACTGGTCGCCAAGATTCATGCCGACGTGGCGAAGGTTCTGGACCTGCCGCAATCGCGAGATTTCTTCAAAGCCAATGCGTTCGAGCGCGTCGACCTCTCGCCCCAGAAGTTCGGCGAACTGATCGAGAGCGATCTCAAGCACTGGAGCACGCTGATCAAGGCGGTCGGCGCCAAGGTCGAGTGAGGCATCCATGAAAGTCCTGATCACCGGCGGCATGGGCGTCATCGGCGCTGAGACCAGCCGCAAGTTCGTGCGTGAAGGCCACCGGCCGGTGGTGTTCGGACGCAACCGCGACAACTCGCTGATCCCCGACATCGCCGACAAGATCGACTTCGAGCAGGGCGACGTGCTCGACATGCCGCGCATCCTGCAGGCGATCAAGAAGCACCAGGTGACGCACGTGGTGCACGCGGCGGCGTTCGTCGGCGCGGTGTCGGCGGCAAATCCCGCGCTCAGCATCCAAGTTAACGTGATGGGCCTGGTCAACGTGCTGGAGGCGTCGCGCGCGCTCAACGTGAAGCGCGTGGTGTTCACCAGCGCGAAGGGCGTCTATGGCCCGACGCTCGGCGAATACGGCTCGCCGACTTGGAAGCCGATGTCGGAGGATTTGCCCGCGAAGCCGAAGCGCATCTACGATTCGGCGAAGTTCATGGGCGAGAACGTCTGCGCCTATTACAACGACAACATGGGCATCGAGACGGTGTCGCTGCGCTTCGCCTCGACCTACGGCCCCGGCAAGACCGCGCGGCACGGGCCGATGGCGGTGATGAGCCGCATCGTCGAGAACCCGGCGAACGGTCTGCCGTTCAAGCTGGAACAGGGCGGCGACGACAAGGACGACTTCATCTACAACAAGGACTCGGCGCTCGGCATCTATCTCGCGACCGTCGCGGACAAGATCAAGAGCCGGGTCTACAACATCGGCACCGGCACAGGCGTGACGCTGCGCGACTTCGAGCGCGTCATCAAGAAGCACATCCCGAACGCGCAGATGGAAATCGGCGGCGGGCTGAATTTCTACGGCTTTCCGTATCCGGCAACCGGTGTGTACGACATTTCGCGGGCACGCGACGAACTGGGCTACCGGCCGGAGTACGATCTGGAAAAAGGCATCGCGGATTATCTCGCGACCCTGAAGATGTTGAAGCAAGCCGCTTAAGCTCTTACCCCGTCATGCCCGGCCTTGTGCCGGGCATCCACGTCTTACACCGTTGCCAAGACGTGGATGGCCGGGACAAGCCCGGCCATGACGAAAATAGCGAGACCTACCATGCGTCCCACACTCGAACTCCCCCGCCTCTCCATCAAGGAGCGCGATCGTCGCTATGCCGCTGTGCGCAAGGACATGGCGGCGCGCGGGCTCGACGCCATCGTGCTGTGGGGCTGGCCGATGATGTGGGACTTCTACACCGCCAACGCGCGCTATCTCTCGCCGATCGGCGGCAACGCGGAATTCAACGTGGTGGTGTTTCCGGCCGTCGGCGAGCCGACCTCGATCGTGCAGATGCCGACGTTCCTGGAAGGCTGGCGCGCCGCGCAGGACTGGGTGTCCGACATCCGGCCGCGCACCAAGACCTGGGCGGACTCGGTGTTCAATCGGATCAAAGAGCTCAAGCTTGAGAACGGCAAGATCGGCATGGACGGGCTCGCCGGCCCGCTCGATCCCGACGGCTGGCTGCCGCTCGACGTCTACAACCGGCTGACGTCGCTGCTTCCGAATGCCAAGCTCGTCGCCATGGACGACATGCTGGAGAAGATTCGCTCGATCAAGAGCGCCGAGGAGCTCGACACCCTGCGCAAGGCCGCGAACCTCGGCGACCTGATGCTGTCGACCTGCCGCGATATCGCGCGGCCCGGCGTCAAGGAGTGCGAGGTGTATGCCGGCATGATGCAGGCGATGGTGGCGAACGGCGGCGAAGAGCCGACGCTGTTTCTCTGGAACTGCGACCGCTATCCCTATCCGCATCCGTTCCGCGTACCGACCATGCGGCCGATGGAGCGCGGCGATCTCATCATCTGCGAGATGCATCCGAAGTTCGGCGGCTACTTCACCCACGTCGAGCGCACCTATTGCCTCGGCGAGCCGGAGACGAAGCAGATCGAAATTTATGAAGGCTGCGTCGCCGCCTACAACCGCGGGATGGAAAACTTCGGCCCCGGCCGGACGATCTCGACCGCGCTCGAAGCGGTGAAGGACGAGATCGATTCCCGGGGCTTGGGAATTTGCGAGGCCGGCATCCACGGCCACGGTCTCGCCTCGCTGGAATATCCGCGCTACCGCCACCATGCCATTGCGGCCGACCGCGAGGCCATCAAGGTGGTCGGCGACCGCTTCGAGCCCGGCATGGTGTTCGCGTTCAACATCGACCTGTTCGATCCGAAATGGCGCGAGGGGAAAACGGGGTGCGTGTTTGCCGAGACGGTGGAGATCACCGAAACGGGCGCAAAGCGGATGCACACGTTCCCGATGGATTTCCAGCGGATCGCGGTGTGAGCCGCTGCGCATGCCGCTCTAACCGCGTCATGGCCGGGCTTGTCCCGGCCATCCACGTCCTGCTTCACTTAGGAAAGTAAGACGTGGATGCCCGGCACAAGGCCGGGCATGACGGTGCTATAGCCTACCTTAAGGCCGCGCGGGCAACGCAGGCGGATCAAGGCAAGGAATGGAAATGGCCGACGACCCTACAAGCTTCGACGTCATCGTGATCGGCGGCGGCATCGCCGGGCTGGTCGCGGCCAACCGGGCCGCGGAGCTCGGCAAGCGCGTCGTCGTGCTGGAGAAAGGCACCGCGGAGAAATATCTCTGCAACTCGCGCTACACCTACGGCACGTTCCACATCAGCCTCACCGACGTGATGGTGGGCGAGGACAAGCTCGTCGCCGCGATCGAGGCTTGCACCGAGGGCTTCGCTCGCAAGGATCTGGCGCGCACCGTCGCACAATACGGCGTCCGGCTGATGCAGTGGCTTCGCGGCGAAGGCATCGAGCTGGTCAATCTCGGCCAGTACCACACCAACGTGCTGTCGCCGGTCTGGCGCAGCGGCGCGGGCTTCAAATGGGATGGCTACGCCGGCGATGTCACGCTGCGAAAGCTCGAAGCCAACCTGACCAAGCGAGGCGGCGCGATCCTGCGCGGCACGCGCGCCAGCGCGCTTGAACGCGCGGGCGCCGACATCGAAATCCACGCCGCGCAGGCGCAGGGCAAGGTCCGGTTCCGCGCGCCCGCCGTGGTGATTGCCGACGGCGGCTTCCAGGCCAACATGGAGATGGTGCGGCAACACATCTCGCCGGCGCCGGAGAAGCTCTTGCCTCGCAACGGCGGCACTGCAATGGGCGATGGGCTTCGCATGGCGCAGGCGTTCGGCGCCGCGACCACCGGCCTGCCGAATTTCTACGGCCATCTGCACAGCCGCGACGCCATGAGCAATCCGCTGCTGTGGCCGCGGCCGCAGGCCGACGACCTCGCGGTCGCGGGCATCGTCATCGATGGCGAAGGCCGCCGGTTCGCCGATGAAGGATACGGCGGCGTCTATCTGTCGAACGCCATCGCGCGGCTGGCCGATCCGTTGAGCGCCACCGCGATCTTCGACCACGCGATCTGGGAGGGGCCCGGACGCAACCACGCACAGCCGCCCAATCCGCTGCTGCCGGACGTCGGCGGCACGCTGCATCGCGCGGATACGATCGCGATGCTGGCCGCCCTGATCGGCATCGCGCCGCAGCGGCTGCAGGATGTGGTCGACGGATACAACGCCGCTATCGACGCCGGCACGCAGGCAAAACTTTCTCCGCCGCGCATCGGCAAAGCCAAGCCCTGGCCGGTCCGGACAGCGCCGTTCTACGCCATGCCGATCTGCGCGGCGATCACCAACACCATGGGCGGCATCGTCGTGAACGGCGACGCCGCGGTGCTCGACACCGGCGGCAAGCCGATCCCGGGCCTCTACGCCGCGGGCTCTACCATCGGAGGGCTCAACGGCGGCCCACACGCCGGCTACGTCGGCGGGCTGATCAACGCCACCATCGGATTGCGCGCTGCCGAGACGATCGCGAGATTCAACGCCTGAAACGAACCCGCCTTGCGCCGAGTCGCCACGCGGGGATAAGTTTCGGCGACAGGGAGTCCATCATGCCAAGGCGACAAGGCCAGCTCCGGCTCGGCGCCTTTTTCAATCCGACCGGCCATCATGTGGCGTCCTGGCGCCATCCGGAGGCGCAGGCCGACGCCAACGCCAACTTCCAGCACTACGTCGAGATCACCAAGACCGCCGAACGCGGCAAGTTCGACATGGTGTTTCTCGCCGACAATCTGGCGATGCGTGAGGCCAGCATGGAGGCGCTGTCGCGGTCAGCGCAGTACGTTTCCAACCTGGAGCCGATGACCCTGATCGCGGCGCTGTCGGCGGTGACGAGCCACATCGGCCTCGTGTGCACGGCAACGACCAGCTATTACGAGCCGTACCACGTGGCCCGCAAGTTCGCGACCATGGACCACATCAGCGGCGGCCGCGTCGGCTGGAATCTGGTGACCTCCGGCACGTTCGCCGAGGCCTACAATTTCAACCGCGAAGCGCATTTCGGCCACGCCGAACGCTATGACCGCGCACGCGAGTTTGCCGAGGTCGTGGTCGCGCTGTGGGATAGCTGGGACGACGACGCGTTCGTGCGCGACAAGGCGTCGGGGCAATATTTCGATCCGGCCAAGCTGCACACGCTTAATCACCAGGGCAAACACTTCAGCGTCAAAGGTCCGCTCAACACGCCGCGGCCGCCGCAGGGCCATCCGGTGATCGTGCAGGCCGGCACCTCCAATGACGGCATGGACATCTCCGCGCGCTTCGCCGAAGTGATCTTCAGCGCGCACTGGTCGATCGAGGCCTGCCAGACGTATTTCAAGGAGGTGAAGAGCCGCGCCGCCGACAAGTTCGGCCGCAACCCCGATCATCTCAAGGTGATGCCGGGCCTCGCTTGCTTCGTCGCCGAGACCGAAAGCGAAGCGAATGAAAAATACGAATATATGCAGTCGCTGATCCATCCGATCGTGGCGCGCGAAATCCTCTCCACCATTCTCGGCGCCTTCGATCTGTCGAAATATCCGTTCGACGGTCCGCTGCCCGAAATTCCCATGACCGGCGGCAGCCAGAGCACGATGCAGCCCGCGATCGACATGGCGCGCAAGGAGAACCTGTCCATCCGGCAGCTTGCGATGCGGGTCGCGGGCGCGCGCGGCAAAAGCGTGATCAAGGGCACGCCGAAGCAGATCGTCGACTACATGGAGCAGTGGTATGTCGAGGAGGCCTGCGACGGCTTCAACGTGATGCCGCCGTTCCTGCCCGGCTCGCTCGACGATTTCGTCAGTATGGTGATCCCGGAGCTGCAGCGTCGCGGCCTGTTCCGCACGGAGTATCAGGGGCGTACTCTGCGCGAGCACCTCGGCCTGCCGCGACCTCCGAGCCGGTATGCCGCGCGTAACGACGTAGCGGCCGAATAACCCGTCCATGGAAATCCCGCTGATTTTCCCGGCGCTTGGCGTCGTCTATGAAGCGCTCGGCCCCTGGGTCGAGGCGCTGTTGCGCTTTGCAGTGGGCGCCGCGATGGTTCCGCACGGCATGCGCATGTGCCTCGGCTATTTCAAAGGCACCGGCGGCCCGATCAGCAGCCTGCCGGACGTGGCGGCGATGTACGAGCGCAAGGGCTACCGCCCCGGCTGGCTCTGGACCTACGGCACGGTGCTGACCCAGTTTGTCGCCGCGCCGTGCGTCGCGCTCGGCCTGTTCACGCGGCCGATGGCGCTGGTGCTGTTCGTGCTGCTAGCGCTGTCGGCCTACGATCACGCCAAGTACGACGGCTATTTCTGGAACAAGGTTGGCCTGGAATATCCGGCGATGTGGGCAATCGGCGTGCTGTATTTCCTGATCCACGGCGGCGGCATCATCTCGCTCGATTACTGGCTGATCGGCCGCGCATTCTGACAACACCGGAGCACACCCATGGCTGACCCATTGGCGCAGGCGCGGCTCGATCTTGCGATCGCAAACCGCATCGTGTCCCTCGAAGGCATCATCGATGCGTTCGGACACGTCAGCATGCGGCATCCCACAAAGCCGGACCGCTATCTGATCTCTCGCTCGCGTTCCCCGGAGGTGGTGGAACCCGGCGACATCTATGAATACACGCTCGATTCCGAGCCGGTGAAACCGCTGCCGAAGGGCATTCGCTGCTACGGCGAGCTGGTGATCCACGGCGAAATCTACAAGGCACGGCCGGACGTCAACGCCGTCGCGCACCATCACGGCATGGCGTTCCTGCCGTTCTGCAACACCGGCGCCGAGCTTCTGCCGCTCTATCATATGGGCGCGCAGATCGGCGAGAAGACGCCGTTCTGGGACAGCCGCGACGAGTTCGGCGACACCAACCTCCTCGTGCTCAAGCCGGAGGAAGGCGCGTCGCTCGCCAAGGCGCTCGGTCCGTACTGGGTGGTGCTGCTGCGCCGGCACGGCGTCACGGTCGCGGCCAAGAACCTGACGGAACTCGTGTTCCGCATCATCTACAGCTACCGCAACGCGGAGCTTCAGCTCATGACGCAGGCGCAGGGCATGCCGCTCTCGCCGTTGACGCCCGGCGAAGCCCGGCAGGCATGGGACCGCAACCTCCAGCCACGGCCGCAGGCCCGCGCCTGGGAATACTGGTGCACGCGGCTGAGGAAGGCCGGCGAATACCCGAAGGCGAAAGCCGCCAGGAAAGCCGCCGCCACGGCCAAAAAGCGCAGCCGATAAGCCAGGACCCGCCGGACGGCGGGCGGCCTTGCGTTATCCACCAGGGTCCTCACGGAAGGCTTCAAATCGGCCTCCGATTGCCTTATTTAATTGGGGTCTGAGGACCATTGGTCCTGGATAAACAGCAGGAAAAAGTCGTGGACGCACAAACGGCAGAACGCCAATCCCCGAAGTATTCGCTCGGCGCACTCGTGTCCGAGGGCAAGACCAAGCGCATCGTCCAGGTCGCCGGCCGCGCCGACCTGGTCGCGCTGGTCGCCAAGGACGACATCACCGCCGGCGACGGCGCCAAGCACGACATCATTCCCGACAAGGGACGGCTCGCCACCGCCACCGCCTGTAATGTGTTTCGCCTGCTCAAGGACTGCGGCCTGCCGGTGGCGTTCGAGCAGCAGGACAGCCCGACATCGTTTATCGCGCCGGGCTGCACCATGCTCCCTTACGAGGTGGTGGTGCGGCGCGAGGCGCACGGCTCGTACCTCAAGCGCACGCCGCACTTCGCCAAAGGCCAGCTTTTCCCGAAGCTGATCGTGGAGTTCTTCCTCAAGACCAAGGACAAGAGCTGGAAGGGCAAGCCGCTGCTCGCCGACGATCCGCTGATGATCCACAAGGAAGGCGCGTCGCAGATCGAGCTTTACGTCCCGTCGAAGCCGCTCCCTGAGCAGAAGCCGTTCCTGACGCTCGCCACCTCCGAGGTGTTCATCCGCCCCGACGAAGCGAAGCTCTATCCCGAGATGTCGCGGCTCGCGCGCCAGGCGTTCCTGGTTCTGGAGAAGGCGTGGCAGCTCGAAGGCCGCACCCTGGTCGATTTCAAGGTCGAGTTCGGTTTCGACGCGCAGAACCGCCTGCTGCTCGCTGACGTCATCGACAACGATTCCTGGCGCGTCCTCGACAACGGCGCGTACATCGACAAGCAGGTCTATCGCGACGGCGGCGCGCTGGACGATGTGGCCGCGACGTACCGCCGGGTTGCCGAGATCACCGGCAACTTCCGCGTTCCGCAGCAGCGCATCATCCTGTGGCGCGGCTCGGAAAGCGACAACCCCGAGCCCTTCGCCAAGGCGCTCGGGCCTCTCGCGGACCTGATGCAGGTGGTGACCTGCTCTGTGCACAAGGAGCCGGTCGCGGCGGCAGGCATCCTGCACAAGATGGTGCAGGAGGTGCCGGACACGGTGGTGATCGCCTACATCGGCCGCTCCAACGGCGCGGGCCCAACGATCTCCGCGATGTCGACCATCCCGGTCATCACGGTGCCGGCGAGCGCCAAGGAGTTCCCCGAGGACATCTGGTCCTCGCTGCGCGCGCCAAGCAAGGTGCCGGTGATGACGGTGCTGGAGCCAGCGAATGCAGTGCTCGCTGCGCTGCAGATCCTGTCGGCGCGCAGTCCCCGCCTCTACGCGCACGTGCGCGGCGAGATCGAGGACCGGACGGTCAACGTCGTTCAGATTTGAGGAACGCCTCGCACTCCGCATTCGCTGTCATGCCCGGCCTTGTGCCGGGCATCCACGTCTTGCTTTGATCGAAGCAAGACGTGGATGGCCGTGACAAGCACGGCCATGACGTGGATAGAGCTAGCCCCTGCTGGCACGACCGACCAGGGCGTTGGCGCCGATGGCGACCATGAACAGCAGCATCAGCAGCGCATACATGCGCGGCATGTCGAAGGTCGAATAGGAATTGATGATGAGAAATCCGACACCCTGGTTGGACAGCTTGGTTTCCGCCAGCAACGTGCCGATGACCGCCACGCCGAGACCGAGCCGCACGCCGTTGATGATCGACGGCCGCATCGCCGGAAGATAAATCTTGGTGACCATCTGCCATGAATTGAGCCGGAAGCTGCGGCCGACGCGGATCAGCACGCTCTCGACCTGGCGCACGCCGGCCGCGGCGCTGAGCACCACCGGGAAGAAGCAGGAGATCGTCCCCATCGCGACCTTCGATCCCGGTCCGACTCCGAACCACATGATCATGATCGGAAAGAAGATGATCTTGGGCGTCGGGCCGAGATAGTAGAGAAAGCGCTCGAAGGCCCCGCTGAGGAACGGATTGGTCCCCAGCAGCAGTCCGATGACAAGACCGGCAAGGCCACCAATCGTCATCGCGGTCGCGACTTCGCCCGTGGTCACCCACAGATGGCGGTAGAATTCGGGAATCCAGATTTCGGAGCCGCCGAGCGTCACCTTGTAGTCGGGCTTGGTCACGATATCGAACAGCGACCGGCCGACGGTGAGGAGCGAGGGCACGACATCGCGGAACAGCAGCCCCGATGCCGCCACCGCCTCCCAGACCGCCACGATCCCCACCAGCAGCGCGATGCGAAGCCACATCACGCGCCGCTTCAGGGGCATGGCGGCCCAAATGTTCGGCGCCGCCGGCGCTGCGGTCAGGTGCCCGGTCTGAGCCATCGTTCGATCCGTTCGGTGACGATGAAGAACACGACGCTGACCAGGATCACGAAGCAGATCGCCGCATAGGTCCCGGGCAGGTCATAGCGCTCGGCGAGCTCGTTCACGAGCTGGCCCAGTCCGCCGAAATTGATCAGAAACTCGACGCCGACGATGTTGATCAGCGCGAAGATCATGCCGAGCCGCACGCCGACGAAGATCGTCGGCAGCGCCGAAGGAAACAAAATCTTCCAGTAGAGCTGCGACGGCGTAAGCTTGAAGCTCCGGCCGACGTTGATCAGCACCACTCGCGTGGTGGAAAGCCCCTCCAGCGTCTTGAGTATCACGGGCGGCAGCGCCGAGACGAAGCCCATCATGATGATGGTCAGCGCGCTGCGGCCGAAAATCACCAGGAACAGCGGGTACATCAGCACCAGCGGCGCCGACGCAACGGCGGCGATCCAGGTCTCGGTCGCGAGCCGCAGCAGATGCATGCGATGCAGCAAGGCGCCGAGCGAAATCCCGACCACGGTCAGCATCAGGCTCGCAGCCAATGCTTCCCCTGTGGTGAGCAGGAAGCGCGCCGGCACATCCTCCTCAACGATGATGCGTTTGAAGCTGCCGGCGATTTCCGACGGGTAAGGAACGATGAAGCGGTTGATCGCACCGAGCCTGATGAGGAGCTCGATCGCCACCACCACGGCCAGCAGGCATGCGATGCCGAACAGAATCGGCACCACCTGTCGCATGAAGAAGGCGCGCGAAGCCATCAGCGCCTCCTTTCGGCTCTGCGCGATTCGTCGTCTTTCAGGCCCCGGCTCGCCTCCTCGCGCAAATCGTTCCAGATTTGTGCGACGTAATGGCCGAAGGCATCGCTGCCGACGATCTCCGAGCTGCGCGGCCGCGGCAGCTTGATCTCGACGATGCGCTTGGTCTTGCCGGGCCGGTAGGTCATCACCAGGATGCGATCCGAAAGTTGCACCGCTTCCGTGAGGTTGTGGGTGATGAGCAGCGTGGTCTGCTGGAGCTGCTGCTGAATCTGTACGACCTTGTCGCCAAGCAGCAGCCGGGTCTGCTCGTCGAGAGCCGCGAACGGCTCGTCCATCAGCAGGATCTTCGGCTCCGACGCCAGCGTGCGCGCCATCGAGACCCGCTGGCGCATGCCGCCCGACAGCTCGGCGGGATAGCGCCGCTCGAATCCGTTGAGCCCGACCAGATCGATGAAATGCAGCGCCCGATCGTGACGCTCGGCCTTCGGCATCCCGGCGATCTCGAGCGGGAACGCCACGTTGTCGATGACGGTGCGCCAGGGGAAGGTCGACTCCTCCTGGAAGATCATGCCGATCGACGCATGCGGTCCCTTCACGGTCTCGCCGGCCACCGAAACCCGGCCCTGATAATCGTCCAGCAGCCCACCCATGATGTTGAACAGGGTGGACTTGCCGCAACCGGACGGGCCGATCACCGACAGGAATTCGCCGGGCATCACCTTCAGCGAAATATGATCGACCGCGATAACCGGACCTTCCGGCGTCTCGAACTGCTTGTAGATGTCGTCGACCACGAGCAGCGGTTCCGCAGATGCGGAACCGCCATCTCCCGGACGCGCGGAAGCGTTTGGTGCGGCAGCCATCAGCACTCCCGCCCGCGAGCCGCGATCAGCCCCGATCGGACTTCCCGCGCGCCATTTCCTTCGCACTGGCCGGGCTGTAGCTCGGAATGATCCGGGCGTCGACCACGGCGCACTCGCCGGCTTCGACGGCTGCGATCGCCTCCTTGAGGAACTTCTCCAGCTCGCCCGCATTGCGCGCCGGGCCAAAGCCCTTGGCGCCCTGCGCCTTCGCCACACCCGCGATGTCGATGTCCGGATCGCTGATGCGCTGGCCGATCCACTTGTTGTCCACCGGGCGGTTACGAGCGATGGCCATCCGCTCCTGATGGACCTCGTCGTTGTAGAACGAGCGATTATTCGCCACCACGAACAGGATGGGAATGCGGTAGTGCACCGCAGTCCAGACCGCGGTGTTGCCCATCATGAAGTCGCCGTCGCCGCAGACCGCGATCGGCAGGCGGCCGGAGCCCTTGAGCGCGAGCGCCGCGCCGACCGAAATGCCGGGGCCGCCGCCGACGCCGCCGCCACCGTCGGAGCCGACGTAGTCGAGCGGGTGACGGAAATCCCAGAAGTCGCCGTGCCAGGACAGCGAGACGTGGGTGATGCAGACCTTGCGGTCGCCCACCACGTGACGCAGCACGCTGGCCATGTCCGCCGCCGCCATCTCGCCGTCAGGCGACGGCTTCGGCTTCAGGGTGCGGACCACCGCGGGCTTCTTTGACTTGGTGCTCTTGCCGATGGCGCCGACCAGCGCCTCGACGGTCGCATCGGTATCGGCCGCGATGAACAGGTCGACCGGCGGCAGGCCCTGGTAATCCATGCTCCAGCCGTTGTGGATGGTCTGGTCCAGCGACACGCTGATGATGGTGCCGGGAGGCGCGCCGCCGGCGGCCTTGATGGTGCCGCCGAAATCGACCCAGTCCAGGTTCAGGATGACGTCGGCCTCCTTGATGGCGGCAATCACCTCGTCGCCCGGAACGCCGCCCGGCACGCCGATGTGCAGCGGATGATCGGTCGGGAACACCGCACCGACCTTCAGGCCGGTGGCGACGCGCGCGTCGAGCGCCTCGGCGAGCTCGATGCGGCGATTCCAGTCATCGATGTTGCGCGACATGCGGCCGGCGAGGATCACCGGACGCTTGGCGTTCTTGAGCAGGTCGGCGGCCTTCTTGACCAGTTCGGCGCCGGGGCTGCTCACCACCGGCGGCATGTAGCGCTTGGCGTCGATCGGCGGCAGCGGCGCGTTGAGCTTGCCCTCCTGCACCTCGGCGTCGAGATTGATGTAGGTCGGGCCCTGCGGATGCGTGTTCGACATCCAGTAGGCGCGCAGCACCGATTCGCGGGCGGCGCCGGCCGAAGCCGGCTGGTCATCCCATTTGGTGTAGTTGCGGATGATCGCGCCCTGGTCGGCGGCGGTGTGGATCCAGTCGATCCACGGGCGGCGCTTCATGGCATCGACCGGCCCGGTGGCGCCGAGGATCAGGATCGGCATGCGGTCGCACCAGGCGTTGAAGATCGCCATGGTGGCGTGGAACAGGCCGACGTTGGAATGCACCGCCGCGGCCATCGCCTTGCCGGTGACCTTGGCGTAGCCGTGCGCGATCGCGACCGCGGCCTCTTCGTGCAGGCAAAGCAGCATCTGCGGCTGCTCGTTGCCGAGGAAGTTCACGATGCTGTCGTGCAATCCGCGATAGCTCGCCCCGGGATTGAGCGCGATGTAAGGAATATCGAGCGCGCTCAGCGTCTCGGCCACGACGTCGCTGCCGAAAGCAGCCGCATTGGTCGAATACGGCGTCGAGAGACGCTCGACCTTGTGGACGTCAGGATCTTTGATCGCAGGATTGGATTTCGGCGCCATGGTGCTGATGTCCCCCGGTTCGGCCCGCCGTCAACACGGGCACCGGACAAGACACGGAGCACGCTACGGACGCGGCAGGTTCGCCCGGAAAAGACCATAGGGCGCACCGCCTGTCAAAATCATTTTGGCGCATGAGAGCCGTGCAATAACGCCGGAAAGCCTTGCTTTTCAGGCAATTGTCCCGGTTGCCCGAGGGACGGCGACCTAAGCCGCGCGCACGCGGGTGAAGAAGCCCGCAACCTTGGTTTCAAGGTCCTGCGCACGCGTGGAGAGCCGCTCGGTCCAGCCGCTGATCTCGCCCACCGCCGCGACGCTCTGGCGCGCGGCCTGCTCGACCGATTTGATCTCGATCGATGCCTGCGCGGTGTTGCCCGCCGCGACCTGGACGCTCTCCGCGATCTCGCGGGTGGTGGCGCCCTGCTGGTCGACCGCCGAGGCGATCGACGTCGAAACCGCCGTCAGCTCCTGGATGCTGCGCGCGATCGAAGCGATCTCGTTGACTGCGCCCTTGGCCGCGTCCTGGATGGCGGCGACCTGCCGGGAGATGTCTTCCGTGGCGCGCGAGGTCTGATTGGCCAGCGCCTTCACCTCCGAAGCCACCACGGCGAAACCCTTGCCGGCGTCGCCGGCGCGGGCCGCCTCGATCGTGGCATTGAGCGCCAGCAGATTGGTTTGCGATGCGATCTTGGAAATCAGCCCGACCACCGAACCGATCTTTTCGGCCGCTTCGTCGAGCGACCGCATCGCCTTGTTGGTCCGCTCGGTATCGGCGACCGCGGACCTTGCCATGTCGAGACCGCGCGCGGTCTGCTCGCCGATCTCGCGGATCGATTCCGACAGCTCCTCGGTGGCGTTGACGGTAACGTCCACGCTCTGCGCCGTTTCGGACGAGGCCGAGGATGCCGATGCCATGCGGCGCAGGGTGTCGCCCGCGACCTGTTGCATGGTTGCGGACGTATCGGTCAGCGAGCCCGAGGTGTCCTTGATGGCGACGATCACCTCGCCGATGGCGCTGTCGAAGTCGGCAATCGCTTCGTCGATGGTCTGGCGTCGGGCCGATGCCGCACGCTCGACCAATTGCAGATGGAACGTCGAGGTGGTGGCGAGGTCGAAGAAGATCGCCTGGGACAGGACACGCACCCGCTCGGCCAAAGCCGTCGGCGAGAAGCGGTGCTGGCGCGTCAGGGCTTCCACCGCGCAGCGAAACACCGCCGCTCCGCAGTTGATCCGCGCACGTCCTTCGAAGCCGAGCTTGGTTTCCTGCTCGATGGTGATGCGGCATTGTTCCAGGTAGCTCGCGTCGAACGCCGCAGTCAGAAGCGCGCGAAACTGCACTGCTTCCATGCGGCGGATGTCGTTGCCGTGCTTTCTGTAAAGCGCGGCCACCTGGGGCAGATTTGCCGCACCCGCAATGACCTGGTCGATGGCGCGGTCGATCTGCGGATCGACCGTCGCGGCGATGTCCCGCAACAACAGCCGCGCTCGCTCGTCGAGCACGTAGTTGGCCAACCGGGCTGCGAGTTCAGGGGCAACCTGCGGCAGGGACATGCGGCCTTGCGGTGCTGACTGAGATATGTCGGGTATACTTCGGAATGGTTGTCCGAGCCTTAACGGCATACTTTGATACCGTCGAAGGGCCGATACCGATAGTTGCAGGCGGGACAACCGTCAGGTTGGCCCCTATCGTTGGGGCAGAGGACGGGAGCACCGTCTTGGAGACGTGAATAAGGTGATCGACAGGTTTTTGGACCGCGTTGCGCGCATCATCGAGCTGGCGCTGGCGCTCGCCTTTATTCTCGCAGTGCTGCTCAACTTCTCCAACGTGCTCGGCCGCTACCTGTTCGGCCTCTCGTTGCTCGGCTCCGACGAGGTGCAGATCTTCATCATGGTCGGCATGACCTTCCTCGGCGCCGCGGTGGTGACGCGGCGCAACATGCATCTGCGGATGGATGTCCTGGTCCGGTTCTTGCCGAAGCCATTGCAATTGGCGCTACGCGTGATCGAGCAACTGCTGCTGATCACGCTTGCGGGTTTCGTGCTGACGCAGTCTTACGACTACGCCCAGCGCATGAAGATGATTGGGCGCACCAGTGACATGGCCGGCGTACCGATGTGGATCCCGCACGGGACGGTCGCCCTCGGCTTCGGCCTGGTGCTCATCGTGGCGCTGTGGCGGCTGCTCGGCATCGTGCAACGCAAGCCCGAACCCGCGGCCCGCGAGGTCAACCTATGACCTTCGCGCTGGCCGTGGTGCCGATCGTTCTGCTGCTGCTCGGCTTCCCGATCTTCATGGTGCTGCTGACGGCCGTCAGTGTCGCGCTGGTGTTCTTCATGAACGTGCCGCTGGCGGCGCTGCATCAGAACATGTTCGCTTCGGTGAATGCGTCGGCACTGCTCGCCATACCGTTCTTCATCTACGCGGGCGAACTGATGGGCCGCGGCAGCGTGGCGCGCCGGCTGGTGGATTTCGTCCAGGGCGGCGTCGGCTCGGTGCGCGGCAGCCTTGGGGTCACCGCGGTCGGAACGTCGGCGATCTTCGGGGCTATTTCTGGCGCAAGCGCCGCAACCGTCGCCACCATCGGCAGGGTGATGGTGCCGGCGATGCGCAAGGCCGGCTATCCGGAAACCTTCACGGCGGGTCTGATCACCTCCGTCGGCGCGATCGACGTCATCATTCCTCCGAGCATTCCGATGATCGTGTACGGCGCGGCCGCCGAGGAATCGGTGGCCCGGCTTTATGCCGCCGGCGTCCTGCCGGGACTGATGATCGCCGGCATGCTGGCGATCTACGTGGTGTGGCGGGCCAAGCGCGGAAACTTCGGCAAAGGCGAGCCGTTCGACGGCAAGCGGTTCGGCCGAGCCTTCGTGCGCAGCCTGTGGGCGCTCGGCGCACCGTTCATCATCCTCGGCGGCATCTATGGCGGCGTGTTCTCGCCGACCGAGGCTGCAGCCGTCGCCTGCGTCTACGCGGCGTTCGTCACGGCTTTCGTGTTCCGCGAACTGAGCGGCCGCGACATCCTCGAGGCTGCCGCTTCGACCGTGCTGTTTACCGGCCAGATACTCATCATCGTCGCCTGCGCCGGCGTGTTCGCCTGGCTGCTCACTGTGAACCAGGTGCCGGCGGCCGTCACCGCATGGCTGCAATCGCTCAACGTCGCGACCTGGATGCTGCTGCTCGCGATCAACATCCTGCTGCTGCTGGTCGGCTGCTTCCTCGATCCGCTGTCGGCGATCCTGCTGCTCAGCCCGCTGCTGGTGCCGATCATCAAGGCCGCCGGCATCGATCCGGTGCACTTCGGCATCGTGGTGACGGTCAATCTCGCGATCGGTCTGTTCCATCCGCCGTTCGGCATCAACATCTTCGTCGCGCAGTCGGTGCTGGGTCTGAAGCTCGAGACGATCTATCGCGGCATCATCCCGTTTGTGGTAATCTATCTCATCGCCTTGGCGCTGATCACCTACGTGCCCGACATCTCGCTGATCGGTGTCCGGTACCTGCTCGCCAGGGGCTAAGAAACAGAAATTCCTGGGAGGGGACTGACATGCGCGCGACGATCGGAAAGCTTGCAGCCATCGGCATTCTCGCAGCCGGCATTCTCGCCGCGGCTCCCGCCGTGGCGCAACAGTTCACCATGAAGCTGTCGCTGCCGACGATCAACGACGTGGTCCACGAGTATTTCAAGGCGTTGAAGGCCGGTATCGAGCAGCGCTCCGGCGGCAAGATCAAAGTCGATATCTATCCGGCCAACCAGCTCGGCCAGCTTCCCGCCGTAGTCGAAGGCGTCGCGCTCGGCACCATCGAAGCGGCAAGCTCCGCGAACGGCTTCTGGGTGAGCCTCGAGCCGCGCTTCCAGGTGTTCGACGCCCCAGGCCTGTTCGACGGCGTGCTGCACGGCATCAAGACCACCAACGATCCGGCGATCCGCGCCCGCATGGCGACGTTCGGCGCCGACAAGGGCGTCGAAATCCTCACGCCCGGCATCTACAGCCCGATGATGATGCTGACCCACAAGGCGGTGCGTACCGTTGCCGATTTCCAGGGCCAGAAGGTCCGCACTCAGGGCGGCGCACCGATTCAGGTCGAGCCGTTCAAGAAGCTTGGCATCCTGCCGGTGTCGCTGCCGCTCGGCGAGGCACTGCCGGCGATGCAGAACCGCACCATCGACGGCATGATCGCCGGCGTCGCGCCGTTCACCGCATTCAAATACTACGACGTCGCCAAGCCGCTGACGTTCCTGCCCGCGACCACGCTGGTTGCGCCGATCGTCATCAACAAGCAGTTCCTGACCAAGATCGGGCCGGAACTCGCCGCGATCGTGAAGGACGAGTCACGCAAGGCCGAGGCCCTGTTCACCGACTGGAACATGAACAGCATCAAGGCCGGCGAAGAGATATGGCGCAAGAACGGCGGCGAGATCATCACGCTGCCGCCGGCCGAGGCCAAGCGCTACATCGACGTGGTCGTCCCGACCGGTGCGCAGGTGCTTTCCGCCAACCCTCGAATCAAGGCGGATTACGACGCCTTTGTCGAGGCGGCCAAAAAGCATCGGTAGCGCAGCGACACAAAACCGCTCCCGCCGAAAGTCGCGGGGCGGTTGCCCGTGACCGCCAAGGCGCTTAGGCTCGGCACGCTTAGGTCCCTAAGCCAAACGGTCCGGTTTAAGGGTTGCGGACAATGTCAGGCTCGGGAGAGCAGCGTATCCGGGAGCTCACCGCGCGCATGTTGCGCAAGAAGCTCTATGTGGTGCTGTCCAAGGGCGGCGCCACGCCGGACCAGATCGGCGCGACGCTGCCACAGCATCTCGAATACATGATCGGGCTGGAGAAGACGGGCGTGCTGTTTGCGTCCGGTCCGCTGACGGCCGCACAAGGCCAGCCGGTCGGTGACGGGCTCACCATTCTGCGCGCCGCCAATGCGGACGAGGCGCGAGCCATCGCATCGGCCGATCCGTTCGTCACCAACAAATTGCGCACCTTCGAGGTGCGCGAGTGGACCGTGATGGAGGGATCGCTCGGACTGAAGGTGAATTTTTCCGACCAATCGCTCGAGATCGCATAACCGTAAGAAGTTCCGTTTGGAGTGAGCATGCAGACTGTAGGCTTCGTGGGCGTAGGCAAGATCGGGATGCCGATCTGCGAGAACCTGATCAAGAGCGGCTTCCGCGTGCTGGGCTATCGCCGCGGCTCGCTCGCCGAATTCGAAAAGCTCGGCGGCGTGCCGGCGAAATCGCCGGCCGAAATCGGCGCGCAAACCGACATCGTGTTCTCCTGCGTGCCAACCACCGAGTCGATGAATGAGGTGGTGAACGGCCCCAACGGCCTCATTCATTCCGCCAAGCCCGGACAGATCATCGTCGAACTCGGCTCGCACCCGGTGCCGGACAAGCAGAAGCATGTCGCGACCCTCGGGCAGAAGGGCGCGGTCTACATCGACGGGGAAGTGAGCGGCACGCCCGGCATGGCGGCGGCGCGCAAAGCGGTGGTCTATCTCGCCGGAGATGCTGACGCCTGCAAAAAGCTCGAACCCGCCATCAAAGGCTTCGCCGATATGTGTCTCTATCTCGGACCGTTCGGCGCGGCGACCAACGTCAAGCTGATCAACAACATGCTGGTCGCCATCAACATCGCGGCCGCGGCCGAGGCGGTCGCGCTTGGGACCAAGGCCGGCGTCGATCTCAACTTGATGATCAAGGCCATCGCCAACGGCAGCGGCGGATCGACCCAGTTCGGCATCCGCGCGCCTTGGATGGCGGAACGGCGGTTCAAGCCGGTACAAGGCTCGCCGGCGCTGCTCGCTCACTATTTCGAGAAGATCGAAGGTCTGGCGGCCACCAGTGGCAGCGCAACGCCATTGTTCGACCGCGCCGTCGAGGTCTATCAGCGCTGCGCCGATCTCGGTCTCGCTGAGGACAATGACGTCGCCGTGATGGTCGACGTGCTCAGCTCCATGCAAAGGTTAAAGTCATGATCCAAAAAGACACGAGACAGATGATCCGCGTGAAGAAGATCGCTCACGCAACTTATGAAACGCCCGATCTCGACCAGCAGACCGAGTACTACACCGACATCCTCGGACTAAACCTCGTCGCCAAGGACAAAGACGCCGCCTACCTCGCCTCGACCGTCGATCATCACTCGGTCGTGCTGCGCAAAGGCGGCGCGGCGCAATGCGTGCGGCTCGGCTTCCAGATCGGGCCGGACAACGATCTCGACGCCTTCGAGAAGCAGACCGCGGCGCAGGGCGTTAAGACCCGCCGCCTGAAAGACCCGGAGCCGACGATCTCGGACATGGTCGCGTTCGAGGACCCGAAGGGCACGGTCATGGAGGTGTTCAAGCGCCCCGAGCCGCAGAGCCAGACGTTTCCGAAGAAGGGCATCATTCCGCACAAGATCGGCCACGTCGCGTTCCACTGCGTCGACGTCAAGAAGACCACCCAGTTCTATCTCGACGTGCTGGGCTTCCGCGAATCCGACTGGATGGGCGACTTCTTCTCGTTCCTGCGCTGCGGCGTCGACCACCACACTATCAACCTGATGGGCACCGGCGCCAACCGGCACTTCCACACCGCGTTCGAGCTGCGCGACTGGGGCCACATGCAGACCGCCTGCGATTTCCTCAGCACCAACGGTTACAAGCTGATCTGGGGTCCGGGCCGCCACGGCATCGGCCACAACCTGTTCTGCTATCATCGCGCACCGAACGGGCTGATCGTCGAACTGTTCGCCGAGCTCGACCGCATGAACGAGGACCTTGGCTACTTCGAGCCGCGGCCGTGGCATCGCGACCGGCCGCAGAAGCCCAAGGTCTGGGCGAAGGACCCGTCCGCGTCCAATCTTTGGGGTATCATGCCGACCGACGAAATGCACAAATAGGGACAACAACGATAAGGCGGCGCGCATCGACGCTCCGCCAGCAAGGGAGGAAGTCCATGATGAAGTTGTGTCGAAATGCGCTGCGCGCGTTCGCCGCGGCGTTGCTCGTGAGCCTGCTCTGGATCTCGGGCGCGCTCGCGCAGAGCGGAACCCCCATCAAGGTCGGAATGAGTCTCGCGCTGACCGGCGCGGGCGCCCCGGCGGGCAAGATGCTGCAGGCCGCGGTCGAACTCTGGCGTGACGACGTCAACGCCAAGGGCGGGCTGATCGGCCGCCCTGTCGAAGTCATCGTATACGACGATCAGAGCAACCCGGCCGGCGTGCCGGCGATCTACACCAAGCTCATCAGCGTCGACAAAGCCGACATCCTGCTCGGACCCTACGGCACCAATTTCGTGGCGCCCGCGCTGCCAACGTTGATCCAGAGCAAGAAGATGACGATCAGCTTCACCGCCATCGGCATCAATCGCGAGTTCAAGTACGACAAATATTTTTCGATGGTCCCGGTCGGCCCGGACGGCGTGAATGCATTCTCGAAGGGCTTCTTTGAACTGGCAGCCGCGCAGAAACCGAAGCCGCAGACGGTCGCTATCCTCGCGGCCGACGCCGAATTCGCGCAGAATTCGGCCCAAGGCGCACGCGAAGAACTGAAGAAGCACGGCTTCAAGCTGGTCTACGACAAGAGCTATCCGCCGGCGACCACCGACTTCGCGCCGGTGATGCGGGCTGTGCAGGCGGCCAACGCCGACATCCTCTTTATCGGAGCCTATCCGCCTGACAACGTCGGCATCGTGCGGGCCGCCAACGAGATCGGTCTCACTCCAAAAATGTTCGGCGGCGCCATGATCGGCATGCTGATCACCCCGATCAAGGTGCAGCTCGGGCCGATCACCAACGGCCTGGTCATCAACGAGAGCTTCCTGTCCTCGCCCAAGCTCAAGTTTGCCGGCCTTGACGATCTCATGAAACGCTATCAGGCCAAGGCGGGGGAGATGAAGACCGATCCGCTCGGGTATGCCTTCGTGCCGTTCGGCTACGCGGCCGGGCAGGTGATCGCGCAGGCCATCACCGCGACCAAGAGCCTGGATCATGACACGCTTGCCGCCTATCTCCACAAGCAGAGCTTCAAAACCGTGGTTGGGGATATATCGTTCGGACAGGACGGCGAGTGGTCGAAGCCGCGCTCGTTCTTCACGCAGTTTCAGAACATTTCGCCCAGCAATCTCGACCAGTTCCGGGATGGCAACAAGCAGCCGATCCTATGGCCGCCGGAGTACAAGACCGGCGACATGATCTATCCGTACACCGACGCACGGAAGAAGTAGCTACGCAATTCCCGGTCTGCAGGGTCGTCTCCCTGCGACTGCAGACCGGGACACGAACCACAGCGCCGCGATTCGCGGCGCTGTGTACACAAACGTTCCCGCAATTGTCCCCGCCCGTTCTAAAAGAACGAATCGCTTCCGATTCCAATTCGATTTTCCCGATAAAATTTTCTCTTAACGCGACGCCACCAACTCAAGCACGCGTCTAAGCGCGCCAACGCTGGCGTTCCCGCAATCGTCACGCTTCGTTCTTGAAGAACGAATCGCTGCCGAATCCGATTCGATTTTCCCGATAAAATTTTCTCTTAACGCGAACGCCGCGATCGCACGCCCACGGTTAAGGACGAACACGCGGATGTTCCTGCAAACGTCCCGTTTCGTTCCGCTTCCGCGAATCGTTCTCCACCGCGGATTCGATCCTCGCGCGGAAATTTTCCGTTAACGCCAGCCGTCATTCCGGGGCGCCGCGCAGCGGCGAGCCCGGAATGACAAAGGAGATGCGCTACTTCGCCATCGAGGGCGCGCGACTGACTGCCGCAAGATACTGCGGCCGCATTTCCGCGGACTTCGCCTTGTCCTGGATCGGCGCGCGCGGCAGCCGCGCCTTGCCGGCGTCCATCGTGAACGTGTAGTCGAGCGTGTACCACGGCGCCTTGATGCCAGGCACCGGCGGCGTGCCGCTCTCATGCCGGATGTAGTTGCCCAGCAGCGCCTTGGTGACGCCGAACTGCACATCGGTCTCGATGTTGGGGTCTTCCGGCACATAGACCTGCGAGATGTGGGTCTTGAAGCCCTCCTTGAAGATCAAAAAATGCAGGTGCGCCGGCCGCATGTTGTGGCGGCCCTGGGCGCGCAGCAGATCGCCCACCGGCCCGTTGATCGGGATCGGATAGCCCGCCGGCAGGATGCTGCGGAACGCGAAGTGGCCCTGTGCATCGGTGGTGAACTTGCCGCGCAGGTTCATGTCGGCCTGGGTCGGATCCTGGTTCTCGTAGAGCCCTTCGGTCGACGACTGCCAGATGTCGACCTCGGCGCCGGCGACCGGCTGGCCCGCTGTATCCTTCACCCAGGCATTGACGAAAATCTCGGCCCCCGGCGTCGGCGACCGGATGATCGAGCCGCCGTTTTCGGTGCGCGGCGAATCGAGTCGCCAGAACGGACCGAGCAGGTTCGCGGTGGTGTCGGTCTGCCCGTTGTTGCCGTTGTTGAGCAGGCAAACCAGCGTCGAAACGCCGAGCGAGCCGGACATCAGCACCGCCTCGTTGTGGAAGGCGTTGGTGTTCTGGCCGATGGCATTGATGTACTCGCCGGCGGTGCGGAACTCGTCCTCGGTCAGCCGGACCTCGCGCACGAACGCATGCAGATGCTTGACCAGCGACGTCATGATCTCCCGGAATCGCGGATCCGGCGCGCGCTCCAGCTCGCTCAGCACCGCCTTGGTGACCGAATCCGCTCCGTCGATGATCATGGCCTTGTCTCCCGGCGGCGCGCCGCCTGATGCATTCGCTGGCGCAATTGATATGCTCGGAGACGATCCCGCTCAATCCCCCGTCCTGGCCGGCCCGCCGCATTTCAGCATGAGTGACCGATGACCCCGCACCGGATCGACACCCACCATCACCCCTACCCGCCGGCCTATCTGCAGAAGACCGCCGACATCCTCAAGCGCACCACGCACGCGTTCTACGACCGGCTCACCCGATGGCAGCCCAGCCAGGCGGTGGAGGCGATGGACCGGGACGGCATCGCGGTTTCGGTGCTCTCGATCGCGACCCCGAGCGTCTGGCTGGGCGACGCCGCGGCCTCCCGCGCGCTGGCGCGCGAGTGCAACGATTATTGCGCGACCTTGCAGCGCGACCACAAGGGCCGGTTCGGCCATTTCGCGACGCTGCCGCTGCCGGACGTCGAGGGCAGCCTGCGCGAGATCGAATACATCTTCGACACGCTCAAGGCCGACGGCATCGCGCTCACCACCAACTACGACGACAAGTATCCCGGCGAGGCCGCCTGGGCGCCGATATTCGAAGAGCTGAACCGCCGCAAGGCGGTGGTGTATTTCCATCCGACCGCGAACAGCTTCGCGTTCAATCGGGTCAAGGACATCCCGCCGCCGACCATCGAGTTTCCGTTCGACACCACGCGCGCCATCACCAGCCTGCTGTTCAGCGGCACGCTGTCGCGCTGCCCGGACATCAAGTGGATCTTCTCCCATGGCGGCGGCGCGCTGGCGATGATCGCGAACCGCCTCGCGCATTTCGCACGCAACCGGCCGGAGATGGGCGCGCGGGTTCCGAACGGCGTGAAACACGAACTCAGCCGGCTTTACGTGGACATTGTCAGCATCAACAGCCCTGGCGCGCTGGCCGCGCTGCTCGATGTCATGCCGATGTCGCACCTGCTGTTCGGGACCGATTTTCCGTTCTGGAAGCCGGAGGAAGCGATTCAGGCGCTCGCCGAGCTAAACCTGAGTGCGGCCGATATCGCCGCAATCGAGCGCGGCAACGCGCTCGCGCTGATGCCGGGGTTGCCGCGGTAGCTTCCCCGTCATGTCTGCCGCTTGGTACTCGCTGTCATGCCCCGCGAAGGCGGGGCATCCAGCGCTACCATGATTGATGTCCAAAGACTGGATCGCCCGCCTTCGCGGGCGATGACAGTGGGATATGGGCAGCCAACGGTGGAGGAAGCTGCGGACTGCGCTGCTACGTCCCGCCCGCTTCCTTGTCCTTCAGTCCCTTGAGCATCGAGCCGCCGTTATTGGCCGCCCACAGCGCGCCGGTCGCGGCGGCGAGTTCCATCACCGTATGCAACTCCTCCCACGACGCGCCGGCTTTCCGCGCGGCCGCCGCATGGGCCTGTGCGCCGACCGGATTGTGCTCGGCGAGCAGCATCCCGAACAGGATGAGCTGCGTGGTTTTGACGTCGATGTGCTTGGAGTAGAACGCCCCGGCCCGCAATTGCTCGGACACCCGCAGAAACTCGGGGTTTACCTCGCCGGAAAATTCGAAGCGCGCCGACGGCAACGGCGGCAGCACGCCGAACAGCTCGACGTAGCTGTCGCGGAACTTCTCCAGATCGGCGGGCAGCTTTTTCTTTTCGCTCATGGTTCTGTGTTCACTCCACCTTGATCTTCGCATCGAGGATGATCTTGCGCCACTTCGGCTCTTCCGACTTGATGAAGCGCGTCAGCTGCTCCGGCGGCCCCGCGATCGACTGGAAATAATAACGATCGAGGAAGCTTTTCTTGAATTCGGCATCGGCGTGCATGGCGCGGATTTCGCCGTTGATTTTGGCGACTACTTCGGTCGGCATGCCGGCCGGACCGAACAAACCGAACCAGGACACCGCCTCGTAGCCCGGCACGCCGCTCTCCGCCACGGTCGGAATCTCCTGCAAGCTCGCCATGCGCTGCGCGGAGCTCACCGCGATGAATTTCACCTTGCCGCCTTGCCATTGCGGGACAGCAGTGCCGACGCTCACGAACATCATCTGGATGTGGCCGGCTACGACGTCGGTCAACGCGGGCGTCGCGCCCTTGTAGTGCACGGCCTGGAACCTCGCGCCCGACATGTTCTGGAGCAGCTCCATGTTCATGTGACCGCTCGAACCGATGCCGAAGGTGCCGTAGTTGATCGTGCCCGGCTTCTGCTTCGCCAGATCGAGCAAGTCCTTGACGCTGCCGACTGGCATCGACGGGTTTGTAATCAGCGCATGGTTGATGATCACCAGGCCGGTGATCGGCGTGAAGCTCTTGTCCGGATCGTAAGGCAGCTTCGGATAGAGGCTCGGATTGGCCACGAACGTGCCGTCCGGGCCGATGAACAGCGTGTGGCCGTCCGGCGCCGACTTGGCGACGTATTCCGCGGCGATCGAATTGTTGGCGCCCGGCCGGTTCTCGACCACCGCCTGCTGGCCCCACTTCTCCGTGAGCCGCTGTGCGAGCTGCCGGGCCAGCGTGTCGGTCACGCCGCCCGGCGAAGCCGGCACCACGATGGTGATGGTCTTGCTGGGATAGGCGGTCTGCGCCGCAATCGGACCTGCCCCGAGGGCAAGCAGTCCGCATGCCAGCAATGCAACGAGCGATTTTGTCATATCGGGCTCCCTCCGCAGACGTTTCTTTCGGTCGAGTATTCCCCATTTGGCCGCGACTGCCTATGGGCACACGCCCCACTCGCTTGATCGCGCGGGGGCTGAAATTCTACAGTGAGCCCCAAGGTGACGGTTTCGCGTGCCGGAGTGACGAAGCGTATGAGCAATAACAAAAAGCGGCCGCCGGTCCTGGTGGTGGGCGGCGGCATCGGCGGGCTTGGCACCGCGCTCGCCCTGTCCCGCAAGGGCATTCCAGTCCACGTCATCGAGCAGGCCCCCGAATTCAAGGAAATCGGCGCCGGCATCCAGCTCGGCCCCAACGTGTTCCGCATGTTCGAATTCCTTGGCCTGACCGAGGAGATGAACAAGTGGGTGGTCTTCCCCGAGGGCCTGGAGATGCGCGACTCCATGACCGGCAAGACCTTCGTCGAGCTTCCGGTCGATGAGCGCTTCTGGGCGAAGTATCACGCACCCTATGCCGTCGTGCACCGGGCCGACATGCTCAACGTGATCTACGAGGCCTGCAAGAAATCGGACCTGATCAAGCTCACCACCTCCCAGAAGGTGATCGGTTTCGACGAAACCGCCGGCGGCGTAACGGTGCGCACGGAAAGCGGCGAAAGCTTCAGCGGCGCGGCACTGATCGGCTGCGACGGCCTGTGGTCGACGATCCGTCAGATCATCGTCGGCGACGGCAAGCCTGTGGTGTCGGGCCATATCGCTTATCGCGCAGTGGTCCCGACCGCCGACTGGCCGAAAGAATACCGCATCAACAAGATGATCCTGTGGGGCGGCGAGAAGACCCACCTGGTTCACTATCCGTTGCGGCGCGGCGAGTTGTTCAATCTCGTCGTGGTGTTCCACTCCGACCGCTACGAGGAAGGCTGGGACACCTACGGCGATCCGGAGGAGCTGCACAAGAAGTTCGCCGAGAAATGCGAGCCGGTCCGCACCCTGCTCAAGAAGGTCGAAGCCTGGAAGATGTGGGTGCTGTGCGACCGCCCGCCGATCAAGGAATGGGCGAAGGGCCGCGTTGTGCTGCTCGGCGACGCCGCGCATCCGATGCTGCAATATCTGGCGCAAGGCGCAAACATGGCGCTGGAGGACGGCGTCTGCCTCGCCGAGGAAATCGTCAAGAACGGCGACGACTACGCCGCGGCGTTCAAGAGCTACCAGCAGATTCGTTATCTGCGCACCGCGCGGGTCCAGCTCATGGCCCGCGTGTTCGGTGAGATCTACCACGCCTCCGGCGTCAACCGCGAACTGCGCAACCAGGTGCTGAGCGACTGGACCGCGCAAGGTGGCGTCGACATGTCGTGGCTCTACGGCCATCAGCCGGGCCTGCCGCGCGTCGAACGCGTCGAAGTGCCAAAACAGGATCTGAAGTTTTAACCAACAACCGTCTCCAAGGGGGAACGCCTTAATGTCGAAACTCTCCGACCTGATCGAGGACCTCGTCACCGCCAATCGCATCCTGGCCACGCAGAACATCGTGGATTCGTTCGGCCACGTCAGCATCCGCAATCCGGACAATCCCAAAACCTATTTCCTGTCGCGGTCGCGCGCGCCTGAACGAGTCGAGACCGCCGACATCATGGAGTTCACCCTGGAGGGCGATCCGGTCGACGCCAAAGGGCGCAAGCCCTATCTCGAACGCTTCATCCACGGCGCGGCCTACGAGAAGCGCCCTGACGTGTTGTCGGTGATCCACAATCACAGCCCCGGCGTGATCCCGTTCGGCGTCACCGGCCGCAAGATGCGACCGATCATGCACATGTGCGGGACCATCGGCGACGAGGTGCCGATCTGGGACCAGCACAAGAAATTCGGCGACACCGATCTCTTGGTCACCAGCATGGCGATGGGCCGCGACCTGGTGAAGACGCTCAGCAAGGGCCGCACCGCGCTGATGCGGGGCCACGGCTGCGTCGTGGCCGGCCCCGACCTGCGCGCCACGGTGTACACTGCGATCTATCTCGAACTGAACGCCAAGCTGCAGATGCAGGCCGAGGCCATGGGCAAGGTAAAATTCTTGACCAAGGGCGAGGTCAAAAAGGTTGCCGGCACGACCACGCCCGCGAACGTCAACCGCGCCTGGGAAAACTGGTGCCGCAAGGCGGACCGGCCGTATCGCGAGTAACCGGACCGGACTGAACCCGAACGCATCGCAAAGAAAGCTCCATGAGAATTGTCGACCTGAGCCGCGAACTTTATCACCGCACCCCAAGCTATCCGGGCCAACCGCCGATCATCCATGGCATCTGGAAGACTCACGAGGAGGCGAAGGCCGAATCCGGCGGCGTCCACGGCAACAGCGTGATGTTCTTCTCGATGTCGGACCACGGCGGTACCCACATCGACGCGTTCAAGCACTTCGGGGTCAACGGCCAGCCGATCAACGAGTATCCGCTGGAGAATTGCATCGTGCCGGGCATCTGCCTCGACCTGCGGCACATCGCGCCGAAGGCCGAGATCACGCCGCAGCATCTGGAAGAGGCCGTAAAGAAGGCCGGCGTTCCGGTCCCGAAGAAAGGCACGGTGCTGCTCTGCACCGGCCATCACGAGCGCACCTTTCCGCGCAAGGAATACTCGACCGACAACTCCGGCGTGAATGTTGCCGCCACCGAATGGCTGGCCAAGCAGGGCGTCGTGCATTTTGGCATCGACTCGATGCGGCCCGGCCCCGAGGGCATGGTCAACACGCTGGTGCACAAGGCCTGCCTGGAGCTCGACATCACCCACATGGAAAGCCTGTGCAACCTCGAAGCCCTGCTCGGTCAGGGTGCGTTCACGTTCATCGGCCTGCCGATGAAGTGGCGCGGTGGCACCGGCTCGCCGATCCGCGCGGTGGCGGTGTTCGACTTCGGGAAATGACCGCGTTCTCGACCATCGTCGTCGAGACCATCGGGCCGATCCTGCGGCTGACCCTGAACCGTCCCGAGCGCGCCAATGCGCTCAATCAGACCATGCTCGGCGAAATCGGCGAGGCGCTCGATGACGCCGAGCGCGATCCCGCCATTCGCGCTGTGATCGTGCGGGGCGCGGGCGCGGCGTTCTCCTCCGGCTTCGATCTCAAGGAGCAGATGGAGCGCCGGCCGCAGGGCGTCGAGCAATGGCGCGGGATCCTGCGCAAGGACTTCGACACCATCATGCGGTTCTGGCACTTCCCGCGCCCGACCATCGCGGCAGTGCGCGGGCCGTGCCTCGCGGGCGCCTGCGAGCTGGCGCTGGCCTGCGACATCACCATCGCGGCGGACGACGCATTCTTCGGCGAGCCGGAATTGAAATTCGGCGCCGGCATCGTATCGATGATCCTGCCCTGGATCGTCGGCCCGAAGGTCGCCAAGGAGATCATCCTGACCGGCGAGGATCGCATCCCGGCGTCGCGGGCGCGCGAGATCGGCATGGTCAACCGGATCGTGCCGGCGGCCGAACTTGACGACGCGGCGCTCGCGCTGGCGCAGCACATCGCGGCGATCGACCCGAACCTGGTGAAGGAAACCAAACGCGCCATCAATCGCGCGCTAGAAGCACAGAACATGCTGGCGGCGTTGGAAGAGGCGCTCGCCATCGACCTGGAAATCGAAGGTGCGGGCTCGCCCGACAAGGTGCAGTTCATGGACATCGCCCGTCGCGACGGGCTCAAAGCCGCGCTCGCCTGGCGCGATGCGCGCTTTCCGAGCCGCAAGGCATGAGCGAGACGCTGACCAGCGTGCTTGCCGGCGCGCTGCAAGATCTGCGTTGGCCGGTCGAGAGCATCAGCGGCGAGAGTCGCACGGCTGTCGAGCTGCTCTCGATTGCCGACCGCGTGGCGCAGATTCTGGCCGAACATCAGGTCCAGCCCGGCGAACCCATCCACGTCCGTATCGGCAACCGGCCATCCGATCTCGGATCGCTGCTCGGCGCGTGGCAGGCCGGAGCGGTCGCTGTGCCGATCCACGTTACGGCGGCGCCCGCCACCGTCTCGGCGTTGCTCAACGCGACCGGCGCGCGGTTCCTGATCGACGCCGATCGGCTGGAGATTTGCGGTTACGCGCCGCCGCCCGACCGTCCGCTGCTGCGCGAGGACGCGGCTCTCGTCATCTTCACATCCGGCAGCACCGGGCTTCCGAAGGGCGTGGTCATCGGCCATCGACGGCTCGCCGCCAAACTCGCGGTGCTGGAGCGTCTGCTGGCGTTCCGTTCCGACGATGTCGTGCTGGTGCCCCTGCAACTGACCTTCATATTCGGATTGTGGGTGAGTCTGCTCGCGCTGCATGCCGGCGCGCGGCTCATTCTCGTTCCGAAATTCTCGCCGGATGCGATCACCAAGGGCCTCGGCGGCGGCGCTACCGTGCTGGCCGGCGTGCCGTCGATGTTTCGCACGCTGCTGGCCGATCCAACGATCTCGATGCCCGGACTGCGCATGATCCTGACCGGCGGCGAGGTGCTGCCGAAGCCGCTCGCCGCCGGTCTGCAGCGCACCGCGCCCAAAGCCGCGATCTACGACCTCTATGGACTGACGGAAACCGGATCGTGCGACTTCGTGGTTGGTCCGGACGACCAGCCGGATGGCCGGGGCACCATCGGGGTGCCGACCGAGGGTGTTGCGTTCCAGATCGGCGAAACCGGCGAGTTGCAGATCAAGACGCCGTTCGGGATGCTCGGCTATCTCGACAACCCGCAACTAACGGCGGCGGCGTTCGACAACGGTCATTTCAACACCGGTGACCTCGCCGGCCTCGATCCGGACGGACGCGTCCAACTCGTCGGACGCAGCAAGGACATCGTCTCGCGCGGCGGCATCAAGATCGCGCCGCTGGAAATCGACAATCTGCTGGCCGAGCATCCGGACGTGGCGGCCGCGCTCTGCGCCGGCGTGCCCGACGAGCGGCTGGGTGAGATCATTCACGCCGTGGTCGTTCTGCGGAAAGGCTCGCAACTGACACCGAGTGCTCTGCGAGACTGGATGCTCGCGCGCACCGAACGCTTCAAGGTGCCCGACGCGTTTTATTTCACCGACGCGCTGCCGGCCGGCGCGACCGGCAAGGCCGACCGCCGCGGCGTTGCAACGCTCTTTATTGCGAGCCGTGAAGGTCGTATTTGACCGGCCCGGCTTGCAGCCCGGCGAACGTCGACCAGAACGAGCGGGCGGCGGTCTTAACTGGCGCAGCGGCCACCTTGGAAACCCGCGGCCAGCCCGGCCTTGCCGGCTCAGCCTCCGCGATCGGCGCTTCCGGAAGCACCGGCCTCGCCCCTTCGGAAATCACATGGACGATCTTGAATCCCCGCTTTTTCAATTCCGCGAGCAGCGTCGGCAGCATCAGGACCGTACGCGCCTGAATGTCGTGCAGCAGCAGCACACCCTTGCCGCGCGCTTCGAGCCGCGACAGCGCGAGACGCAGCACCTGGTCGGAGCTGATCGGCCGCCAATCGTCAGCGAGCGTGTCCGAGCTCCACACCACGAGCGAACGCGTCCGCAGATGCGCCTCCACGCTCGCTGTCCGCCGCAGGCCGGGAACGCGGAAGAACGGCGCCAGCGCCTTGCTGTCGCCGAGCGCGGCGGTGACCGAGGCGATGCCATCGTCGATCTCGTGCTCGACCCGGCCGTCCGAAATCTGGTCGAACGACAGCGGGTGGTTCTGGCTGTGCGTTCCGATCGTATGACCGGCGTTGTAGATCCGGCGGGCGGCATCCGGATGAGCCCGTGCGTGCCGGCCGACCAGGAAGAATGTCGCCTTCACACACTCCGCCGCCAGAGCCGCCAGGACATGGTCGGAATAAGGCGGCAGCGGCCCGTCGTCGAACGTAAGCACCACCTCGCGGTCGGCGAGCGGTAAGGTCTGCCGATACTGCATCGTCCCGAGCCGGGAGTAGTCGCCGGCCGTCACCGTCAGTTCGCGGCTGACGCCGAGCGCGTTCGGATTGCCGGGGCACGGCGCGGCGTTAGCCGTAGCGCAGAAGAATGTGACGGCAAGCCCAATGCCGAGAAGCGCGCCCCGCATGCCGTATCCCCCAGCGATATCGCGAATCACCGAGGTGAAATGTTATCGATGCGCTGCGCGCCGGCCCTGCAACCGAAGCGTGGAAAGACGGGTTGTGAACAGTTTTCGAGCTACAGCGGCCCAAACGCCGGCGGCGGCACGCGGCGCTTCGAGGTGGCCTCATACGCCGACGCGATCCTGACCAGCACGTCCTCCCGGCCCGGCTCGCAACGGAACACCAGCGAGAACGGCAGGCCCGGCTCCGGAATTGCCGTCGGCTTGTTGGATGCGGCCGACACGTAGCGCTTGCCGTCCGCCGTCAGCTTGAACACCGGATCGTACGCCGTGGTCACGTATCCGGCCGGAATCAGGATTTCGGTCAGGCCCGCGTTCGGGCCGCTCAGCGACTCCGGCCGCAGGTTGCTCGCGATGTCGTACTGGTAGGCATGGCCGATCAATCCCGGCGGCCACGGCGTGTGCAGCCGTACCAGCGCGTCGAGCTTGTTCTCCAGGATCACCATCATGTCGGCGCGGCGCAGCATTTCTCGCAGCATGATTCGCTCGTTGACTCCCTGACGCCGGCCGTGCGGGTTGCGCGGATCGGCGATCTCCTCCCAATTCTTGAACGCCGAACGCTGGTCGTCACCCCAGAATTTCGAGCGCGCATTGAGCGCCGGCCAGTCTGTCAGCGTTTCGGCAAAGCCCTTCGCCTTCCAGTCGGCGGCGCGCCGCGAGAGATATTGCGAAATGTGGAAGCGGAACGTGTTCGCCATCTCCTGTTGCTGGATGGTGCCGAGATCGAGATTCTTCGGCGGTGCGATCCGCCCCTCCGCCAGCTCGACGCAATAGTCGATCGGCGCCATCATGCCCGAGCCGAACACCTTTCCGGGCATGAACTCAGTGGGCACGATCGCCGCCGCGAACTCCTTGAACAGCGGCGTGCCGTCCCGGCCGAGCCGGAACAGCAGGTCGGGCATGAACACCGGCACCAGCCGCGCCAGCGCACGGCGGAAATCGACCGTCATCTGTTCTATGCCGGCATCGGGCGTCCAAAGCGGGTCGGAGGACTCCACAAGCGTGACGCCCAGCCGCTCACCGAGCACCGCTTTGATTTCCTTCGTCACCGCGCTGACGATCGGTTCCTCGGTCTTGGAGCCCGGCGGGATTGTCATGGACTCGCGGATCACCCCGAGCCGCAAGCCTTTCAGCGCGCCCGGCGCGCCAAATGCGCTGAGGTGACTGGCATAAGGCGTGCTCAGCACCGAGGAACGCGGCACCGTCGTGTAAACGTCGCGCGGATCGTAATAGCCTTCCACGGGGTCTTTGAGTGCGTCGAGAATCTTGGCGCAGTCGACGATGCTGCGCGCATGAATGCCGCTGCGATCGCAATAGATGTCCGCGCCGATCGCGCCGCCGTCGAACCCCAGCATCGCCTTGTGCGGCAGGATCAGCGCCACCGCGTTGTGATTGGACGGACCGCGGCACGATGCGCGGGTCTCCTCGCCCAGGCTCGCCATCACCATGTTGGTCGAGACCGACAGCGCCGAGCCGGAGCTTGAGCCGAGCGAGGCCGAGCGCGTCGTGTCGTATGGATTGGATGGATTGCCGGCCCAGGTGCTGCGCTGATAGCCGAGCGTCGACGGCAGCACCTTTTCGGGCTGGTGCCGGCCGCCCGGATCGCCGGCGCGACCGTTGTATTCGGTGTTGACCGCCTTGGCGAAGATGATCGCGCCCTTGTTGCGGAGCTGCTCGACCAGAACGTGGTCGCGCGCCGGAAAATCGATGTCGTAGCGCGCGTCGCCGCCACCGGTGGAGCGCATGTCCTTGGTGTCGAACGGGTCCTTGAACGAGAACACCACGCCGTACATCGGCATAGCTTCGAGATCGGGATTGCAGCCGTATTTCGCATCGAGCTCGGCGGCGCGTTCCAGCGCATCGGGCTGCTGGCGGAAGAACTCGCACACCGGCGGCGCGCCGGGCGGCAACGGCCCTTTCGCCGGATGCCGGTCGAACTCGCCCTTGCAGGTAACGGATCGCTCGCCACGGATGTTGAGCGTGCCGATCGCGTTGACCTGTCCGGCGTTGGGAATGCCGACGATCATGCCGAACTGCTGCTGCACCGCCGGATCGGACGCGGTCGGCTCCATGCGGCCGAACTCCAGCGGAGGCCCCTGATACTTGTCGAGATCGGGCAGGATCGACGAGGCTTTGACGGTCTGCGTCGGAAACCGGATCGGCGCCATCGCGCGCTCCGTGCCGGTAGCTTCTGCGACAGGTGCGCCGTCCTGCGTCACCAGCATGCTCGCCACACCATTGAAGGCCCGCACGCGCTCGATGTAGTGCTGCACAACCGCAACGCAGTTGGTCCGACCCACTTGGATGGCCGCGTGCAGGTCGCCGATCGTCGCTTCTTCGAGACGAAACGTGTGGTCCTGCGCGCTGCGTACGTCGTTCATGGTCGCGCCCTATCGCTGCCGGTCTGCTTTCAGCCATTTCGGCATATCACGATGCACGAAATCAACCGCTACGCCACCGGCAGCACGTTGGTGTATTTCACCTGCTCCAGCGCGAAACTCGATTCGATCGATGCAATGCCTTCGAGCCGCGTCAACTTTTGTTTCACGAAGCGTTCGTAGGCGTCGAGGTCGGGCACCACCACGCGCAGCCAGTAGTCGCGCGAGCCGGTCATCAGGTAGCACTCCAGCACCTCGGGCCAGCGCTCGACCGCCTTGGCAAAGCGATTGAGCGATTCCTCGCGCTGCTTTTCCAGCTTGATCGAGACGAATACGCTGACCGGCAGCCCCACCGCGCGCTGGTCGAGCACCGCCACATAGCGCGCGATCACCCCGTCACGCTCCAGCATCCGCACCCGCCGCAGGCACGGCGACGGCGATAGCCCGACCTTCTCGGCGAGGTCGGCCAAGCTCATGCGGCCGTCAACCTGCAAATGCTGGAGGATCTTGCGGTCGACTGCGTCCAGGGCTCGTTTTGGCATAATCCACCTCTATTGCCATCTAACTTAGCAGAATTAGCTAATCCAAGCCAAATAGATGATGGAAATTGGCAAGCAACGCCCTACCTTCAGGGGAATACTGGGCTTGCTGGGAGCCGGCTGGGAAGGAGCCCCGGCCCATTCGGGAGCAGAGCAATGAAGGTAGACGGAGGTTGCCACTGCGGCCGTATCAGGTTCGAAGCAGAGATCGATCCCGAGAAGGTCCTGATCTGTCACTGCACCGATTGCCAGTCCCTATCCGGTTCTGCCTTTCGCATCGTCGTTCGGGTCCCCATCAGCGCGTTCAATATTCTTTCGGGAGAGCCAAAGAAATACGTCAAGCAGGCTGACAGCGGGAATCGACTTGTCCAAGCGTTCTGTGGCGAGTGCGGGAGTCCGATTTACGGCTCGCATGTCGATAACCCGACGTACTACGGAATCCGAGTGGCGACGCTGCGCCAGCGCGATGCGCTTCCGCCGAAGCTGCAGATATGGTGTCGCTCAGCAACTCCCTGGATCGGGAATCTCGACAACACCGCGAAGATCGAGAGCCACGCTTGAGCTCTGACAACGGAATTCGCGACCGCATGCCAAAGCACGACACCAGCGCAACCATCTCCCCCGCCGACCTCGCCATCCTCGGCGAACTCGAACGCAAGGTGCTGTGGCTGGCGAGCTGGACCATCCACAACGCCAACCATCTGCGCGAAAGCGTCGACGGCATGAAGGTCGGCGGCCACCAGGCGTCGTCGGCTTCGCTCGCCACCATCATGACCGCGCTGTATTTCCGCGCGCTGCGGCCGCAGGACCGCGTCGCGGTCAAGCCGCACGCCTCGCCGAACTACCACGCCATCCAGTATCTGCTCGGCAAGCAGACCCGCGAGAAGCTGGAGAACTTCCGCGGCTACAAGGGCGCGCAGTCCTATCCGTCGCGCACCAAGGACACAGACGACGTCGACTTCTCCACCGGCTCTGTCGGGCTGGGCGTGGCGCAGACGCTGTTCTCCTCGATCGTACAGGACTACGTGCGCGCGCACGGCTGGGGCGCCGACCGGCCCGAAGGCCGCATGATCTCCCTGGTCGGCGACGCCGAGCTGGATGAGGGCAACATCTTCGAGGCCATCCTCGAAGGCTGGAAGCAGGGCCTGCGAAACTGCTGGTGGGTCGTCGATTACAACCGCCAGAGCCTGGACGCCGTGGTGCGCGAAGGACTGTGGGAGCGTTACGAGCAGTTGTTCAAGAATTTTGGCTGGGACGTCGTGATCCTGAAATACGGCTCGCTGCAGCAGGCGGCGTTCCGCGAGCCCGGCGGCGAGCGCTTGAGGCAGTGGATCGACCAGTGTCCGAACCCGCTCTACTCCGCGCTGGTGTTCCAGGGCGGCGCGGCGTGGCGCAAGCGGCTGCTCGACGAGATCGGCGACCAGGGCGCGGTGACGAAGCTGATCGAGTCGCGGTCCGACGACGCGTTGGCGCGCCTGATGAACAATCTCGGCGGCCATGACCTGCCGTCGATCGTCGAAGCCTTCGACCGGATCGACCACGACCGGCCGACCTGCTTCATCGCCTACACGGTTAAGGGCATCGGCCTGCCCATGGCCGGCCACAAGGACAACCACGCCGGCCTGATGACACCGGCGCAGATGGAGGTCTATCGCGCCGCGATGAACATCCGGGCGGGCCACGAGTGGGATGCATTCGAAGGCCTCGCGACGCCAGCAGAAAATCTGCAATCGTTTCTCGACCGCGTGCCGTTCGCATCGGGCGGTCCGCGACGCCATCAGGCGCCGCAGATCGCGGTGCCCGGCGAGCTCAAGGTCACGATCCAACCGGAAATGTCGACCCAGTTCGGATTCGGCGCGTTGCTCAATGAGATCGCACGCGAGAACTCCGAGCTGGCCGAGCGCATCGTCACCACCTCACCGGACGTCACGGTCTCGACCAACCTCGGCCCGTGGGTGAACCGCCGAGGATTGTTCGCGCGCGAGGCCATGGCCGACACCTTCAAGAGCGAGAGCATCCCGTCGACCTTCAACTGGTCGTTCTCGCCGAAGGGCCAGCATATCGAGCTCGGCATCGCCGAGATGAACTTGTTCATCCTGTTGTCCGCGCTCGGACTGTCGCATTCGATCAACGGCGAGCGGCTGATCCCGATCGGCACGCTGTACGATCCATTCATCGCGCGCGGTCTCGATGCACTCAACTACGCCTGCTACCAGGAGGCGCGCTTCATCCTGGTGGCGACGCCGTCCGGCATTTCGCTCGCGCCCGAGGGCGGCGCGCACCAGTCGATCGCCCAGCCGCTGATCGGCATGGCACAGGACGGGCTGGCGTCATTCGAGCCGGCCTTCGTCGACGAGCTTTCGGAAATCCTCCGGTTCGCGCTCGGCTACATCCAGAAGGACGGCGACGGCGCGGCGGACGAGCGCAACTGGCTGCGCGACGAGACCGGCGGCTCGATCTATCTGCGGCTGTCGACGCGGCCGGTCGAGCAGATCAAGCGCGCGATGACCCCGGAGCTGCGCCAGGGCATCGTCGACGGCGCGTACTGGCTGCGCGAGCCCGGCCCGAACTGCCAGGTGATCGTCGCCTACGCCGGCGCGGTCGCGCCCGAGGCGATCCAAGCCGTCGGGCTGATGGCCGAGGATCGCCGCGACGTCGGGCTTCTCGCCGTGACGTCGGCGGACCGGCTCAACGCCGGCTGGACTGCGGCGCAACGCGCGCGCGAGCGAGGTCTGGTCCACGCGCGCTCGCATATCGAGCGGCTGCTCGACAACGTTCCGGCGAATTGCGGGATCGTCACCGTGCTCGACGGTCATCCGGCGACGCTCGCCTGGCTCGGTTCGGTGTACGGCCACCGCGTGCGCGGGCTTGGCGTCGAGCACTTCGGTCAGACCGGCTCGATCCCCGACCTCTACCGGCACTACGGCATCGACGCCAACGCGATCGTCGCGGCCGCGCAAGCCATCGCCCCCGGTCGCCCGATCCGCTATCTCCGAGCGCTGTCCTGATCTGTAGCGCCGCTTGATTTGCGCCCGCGTTTGCATCCTACTAATGCAAATCGTCGAAGGGGGCATTCCATGCGTGTACGGATTTCGGTCCTGGCGCTGCTGGCCGTTGCAACATTCGCTGGTTCCTCCGCTGCTCAAGAATGGAAAACCTACGGCAGCGTGCAGGACGGCCTGTCCGTGGAACTTCCAGGCACGGCCACCATGAAGGACGATCCGCCGAAGTCCAACCTCCTGCTGGAGCGAAACTACGAGCTGAAGTCGAGGGCCAACGGCGGCTACATGGTGATGGCGATCATCCGCAATCCGGCGGCGGATTTCACCGCGACCGGTGCGCAGGCCATGCAGATCATGGCGGACCAGTTCAAGAAAGACTGCCAGGTCCACAACGAGCGATGGCTTTCGGTTCCCGGCGGCGTCGGCTCCGAGTTCACGTTCGAGAAATGCCCGGAAGGCGCCGCGGTCCGGCTGCGGTCCTACACAATCGGCCACCGTATCTATAACGTGATCGCCGTCGGCCCTGCCGGATTCGAAAAGACTGCGGAGGCGCAGCGGGTCCTCGATTCCTTCAAGCTGACCGAGATGGCGCCACCGCCCGCGCCGGTCGCCGCCCCGGCGAAACCGTTGGAGTGGCAGACCTTCACCTCGGCGGACGACGGATTCTCGATCGAATTTCCCGGCGCCGCGCAACCTGTTCCGGCCAACCACAATGCGCAGACCATGGTTAGTAGCCGTCAATACGCCGTCGCGGCCGGAAATGCCGTATGGCTTGCCGCTGCGACCCGCTACCACAATCCAGCGCGAGGCAACCTTTCGGACGAGGCATTTGCCACCGGCATGATTGCGGCGATCAAGGACAAGTGCGAGTTGCGCGACGACCGGCGCACATCGATTCCGGACGGGCTGGTCATGGATCTGATCTTCGACAAATGCCCCGACACCCCGATCAAGAAACTCCGCATCACGGCGGTCGGCCGCCAGCTTTATCAGCAAGTGGTCGTCGGTCCGGCCGGCATCGAGACCAGTCCGGACACGCAGCGGTTCTTCAACTCGTTCAAGCTGACCGCGCCGCCGACCCCGCCCGCACGCACCGCCGCGACTCCCACAATCCCCCAACCGGCCCCGCGGCTGACCGGCCTGGCGGCCTGGAATGCACTCCTCGGCAACACCATCACCGGGAAAAATGACGACGGCCTGCTGACCGAGCACTACCTGCCCGACGGATCGGTGAAATCCAGGACCGACGACGAGCGCTCCACGGGACGCTGGACCGTGCGTGGCGAGCGCGTCTGCTTCAAGTTTCCGAAGGACGACGAGGAGTGCTACCGCGTGCAGGTTCAGGACAACGTCGCGCTCTTCATTGACAGCGACAACAAAACCTGGCGTTACGAGATCCTCAAGGGAAACCCCAAACAGCTTTGAACACGCGCGCGCCGGTTCGGATACAGTCCCCGCATGCCGCGTGACGCGAACACCATTCCCGTCGCCATCGTCGGCGGCGGCCCGGTCGGCCTGCTGCTGGCGTTGTTCCTCGACCGCTACGGCGTGCGCTCGGTGCTGTTCAACACCGAGCCCGAGATTCGCCCGCACCCCAAGGGCAGCTCGCACAACTCACGCACGATGGAGCACCATCGGCGGCTCGGCTTCTCCGCACAAATCCGCGCGCTCGGACTTCCGCCGGACCGCCCGACCGACGTCGCCTACCTGACGCGCCTCAACGGCGCGGAGCTGGCGCGACTTCGCATGCCGTCGGAAGCCGAGAAGCAGCGCGCCGTCGCCAACTCGGCCGCGACCGACCAGGTGCCCGAGCCGATCCTGCGCGCCAACCAGATGTACGTCGAACAATTCCTGCTCGAACAGGCGCGCAGGAGCGCCAACATCACGATCCGCTTCGGCTGGCAGGTTGAGAAATTCGAGGACGACGCCGACGGCGTCACGATCGAAGCCGAGTCGGCTGCAGGCGCGAACGAAGCGCGCCATGAGATTTGGCGCGCACAATATCTGGTCGGTTGCGACGGCGGCCGCAGCTTCGTGCGCCGCTCGCTGGCGCTGCGCTATCACGGATTCGCCAAGCTCGATGCGCCGCACTACGGCGGCCGCATGGTCGCGACCCACATGCGTGCGCCGACGTTGTACCGCGATTTTCTCGCCCACCGGCACGGCTGGCAATACTGGGTGGTGAATCCCGAAGTCCGCGCCACCATCATCTCGCTGGCCGGCGACGAGGAGTTTCTGATTTTCTCCAAGGCCCGCGACGACAGCGACGCTCCGCCCGACGACGCAGCAATCACGGCGCTGATCCGCCGCGCCATTGGCGCCGAGGTGCCAATGGAAATGCTGGACCAACGTCCGTGGACCGCGGGCGTCGCGCTCGTCGCCGAACGCTTCATCGCCGGCCGCGTCATCCTGGCCGGCGATGCTGCGCATCTGTTCACGCCGACCGGAGGTTTCGGCATGAACACCGGCATGGACGACGCCTCCAACCTGAGCTGGAAACTAGCTGCGATTGTCCAAGGCTGGGGCGGCCCGCACCTGTTGCAATCCTACGAGCAGGAGCGCCGTCCGGTTGCCGAACGTAACACCACCGCGGGCCGCGAGCTCAACAAGCATCTTGCCACCGCGCCGGTCGCTTCCGAAATCGAGCAGGATTCTGCCGAGGGTGAAGCCGCGCGGCGCCGGTTTCGCGAATTCATCGCGACGCTCGGCGAAGAGTTCGCCTCCCTCGGAGTGCAGCTTGGGGCGCGTTATGACGGATCACCGCTGATCTTTGCGGACGGCACGCCGCCCGCGGATGACACTGTGAACTACACGCCGTCCGGCGTTCCGGGCGGACGCGCCCCACATTTCTGGCTTGACGCCGGGCGCGGATACGGCAGTTCGCTGTTCGACCGCATGGGCTTCGGCTTCACGCTGTTGCGGCTCGGCGCCAAGCCGCCTGACAGCAGCGCGATCGAGCACGCGGCCCGCGAGCGCGGCGTGCCGCTGCAAGTCCTTGATGTGCCGCAGGCCGATGCCCGCGAGCTCTATGGGCGCGATCTGGTGCTGGTGCGCCCGGATCAATACGTCGCCTGGCGCGGCGACGCGCCACCGCCCGATGCCAGCCGGTTGTTGGCTCAAGTCATCGGCGCCTGACTGAGGCTCAACCGGGACGCTATGTGGCCATGCGCGACACCGCAGCAAATTGACTTTTTCGCTCCTGCCCGGCAATCAAGCCCCGGGGGTTAGCTGTTCCAAGCCATCAGTTCGAGGATCGTCCCATGTCCAAATTTCTCGCCTTGATCGCCGCCGGTACGATGCTCGCGGCATCGCAAGCCGCCGCCCAGAGCGCGGCCGACTACCCCAACAAGACGATCCGCATCCTCGTCACCGTTCCGGCCGGAGGCGGCGTCGACACCGTGACGCGGCTGGTGACGCAGAGGATGGCGGCCAAGCTCGGCCAGACCATCGTCATCGAGAATCGCGGCGGCGCCGGCGGAAGCCTGGCCGCCGAGGCGATCTACAAGGCCGAGCCGGACGGCTATCAGCTCATGGCGTCGCAGCCGTCGCCGATCACCACCAACGTGGTGCTTTACAAGTCGCTGAACTACGACCCGACGAAATTCCAGTTCGTCGGCATCATGTCGCGGGCGCCGAACGTGCTGATGGTCAAGAACGACTTCCCGGCCAAGACCGCGCAAGAGTTCATGACTTACATCAAGGCCAATTCGGGGAAGATCAATTACGCTTCGCAGGGCCCGGGGACGACGTCGCACCTCACGGCCGAGCTGTTTCAGAAGCTGACCGGCACCAAGTTGGTCCACGTCCCCTACAAGGGTACCGGGCCGGCCTTGAACGATCTCGTCGCCGGGCATGTCGACATGATCTTCATGCAGCTTGAGTCGGCCATCAAGCTGCACGAAGGCAAGAAGGCGCGCATCCTGGCGGTCACCACCGAGCAGCGCATTCCGGAGCTCGCCGATCTGCCCACGATGGGGGAGCTTGGTATCAAGGGCCTGATCTCGGACACCTGGAACGCGATTTCGGCGCCGCCCGGAACGCCTGCGCCGATCGTCAACAAGTTGAACGCCACGCTCAACGAGGTGCTGAAGGAGCCGGAACTGGTGGCGCGCTTCAAGCAATTGCTGCTGACGCCGGGCAGCGGCAACGTGGCCGAGGCCCGCGCCTTCATCGCGGAAGACACCAAGCGCTGGTCCGATGTGATCCAGGAAGCGAATATTCCAAAGATCTAGCGGCGCGACTCTCTCCGTCATTCCGGGATGGCGCCACCGGGTCCGCGCGGAGCGCGGCCCGATGACAGGCTCCGTGCCGGGCCCGGAATCCAGAGCCACGCCTGTCGCCCTGGATTCCGGGCTCGCTCGCGTTGCTCGCGCCCCGGAATGACCGCGGCTTACCCGTCCAACGCGCCGCCGCGGCTAGTCGCGCAGGCTCGCGCAGAAACAGGCATTTATCTATCACGTGGAATGCGCGACAGTAACCGGGCTTCAGGGAGAGCTGAAAGCCATGTCCGCACGTCCATCGTTCCGGAGCTGTCTTGCAACGTTGGCGCTGGTCCTCGGCATCGTTCCTGCCGCCGGCCAGAGCGATTATCCCAACCGCGCGATCACGCTGGTGATCCCGCTGCCTCCTGGCGGAACCAACGACATGATGGCGCGCGCGGTGGCGGACAAGCTCAGCGCCTCGCTCGGCCAGCAGGTGGTGGTCGAAAACCGGCCCGCCGGCGGCAGCGGCACGGTCGCGACCCGCGCGGTGGCGAAGGGACCGGCCGACGGCTACACGCTGCTGCTCGCCTATACATCGACGATGGCGACCGGCCCGTACATGTTCAGCAACGTCGGCTACGACGTGCGCAAGGATTTCGCGCCGATCGGTCTGATCGGCGGCGCGCCGGCTTTGTTGCTGCTGCATCCCAGCATGAACGTCAAAGACGTGCGTGAACTGATCGGTTTGATGAAGGCATCGAAAGAGCCGTTCCAGGTCGCCACCCCCGGCGTCAGCACCGTGAACCATCTCGCCGCGGTGCTGTTCGCCCAGCAGGCCGGCGTAAAGCTGCAGTACATTCCCTACAAAGGCTCGCAGCCGCTGATCACCGAACTGGTCGGCGGTCACGTGAAGGTCGGCTTCAACCCGATACCGGTGTCGCGCGGCGCGCTCGAAGGCAAGCTGATCCGGGCGCTGGCCGGCACGTCGTTGAAGCGCTCCAGCACGTTCCCGGACCTGCCGACCATCGCGGAGTCGGGCCTGCCCGGCTTCGACGCGGTGCTGACCTACGGCATCGTTGCGCCGGCCGGCACGCCACGCCCGATCGTCGAGCGGCTTAACAAGGAGTTGCGGGCGGCGCTCGCGACCGACGAGGTCAAGCGGCGTTTGAATCAGGAAGGCGCGGACGTCATGCCGACCACGCCGGAAGAGCACGCCGCGATCCTCGACCAGGAGGACATCAAATGGTCTGCGATCATCAAGTCGATGGGACACAAGCCGCAATAATGATGACGAGGCAAGGATGAGGAATGCAATGAAGCTTGCACTGTCTGCGCTCACGCTGGCCGCGGCGACACTCGCTCCGCTCGCGACCGCATCGGCGCAGGATTATCCCACCCGGTCGATCACGCTGGTCGTGCCCTACGCTGCCGGCGGCGGCAACGATGTGATGGCGCGCACCGTGGCGGAGAAGATGAGCAAGACGCTCGGCCAGAACGTCGTGGTCGAGAACCGCGCCGGCGCCGGCGGCTCGATCGCCACCCGCCAGGTCGCGCGCGCCGCGCCGGATGGTTACACGCTGGTCCTGGGCGGCACCGGGACGCTCGCGGTCAATCCGTCGCTCTACAGCAACGTCGGCTACGACCCGCGCAAGGATTTCGCCCCGGTGGGCCTGATCGGCATGGGCCAGCTCATCGTGCTGGTCAATCCCAAGGTGCCGGCGAGCACCATCCCGGAGTTGATCGCACTGGCGAAAAAGGAGCCGGGCAGGCTCAGCTACGCATCGGCCGGGGTCGGCAGCGGCATCCATCTCGGCGCCGTGCTGTTCGAGCAGATGGCCGACATCAAGCTCACGCACGTGCCGTACCGCGGCACCGCGCCCGCGCTCACCGACCTGATCGGCGGCCACGTGCAGATTTACTTTTCGTCGATCCCCTCCGCCATCGGCATCGCGAAGGAGGGCAAGGTGCGTCCGCTCGCGGTGACCGGACCGCAGCGCTCGCCGGTGTTCCCCGACCTGCCGACCGTGTCGGAGGCCGCGCTGCCGGGGTTCGAGGCCGTCCTTCATTATGGGATCGTGGCGCCCGCCGGCACCCCGAAGCCGATCGTCGACAAGCTGAGCGCCGCGCTGCGCCAGGCGGTGATGGCGCCCGACACCAAGGACCGCATGGCCGCCGACGGCACCGAGCCGCTGCCCTCGACGCCCGAGGAGTATGCCACCGACATCGACAAGGAAGAGACCAAGTGGTCGGCGATCGTGCGGCGGTCGGGAGCGAAGGCGGATTAGGCTTCTCTTCCGTCATTCCGGGGCGCGGGCAAAGCCCGCGAGCCCGGAATCCAAAGCCACGACGACAGCCCACTTGACCGCTATGATGCGAGAATGGATTCCGGGCTCGCCGCTGTGCGGCGCCCCGGAATGACGCTGAGATAGATCATCCATGAACTTCGACTTCACCGAAGAGCAGAACCTGTTCGCCGAATCCGTGCGCCGCTTCGCGCTGGCGCATCTGGAGAAGGACTCGCTCGCGCGCGCCCACGAGCCGCGATTTCCTTTCGCGGTGGCGCAGAAGATGAGCGAACAGGGCCTGATGGGCATTACCATCCCGGAGGCCGACGGCGGCCAGGGCGGCTCGCTGATGGACGCGGTGATCGCGATCGAGCAGGTCGCAGCGGTCTGCCCGCGCAGCGCCGACGTCGTGCAATTCGGCAACTTCGGGCCGATCCGCACCTTTTCGGAATACGGCACCGAGTATCAGAAGACGAAGTGGCTCACCGAATGCCTGGCTGGGCGCATGGTGATCAGTCTCGGCATGAGCGAGCCGGAGGCCGGCTCCGCCGTGACCGACCTGAAAACCACCGCAAAGCAGGACGGCGCAAACTACGTCCTCAACGGCACCAAGGTGTTCTCGACCTTCAGCCCGGACGCCTCGGTGTTCCTGGTCTATGTGCGCTACGACCGCGGGGTCGGCGGCATCGGCTCGGTGCTGGTCGAGCGCGACACGCCGGGCTTCACCATCGGCCCGCCACAGGAGTTCATGAGCGGCGAGCAGTGGTCCGAACTGCACTTCGACAACGCCCGCATCCCGGCGCAGAACGTGCTGCTCGGTCCCGGCGGCTTCAAGAAACAGATGGCGAGCTTCAACGTCGAGCGGCTCGGCAACACCGCGCGGTCGCTGGCGTTCGGCCGCTACGCTTATAACCAGGCGCGCGAGCACGCCAAGGTGCGCCAGCAGTTCGGCCGGCCGCTGTCGGAGTTCCAGGGCCTGCAATGGAAGTTCGCCGACATGGCGATCAAGCTGGAGAGCGCGCAGCTCCTGCTCTATCGCGCCGCCGTCAACGCCGACAAAGGATTGCCCTCGGCCTACGAAACCGCCGTCGCGAAAGCGGCGTGCAATCAGACCGGCTTCGAGCTGGCGCACGAGGCGATCCAGATCATGGGTGCGACCGGCTACAGCAAATCGTCGCTGGTCGAATACTGCATGCGGCGCTGCCGCGGCTGGATGATCGCCGGCGGCTCGGTCGAGATGCTGAAGAACCGCATCGCCGAGCACGTGTTCGACCGCCGGTTTGACCAGCGCCCGCCGAAACCGAAATCCGCCGAGGCCGCCGAGTGACCAATCGTCTGGCGCAAGTGCTGTTCGCGCCGCAATCGGTCGCGATCGTCGGACAATCCAACGACGCAACGAAAACCGCCGGCCGGCCGCTGAAGTATCTGCGGCAGGCCGGCTATGCCGGCCGCATCTATCCGGTCAACGCGCGGCGCGACGAGGTGCTCGGCGAGCGCGCGTGGCCGTCGCTGGCCGCGCTGCCGGAAGTGCCCGAGCACGTCTATGTCGTTGCCAACACCGACGCGACGATTGAGGCCATCGAAGAATGCGGCCGGCTCGGCGTGCCGGTGGTCACCGCGCTCGCGAACGGCTTCAGCGAGACCGGTGCGGAAGGCGTGATCCGCGAAGCCCGGTTGCGCGAGATCGTGAAGAACACCGGCACGCGTCTCGTCGGGCCATCGAGCCTCGGTATCGTCGATCTGCGTAACAAGACATTCCTCACCGCCAACGCCGCCTTTGACGAGCCGGACCTGCCGGTCGGCCGCATCTTCGCCGCCTCGCACAGCGGCGGCATGATCGGCACATTCCTGTCACGCGGCAAAGCGCGCGGCATCGCCTATGCCGGCCTGGTTTCGGTCGGCAACGAGGTCGATCTTTCGATCGGCGAAATCTGCGCCGCCACGCTCGACGATCCCGGCATCGACGGCTACGTGCTGTTCCTCGAGACGCTGCGCAAGGCCGACGCGCTGCGCGCCTTCGCGCTGGAAGCATCCAAGCGCGGCAAGCCGGTGCTGGCCTACAAGCTCGGCCGTTCCGCTGCGGGCCGTGAATTGGCCGTCTCCCACACCGGCGCGCTCGCCGGCGAGGACGACATCGCCGATGTCTTCCTCGCCGAATGCGGCATCGCCCGCGTCGACACGCTCGAAGGCCTGATCGAGGGTTTCCCGCTGCTGGCCCGCATGCCGAAGCCGCAGCGCGGCGCGCGGCGCATGACCGCCGCTGTCGTCACGACGACAGCGGGCGGCGCCACCATGGTGGTCGATCCGCTGTCCTCGCGCGGCATCGAGGTGCAGCAGCCGAGCGACGACACGCTCAAGCGCATCAAAGACAAAACCGGAGTCGAGGTGACACCGGCCAGGCTGATCGATCTCACCTTGGCCGGCGCGCAATACGACGTGATGAAGGGCGCGCTCGATATTCTCACCACCGCGCCAGAGTTCGATCTGGTTGTGGTCGTGGTCGGCTCATCGGCGCGATTCTACCCGCATCTGGCGGTCAAGCCGATCGTCGACAGCGCGAATGCGCAAAAGCCGATCGCGGTGTTCCTGGTGCCGGAAGCGCCCGACGCATTGGCGCAGCTTGCCGCCGCGGGCGTGCCGAGCTTCCACTCCCCGGAGGCTTGCGCCGACGCAGTCGCCGC
>CAMDFO010000015.1 GCA_945897515.1 Rhodoplanes serenus | reverse complement strand
AAGAAGCTTGGCCCGGAGCTGAAAAATGCCGCGGTGGAGCGCCGAGAGGCGAGCGGCCTACGTCACTGGCCGCAACACGCCTCGCAAGCGTGTGCCGGGCCGCGTCATGGTCCGGCTGGGGCGAAAGCCCACTGCGCCTTTCGGCGCTCTGCTCCCTCACGTTGTGAGGGCAAAGGAAATGAAGGCGCACCCCGCGCCTTTCAAACACCAGGGGCGGCGGAGCGTTGGCTTTTCACTCCCGATGGAACAGACTTGAACCGCACTCGAACCGGGCAGACCCATGATCCTGTTGTCCAACGGCGGCACCAACATCCAGCGTGCGAACGGGCCATCCGACACCATCCTGGTCGGCACCGTCGACGGCGTCGCATTGCTCGTCCGCACCGAGCGGGGATGGACTGTCAAGCACCGCGCGCTGCAAGGCGTGTTCGTCAGCGCCGTGACCGCGCTCGACGACGGCACGCTGTTTGCCGCGACCCGCGGCGTCGGAATGTCGCGCAGCGACGACGGCGGCATCACCTGGCGATGGGTGAACAAGGGCTTCGAACATTTCGAGTTCTGGTCCTGCCGCGCCGGCAAGCTGCAGGGCCGCGACGTGGTGTTCGCAGGCTCGCTGCCGGCGCATCTCTACGTCAGCGAGAACAAGGGCGACACCTGGCGCGAGCTGCCGGCGTTCCGCAACACCAAGAGCGTCTCGCAATGGACCTTCCCGCCGCCGCCGCGCATCGGTCATATCAAGGACATCGTGCTGGATGGCGACCGCCTGCTGGTCGGCGTCGAGATCGGCTCGCTGCAAGTGTCGACGGATTTCGGCGAGAGCTTCGTCGAGCTGCCGGTCGATCCGAACGTGCAGGAGTGCGACATCCATCGCATCCTGGTGAACCCCGCTCGGCCGGATCGCATCATCATCGCCAACGGCATCGTCGGCATGATGTCGAGCGAGGACGGCGGCGCCACCTGGCGCAAGATACCGATGCCGCATGCGGCCAACTATCCGGACGCTATCGTGATCCATCCCGACCGGCCGGATCTGCTGTTCATGTCGGCCGGCGTCGGCTGGCCGGTGCACTGGTACGAGCTTGGTCGTGCGCGCGGCAAGATTTTCCGCAGCCCTGATGCCGGCAAGACCTGGGAGCGTTTGCTCGGCGGCCTGCCGAACGGCCAGCGCGCGCTGTTCAGCGCGTTGACCATCGAATGCTGGGACGGCGGTTATGGGCTCTACGCCGCCGACACCGACGGCCAGGTGTTCGAAAGCCTCGATGGCGGGGAGAGCTGGACCATCATCGCCGACGTTCCGCCGGTGTCGAAAGCCGATTTCTACAAGGGGCTGGTGCGCGACCGCGTCAAGCTCGCCAACGTCGACGACATTGTTGCGAGCGCCACGGCGTCACAGCGCTGGAAGGACGCGGAGAAGGGGCTGTAGTGGTTTGGCGTCATTCCGGGCTCGCCGCTTCGCGGCCCCCCGGAATAACGGCGGAGAGTTCAACCCTCGCCGATTTCCTTCAAGATTTCCGCCGTGTGCTGCCCAAGCCGCGGCGCAGGGTTCGGCGACGCCATCGGCTGGCCGTCGACCGTGATCGGCGTCCGGATGCCCGGGATGGTGCCGGCCTTCGCCTCGGCGCTCGGAATGTCGAGCTTCATGCCGCGATGGATGACGTGCGGATCGGTGAACACCTGATCGAGCGTGTTGATCGGACCGGCCGGCACGCCGACCGCCTCCAGCTTGGTGAGCAGATCGTCCATGCCCATCTTTTCGGTCAGCGCCGAGAGCTTGCCGACGATCTCGGCGCGCTTGCCGAGCCGCGCCTTGTTGTCGATATAGGCCGGGTCCTTGCCGAGCTCAGGCGCGCCCAGCACGCCGCAAAGCTTGACGTACTGGCTGTCGTTGCCGGTGGCGATGATGATGTAGCCGTCGGCCACCGGGAACACCTGATACGGCACGATGTTGGGATGCGCGTTGCCGATCCGCTTGGGCACCTCGCCGGACACCAGGTAGTTCAGCCCCTGGTTCGCCAGCACGCCGACCGTGGAATCGACCAGCGCGGTGTCGACGTAGCAGCCCTTGCCGGTCCGCTGACGCTGCTGGAGCGCGGCCAGAATACCGATCACCGAATAGACGCCGGTGAAGATGTCGGACACCGGAACGCCGGACCGGGTCGGCTCGTCCATGCCCGTGAGAGACATGAATCCGCCCATGCCCTGCGCCATCAGGTCGTAGCCGGCGCGCGACGCGTAGGGTCCGTCCTGGCCAAAGCCGGTGACCGAGCAATAGATCAGCCGCGGGCAATCCGGCGCGAGGCTCTTGTAGTCGAGCCCGAACTTGGCGAGCCCGCCGACCTTGAAGTTCTCGATCAGCACGTCGGAGCGCGCCGCGAGCTTTTTGACGATGCGCTTGCCGTCCTCGCTCTCGAAATCGGCTTCGATCGAGCGCTTGCCGCGGTTGGTGGAATGAAAATAGGCGGCGCCGAGATGGCCGTCCTTGCCCTCGACGAACGGCGGGCCCCAGGCGCGGGTGTCGTCGCCCACCTTGCTGCGCTCGACCTTGATCACGTCGGCGCCGAGATCGGCAAGCACCTGACCGGCCCACGGCCCCGCCAGGATGCGGGCCAGCTCCAAAACGCGAACACCTGCCAACGGACCGGGCATGTCCTCTCCTAAAATAGCGGCATCGTGCGGGAACCAGTGGCGTGCCGCCGCGATTTTGTCCAGGCCCGGTACCCTTAACCGCTGCTTCGTTTTGGACTGTCGTAATCCCTTGAACATTTCCGCTAAAATGATCACGTGCCGTTGGGCACGACGGGACTGGCAATGAACACGACGTATTTCGGCGAAATGCTCGCGACCATCACCGAGCGCGGCCGCGCCCTGCTCGATCTCGCGCGCGCCCGGCGCGGCGAGCCGCAGGCGCACTCTGAAAATCTGGCGGACTTGTGCGAGGAGCTGCTGTCGGGTCGCGGCGAGGCGTCCGGGGCGGCGCTGGCCGGCGATATCCTCGCCAAATATGCGGACATGACCACCGGCCCCCGGATCGCGTTCTTCGAAGCCCTGATGAGCCGCTTCGGCCCCGACGGCGCCAAGCTCGATGCCGCCATCGCGGCCTGGCAGAAGGGCCCGTCGGACGCCACCGCGGCTCGCGTTCACGTTGCAGCCGAGCCCCGGCGGCAGGAGCTGCTGCGCCGGCTCAACCTCGCCCCCGGCGGCACCGGCGCGCTGGTGCGTATGCGCGAGCAACTCATCGACGCGATCGATCTGCGCAACGATCTCAAGGCGGTCGACGCCGACTTTGTCCATCTGTTTTCTTCGTGGTTCAACCGCGGCTTCCTGGTGCTGCGCCGGATCGACTGGTCGACGCCGGCGATGATCCTGGAGAAGATCATCCGCTACGAGGCAGTGCACCGCATCCGAAGCTGGGACGATCTGCGCCGCCGCATCGATCCGGCCGACCGCCGCTGCTACGCGTTCTTTCATCCGGCATTGGTCGACGAGCCGCTGATTTTCGTCGAGGTCGCGCTGACCCGCGAAATCCCCGACGCGGTCGCGCCGATCCTGTCGGTGCAGCGCGACGCGCTGCCGTCCGACAAGGTGTCGACCGCGGTGTTCTACTCGATCTCGAACTGTCAGCGTGGGCTCGCCGGCGTGTCGTTCGGCAGCTTTCTGATCAAGCAGGTGGTGCAGGAAATCTGCCGCGAAAATCCCAAGCTGCAGGTCTTCGTGACGCTCTCGCCGGTGCCGGATTTCGCGCAGTGGCTCGAGCGCGAGCGCAAGACGGAGAATTCGGCGGCGCTCAGCGAGGAGGACCGTGCCGCGCTGGCCGGTCTCGACCGCCAGGGCTGGTGGCAGTTGGCCGAGGCACGCGAGCCGCTGAAGGAACCGCTGCTGCTCGCCGCCGCGTGGTATTTCCTCCGCGCGCGCAACCGGCGCGGCCATCCGGCCGATGCGGTGGCGCGGTTCCATCTTGGCAACGGCGCTCGGCTGGAACGGCTCAACTGGCTGGCGGACACCAGCGAGCGCGGCATCGCGCAGTCGCACGGCCTGATGGTGAATTATCTCTACGATCTCGACGACATCGAGAAGAACCACGAGGCCTATGCCGACGGCCGGGCCGTGGTGGCATCCAATGCGGTGAAGCGGCTGGTGCGCAAGGCCGCGACCGAGGTCGTGCCGGTGGCGGGCTGAATGCGCGAGACGGGGACACGATGAAGATTTCCGAGGAAGCCGCCGACCTCCTGTTGCGCAAGGCGCGCAGCTACAGCGATTACACGCCGCAACCGGTCGGCGACGACGTGCTGCGCGCAATCTACGACCTGATGAAATGGGGACCGACCACGGCCAACTCGCAGCCGCAGCGGATCGTGTTCGTGCGCAGCGCCGAGGCCAAGGACCGGCTGCGGCCGGCGCTGTCGTCGAGCAACGTCAAGAAGACACTGAGCGCGCCGGTGGTGGCGATCCTGGCGTACGACATGAGCTTCTTCGAGCACCTGCCGCGGATGTACGCCAATCAGCAGGCCCGGAGCTGGTACGAGACCACGCCGGAGGCGATCCGCACCACCGCGCTGCGCAACAGCTCGCTGCAGGGCGCCTACTTCATGCTCGCCGCTCGCGCGTTCGGCCTCGACTGCGGCCCGATGTCGGGGTTCAACAACGACAAGGTCGACGCCGCGTTCTTTCCCGACGGGCGGTTCAAATCGAATTTTCTGTGCTGTCTGGGCTATGGCGATCCGGCGAACCTTGGCCCGCGCGAGGACCGCTTCGGCTTCGACGAGGTGTGTGAGATTTTGTGAGTGCCGTCCGTTAGCCCCGCCCGCGCTTGGCGCGGGTCGGCACCACCTGGTGGGTGATCCAGTTCTCGATTTCCTTCACCCGTACCGACTTGTCGAGCACGGCGCCGTCGATGCCGTACTTCCAGGACAGCGCCTGATTGCGCGGGTCGGAGTGCAGCATCTCCAGGTCCTCGGCGTAGCGCAGCAGTTCGCTTTCTCTTGAGAAGAAGCCGTCGTCCACCATCCGCTTGCCGTAGCGCCGCACCGTCGAGGCCATGTCGTGCAGCGAATACTCCGGATGGTACTGCACGCCCCAGGCGGCGGCGCTGCCGTTGACCCGGATCTCGGCCGCCTGCACCTGCGACATCGCGTTGGCGGCCAGCACCTGCATGCCGGGCGCCAGCGCCTCGACTTCGTCGAGATGCACGGTGACGGCGTCGAACACCTCGGCCTTGCGGTCGTACATCGGATGCCCGCGCCCGGCGGCGGTCAGCCCGATGCGCCGGCCGAAGCCGATCTCGCGGCCCTTCGGATTTCGCCGCACGCTGCCGCCGGCCGCGGTGGTGAGTACCTGCAGGCCCCAGCAGCTTCCGAACACCGGCGTGTGCGAATCCAGCACCGTCCGCGCCAGCTCGATCTGGCGCGTGATCTCGGGACCGCCGTTGTACATGTTGAGCGAGGAGCCGGTGATCGCGACGCCGTCGTAGCCTTCCACGCCCATGCGGTCGGGCAGGTTCACGCCGGCGTCGGCCGGATAGCAGATATCGACGATGGCGTCGGGCAGAAGCTCGCGCAGCAGGTTGGCGTAGCTTTCGCTTGGCGGCCTGCCGCCCGCGGCCGAATACAAGGCACGCCCTTCGGCGGTATTGCCTTCCATAACCAGCAAACGAGGCAGCGGCATTGAGTGGTCCGAGTAGCACCGGTCGCGACCGGCTCATCCCCATCTATATCGTGATTTGTGGGCAAAGATGTGATGGGTCCAGGCGACATAACGGAAGATTGAGCGTTATAGTTCCGGATTCCTGAACAGGGGCTGGCTCATGCGTGCCCTCCAAATCCTCTCGATTGCAGCGCTGGCGGTCTTTTCAGCCGCATCCGCGGCGCTCGCGCAAACCGCGCCGCCTCAGGCCACCCCGGCCCAGGACCTGTTCTCGGCCGTGGTCCGCATCAAGACGTTCATCAATCCGGACGGCCGCTCGGTCGGCAATCTGGGGCGCGAGCGCGAAGGCTCCGGCATCCTCATCGACGAGAGCGGCCTGATCCTGACCATCGGCTATCTCATGGTCGAGGCCCATGCCGCCGAGGTCCTCACCAACGCCGGCCGGACCGTGCCGGCGAACGTCGTCGGCTACGACCACGACACAGGTTTGGGCCTGCTGCGCAGCATCGAGCCGCTGAAGATCAAGCCGCTGACGTTCGGCCGATCCGCCGACGTCAAGGAGAGCGACCGCGCGCTGGTGGCGAGCTTCGGCGGCGCCGGGATGGTGGTGCCGGTCAACGTCGTGGCCAAGCGCGAGTTCGCGGGCTCATGGGAATACCTGCTGACCGAGGCGATCTTCACCTCGCCGCCGCATCCGGCCTGGAGCGGTGCGGCGCTGATCAGCCGCGAAGGCAAGCTGGTCGGCGTCGGGTCGCTGATCGTAGGCAACGCTGGCGGCGGCTCGGCCGCGCTGCCCGGCAACATGTTCGTGCCGATCGATGCGCTGCTGCCGATTCTTGGCGATCTGCTGGCGGACGGAAAGGTGTCCGGAGAGCCCAAGCCGTGGCTCGGCGTCAACGCCAACGAAGTCGGCGGGCAACTGCAGGTCGGCCGCGTGACACCGGAAAGTCCGGCCGAGAAATCCGGCATCAAGCGCGGCGATATCATCGTCGGCATCGGCGGCGAAGCGACCAAGACGCTGCCGGAGTTCTATCGCAAGCTCTGGTCGCGTGGCACCGCGGGCGTGGTCGTCCCGCTCGACGTGCAGTCGCGGAGCGAAACGCGCCGGCTCGACATTCCGTCGGCCAACCGGCTGGATCATCTCAAGCTGCGGTCGACGTTCTGATCGCCCGTGTCGTTGCGAGGTGGTGAGAATGGCTCGGCGATGGTCCTCATTCGGCCTGTTCGGTATTTTTGGCCGCTCCGAGGATCTGCGCGCGCTCGATCGCGCACTGCGGTCGGTTGACGTGCATCCCAATCTGGTTCCCGAAGCGGTGAAGCTCACCATCGTGCGGCTGATCGCCGACGACGCGGTCGGCGACGAGCCGCCGCCGCAGGCGTATCGCGCGGCGGCCGAGATCGTCGGCTATTGCATGATCGGGCCGGCGGGTTTTGCCAACAGCAACAGCGACGATCTTGCGCTTCAGGTCGAGCGCCGCATCGAAGCCGCGGTGGCGGCCGGCGAGGGCGTCGATGCCGACCTGGTGCTGCTCACGCTGCACGCCAAGGTGATCCAGCCGAGCGTGGTCGAGCAGTTCCAGATCGAGAGCGGTTCGAACACGTAGGCGCTACCCGAACCGCGCCTTCAGCTCTGGCTCGAACGCGCCGTCGATCAGCACGAAGCACACCACGCACGGCTTGTCGGAGCGGTTGCTCCAGGCGTGGTTGGTGCCGCATTGCACCAGCACGTCGCCGGCCTTGAGATGCACGTCCTCGTCATCCATCACCATCGTGATTTCGCCCTCCAGGATGATGGCGTAGTCGATGGTTTCGGTGCGATGCATCAGCGGATGCCTGCCGCCCTTGCCGAAGGTGGCGGCCTTCTGGTTGCCGAGCGCTGCAAAGGCGCGCTGCGAATCCTTCGGTGTCATTGCGCGCACCGCTTCCGGGTCCGGCGGAAAGTGGTTGATGCGGATTACCGTGCCGCTCTTGGCCGGCATCTGCCGCCGGGGGCCAAGCGTCGTTTCGGGCGTATTCGACAAGATGCGCGCCGGCATTTCGCCGGTCCGGAACATGTCGGCCGAATACCACTCGGGCTCGTTCGGATTGACGTGGACCAACGGCGAGGGGCCGTCGGAGATCACCACGGCCTTGCCGTTTGCGTCATGGCCCGTCACCACGCGGCGGAATTGCCTCGGCATCGTCATCCTCCCGTTGCTAGGGCTTGGATCGCCCGGCAAATCGTTTGCATGTCCTGGTCGTCGATCGTGCGGGGATCGAGCTCGAAATAGCCGTGCGGCAAGCCATGCTGCCAGACCCGGATGCTCGGCTCGCCACTGGCGAGCGCGCGGACGATCCGGTCGCAACTCCCGGCATGAATGCGAGCGCGATTGAGCGGGCTGCCCGGCGTGTCGGGCGCAATCTCGACACGAAGTCCCGGGATTCCTCCGAGCGCGTCGACCGCAAGGCGCGCCCGGCGCGTCCAATCGGCATGGACGGCCTTGCGGTCTTGCCGTCGCCATTCATCCAGCGCCGCGATCACGCTCGCGATGCCTTCCTTGCCGACCTTCATCGGTCTGCCGATTCCGGCATCCTGCATCAGGCATGCTTCGATCAGCGAGCGGCGGCCCATCACGATTCCGGCGGTGAGCGCGCCGTAGTTCTTGTGAGCGCTGACGATGACGATATCGGCGCCCGCGCCAAGCTGGTCGCGCGGATCATGCTCGCCCGCGGCATCGACGATCACCGGCACGCCGGCGGCGTGGCAGATATCGCAGAACTCGGCGAGCCCGATCATCCCGCTTTGCGCGGTGTGGTGCGAAACCACAAATACTGCGGCTGCGGTATCCGGCCCGAGCGCGCGCCGCAGTTCGTCCGGATCGCATCGCTCGGCGTTGCCGATGCTGTCCAGCGCCGCGCCGGTGAGGCGGATCACCTGGCTGACCAGCGTTCCGAAGTTGGCGTCGTGGCCGCGCTGCGTCGCGACGCGATGCTTCATGCCCTTCGTATCGGGAAGCTGTGCGACGCGCGCACGGTTGTGTCCGGTCATCGCCGCCGCCACGGCGATTGCGATACCGGCGGCTGCGCCGGCCGTGACGCATCCGGCCTCGCATCCGAACGCCGCCGCGATCCGGCCGCTTGCGATCGCCTGGAGCTGTGCGATCTCGACCGGCAGAGCAAGGATCGCTTGCGCAGCAGCGGCAGCGGCACTGCCCGGTGCGCCGCCGCCGAACACGCTCACCGGACCGGCGGCGTTGATGATCTTGCGCAAGCCCAGCGCTTCGCGGATATCTGTCATGACCTTATCTTGGCTTCATCTCAGGCAGGCACGGCAGGACGGGCGACCCATGGCGACGAAACTCCGCCTCGAAGACTACCCGGAAATTCGCGAGAATTGGGCGGAAGCCGTGTTCGAGGGCGGCGCTCGTTGTGCCGTCACGGTCAAGAGCGGCCACTCGCTGATCTCGGATGAGGCTCCGGGCTTTCAGGGTGGCGCGGGCGGCACCAATGCGGGACCGACGCCAAGCGGGCTCCTGGTCGCGGCGTTCGCCGCCGATATTCCGGTCATGCTGGCGCGGATCGCCCGCGAGATCGATCTCGACATCACGGCGATGCGCGCCAAGGTTTCGATCGAGTACAGCCCGCGCGGCATCGCGGGCTTTCCCGGTTACGACCCGTCGATGCAGAAGGCGGTGAGCGATATCTGGATCACGACCGCCGGCGCAGAGGCGGCGATCGAGGATCTCAAGGCCCAATATGTGCGCCGCTGCCCGCTGCACGCGCTGTTTGCGAACAGCGGCTGCACCATGATCGAGAACTGGCATATCGAGCGCGGTTGAAGCCGCCTCACTGCGCGGTGATGCCCGCCGCCTTGATCACCGGCACCCACTTGTCGGTTTCGCTTTTGAGGAAGCGGGCCATCGCCTCGGTGGTCTGGTCGCTCTCAGGCGGCAATTCGTTGCCGAGATCGAGCAGACGCTTGCGCACCGTCGCATCCGCGAATGCCGCGCGCGCCGCGGCGTTGAGCTTGTCGATGGCGGCGCGCGGCGTGCCCTTCGGAACGAACAGCGCCTGCCAGCCCATGGCCTCAAACTTCAGCCCTTGCTCGGCGGCGGTCGGCACGTTGGGCAGCACCGGGACCTTGCGGTCTCCGGCGATCGCCAGCGGCTTCACGGTGTCGGCCTGGATCTGCGGTACCGCCTCGGTGGTGTTGTTGCAGGAATAGTCGATCTGGCCCGCGATGATCGCGTTCATCACGGGAGCCGAGCCGCGGAACGGTACGTGCTGCGACTTGGAGCCCACAAGCTCGTTCAGATAGGCGCAGGTCAGGTGCGATTGCGCGCCGACACCACCCGAGCCGTAGTTGAGCTTCTCGCCGTTGGTTTTCAAATAGGCGACGAATTCGCGGAAATTGGCGGCCGGAAAATCCTTCCTGGTGATCACCACCATCGGCTGAAGCACCGACATGATAACCGGCTCGAAATCCTTGATCGGGTCGTAGGACAGGCTCTTGTACATCCCCACCGCCGCGACGTTCGGGCCGAGCGAGCCGACCACGACGGTATGGCCGTCCGGCGTGGCCTTGGCCGCACGCGCGGTTCCGACCGTGCCGCCTGCGCCGGTCACGGTTTCGATCACGATCTGCTGGCCCAGCGTGCGCGACATGTGCTCGGCCATGATCCGCGCGACCACATCGGTCGAACCGCCCGCCGCGAATGGCACGATGAAGGTGATGATGCGATCGGGAAAGGCGGCCGCAGGCAGGCACGACGAGGCGAGAAACGCGGCGGCGAGCAGCGTGCGGCGATTGAACATGAAAAGCCCCCGATCGTTGCAACGGTCCGAACCGGACCATGTCATACCGTTGCGGCCGGGAAATCAATCTTGGGCGCAACCCGCAATGGCGCGCCCGGCTGTCGCGTCGTTCTTCGATGTCGATCAGATGAACTTGGGGTGCAGCGGCAGACCGAGGAAATGCTGGCCGATCGACTCGTACAGCGCGAAGTGCGACTGCACCTGCTGCGACACCGTATGGACGTCGCGGAAGCGCCGCTCGAAAGGATTGCTTTCGAACACCGCGGTCGCGCCGGCCCCGTGATAGGCGGCGTCCACCACATCCCTGGCGTTATGCGTGGCGAGCGATGCCGCCATGCGCAGACTTATCCGCTGGTCGACGGTGATGCCGCCGGGCCGGCCGGCGCTGTCCCCCATCGCGTCCAGAGCGTGCAGCAGGAACACCCGGCTCCCGGCGAGCTTGGCCTCGGCCTGTCCGATCTGCGACTGGACCACGGCGTTGTCGCGCAGGACGCTTTTGCCGCCCATCGGCGTCTTGCCCTTGGCCAGCTCGACGAACGCATCCAGCGCCGAACGTGCGATCCCGAGCGCGATGCCGGCGAAGCCCGCGCCGAAAAGCTGGAACACCGTGAACTGGTAGAGCGGCCCGTGCTCGTGCTTCTTCGCCGGATCGCGCGCATAGGAATTGACGGTGCGTTCGCTCGGAACGAACAGATCGCTCACCGCATAATTGTCGCTGCCGGTGCCCTTCAACCCCATGACCTGCCAGACGTCGGTGATTGCGGCCTCGCTCTTCGGAAACACCGCGGTGATTTCGTCCGGCTGGCCGTTCGCCATGAGGCGCGGCGTGCCGTCCGCTTCGAACACCGGGCAATGCGCCGCGAACCATGCGGCGTGGCGGCTGCCGCTCGCGAACTGCCATTGGCCGGTAATGCGGAAACCCGCTCCGTCGGCGACCGCGCGTCCGGTCGGGTTTGCCGGTCCCCACGCCAGCAGGTCGCCCTTGCCGAAAATCCCGCGACCGGTTTCGGGACTGAATGCCGACGCAATCGTCGAGCAGATCGAGGTCTGCGCCACGCACCACGCGGTGCTGGCGTCGGCCTTGGCGATTTCCTCGACCGCTTGCACGAATTCCGAGGCCGACACCTCGCCGCCGCCGAGCGAGCGCGGCACCAGCATGCGGAACAGGCCGGCCTCTTGCAACGCGGCGACGATCTCGGGCGGCAGCTCGCGTTCCCGCTCGATCCGCGAAGCCGCGGCTGCGATCTTCGGCGCCAGCGCCTTGGCGCGGCCGATGCAATCGGTGGCGAAACGGATGTTGGCGGGATGCGGCTCGAGCGACGTCATCGCTACTGCACCGCCAGCCCAAGCCGCTGGATCAGCTCGCCCTTGAACTTGTAGTCCGCCTCGGTCTGCGCCTGGAATGCGCTGCCGGCCAGATATTCGACGGTCTGGCCGGTGTTGGTCATGATCCGCGTCACCGCCTCGTGCTTCATCGCGTCGGCGCAGGCGCGCTCCAGTCCCGATCGCACGTCCGCCGGAAGCCCCTTCGGCGCGAACAGCCCGTTGTGGCCCGGCGGCACCGAGGTCGCGATGCCCAGCTCCTTCGCGGTCGGCACGTTGGGAAAGGCCGGATGCCGCTTGTCCATGAACACCACCAGCGGCCTGATCTTGTCGTTGCCGCGGATCGTCGAGACCGACACCGAGGCGGCGTCGATGTTGCCGGAGAGCAGCGCCGGCACCAGCGGCGCGTCGCCGCGGAACGGCACCGCCTGCATCTTCAGCTTGAGCGCGTCGAACATGTTCTCGGCCGACAGATGCGGAATGGTGCCGAGTCCGGCATGGCCGTAGTTCAGCTTGCCGGGGCTTTCCTTCACCGCGTCGAGAAATTCCTTCGCGGTCGTGAATTTCGATCCCGGCCCGACCGAGATCGTGAATACGTTCTCGAAAATCTGGCAGATGTAGTCGAACGAGGCGACGTTGTAGCGAACGCCCTTCACCAGATACGGCGCGTTGGCGATCGGCGTGGACGGACCGAATCCGATGGTGTGGCCGTCTGGGGCAGCCTGCGCCAAGGCGCCGAAGCCGATCGTGCCGGCCGCGCCGTCGCGATTGAGCACCACCACGTTCTGGCCGAGCTGCGATGACAGTGCGATTCCGACCGCGCGCCCGATCAGGTCGACGCCGCTGCCGGACGGAAACGGGATGATCAGCTCTATGGTGCGGGACGGCCATTTCTGCGCCGCCGCGGGACCGCACAGCGCCAATGCCAGCGCCACGCCCGCCCAGACCTTGGTTTTCATCGTCGTTCTCCCGCTCGGCTTGCCTGGATTGGGCCTCTCAACCGGCCCGCGATGGCTTCCAAACCGGCGCAAACGATAGCAATGTTCAGCACGGCTCGGAAGCGCATTGCTGCAACTGCATGGAGACGATGGCGTGCTCACCGCCGATAAGAACGAAATGCTGGTCCGTGTCGGTCCCGGAACGCCGATGGGCGAACTGCTGCGCCGCTATTGGATGCCGATCGGCGGCGCGTCCGAGTTCGAGACGATGTCGATCAAGCCGATCCGCCTCATGGGCGAGAATCTGGTGCTCTACAAGGATCAAAGCGGCACGTTCGGTCTGGTCGACCGGCATTGCCCGCACCGCCGCGCCGACATGGCCAACGGCTGGGTCGAGCCGAACGGCATCCGTTGCAGCTATCACGGCTGGCTGATGGACGAGACCGGCCAATGCATCGAGCAACCGTTCGAGGACACCACCAGCCCGCGTCCATCGAAGGCCGGCTGCAAGATCGCCGGCTATCCGGTGCGCGAGGTGGCGGGTCTGCTCTGGGCCTACATGGGCCCGCAGCCCACGCCCGAACTGCCGATCTGGGAGCCGTTCACCTGGGGCAACGGCTTCCGCGAGATCGTGCTCGCCGACGTGCCGTGCAACTGGTTCCAGTGCCAGGAGAACTCCTGCGACCCCGTGCACTTCGAATGGATGCACGACAACTGGAGCAACCGGCTGCGCGGCGACGACATCAACGCGGCGGCCAAGCATCTCAAGATCAAGTTCGAGGAGTTCCCGCACGGTCTGATCTACAAGCGCGTGCGCGAGGGCCAGCCCGCGGACAGCGTCTATTGGAACGTCGGCCGGCTCGCGCTCTGGCCGAACGGCTTCTATCTCGGCAGCCATTTCGAGTGGCGCGTGCCGGTGGACGACGAGAACACGCTGAGCGTGGCGTGGTTCTTCGTGCGGGTGCCGAAAGACCGCGAGCCCTACGTGCAGGGATCGGTGCCGACATGGCGGAGTCCGATCAAGGATGCGCAGGGTCGCTGGATCGGCAGCCACGTCATCAATCAGGATATTGTCGCCTGGGTCGGCCAGGGCGTCATCGCGGATCGCACCAAGGAAAATCTCCGCTCCAGCGACGTCGGGATTTCGATGATGCGCCAGCGCTTCTTTTCGGAGATGGAGGCGGTCGCCGCGGGCCGCGACCCGATGGGCGTGCTACGCGATCCCAGCGCGGCGAAATGCGTGGAGCTTCCCAATATGTCGCGGAAGCTGAACACCGAAGGCGTAACATTCGCGGAATTCAAGAACCATCCGCTGCTCAAGGACCGGCTGATCAATGGATTTCGGTTCCACTATGGCCAGCCGGCGCAGGTGCGCGCCGAGTTCGAGCAGGCCATTGGCGTGGCGAAGGCTTAACGCCCGCGAAGTGCCGCAAGTGGCTAGAGCAGGCGGGCCCTAGTCCTTCACATCGACGATCGTGTTGGTGCTTTCGACCGCGTCGTAAACCGCGATCTGGACGATCGGGTGCTTCTTCTTGATGGCCAGCCCGAGTTTTTCGGCGGCCTCGAAGGTCGCGTGGGACGACTTGGTCTGCCGGTCCACTTGCAGGCGGTAGCGCTCCTGCGTCGGGCGGCGCTGGCCGATCGGCTCGGGCAGGTTTTCCTCGACCGCGGCGGGCGGCTTCTTGGGGACCGATAGCGTTTCGGGGCGGCTTGCCATGCGGGGCGCTCCTGGGATGTAACGGATGGGTCAAGCTCTCCGGGAGCCGAGGCCCGAAGTCAAGCTCTCATCCCTCCGCCACCGCGTCCGGCTTCTTCTCCGCCAGCCATCGTTCGGCGGTCATCGGCGAGCCCTGTACCGCGGGAATCTTCGCCTCGACGCCCGCGAAATTCGTCGCTTCCTCGACCCAGCTCTTCGGCGCCGGCAGGCCCCACAGGTTGGAGTTCGCGTTCGGCACGACCGGGCACATCACCGGCTCGTCGTCGATGTCGATGATCTGGATGCCAGGCAGCAGCAATTCGGTACGGTGACCGTCGGGGTCGCGCACGTACAGATAATAGGAGTGCTGGTGACCGTGGCGGCCGGGGCCGTGTTCGATCCGGTCGCCGAAGCCGAGATTGCCGGCGACGTCACAGGCTCGGACGATGTCCTCGAATTGCTCGACCACATAGCCGCCGTGATGGAAGCGCGGGCCGCCGCGCATCAGGAACACGATGTCCCAGGGGTTGTCCTTGCGATGGAGGAACGTGCCGACCACGCGTTGCGCGGCCTCGACGTAGAGATAATCGGAAATGCGAAACCCGAGGTCCATGTAGAACTTCGCGGTTTCGAGCACGTCCGGCACCAGCACCTGGTAGTGATCCATGCGCAGCGCGCCGGCGCCGCGGTGGCTGTGAATCTTGGTGTGCATGCGCGGCACGGTCTTCATGGTGGCGACGAGTTCGACCGGTGTGCCGGCCGGATCGCTGAAGTGCAGCGTGCGGCCCTGATGGGGCACCTCGACGAATTTCGCCTGCGTTCCGGTCTTGTCGAAATGCGCCTTGGCCTTGTCGAGGTCCTCGTCCATGAACACGCGAAAGCCGACGCGCTCGCATTGCGGTTGGCCGGTGGTCTTCTTCAGCGTCAACGAATGATGCGCGCGCTCCTCCACGCCGCGCAGCCAGATCGTATTGGCGTCCTCGTCGCTGACGATCAAGCCCATCACCTCGGTGTAGAACTCGCGGCTCCGGGCGAGATCGCGCGCGGTGAAGATCAGGTGGCTGGCGCGCGTGATGTTGAACGGCGGATTGAAGTTGGTCTTGGGAATCGGCACGTCGGTGTTCCTGTGAGGCGATCTGTTGCCCCGTTTGAAGCTGTCACCCGCGGGCTTGACCCGCGGGTCCATCGTCCTGCGTTGAATGCCTCAAGTCTTGATCTGCACGCCGGTCTCGCGAACGATATCGCCCCATTGCTTGAGCTCGCGGTCGATCATCTCGCCGTATTGTTCCGGCGAGATGATTCCGGGCTCGTAGGACGCGCTCACGAACCGGTCGCGGACCGGGCCGGCCGAATTGAGCTTGACCATCTCGCGGTTGAACGCCCGCACGATGGCGTCCGGCGTGCCCTTAGGCGCCAGCACGCCGTTGGCGACGTGCAGGTCCTCGAAGCCGTCGTAGCCCAGTTCCTTGAAGGTCGGCACCTCAGGTGCGGAGTTCGAGCGCTTGGTTCCGGTCACGGCGAGCCCGATCACCTTGCCGGCGTCCCGCACGCCCTTGGAATTGCCTGGCGTGTCGAAGGTGAATTGCAGCGTGCCGGCCGCGGCGGCGAGCAGTTGCTGGGTCGTGCCCGGGTAGGGGATGTGCTGGCCGGTGATGCCGGTCTGCTTCAGCAGCAGTTCGGTCACCAGATGGCCGCCGGTGCCGACGCCAGGGGAGCCCCAGTTGAGCTGCCCCGGCCGCGCCTTGGCGTAGTCCACGAACTCCTTGAGCGTCTTTACCCCCAGGTCCGGATGCGCCACCAGCAGGAACGGGAAGGTGAACATCAGCGCGATCGGCGTGAAGTCGCGCTTGACGTTGACCGGCGAGCCGGTGAGTACCAGCGGAGCCAGAATGATGTGGCTGTTGGACGCCAGCAGCAGCGTGTGGCCGTCCGGCGCGGCGCGTGCCACCGCCATGCAGCCGACCGAGCCCGAGCCGCCGGCAATGTTCTCCAGCACGAAGCTCTGGCCGAACGTGTCCTTGAGATGATCGGCGTAGATCCGGAAGTTCTGGCCCGGCCCGCCGGTCGCGGTCGGCGAGATCACGCGGATCGGGCGCGACGGCCAGCCGCCGACCTGGGTCTGAGCCCCTGCCGGTGCGATGCCGAGACCTGTCCCCGCCAATCCTGCGGCGCCTGCAAGCGCCAGAAATTCCCGTCGCGTGGCCATGCGAGCCTCCCCTTCAAGTTGTTTTCTCTTGCCCGAAAGCATGCTTGATGTGCGGCAGCGTGTACAAGCCCTGTGGAGACCGACATGAGCGACCGCCTGCTGCCGACCACCGTAGTGGGCAGCTACCCACAACCGGATTGGCTGGTCGATCGCGCTCTGCTCAAGACCATGGTCCCACGGGTGCGCGTGCATGAGCTCTGGCGGGTGCCGGAGGCCTATCTCGCGGAGGCGCAGGACGACGCGACATTGCTGGCGATCCGCGATATGGAGCGCGCCGGCATCGACATCATCACCGACGGAGAGATGCGCCGCGAGAGCTATTCCAACCGCTTCGCCACCGCGCTCGACGGCATCGACAACGACAATCCTGCCGTGATCACCAACCGCGCCGGACGTTCGGTCAGCGTGCCGCGCGTGGTCGGCAAGGTGCGCCGCAAGGCGCCGGTCGAGGTGAGCGACATGGCGTTCCTGCGCAAGAACACCAGCCGCAAGGCCAAGATCACGCTGCCCGGTCCCTTCACCATGGCGCAGCAGGCCAAGAACGAGTTCTACAAGGACGCCGACGAAATGGTGATGGATTTCGCCGTCGCCGTGAACGAGGAGGCGCACGACCTGCAAGCCGCCGGCGCCGACGTCATCCAGATCGACGATCCGTGGCTGCGCAACGATCCCGACGCCGCCAAGCGCATCGCGGTGCCGGCGCTCAACCGGGCGCTCGCAGGATTGAAGGTGCCGACCATCGTGCACCTGTGCTTCGGCTACGCCGCGGTGGTGCACACCGAGAAGCCGGCGGGCTATTCGTTCCTGCCGCAGCTTGCGGGCAGCGCCGCCGACCAGATTTCCATCGAGGCCGCCCAGCCCAAGCTCGATCTCGGCATCCTGAAGGATTTCTCGGACAAGACCATCGTGCTCGGCGTCATCGATCTGGCCGATCCGGAAGCGGAAACGCCGGCCAAGGTCGCGGAGCGGATCAGGGCGGCGCTGAAATACATCGACGCCAGGCGGCTCGTGCCCGCGCCCGATTGCGGGATGAAATACCTCACCCGCGAGCTGGCGTTCGCAAAGCTCAAGGCGCTGAGCGAGGGCGCGGCGATCGTGCGAAACGAGCTGGGCTAGCCGCTCACGTCTTGCAGTTGATCTCCCGGCACATCCGCATCAGCTCCGGGAACGGCTGATAGTTGACGCCGCCGCACAGCGCGCGGTCGACGTTGGTGATCTGCGTCAGCCGGCCGCCGTAATAGAAGCCGGCCATCTCCCTGATGCCGGTGTATTGACCCTGATTGTTTTTGGCGTTGAACCGGAAGCACGCGACATAGCGCGTTACATTGCCGTGCTGCTTCAAGGTCGGTTCCGCGATGACCGCATCGCGGATGCCGGTCGGATCGTCGACCAGGCGATGAACCGCCTCCATGATCGGAGCCTTGTAATCGGCGGGCACCAGATTTTCGACCACCGGCGGCGGCGCGGTCGACCCGCACGCTGCCAGCAACATCGCAGCGCCAGCCAGCGCGCCGATCGTTCGAACGTCAGCCCACGCACGCATCGTATCCGCCATGCTTCCCATTGCGGCTGCATGTTAGCCGGTCGCGGCACGCCGCCGAAGCGCGAAAATCGCCGCACGCGGCTGTCCGCCGCCGCTTGAGCCGCCCAGCCAACGCGCGCATCCTGCCGGCGAAACGAATCAACGGGGCGGCATGGCCGACTTCGATCTCGCCATCATCGGCGGCGGCATCAACGGGACCGGCATCGCCCGCGACGCCGCCGGCCGCGGCCTTCGCGTGCTGCTGGTCGAGCAGAACGACCTGGCCGCCGGCACCTCGTCGGCCTCGACCAAGCTGATCCACGGCGGCTTGCGCTATCTGGAGCACGGTGCGGTCCGGCTGGTGCGCGAGGCGCTGGCCGAGCGCGAGCGGCTGCTGCGGCTCGCGCCGCACATCATCCGTCCGCTGCGCATCGTGCTGCCGGCCTATCCCGGTCCGCGCTCGGCGTGGCTCGTCCGGCTTGGCCTGTTCCTCTACGACCGGCTGGGCGGCCGGGAGATTTTGCCTCCGACGCGCACCGTCGACCTCACGCACAACACCGTCGGCGCGGCGCTCAAGCGGCGCTTTCGTTATGGCTTCGAATATTCCGATTGCTGGGTCGACGACGCGCGCCTGGTGGTGCTCAACGCGCTCGACGCCGCCGAACGCGGCGCCGTCATCCGCACCCGCACCAAGGTCACGCGCGCCGAGCGCGAGGGCGAATGGCGGCTGATCCTCAACGAGCAGGGCCGCCGCGACGTCGCGACCGCGCGCGTCCTGGTCAATGCCGCGGGTCCCTGGGTCGGCATCGTGGCCGAGACGATTCTGCGGTTGCCCGGCCGGCCGCCGGTGCGCCTGGTCAAGGGCAGCCACATCGTGGTCCGCAAATTGTTCGACCACGACCGCGGCTATATTTTCCAGAACGCCGACAAGCGCGTGGTGTTCGCACTGCCGTTCGCCGGCGACTTCACGCTGATCGGCACCACCGACCAGGAATTTTCCGGCGAGCTCGACGGCATGGCGCCGAGCGCGCAGGAGGTGATCTACCTCTGCCAGGCCGCGAGCGAATATTTCCGCGAACCGATCGGCCCGGAGCACGTGGTGTGGACCTTTGCCGGCGTGCGCTCGCTGCACGACGACGGCGCCGGCAAGCCGGAGGACGTCACCCGCGACTATCACCTCACGCTCGACGAGAAATTCCGCCAGGCGCCGGTGCTTACCGTCTACGGCGGCAAGATCACGACCTATCGCCGGCTGGCCGAGGCTGCGGTCGGCCGGCTGGCGCACTTTTTCCAGGGCCGCCCGCCGTGGACGGCTGAAGTGCCGCTGCCCGGCGGCGAATTCCCGTGGGACGCGCTGGAGACGCTGGTAACGGAGGCGCGGCAAGCTTGGCCGTTCCTGTCCGAGGACGAGACGCGCCGGCTGGTGCGCGCCTATGGCACGCGGCTCAATCGCGTGCTCGGCGAAGCCACCAGCCGCGACGCGCTCGGCCCGAGCTTCGGCGATCTCACCGCCGCCGAGGTGCGTTACCTGATGGCGCACGAGTGGGCGCGCACCGCCGATGATGTGCTGTGGCGACGCACCAAGCTGGGATTGAGACTGACGGCGAACGAGAAGGCCGCGCTGACGGCGTTCATGGAAAGCGCGGCGGCTCAGGCCAGCGCCACCGCCTCGACCTCGATCTTGAAACCGTAGTGGAGCTGCGGCACCGGCACCACCGCGCGGGCCGGCCGCGCCGCGCCAGCCCATTGCGCATAGAGCGTGTTGAACTCCGGCCAGTCGGCGATGTCGGTCACGTACACCCGCACCTGCAGCAATTTGTCGACGCCGCTGCCCGCGCCCTTCAGCGCCAGCGCCACGTTGTCGAGCACCTGCCGCGCCTGCGCAGCGAACGGCTCTTCGTTGAGCTTCCGGCCGTCCGGCGCGATCGGGAGCTGGCCTGACACGTAGACGCAGCCGCCTCCGGCGACGGCGTGGCTGTAGTGCCCACCGGGTGCGGCCATCGACGGCGGATTGGTCTGGGACGGGCTGGCCATGGCGATGTTCTCCCGGATGTTGCTCCCGTCTGCATCGCAAAGGCCGGCGGAAAACGCAACGGGGGCTTTTCTTGTCGTGTGGAAGCCGACGCTCGGACGCGAGCGACGTGCGCCGTCAGGCCGCGACATTGTGCAGGAAGCTGTCGACTTCGCCCCGCATGTTCTCAACCGCGCTCTCGACCGCTTGCGAGGCTGTCAACACAATCTCCGCCGACGCGCGAGTCGCAACCGCGGCGCTGGCAACTTCGCCGAGCAACGCGGCGATCTTGTTCGTTTCCTGTGCGGCGTTCGATACGTTGTCAGAGATTGTATCGGTCGTCTCACTTTGTTGCCCGATCGCAGCACCGACGTCACTTGCATAGGTGCTTATCTCGTCCATGTGCTTCTCGATGCTTTGGATTTCGTCAACAGCACCCCTGGTCGAAGCTTGGACCGCCAAAATCTGACCGGAGATCACTTCGGTTGCTTTGGCGGTTTGCACTGCAAGCGATTTGACCTCGGAAGCAACGACGGCAAAGCCCCGTCCGGCCTCGCCGGCTCGCGCGGCCTCAATGGTGGCGTTGAGAGCGAGCAGATTCGTCTGTCCGGCAATTTGCTGGATCAGCTTGACGACATCGCCGATCTTTTGCGTTGCGTTCGTGAGCTCGACGAACGCATCGTTCGTCGCCCTGGTCTTGCTCACCGCACTACGCACCACTTCGGTGGTCTGGCTCACTTGCCGGCTGATCTCTACGACCGAGTCCGATAACTGCCTTGTCGCAACCGCGGCACTCTCGACGTTCGTCGAGGTCTCCCGCGACGCCTGCACCATTCCGCTGGCGCGCCCCGATGTGTTCTCGGACGAGCGGAGCAGATCGGCTGCAGTCGTCTTCATCGCAACGGTGCTGTCGCTCACGGTCTTGAACACGTTTTCGACTCGTTGCCGGAATGACGAAATGGTCGATTCCAGCGTATCGCGGCGGGTTTGGTCGGTGACATCCTCGTGAACTGCAACCCATCCGCCGCCCTGCATCGGAGCCCGCGTGACCTTGACCAGACGACCATCGGCGAGCTTGTCGACCCGGCTCGATGTTTTTTCGGTTGAATGCGCGCTCAACGCCGCGAGTTTTTGGTCTGCCGCGCTGTCGGTATTATCTCCGGCGAGGATGCCGCTTGAGACACGATGCGCGATGATTGTTTTATGTGAAGTGCCGACCTTCACAAGTTCGGGCGGCAGCGCATACATGCGGACATAGGGCTCATTCCAGACCACCAGCCGCCTGTCGGCGTCAAACATGCACAGTCCCGGAGTCATGTTGTTCAACGCGGCGTTGAATCGGGCGTTTTGAGTCCTGGTTTGTAACGTTGCGGATTCGCGCTCGCTCAATTGACGGAAATGAAGGATCGAAATTGCCATTCCGACTCCGGCCAGGGGCAGGAACAGGCCGAGCGCAACGATGAATCCTTGAAATTTGATGGCATCTAGGAATGTCCCGACCGGGACGTCTATCGCGAACGCGCCCATCATATCGTTCAGGCGCCACTGTTGCCCGGCCGGCTGTAGCTGATTGTGGCAATTCACGCAGCTCTGCTCGGCGGCCAGTGACGGATAGATGGTTCTCATCACGCGCTGGTTGTTGATGGTTGCGAACCCCGACCGGGGTTTACGATCAGTCGTTGCGGCCAATTCTTCGATTGTCTTGGCCATCTCGGCATCGGCAGGCGGCGTTTTGATTTGCCGGTCCTGGCGCCCGACCCACCGCAGCACCAATACTCCGTTTGTGCCGAGTTTATTGTTGAAGTCTTCGATCGAGTGGGCGCGAAAGGTGGCTGGTACGGGCGCGTCTTGCCCGAACTGGGAACGAACCCGCGAATATGTTGTCACGAACGCGTCGACCAGTTGCAGCGCCGTGGCCTTTTCAGTGGCCTTCTGCTCGAAAAACGTTGCCAAGGTGGAACGATGGACGTAATTCGCCACGGCGGCGCTGATGACCGCAGTGATCGCCAGAAACACCATGAACATTCGTCCCGACTTGGAACGAACAAAGCCAAAAATAGTGCTCATGTCACACCCAGAATCACGGATGCGGCATCATGGTGAATACTTGTTAACGAATTGATTGTGGCGGACGCGCCTGGAAATAGGCACAAAAGATAGCAGTGGATCGACGCCCTTGAAGTGTATAGACGGACGCTCTCCTCGGGAGCGACGATGTCAGCTTGCGGACTCGATTTCGGCACGTCGAACACCACGCTAGGCAGCACCGTCGATGGCGGACCGGTGCTGGTGCCGCTGGAAGACCGACAGACCACGATCCCAAGCGCGATCTTCTATGAAAGCGACGGCGCGGTCCTGATCGGGCGCAGGGCGATCGACGCCTATGTCGAGGGCGCACCCGGCCGTCTGATGCGGAGCCTGAAGTCGGTTCTCGGCACGGCGCTGATCGACGAGACCACGCAAGTGGGGCGTGAACGCAGCAGCTTCCGGGACGTGATTGCGCATTATCTCGGCGCGGTGAAACGGCGGGCCGAGCAGGCCACCGGCCGGGAACTTCGCAATGTCGTGCATGGCCGTCCGGTTCATTTCGTCGACAACGCGCCCGATGCCGATCGGAAGGCCGAGGAGACGTTGCACGGGATCGTCCGCGAGATCGGCTTCGATCACGTCACGTTCCAGTTCGAGCCGATCGCCGCCGCGCTGGATCACGAACGTCAGATCTCTCGCGAGGAGATCGCGCTGATCGCCGATATCGGCGGCGGAACATCCGATTTCTCCATCGTGCGGCTGAGCCCGGAGCGTCACCACAAGGCCGATCGCCAGAGCGATATTCTGGCCAATGACGGCGTGCGAATCGGCGGAACCGATTTCGACCGGCGGCTCAGTCTCGGAATGCTCATGCCGTTGTTCGGCCACGGCAGCGCAATGAAGCGCGCCGGGCTGGACGCGCCTACCAACTATTTCCATGAGCTCGCGACCTGGTCGAACATCAACCGGATGTACGAGCCGCGCGTCACGTCCGATATCCGCAGGGTTCGGCAGGAGGCCAACGAGCCGAAGCTGTTCGACCGCCTGTTGCGGGTGCTCGAGGAGCAGCGCGGCCATACGCTGGCGATGGAAATCGAAAACGCGAAGATCGCGTTATCCGAGAAACGCCAGGTGGATTTCTCGCTTGAATGGATCGAGCCGGGTCTGAGCATGGCTGTCGGCCGCGCCGATCTGGTGAACCACACCAGGGAACTGGCCGCGGGCATCGGGGCGAGGATCAATATCTGTCTCGACCAGGCCGGGCTTGTCGCTGGGGACATCGACGCGATGTTTCTCACCGGCGGGTCCGTGCAACTGGCTCATGTGCGGCGCGCCATCGTCAAGGGTCTGCCGGCCGCGCGGGTCATCGAAGGCGACACGTTTGGGGCCGTGGGCAAGGGACTGACCATCGAAGCGTTCCGGATATACGGTTCCGCGCTGTCCTAGCCAGACGATTGGAAATCGGTCAGTCCTGGTCTCCGTATCTCTCGAATACCGCCGCAGCGACGAATTTTTTGCGTCCTTCGCGATCCGGGCTTGTTCCATGAGCGGTGCACCAATCTGAAAATGTGTTCGGATCGATGTGAACGCGCATGACCACATGCCCGTAAGCTTTGAGACCCTGCTCCATTTCCTCGGCCATCTTCAGCCACTCCCGCCAGGTGCGCGGCATCTTGTTGCCGTCGGAAAAAATGGCGAGCAGCGTCGGGTAGTCTTCCTCCTTGATCCAGTAGGCCCCCACTGCCGGGGGCGGCCTGTCTTCGAGGTCGGTCATGGCGATCATCCTGCAAGATCGTGTTGCCTAAGTGATGGCTGGGGTGGCGGGAATGCAACGGGAGTTTCCCTTGTTGCATCCTTGGCGATGGTGCCAGTTGATCCGCTTTGGTACGTTTGCACTCGAATAATCAGGGACGATAGTGCGATGGCTAAGAAGCGTATGGTGCTCGAAATTGGCATGGGTACTGACATTCGAGGTGCGGACTCGACGAAGGCGGCTTGCCGTGCTCTCCGCGATGCGCTTTGGCATAACTCGTTGTCGATCGCGACCGCGCTTGGTCATCCGCTCGATGCGATGATCGTTGACGTGCACATTGGCGTGCCCCGGCCGGAAATGGTCGACAAAGCGCAAGTGATGGCCGTTTTGCCTTACGGAAAAGGTTCCGTATCCGTCGTCGAAGGGGGGCTTGAGATCCATAACGACAAGGGCACCGACAGTACGTTGATTGCCAACGCTTGCGTCGTCGTCAGTCTCGATTTGGTTTGAAGGAAACACCGATGTCAAAAACGCGCGTCATTCTGGAGTTGGGCTCCGGCAACGACCTGCACGGCTCCGACTACACCAAGGCTGCACTCCGCGCCGTGCAAGACGCGCTGCATCACAGCTCGCTTTCGTTCATTCGTTCGTTGAAGGTCGATAAGACCAAGCTGGATGTGGAGGTTACGATCGGTGTCCAGCGGCCTGAGCAGGTTGACCTCGAAAAGGTCAAGAGCTCCTTGCCGGTCGGCAACGTCACCGTGAAGGCCGTTAAGGGCGGCCTCGATGTTGCCTACCCCGAGAACAACGACCCCGCGGTCATTGCCAGCGCGGCGATCGCCGTCCGCATCGACGTGGTATGACCTGAGCGAAACGCGTGCTTATTGGCATCATCCCCCGCCATGCCTCACCTCATCGCCATCGACCAGGGCACCACATCCACACGCGCGATTGTGTTCGACGCCAAGCTCGCCCCGGTCGCCACCGCGCAGCAGGAACTCCGCCAGATTTTCCCGGTGCCCGGCTCGGTCGAGCACGACCCGGAGGAAATCTGGAGCGCGACGGTTGCGACCGTGCGCGGCGCGATGGCGAAGGCCGGGCTCGCCGCGAAGGACATCGCCGGCATCGGCATCACCAACCAGCGCGAGACCACGATCGTCTGGGACCGCGCCACCGGCAAACCGATCCACAACGCCATCGTCTGGCAGGACCGCCGCACCGCCGGCGCCTGCGACGCGCTGCGCCGCGACGGCCACGAACCGGCGATCGCCAAAAAGACCGGCCTGCTGCTCGATCCGTATTTCTCGGCGACCAAGATCGCCTGGCTGCTCGACCATGTGGACGGCGCGCGCGCGGCGGCGCAGGCCGGGCGGCTGGCGTTCGGGACGGTGGACAGCTTCCTGCTGTGGCGGCTGACCGGCGGCGCGGTCCATGCCACCGACGCGACCAACGCATCGCGCACGCTGCTGCTCGACCTCGAAACCGGGCAATGGGACCCGGAGCTGGCCAGGCTGTTCGGTATTCCGCTCGGGTTACTCCCGAGTGTGCGCGACTGCGCGGCCGATTACGGTGGTACGCTGGCGGAGTTGTTCGGCGGTCCGATCGCCATCCTCGGGGTGGCGGGCGACCAGCAGGCGGCGACCGTCGGGCAGGGCTGCTTCCAACCCGGGATGATGAAGGCGACCTACGGCACCGGTTGCTTCGCGTTGCTCAACACCGGCGGCCGGTTGGTGCATTCGAGCCGGAAGCTGCTGTCGACGGTGGCGTATCAACTCGCCGGCGAGCGGACCTACGCGCTCGAAGGGTCGATCTTCATCGCCGGCGCGGCCGTGCAATGGTTGCGCGATGGCCTGGGCATCATCAAAGCCTCATCCGAGGTCAACCAACTGGCAGCCAAAGCTGACCCGGATGAGCAAGTGTATCTGGTGCCGGCCTTCGTCGGGCTCGGCGCGCCCTACTGGGATGCGCAGGCGCGCGGCGCGCTGTACGGCCTCACGCGCAAGTCCGGCGCCGCCGAGATCGCGAAAGCTGCTCTGGAATCAGTGGGTTATCAGACTCGCGACCTGCTGGAGGCGATGCGCGCGGACTGGCCGGATGCGGCCGGCAACGTGCTCCGGGTCGACGGCGGCATGGCCGCCAGCGACCCCGCCATGCAGTTCCTCGCGGATATCCTCGATGCGCCGGTCGATCGCCCCGCGGTCATGGAAACCACCGCGCTCGGCGCCGCCTATCTCGCCGGTTACCAGGCCGGATTGTGTCCCGACCCGGCGGGTTTTGCCGCGACCTGGCGGCTCGAACGCCGCTTTACTCCCGGAATGGACGCCAGCCTCCGCCATCACAAGTGGAGCGGCTGGAAGGATGCGGTCCGGCGCACGCGCACGCCGATATGACAGGGTGAACAACCGGTTACCGGAAAGCATTCGATTTTCTCGACCCGCTTGACGCGGTCGAAATGGGAAAATGCTCTAGTAACTCGACACAAATTGTCGGCAAGTCCGCCGCGTGCACCGAGTCATAAATGCAGTCGATAGCGCCTAAGCATTTGGAAGACCGCTTTGCGAAGCTCAAGGTGCTGGTCGTCGATGACGACCAGTACATGCGCAAGGTCGTGCGCACCATGCTTACCGTGATCGGCGTGCGGCAAATCCACGAGGCGATCGACGGCACGTCGGGGCTGAACGCGATCCGCGAAATCGGGCCGGACCTTGTGCTTGTGGACTGGGAAATGCCGACCATCGACGGCATGCAGTTCGTCCGCCTGGTGCGCTGGCCCGGCGGCGCCTGTCCGGTGCCGGACGTGCCGATCATCATGCTGACCGGTCATGGCGACCGCTGGCGCGTGGTCGAAGCCGCCCGCCTCGGCGTCCATGAATACCTGCTCAAGCCGGTGTCCACCAAGGCGCTGCTCGATCGCCTGGTGTCGATCTTCTCCAATCCACGCGCCATCGTGAAGGGCGGCGGCTACTATGGACCGACGCCCCGCAAGGTGGTTTCGATTCTGGATGAAAAGACGGTTGCGGTACCGCGCCACGACGTGGTCGTCCTGAACTGAACCAGCGTTCGGGCTGGACGGCGAGCCGGAATCGGTTGAGCCGCCGGCCTGTTGCGACTATGTCATGCCGTCATGAACGGCTCTTCCGACAAAACCCGGCCGCTGTTGCGCTTCGAGGGCGTGGTCAAGCGGTTTGGCGACGTTCCGGCCGTCGATCGGGTCTCTCTGGACATCCATGAAGGCGAATTCTTCGCGCTGCTCGGCCCGTCCGGCTGCGGCAAGACCACGCTGCTGCGGATGCTGGCCGGCTTCGAACAACTGACCGAAGGCCATATTTTGCTCGACGGGCAGGACATCGGCGACGTCCCCCCCCATCGCCGGCCGGTGAATATGATGTTTCAGAGTTATGCGCTGTTTCCGCACCTGACGGTGGCCGGAAACGTGGCCTTCGGTCTGAAGCAGGAGGCCTTGCCGAAATCCGAAATCGAGAGCCGGGTCAGCGCCATGCTCGCGCTGGTGCGGCTGGAAGGATACGGCGGGCGGAAACCCCAGCAGCTTTCCGGCGGACAGCGCCAGCGCGTTGCGCTGGCGCGTGCGCTGGTCAAGCGACCCCGTGTTCTGCTGCTCGACGAGCCGCTCTCCGCGCTCGACCGCAAGCTGCGCGAGGAAACCCGTTTCGAATTGGTCGAGCTCCAGCAGCGGTTGGGACTGACATTTATCATCGTTACTCATGACCAGCATGAGGCGATGATCATGGCCGACCGCATCGGCGTGATGAACCGCGGCCAGCTCGTTCAGGTCGGCCCGCCGTCCGAAGTCTACGAGCAGCCGAACTCGCGGTGGGTCGCGGGCTTCATCGGCGACATCAACCTGATCGAGGGACGCGTCGCCGCGACCGGCCCGCAAGGCACCGAGATCAAGAGCGAGACCGCCGGTCGGCTGCACGCGGCGCAGCCGGCCGATGTGTCGCTCGGAACGTCGGTGTGGCTCGCGGTGCGGCCCGAAAAGGTGAGCATTGCGGCTCACGCGCCGGAAGGATCGCAGACCAACGTGTTCGCCGGCAAGGTCGCGGACATCGGCTATCTCGGCAATTCCTCGCTCTACAAGGTCAAGCTGGACAACGGCCTGGTCATGACCGCCGTCGTGGCCAACCGAACCCGCCTGCTCGAACGGCCGATCGGCCGGTACGACCGGGTCTGGCTGAGCTTTCCGTCCGACGCAGGCGTGGTGCTGACGCGATGAGCGGTACCAACCGACCACGACGAGGTTGGGGTGCGCGCCTCGTCATCCTTATCCCCGCGCTGTGGCTCGCGGTTTTCTTCGCGGTGCCGTTTCTCATCGTGCTTAAGATCAGCCTCTCGCAGTCCGCGATCGCGCAGCCGCCTTATACGCCGGTGCTCGACCTTGCTGCCGGCTGGCAGGGCTTGAAGGACTGGGCTGCCGGACTTTCGCTCGAAAGCTATGCCCTCCTCGCATCGGACTCGCTTTATGTTTCGTCCTATCTTCGCAGCTTGCAGATCGCGGCGCTGTCGACCGCCATCCTGCTGCTGATCGGTTATCCGATCGCCTATGGCATCGCGCGCGCGCCGCGGCGGATGCAGGCCGTTCTGGTCATGGCGATCGTGCTGCCGTTCCTGACGGCGTTCCTGATTCGCATCTACGCTTTGGTGACCATCCTGCAACGCGAAGGCCTGTTGAACGACGCGCTGCTGGCGTTGAGCCTGGTTCGCGAGCCTCTGGTGTGGCTGTCGACCGACACCGCGATCGTCATCGGCATCGTCTATTCGTATCTGCCGTTCATGGTGCTGCCGCTCTATGCCAGCCTCGAGAAGATGGACGACACGCTGCTCGAAGCCGCCGCCGATCTCGGCTGTCCGTGGTGGAAGGCGTTCTGGCTCGTCACGGTGCCGCTGTCGGCGCCCGGCATCGTCGCCGGTGCGCTGCTCTGCTTCATTCCCATCGTCGGCGAATTCGTCATCCCCGATCTGCTCGGCGGCTCGGACGCGCTGATGATAGGGCAGACGCTATGGACCGAGTTCTTCTCCAACAAGGACTGGCCGGCCGCCTCGGCGCTGGCCGTGGCGCTGCTGGCCATCCTGCTGGTGCCGATCATGATCTATCAGCACATCCAGATGCGCGCGCTGGAGCACCGCTGATGCGCCGGGGCCTCTCCGCTTTCAACATGACCGCGGTCGCGCTCGGCTTGGCCTTCCTCTATCTGCCGATTGCGATCCTGGTGATCTATTCGTTCAACGCGTCCCGGCTGGTGACGGTGTGGGGCGGCTGGTCCACGCGCTGGTATGTCGCGCTGTGGAACGACGAAGCGATGCTGGAGGCGGCCTGGACCAGCCTGCGTATCGCGTTCCTGTCGGCCACGGCGGCGACGATTCTCGGCACGCTCGCGGCCGTGGTCCTGGTGCGAAGCGGCCGCTTTTTCGGACGCACGGCGTTCTCCGGCCTGGTTTATGCGCCACTTGTAATGCCCGAAGTGATAACCGGCCTGTCGCTGCTGTTGCTGTTTGTCGCAATCGAAGCCGACCGCGGTTTCTGGACCGTCACGATGGCGCACACCACCGTCACGATGTGCTTCGTCGCGGTGATCGTGCAGTCGCGCTTGCTGAGCTTCGACCTCAGCCTGGAAGAGGCTGCAATGGATCTCGGCTGCCCGCCGCTGCGGGCCTTCCTGACGGTCACGCTGCCGCTGATTTTCCCGGCCGTCGCCGCCGGCTGGATGCTCGCCTTCACGCTGTCGCTGGACGACCTGGTGCTTGCGAGCTTCACCACCGGACCGGGCGCGACCACGCTGCCGATCCGGATCTATTCGGAGGTGCGGCTTGGCGTGAAGCCCGAGATCAACGCTGTCAGCACCGTCATGATCGTGGTGGTGGCCGTGGGGATCATTGCGGCAACGTTGATTTCCAAGCGTGGTGTCGTCGCGCGCTAGGAAGAAAGAGCTTTCAGGCGGCGCGCGTCGTCGGCTGCCTCGGCCAACAGCCAATCCCGGAACGTGGCGATCTTAGGCACGCTCGAAGTCACCTTCGGGCAGACGATCCAATAGGTGTTGGACAGTCTCAACGACACGTCGATCGGTTTGACCAGACGGCCGTTGATGAGATCCCACGCCGCAAGCGCGGTGCGCGCGAGCGCGATGCCCTGGCCGTCGACCGCGGCGTCGATCAGCATGCTCGCACGGTTCAGAACCGGTCCCGGGACAGCAGCGGCGCTGACGCTGGCGGCATCGAACCATCTTGCCCAGGTCTTCCAATCTTCCAGGCGCAGCAGCGGAAACTTCAGCAGGTCCGACGCCTTGGCGATGCGGTTTCGACCCGAAACGAGCTTCGGGCTGCAAACCGGAAAAAGCTGCTCGGAGCAAAGGCGCACGGCGTCGAGTCCGGCCCAATCGCCGTCGCCATGACGAACCGCAAGATCGACGTCCTCGCGCGCGAAGTCGACCTGTTGAATTGTTGCCGACACGCGAAGGTCGATGCCGGGATGGGCCTCGGCGAACCGGCCGAGCCGATGCACGAGCCATTTGGCGGCAAAATCGGGCGATGTGCTGACCGTCAAAACCCCCGAAGTCTGGCGCTGCACAAGACGCTCGGTTCCGACCGCAATCCGGTCCAATGCGTCGCGAACCACCGCAAGATATTCGCGGCCGGCCTCGGTCATCATCAATCGCTGGCGCTCGCGATTGAAAAGCTTGACGCCGAGCGTCTCCTCCAGCGCCTTGACCTGATGGCTGACCGCGCCCTGGGTGACGCACAACTCCTCGGCCGCCCGGGTGAAGCTTTCGCTCCGCGCCGCAGCCTCGAAGGCCTTGAGGGCGTTCAGCGGTGGCAGGCGGCGAAGCATCGCCCGTCTTTCATGAGAAAAACTAAGGTACAATAGCGAAGGGGCTCGGTCCGGACAAGGCGCGGCCTAGGGCTTTTTGCCTAAATTTAAGGTCATAACCTGCTAGTCCCCGCAAGAATGCGAGACCTAGCGGTTTTAATTTCATGAGATTTTCTAATGCTCGGCTGAGAAACCATGCGTTGCAGGCCGGTTCGGCGCGGAGATACATAGGCCAGCTTCGGCAAGCGAAGCGCATCGGGTTCTTAACGCAGCCGCCCGGTCCTTGAGGACGCTTCCGTCTCAAGTGCTGCTCCAGCCCCGCGAGGGGAGGAGCACCCATGAGCGACGCAAGCATCGTAAATTCCCCGCCATCGTTCTCACCCGCCCTCCCAACCAGTCCGGCTGCTGCCCGCCCGGTTGCCGGGCGAACCAAATTGCTCCTCGAAGGGCCGGTGTTGTCCACGCTGGTTCGGCTCGCGGCACCCAACGCTCTTCAGCTGCTGGCGATTGCGGGCATGATCACGTTCGACGGACTGTTTCTCGGCCGTCTTGGCGCGGATGCGCTCATAGGTGTGTCGCTCGCCTTTCCGTTCATGATGCTCATGCAGCACGCCGCGAACAGCGGCATGGGCGGCGCCGTTTCGTCGGCGATTGCACGTGCGCTCGGCGCGGGACGCCGTGATCGGGCCGACGCTCTCGTTTGTCACGGGTTCATCCTGGCGCTTGCGCTCGCGGCGTTGTTCTCAGCCACAATGCTGCTTGGCGCTCCGTGGGTGTTTCGGTGGATGGGCGGAGAGGGCGAAGCGCTGTCCGCCGCGCTCTCCTATTCCAACGCAGTGTTCAGCGGCGCGGTATCCATCTGCGTGCTGAATGTGCTCGGCAACGCCGTGCGTGGCACCGGCAATATGGGTCTGCCCTCCGCCGTCATCGTCGGCAGCGTAATCGCGCACATTCTTATCTCGCCCGTGCTGATTTTTGGGTGGGGACCGGTGCCGGCTCTCGGTCCGGCCGGCGCCGGCTGGGGTCTGACGATGTCATTCGGTGCGGGCAGCCTCGTGCTGATCGCCTACCTGCGCTCGTCCCGCTCGCTCATCACTTTGGCATTCCGCGGCGTGTCCCTGCAGTGGGGAATGTTCGCCGAGATCCTCAAGGTCGGCGTGCCGGGATTGATCAACGTGATCATCACCAATCTCTCCGTCGTGCTGCTGACCGGAATCGCCGGTCATCTGGGCCGGGAGGTCGCCATCGGCTACGCGATGGGTGCGCGCCTCGAATACATCCTGATCCCGCTGGCGTTCGGTTTCGGCGCCGCGCTCGTTGCTATGGTCGGCACCAATTGGGGTGCCAAGCAGCATCGCCGCGCTTGGCAAATCGCATGGACCGGAGGCGCAACCGTCGGGGCTGCGTGCGCAGCGATCGGACTCGTCGCCGCTCTCTTTCCCAGCTTGTGGATGGGTCTTTTCACGAGCGATGACGAGATCGTCCGCGCCGGCGCTTTGTATCTGCAAATCGTTGGACCGATCTACGGCTTCTACGGCCTGGGGATGGCGCTCTATTTCGCAACCCAGGGGTTTGGAAGCGTCATGTGGACTGTGACGGCGAACGCTGTCCGTCTGCTCGCCAGCGCAGGATGCGCGTTGCTCGCGATCACTTGGCTCAATCTCGGCGCGATCGGATTCTTCGTGGCGATCGCCGTTGGATTTTGCGCATACGCGGCGCTGACCGCTGCCGCGATGTTCAGGGTGAAGGTGCCATCAGCACCGCAATGAAATGAATGTCACCGACAAATCGAGAGGAGAACGACCGATGAATCGATCATGCATATATGGACTGCTGGCAGCCACAATCGGGCTCATCAGCGTGACGCAAGCCGTCGCCAAGCAGGTGTGCAAGCCCGCGTTGGCAATCAAGGACGTCCAGTTTTCGGAGTGGCAACTGCCGTCGATGGAGCGGAAATGGACCGCAGCCGTATCTGTCGATGCGTCGCGCTGCGTGGCGAACTCCGCGGGATACTTCGAGATCGGGTTTTCGCGGCTCAAGGAAAACGGCATGGAGGTCGATTTCCGTGAAGAGTTCATATGGTTGGAGTTCGACGGGGCCGCGCCCTCGGTGAACGTGTCCGTCGATTTCTGGGCTGACGAGGCGGTGGAGGGCTATTGGCTTGACGCCGTTACACCGTGCCCCTGCCGAGCATCCGGGCCCTAATCCGGCCGGTTGCTGCTGCGCGGCGGCCGGAACAGGTAGGCCAGGAACCACACCGGGATAATGACCAGCGAGCCGAGCAGCAGGTTCGGCAGCGCCCAGGCGAAGCCCCGCCGCGCCCAATCCTCGATCCGCTCGGTCGTGAGGCCGAGCTCGCGCACCAACTGGTCGGCGGTGATGCCGAAATGGCTCAGGATGGCGCCGACGATCAGCGAGGCGATCGCGATCTTCACCATCATGCGGATCAGCGGATGCAGCATCCAGCCCTCGTCGCCGTCCGGTGCGCCGGCAGACTGATTCGTTGCGGGGGATGATAGTCGAATCGGGGCGATCTCGCGAAAAGAGCGAGCCGGCGGCGTGTCAGGCGCTTGGATTAGCGTGCCGGCTGTGGCGCGGCGGCGGGGTTGGCTGCCGCTGGCGGCGCCGGAGGCGTGCCGCCGCCGGTGAGCCGCTCGATCGCCGAACGCACGGTGTCGCGGGAAGAACGGCCCTTGACCGCATCCAGCAGCGGCGAGGCCGCCGGGGACCGCAGCAGCAGGCTCTGGGTGTCGGGCAGCATGATCGGATCGTCCCATGGGCCATGCACCACGAACGGCAGCTCGAAGGCCGGCGGGGCCTCGTTCGCGCCGGTGGCAACGAGTGCCGCGACCCCCCGGAGGTCGAAATCGCGCGATGGGATCGACGCCGACCCGGCAAGCCCGAGCCGGACCTTGGAGCCTTCGAGCCGGACGTCCTCGACCACGGCCGTGCCTTGGGTGACCTTGATATTGACGGTGAGCTTCTCGAACGAGGTGCGGCCGGAACGGAAGTCGCCGGCGCCCGAGAGCGGCCGGCGCTCAAGGCGGCGCAGCAACTGCTCGACGTTGAGACCCACCAGGGCGCCCTTGCTGCCGATCAGGTTGGCCGAGCCGTTCATGGTCCGGGTCAGGGCGAGGACGCTGCTGCCTGTCGCCTCCATCGCCAGCGCGACATTGCCGCGCCCTTCGATGCGGCGGAAGTTGAACAGCTCGCCGAGACAGGCGTCCAGATCGACGTCGGCAAATTGCAACTGCGACTTGAGATCGGCGCCGTTGTCGGATGCGCCGAAGGTGACCGAGCCTTTGACGATGCCGCCGAACGCTTGGGCTTCCCCGATCGTCACTGTCAGCTTTCCGCCCCGGAGATTGGCGGCGATCGCGGTCCGGCCAAGCTTGGCGCGCGCGATGGTGATTTTCGCGGCGGACAGCCGGAGGTCGAGGTCCATCCCGGCCAGCCCGTCGAGCGCAATCGGCACCCGGTTCCAGTCGCGCTCGTTGCTGGTGAGCAGGCGCATGGCTGAAATATAGGGCGTCAGGTCGAGGTCGTTGGCTGCGAGCGTGCCCTGCAAGGTCTGCCGCCCGTCGGTCGCAAAGGTGAGCACGCCTTCGGCGGTGTTGCCATCGAGTTCGACGTTGACCGCGGAGAGCGCGATCGTGCCGCCGGAGATGTTGGTCTTTGCCTTGAGCGCAAAGCGGCCGAACCCGCCCCCGGTCAACGGCGTCTGCCCGGCCCAGCGCAACGTCTCCCGCAACGAGGCGGCGTCGGCCGCCATGGTTCCTTCGATCTTCAGCGTCGGACGCACGCTCATGGCGCCCTCGAAAGCCAGCTTGAGCTTTGCGCCGTTGAGCCGGAGCTTGACGCCGGAGCGGTCGCCGGCCAGCGCGGAGGCGAAATCGGTCAGGCCGATCGAAGCGTCCACCGTCTCGTTGTTCCAAACGAATCGCCCGGTGGCGGCGAAGCTCTTCGAGATCGATGGCCATGCCAGCGCGAGCTCGACGTTGTGCAGCGTCTCGGTGACGTCTCGCCACGCATCGCGCAGCACGATGGTGCCGTCCTCGACGCGGATCTCCGAAAACGCGGTGGCCTGATCCGGTCGGTTCGCCTTCGGACCGAAGGCCCGGGCCAGCCGGTCGATCAGGGTCGCCCAGTTGGTGCGCCCGTCCTTGCCCAACGCCACGGCGATGCGGGGACGCACCAGCGCCACGTCGGCGATCTGGATACGGCCCATAAACAGCGGGAAGAATCGCAACCGGGCGGTCAGCCGATCGGCGGTGAGCTCGTCGTGCTCGCCCAGCGCCACGTTGGCGAAGCTGATCGAGCCGGTGGGGAACAGCGACACGGAGACATCGCCGCGCAACGCCAGATCGAGCCCGGTCACGTTGCGGATTTCGGCCTTGACCGCATCCCGCACGGTATCGGCGGGAATGAGCAGCGCCACGGCGCCGAGCACGATCAATGCGCCGAGCATGACGGCGGCAATCGTGATGCCGAGACGCTTGAAGCCGGTGGCCGCGGTCACGGGATGGATTCCAGGTGGTCGGTGCGCAGGTGGTTGGTGCGAACGTCGATGGGACTATAACTGTCAGCTTATGCGCTGCAACTTGGGGGTCTTCTGTGACCCTTTCGTGGCCGGCCCGCCGAAGCGCCGTGCCGCCGGTGTCGCACCTGCCTGGACGACGCTATCGGCGGTTCAGAGGCCGACCTTGAATCCGGCTTCGGTCTTCGCCTTGATTTCGTCGACCGTCGTCCCCGGAGCAATTTCGGTCAGCGTCATCCCGCCGCTGCCCTTCTTGTCGATGGTGAACACCCCGAGGTCGGTGATGACCATGTCCACGACGCCCGCCCCGGTCAGCGGCAGGTTGCAGCGTTTGAGCAATTTCGGCTCGTTCTTGGCCGAGTGCTCCATCACCACCACGACCTTCTTGACCCCGGCCACCAGGTCCATGGCGCCGCCCATGCCTTTGACCATCTTGCCGGGAATCATCCAGTTCGCGAGGTCGCCGTTCTCGGCCACCTGCATGGCCCCGAGGATCGACAGGTCGATGTGCCCGCCGCGGATCATGGCGAACGAGTCGGCCGAGGAAAAATAGCTCGTGGTGGGCAGCTCGGTGATGGTCTGCTTGCCGGCGTTGATCAGGTCCGGGTCCTCGTCGCCCTCGTAGGGGAACGGTCCGAAGCCGAGCATGCCGTTTTCGCTCTGGAGCTGAACCGTCATGCCGTCCGGGATGTAGTTCGAAACCAGGGTCGGAATGCCGATCCCCAGGTTGACGTAGAAGCCATCGCGCAATTCCTTCGCGGCGCGGCCCGCCATCTCTTCACGTGTCCAAGCCATGACTTGTCCCCCTTACGCGACGACGCGCTTGCGCACGGTGCGCTGTTCGATGTGCTTTTGAGCGTTCGGCACATGGATCATGCGCTTGACGTAGACGCCTGACGTCATGATGTGGTCCGGATTGATCTCGCCCGGCTGCACGAGGTTCTCGACCTCCGCCACGGTCATCTTGCCGGCGGTCGCCATCATCGGATTGAAGTTGCGCGCGGTCTTCCGGTACACGAGGTTGCCTTCGGTGTCGCCCTTCCAGGCGTGCACGATCGAGAGATCGGCGACGATGCCGCGTTCCATCACGTAGCGCTCGCCGTCGAATTCCCGCTCTTCCTTGCCTTCGGCGATCATCGTGCCGGCGCCGGTCTTGGTGAAGAACGCCGGGATGCCTGCTCCGCCGGCGCGGATGCGTTCGGCCAGCGTGCCCTGCGGGTTGAACTCGATCTCCAACTCGCCCGCGAGGAACTGCTGGGCGAAGGTCTTGTTCTCGCCGACATAGGACGAGATCATTTTCTTGACCTGCTTGGTGTCGAGCAGCAGGCCGAGGCCGATGCCGTCGACGCCGGCATTGTTGGAGACGATGGTGAGGTTCTTCACCCCGGAGTCGCGGATCGCCAGGATCAGGCTCTCCGGGATGCCGCACAGCCCGAAGCCGCCGGCCATGATCAGCATGCCGTCCTTGAGGACACCGGCCAGCGCGGCCTTCGCGTCGGGATAGACCTTCTTCATGCGTTCCGCCTCACACTAAAGTCAGCCAAAATATGCAAATTCCGTACCCGAGTTCTGTACCCGAGGTCGGCAGCCCTGAGTTCTGTAGCCGACCTGTTGCGACGCGATCAAGCGCCCCGGCAGGACGCCGGGGCGCTTAAGCTTGAGCAGCGGCCGTCAGCGCGGTTCCAGCCCCTTGGCCTTGAGCACGGCGGCGCCGGCTGGCGTGGTCATGAACTTGGCCAAAGCCTCGGCGGCCTGAGCATTCTTGCCGCTGAAGCCGAGTGCGAAATTGGTGTTGAGTTGGATTTCGGCCGGCAGCGGGCCCGCGACCTCGGCGCCCGCGTAGGGCAGGATTTCGGCAATCTGGGTGAAGCCGAGCTCGGCCTCGCCGGCGGCGACCGCTTCGGCCGCGGACTTCACGAACTTTGTTTTGCTCTTGATCTGATCGGCGACGCCAAGGCGCTCGAACAAGCCCTTGAGATAGATGCCGGTGGCACCCTGCTCGACATAGGCAATCGATTTTGCTGCGAGCAGCGTCTTCTTGAATGCGTCCGTCGAGCTGAGGTCGGGTTTCGGCGCGCCCCGCTTGATCGCGACACCCGCGCCCGAGCGCGCCAGCGCGATGCGCGAAGTGAGCTTGCCCTGCTTGATCAGGTCGTCGACCGCTCCGTCGGTGAGGAGGGCGACGTCGACTGCGGCGCCTTTCTCGATCTGGCCTTTAAGCGCCGCCGCGGTGTCGAACTTGATCGCGAGCTTGTGCTCGGAGCTCTTTTCGAACTTCGGTCCCAGGTCTTCCAGCACGGTTTTCAGCGCGTTGGAGCTAAGTACCGTGATCTCGGCCGCCTGCGCCGATGTACCGAGCATGAGCGCGACGGCAGTCGCCGCCACTGCCAGGTTGCGAATGGTCATGAAATTCTCCCCAGTCGTTGGGCCTCTTCCGGGCCGCCCGAATGGTCCTCCCGGCAGGGCCGCTTGGCAAGGTAGCTTTGAGCGGGCGGCTATCGGAACGATAGCCCGCTCGTCAGGCCGTCCAGCCCCGTGCCGGGGTGACGCCCGCCTGCACTGCCTCGTCGGCGTGGCGCGTCATGCGGATCACCGGGACGATGCCGACCAGCACGATCAGCAGCGCCGCAAGCGCGCCCTCCTCGAAATTGCCGCGGGTGGCGAACTGGTAGATGTAGGTCGAGAGCGTTTCGACGTTGAGCGGCCGCAGCAGCAGCGTGGCCGGCAGCTCCTTCAGGCAATCGACGAACACCAGCAGAGCCGCGCCCCAGAGCGCCGGCCGCAAAAGCGGGAGGTGGATGGACCAGAGCAGGCCGCTCGGGCGTGTGCCCACGGTGCGGGCGGCGTCATCGAGCTCGGTCGAAATCCGGGCCAGTCCCGCCTGCGCAAATCCGGTGGCAATCGCCAGGAAGCGCACCGCATAGGCGATCATCACCGCGGCGCTCGATCCTGCTAGCACGAGGCCCACGCTGGCGCCCGCGACCGTCCGTGTCACCCAGTTGATCGCCTCGTCGATGCCGACCAGCGGCGAAAGCAGCCCGAGCGCCAGCACCGTGCCAGGCACCGCGTAGCCCAGGCTCGCGACAAAGACGCAGTTTTGCGCAAACGGCCGGCGAACGAGCCGCAGCGCGAACACCACGCCGAAGCCGAGCACAAGCGTCAACGCGGTGGCGCCGGCTGCGATCGCGACTGTGGTCAGGGTGTGACGGAAAAGGCTGGGGTCGAAACCAATCAGCAGCCCGCGGCTGACCACCTCCTGCGCGAGATAGACGAGCGGTATGAGAAAGCCCAGTCCGACCGGCAGCAGGCATCCCAGCGCCGCGAGCCATTTTTTCCCGCGTTCAAGCGGAATGCGCCGCGCAATTCCCGGATGGCGGTCGAGCCCGGTAAAACTCTGCCGGCGCCGGCCGTAACGCTCGAGCGCAATCAATGCTGCCACCACGAACAGCATGACGCAGGCGATCTGCGCCGCGCCCGGCAGGCTCGACCGGTTGAGCCAGGTGTTGAAGATCGAGAGCGTGAGCGTCTGCACGCCGAGATATTCGCTGGCGCCGATATCGTTGAGTGCTTCCAGCATGGCAAGCGCGAGGCCAGCGGCAATCGCTGGACGTGCCAGCGGCAGCGTGATGTCGCGCGCGAGCCGCCATCGGCTGGCGCCGAGCGAGCGCGCCATTTCGATCAGTGTCGCGCTCTGGGTCTGAAACATCGCGCGGGTTGCGAGATAGACATAAGGATAGAGCACAAATCCCATCACCAGGATCGCGCCGCCGAGCGACCGGACGCTGGGGAACCAGTAGTCCGCGGCCGAGCGCCAGCCGACCAGCGCGCGGAGGGCGGTTTGCACCGGTCCCGCCGCGTCGAGGATATCGACGTAGACGTACGCCACGATATAGGTCGGGAACGCCAGCGGCAGCGGCAGCAGCCAGACGAAGGTGCTGCGTCCGGGAAACTCGTAGGCCGTCACCATCCAGGCGGTGCCGACGCCGGCGACCGCGGCGACCAGCGCCACGCCGGCGAGCAGCAGAATCGTGTTGAGCGTCGCGACCGGCAGGACGTAGGCGACGAGATGCGGCCACAACTCGCTGTCGCCCTGAATGGCAAACAGGATCAGGCTCAACAGCGGCGCGACGACCAGAGCGGCAACCGCGAACAGGAACACCGTCGCGACGGGATGCGATATGGGCCAATGCCGGCGCCGGGCCGGACGTGGGATCGCGTTGTGGAGCTCCGTGGCGGTCATGGCAATCTGGAAAAATCATGCTCTATTTAAAAAGATCGTCCCCGCCGGGTGGCGAGGACGATCCTGCCGCTCAAAACACGAGCGTGATCGTCAGTTGTCGAACCCAACCTTGTCGACCAGTGCCGAGGCCTTCTTGCGGTTCGCGGCGATTGAGGCAAGCGGCATCGGATCGCGCTTGAGATCGCCATAGCCGGCGATGGTCTTGTTGATCGGCACCCCCGCGCGCATCGGATACTCGTAGGTCACGTCGGCGTGCATCTGCTGCGCCTGCGGGCCCACCATCCATTCGACGAACTTGGTTGCGTTGGCCTTGTTCGGCGCGGTCTTGATCACCGCGACGCCGGACACGTTGACGTGGGTGCCGCCACCCTGGAAGGTCGGCAGCAGAACCTTGGTGGCTTCGGCCCATGGCTTCCGCTGGGCTTCCTTGTCGTTCATCAGCGCCCAGTAATAGGTGTTGGCAATGCCGAGGTCGCACTTGCCAGCCGCGATGTCACGCGCGGTCTCGCGGTCGCCGCCGGACGGCTTCTGCGCCAGGTTGGCCTTCAGACCCTTCAGCCATTCCTCGGCCTTGGCTTCGCCGTGCTTGACGATCATCGCAGCGAACAGCGCGTTGTTGTACATGTGTTGGCCGGAGCGAATGCAGATCTTGCCCTTCCACTTCGGGTCGGCGAGTTCCTCGTAGGTGATCGTGTCCTGCTTCACGCGATCCTTCGAAGCGTAGACGATGCGCGCACGCATTCCGACAGCGGCCCAGTGGCCTTCCGGATCGCGATACGCCGCCGGTACGGCCTGCTCGATGGCCTTGGAGTTCAACGGCTGGGTGATCCCATTCTGCACCGCATCTTCAAGCCGGCTGATGTCCACGGTCAGCAGCACGTCGGCCGGGCTGTTGGCGCCCTCGGTCTTGATGCGCTGCTCGAGGCCTGAACTCGCCGAAATCACATTGACCTTGATGCCGGTGTCCTTGGTGAAAGCGTCGAACAGCGGCTTGACCAGCCCGGTTTCGCGATAGGTGTAGACGTTGACCTCGCCCTGGGCGAGCGCCGGACCTGCTGCAAGCAGAGCCGCAATGGCGAGCGGCGCAATACGCAGCGTGTTGGATGACATGGAAAGCTCCTGAAAATCGGTGCACCGTCATCGAACGGTGTCGCCGCCGGGACATGGGCAAACTGGTAAACACCGCCAGCGGGCGGTCAAGCCAATATTTCTTTTTAAATCAATAGGTTAGAACTATTCCAGAGAACGCTAGTCTGGAATGAATCGAAACTTCAGGCTTGCTGCTTGAGCGCGCGCACGAATCCGGATTTTCACAAAATCGAGCGCAAACCCGAACGGTCTGCGGCAGACCGTCTCAGCAGTGGCTTTTTTCAGCCACCGGGTGGCGTCTCACCCGACACGGGCGCTTCGGCAATTTCAGCGATCAGTTTCTTGACGATCGCCTGGCCGAACGAGTTGAAGTTCTCCGCAACGATGACGAAGGCGCCCGGGCCGCCGATGACATTGTTGCGGAAGTAGTTCGGAAGTCCGCCGGGCGGATTGGTGTGTTCCGGATTCCAGGCCATCGGCCGCTCGCTCAGGATCACCAGGCCGTTGATGGTGACGCCCTTGGCCAAAGCGGCGTCGCGCGCGATCGTCACGTCGCGGCCGGAATTATTGGTGCCGTCGCCCGATACGTCGATGGTTCGGCGGGCCGAGGTGTAGGGCGCCTGCTCCAGCAGCGTCATGGAAAAATCGATGGCCGCGCCGATACCGGTGCGCTCGGCGAACGAACGCGGCAGCTCCAGCAGTTGATCTCCGAACTTGCGCGCGGATTTTTCATCGTCGATGATCATCCAATCGATGACCACGCGCTGCGCGCTGCCGCCCGACCATTCGACGAAAGTCACGGCGATGCGCCGGTGGCGCCCGGAGCTGATCGCTTCGAGCACCTGCTTGTTCGACATCGCCTCCGCATAACCTTCGCGCTGCAGCTTGAATTTGTTGTGGTCCACGCTGCGCGAGACATCCGCGGCGAGCACAAGCAACAGGTCGACGGGCTCGGCTGCACGGCTTGCCGGAGTAATGGCTGGCAGAGCCAGTGTGAGGATCAACAACACGAATGCGCATCGGATCGATTGAAGCATGACCGCACCTCAAGCCAGACCGGTGCCGGAGCTTAGCCGATTCCTGCCGGGTTTCCCCTAGACCTGGGGATGTTGCCCGCAGGAAAAGCGGCCGGTTCAGGTGAACGTGACCGAAAGCGGGTCGAGCGCAATGCCGGACAGCGTGGTGGTCCATGTCTGGCCGGGCGCGATCGGAAACGCGCGCGTCACGGTACCGGTGGTCACGACCTCGCCCGCTCGCAGCGGCGGGTTGTGGGAATCGCGGGCCAGGAGATCGACGAGGTGCGCAAGCGCCGATAGTGGCCCGCCGAGCACCACCTCCGCGGCCCCGCGATCGATCAGAGCACCGTCGCGATGCAGCGTGACTTCAAAGCTGTTCAGCGGATGAACCCAGCCCGCCGCGTTCCGTTCATTAACTGGATAGCGCGGGCCGATCAGCAACGCGCCGTGCAGCCCATTGGCCGCGATGGTGTCCGCGAGGGTGAACTTCCATCCCGGAAAGATCGATTGCACGATCTCGAAGCCGTGTGCCACCCAGTCGATGCAGCCCAGCAGCGCTCGCTCGTCCATTCCGGCCACGGGTGCACGGCCCAGGCCGAACACGATCTCAGGCTCGATCAGCGGCTCCGGAAGCGTGCCGAGCGCGAACGTGGCGCTCCTGCCGATGTCGCGCACCGTGGCGTCATACATGTCGCCCCAGATCGGCGCGTCGACGCCGTACTGCTGCCAGATCGTGCGGTTGGTAAAGCCGATCTTGCGTCCGACCTGCCGCTCGCCGCGCTGCTGCCGCAGGCGGCGCAGTCCGGCGGTTACGGCATAACCTTCGCCGGCGCCGAAGCCGGGATGACGCGCCGCGATCGGCGAAATCTGGCGGCCGGTTGCCAACGCGTCGGCGACCTCGGCGGCGATCGCCTCGACCGGAATGCTCATGACGCCAGAGCGGCGATCAGGATGCCGCCGCTCCGCGCGTGTCCTGCGAGGCCGCACGTTTCATCGTGTCGACGAACGCGCGCGCGATCTCGTCCTCGTAAGGCGCCCACTCGGTATAGGCAATGAGCGGCACCTCCTGATCCTCGATCGGCAACTGATGCAGCACGCTGCCCGGGATTTTCGAAGCTGCGATACGGCCGTTCACCGACGCATGGGTCTGATCGTTGCCGGGGATCACGACGGTCGGCACCGCAATCGAGGCCAGATCGGCGTCGGTCATGCCGAACACCTCCATCCTGGTGCTCGCGATGAACTGGTCCTGCCAGTTCGACATCACCTTGATGTACTGTTTCGGGTCCATCGCCATCAGGCGGTCGCGGGTCTGCGGGTTGGCGGCGATCCGCTCCTGGTACTGTTCGGTGGCGCATACCGCGGCCATGCCGCCCTGCTGGGCGGCCTTGATGAACATGCCGTAGTAGTTCTCCGGCAGCCGGCCGGCCGCGAACGCGCCGCCGGTCACGCGCATCAGCAGGAGCCCGCGCACGTCGTTGCGGAAGCGGACGTAGAACCGCATGGCGGTGCGGGCGCCGGCCGACGAGCCGCCGACAAAGCAGGGCATCGCGCCGAGCTGCTTGAGCAGATCATGAAGGTCGTCGAGCCAGAGCGTCTCCTCGGCGACGTCGCCATCGATCAGCACGTCGGAGCGCCCGGTGTTGCGGCGGTCGTGCAGGACGACCCGGTAGCCGGCGTCGGCGAGCTTTGTGGCGAGCGGCACGAACTCATCGTGCCCGCGACGTCCGCCGGTGATCAGCGCCACCCACGGCCCGCGATCGCCGATGACTTGATAGAAAATGTTGACCCCACGAACCTTTGCGACCGGCATGACGAACCTCATGATCTGCGGGAGCCGGAGGGCTGCCGCAACGCTCGATGGTTCATCATAGCCGGACCGGACGGAGGTTCCAGCCTATTCCGCCGCCATGCGGGCGCCCGGAAAGGCCACCTCGACCAGGGTTCCGGCGTTGAGCGCGCTTCGGATACTGAAGGTGGCGCGGTTGGCTTCGACGAGAGCCTTGGTGAGCGGCAGGCCGAGCCCTGTGCCGCTCGACCCGAAGCGCACCGAGGTGGCGAGCTGCCGGAACGGTTCCAGCGCGATCGCGATATCTTTCTCGCTCATCCCGACGCCGGTGTCGCGCACGCGCAACACCACCTCGCCCAGGTCGTTGAGCGCGGTCGAGACGATCACCTGGCCGCCCGCGCCGGTGAACTTGATCGAATTGGACAGCAGATTGAGCACGATCTGGCGGACCGAGCGAGCATCCGCCACCACCGCGGGCAAAGCCTGCGACAGCGACGTGCGGATGATCACGCGCTCGCGGTTGGCTTGCGGCTGCATCAGCGCGACGCACTGCTGCGTGAGCTCGTTGATCTCCACGCTGGCGAAGGTGAGTTCGAGCTTGCCGGCTTCGATCTTGGAGAGATCGAGCAGATCGTTGAGCAGCGAAATCAGGTGCTCGCCGGAACCGTGAATGTCCTTGAGATATTGCTTGTAGCGTTCGTTGGTCACCGGACCGAAACGCTCCTCCATCATCACTTCGGAGAAGCCGATGATGGCGTTGAGCGGGGTGCGGATCTCGTGGCTGATCTTGGCGAGGAAGTCGGATTTCGCCGACGAGGTGTCCTCGGCCTGTTGCCGTGCCATGGAGAGGTCGTCCGCCACTTGCTTCCAGGGCGTGACATCGCGGAAGACGGCGCAAAGCTTGCTATCGCCCACCCGGCTGGCAGTCATCGAAAGCGCGATCGAGTGGCCATCGCGTCCACGCCCGGTCAGGTCGTGGGCGTCGTTGCGTCCTGCTGCGTTAGCGAGACCCTGGAGCGCAGCATGCTGGCTCTCCGGGGCAAACAATCCGGTAAACGAAAATCCTGCCATCTCCTCGACCTGGTAGCCGAACAACGCCGCTGCGCTGGCGTTCGCCGACAGCACCCGGCTTTCGCGATCGACCATGATCACGCCGTCGGCCGCCGTATCCAGGATCGATCGAAGCTCGCGGGCTTCCGCCTCGGCACGCTGAAGTGCTGCTGCGTCCGCCGTGTTTGCGGGGATCTTGGGCGCCGACGGCTGCGCCAGCATCAGCACCAGCGAGGACTCGCCGTCCCACATCGTGCTGAACAGCCGGGCCTCGACCGGAAGCGTACTGCCGTTCTGGCTGGTGATGGCGAGCGCCTTGGCGCCGTTCTGGCCGAGCGTGTCGACGCCGGGCTCGACGAACAGCGCATCCAGCCCGCCGGCTGCGGCCAGCGCCTCGATGCGGTCGTAACCGGTCCAGTCGAGAAACGCGCGGTTGGCGTAGAGCAGGTTGTCCAGCCGGTACACCAGGACGCCGACCGGCAGGCGGTCGAGGATCGGCCGCTGGTCGCCCGGCGGAGCACGTTCGCTGGTCTCCGGCGCGGGCTGCCGGCCGGTTTCGCTGGCCACCGCCACCGATGACGGTGGAGGCGCCGGTGGTGACGGAGGCGCTGTCTCGGGTGCCGGCGGTGTGTCGGCGAACGGCAACGGCTCGTCCGCGATCGGCTCGCCGGACGAGGCTTCGTTCTCGGCATTGCGCAACCGCGCAGTGAGGCGGCTCGCCAGTTCGCCGAAGGCCTTGCGCTCGACCGGGGTCAGCGTCGGCGGTTTCTCAGGCGGCGTCGACGAGCGGAACGGCACGACATTCGGCGACGGTGGCACGATGCTGAGCCCCGGCCGCTCCTCGCGGACCGGCTGTTCCGGAGCCGCCGGCTCCGACGGCGGCGCCGCGTCGCGCCGGCGTTCCTGCATCAACGCGGTGAGCCGCGCGACATCGCGGCACACGCCGAATCCGCGATAGCCGCGGAAGCTGCGGTCGCGGTCGAACACCGGCAGTCCTGACAATTCGACCGAAATGCGTTCGTTGCTGCCGTCGACCGGGAAGGCGAGGGTGATGCCGCTCCAGGTGTCGCGCGAAGCGAATGCGCGCGGGATCAGTCCTTCTGGATCGAGGCCGAGCGTGGCGCCGATCTCGCTCCAAGGCTTGCCGAGCGCGGCGGCCGTCGTGGGCCCGATCACCTCGGCGAAGTCGTCGGAGCCGAGCGTGAAGCGTCCATCGGCGTCCATCTGCCAGACGAAGCGCAGCGGATGTTGCCCATGACGCCGCTCGGGCGGTGCTGCTGGCCGCGCCGAGGGCGGAGCAGCGGCTTCGCCCGTCGGTGCGGCGGCAACGGGTTCAGTCGGTGTCGGAGGCGACGGCGTTTCAACCGCCGGCTCGCTTGGTTCGGGCTTCGCTTCCACAACCGCCGCGGCCTGATGCTCGAACGACATCAGCAGCATGGTCGCGCTATCGGCGCCGATGCGATCGATTGCGACCGGGCTCCCGCCGGCGTCGCCCGTCGCGCTGCCGGCTGCGAGCGCCATGGTTGCCAGATCGTGTGCGTGAATCGCTTTGATCGTGGTGGCGGGTCCGAGCCTGACCTGGGCCGCCGGCGTGGCGTGGAGCAAAGCTCCGTCGGAGCCAAACAGTGCGATCGCGTCATCGCTGCCGGCGAGCAGGCGGCTCGCGCGATCTGCCAGTGTCAGATCGGGGCCTGCCGGCTCGGTGGCCACCATCAGAATTCCGGTCGTCCGATCGGTCAGCGTCACGCGCGAACAGGCGCACAGCAACGCGCCGCCGATGCGCCCGCCAAGCCCGCGCAGGCGCTCCAGGCGCGGCGAAGCGCCATGCGGCAGCGACGCCGCCAGCCGCGCGATCTGCAACGCTGCGGTGCCCTTGGGATCGATCACATAGCCGACGATGGCGGCCGAGGAGGGCGCATCGAAGATCGCCGCGGCGGTGGGATTGGCCCACAGGATATGCGTCGCGTCCGCGCTCCACAGCCATGCCGGATGAGCACTGGTGACGTGCGCCGCCAATCGCGGATCTCGCAAATAGGCCAGATGCGATTTGAATTCATTCATCGGCGTTCGCCCCCCGCGGGCGCCGCAGCCTTGATCGGCTGAATTTATCTGAAATTCTAATAGTCTCCGCCAGTCGGAACGTCCACGCCGCCGACGACTTGAGAGAGAGGGGATGGAATCTAACCTTAATCGCCGGGACCATCGTCCTAGGAGTTCCATCCGCTGCCAATAGGCAGCCGATTCGGTCGCAAGGGAGGTTCAGATGGCCAATGACGGGACAAACAACTTCCAGATTCCGCCGGATATGCGGGTCTTCGCAGAAAAAAGCGTCGAGCAGGCCAAGCAGGCGTTCGATGGATTCATCTCAGCCACCCAGCGCGCAGTCTCCTCCTTCGAGGGCCAGGCGTCGGCCGCGCAGGCCAGTGCAGGATATGAGCCAAAAAGCCGTGTCGTTCGCCGAGCGCAACGTGGCCGCCTCCTTCGAATTCGCCCAGAAGCTCACGCACGCCAAAGACGCTCAGGAGGTCATGAAACTGCACGCCGACTATGTGAAAGCTCAGATGCAGGCCCTGACCGAACAGGCGCGCGAGCTGGGGCAGACCGCCGCGAAGGTAGGCCAGGGTCGCGCCAGCGATTGACGCCGCCAAATCGGGCCTCCGCCGGGCATCATCAAGGCATTTTTGTGCGTTGCACGTTTTTATGTTGCAATGCAATAATTCCCATGTTAGGGAGTGGCAGTCGACCGCGACGGGCGCTTTTTCAGGTGCGCGGTCCTTACACGCACTCGGGGCCGACGAATGGCGGCAGGCCCGCGAGTCGTCAGACCGCCATCGAGAGGACACGTCATGGCCGAGGCCACCACCAAGCCGAAGACCAAGCCCGCGACGGCGTATACCGCCGAGACGCCGAGCTTTGGCATGCCCAAGTTCGACATTCCGAAGTTCGAAATTCCCAATCTCGAGATTCCGGCGGCCTTCCGCGAGATCGCCGAAAAGGGCGTCACGCAGGCCAAGGACAACTGGGAAAAGATCAAGTCCGCGACCGAAGAGGCGAGCGACCTGCTCGAGGACAGCTATTCGACCGCGAGCAAGGGCATGGCCGACTACGGCCTCAAGGTGATCGAGATCACCCGCGCCAACACCAACGCGTCGTTCGATTTCGCCAGCCAGTTGATGACGGTGAAGTCGATCTCAGAGGTGGTGGAACTGTCCACTGCGCATATGCGCAAGCAGTTCGACACCGCGACCGTTCAGGCCAAGGAGCTTACCGCGCTGGCGCAGAAGGTTGCGACCGAGGCGGCCGAGCCGATCCAGACCGGCGTCAACAAGGCGTTCTCCAAGACCGCCTAACTTCAAGACCGTCTAAGATTTCTGTTCGCCGCGTGACGGCGTTCAAGCGAAAGCCCGGACCACACGGTCCGGGCTTTCTTGTTTTGTGAGTCCAGTGGGCTCGCCACCGATTGAGAACCGGATCACTCCGCGATCTTGATCCCGGCGGTGTGGATCGCCTTGCCCCATTTCTCGATCTCGTCCTTGAGGAATGCGCCAAACTGCGCCGGCGTGCTGGCAATCGGCACGGCATCCTGGGTCCGGTAGGCGGCCTTCACCTCGGGCCGCGCCAGCACGTTGGCGATCTCCTGCTGGAGCTTGTTCACGATCTCCGGCGGCGTGCCGGCCGGCGCCATGAAGCCGAGCCACGCGTCGCCCGAATAGCCTGGAACGGTCTCGGCGATCGCCGGCAGGTCGGGCGCGGTCTCGGTGCGCTTCAAGCTTGCGACGCCGATGGCACGCACCTGGTTGGCGGTGATCTGCCCCTTCATGGTGGCAAGCGCGTCCATCATCATCGACGGCTCGCCGGCGATGACGTCCATGCGCGCCTGACTCGACGACTTGTACGGCACGTGCTGGATGTCGATCCCGGTCATCGATTTGAGATGCTCCATCGGGAGGTGGTAGATCGAGCCGACGCCGGATGAGGCATAGTTCAGCTTGCCCGGCTGCGACTTCGCCAGCGCGATCAGTTCGGCTGTGTTCTTCACCGGCATCTTGGGATTGACCACCAGCACGAGCGACAGTGCGTTGAGCTGCGTGATCGGCGTGAACTCGCGTGTCAGCACGTAACCGCGCTTGGGCGACATGGTCTCGCCGATGGCGAGTGCGTTCGACACCATCAGCAGCGTGTAGCCGTCCGGCGGCGCGCGCATCGCCACCTGGGTGCCGATGATGGCAGCCGCGCCGACGATGTTCTCGATCACGATCGGCTGGCCGAGCGATTGCGACAGCGCCTGCACCAGCGGCCGTGCGAAGGTGTCGCCCGCGCCGCCCGCCGCGAACGGCAGGATCATCTTGATCGGACGGTTGGGATAGGCCTGTTGCGCCTGCGCCGCCGAAGCCATGCCCAATGTCAGTGCGGCGGCCAGCAGAGTGCCTGCAGTCTTCGTCCTCATCGTGTCCTCCCCGAGCTTTGTCTTGTCGTTGCGGCGGTCAGTGCTGCCGGAAGAACTCCGGAATCATCGCAACGGCATCCGGCCTCTCGACCATGAAGCCGTGCAGCGTTTTCGGAAACATCCGTGCTTCGGCGTTCGGCATGCGCTTGGCCATCTCGACCATGTGGCGCGGCGGCGTGATGATGTCCTCCTCGCCGCCCATCAGCAGCGTCGGCGCCTTGATCTCGCCGATCCGGTCCCAGGTGTCGTGGGTCAGGATCGAGTCGCCCATGTGCAGGAAGCCTTTGATCGGCCGCTTGGCGGCGATCAGGTTTGCCACGGTCCTGTTGATGGATTCGATATTCGCGTCGTAGTACTCGGCGGTATAGAAATACGTCATCAGTCCCGGAAACAATTTTTCGTAGCCGGCGCCCTGCGCGGTCGCCATCCACCAGTTCACCATGTTGTGGCGGCGCATATCCGGCTTGGCGAAGGTCGAGGTCGCGACCAGGCTGCGCACGCGCCGTGGCTGCTCGATCGCGATCCATTGGCCGATGTTGCCGCCGAGCGACTTGCCGAAGAAATGCGCGCGCTCGATGCCGAGCTGATCCATCACCCCGATGGTGTCGTGCGCCATCATCAGCGTGGTGTAGGGATAGTCGGGCACGTCGCTGTCGCCGATGCCACGATTGTCGAGGGCCAGCACCTTGAACGATTTCGCAAACTCGGTGAGCTGCGGGCCCCAGGACTGCCAGTTGCCGCTGGCGTAGCCGCCGATCATCACGAGCCAGTCACCCGATCCCTGAACGGTGTAATTGATCTTCACGTCTCCGACGGTCGCAAACGGCATTCGAGCTTCTCCCGATCCTGACAGCGGGCGAGGCTACAGCCGGTTTGCGGCGCCGCCATGGAGCGGGGGTTGCAGTGCGGGCGGCCGCACCGATGCCGCCGGAACGGATCTGGCGTGTCTGGGCGTTCCGGCCAGAGCCGCGGGCGGCTTGAACCTTGTGTCGCCCAGCCTTCACCAAGCCAGAGACGGGCAGGCCGCGCTGCTTGCCAAAGGGGGGCATTGCTCCTAGTTTCCGGCGCGCCGAGACCCCGTGCAGCAGTAGCTCAGCTGGTTAGAGCGCCGGTCTGTGGAACCGGAGGTCGGTGGTTCGAACCCACCCTGCTGTACCAACAAAATCAAAGACTTAGACAGACGGGGAAATTGCTAGGCACACTATAGGCTCTGGTTTTTGGCGAGAATCTGCTGAGATTGGTATTCGGTGCCCGTCACTGAAACTTCCGGCGCTTAAATGCCGCCACGTCCGCGTTAGAGAGCTTGAACCATTCGCCGTTTGCACGTCGGTCAGCGAAGCGGCGGTGCCAGTAAGCCTCGATACCGGCGGGGTCGTCGGTGCGGATCGAATGTACAAGGCTTGCGGCTTCTGGAAGCGCGGTGCGGATTTCTTTCACGCGCCGTTCAAGCTCGTCGCTCCTGCCGATTTTGTAGTGAGCGCCGGACTTGATGAGGTAGACGAGACCTTCAGTGAGCGCTCTATTTGGGGATTGCGCGTCTGATGACGATTGAATTTTAGGGGCAACTATAGCCGCAACGTCCGCATACTCCTCATTACTACTCGTCCATTCTGAAAGAGCGCTGACCATGTTCGCCTTTGTTCGAAAACGCTTTCCACCAAGCTCAAGTTGGTGAAACGCCAGATGTATGGACGTGCGAAGGACGTGCGAAGATCGACCTGAGGCAAGCGCGTTTGGTCGGTGCTGCATAGCTCCGTCAAATCGTCATCGGAATTGCGTCAGACCCAATATTGCATGCGATTTTGCACAAAATCTCCGCGCTATGGCGTTGCCGGCGTTGTTACCTCCCCGCCCTACGCATCTTCGCCGCCGTTTGGAAAACGTCCGCATTGGATCGTTATAACGAGTGCGCGCTGGGGGCAGGAATTGTCGATTGATTAAAGCCACGCGGCAACTGCCGCGGACACGGACGTGCGACACCGGCTGTGGGCAAGGATGTCCCTTGCTGCCAAGCGCTGCGACGTCAAATCGAAGCTTGCGAGGCTTATTTGTTCACTATATGTTCTTGAAGCGGTGGAGTCGAATCGATTTTCGAAAATGAGCCGTCATGGCCGATCAGATCGTCATCACGGAAAAATCGAGCCAGGCCAAAGACGTCCGCGCTGCCGTCGGCTCCCGTTACGGAGAAATCCTCCCGGCCGAGGGCCATTTGTTCGACCTGTTAGAACCTGAGGATGTCGTGCCGGCGTGGAAGCGCTGGTCGCCGATCCTGCTGCGGCCCGAAGGTCTTTACGGCACTCGCCCGGCGGAGGGCGGCAACAAGGCCGCCAAGCTCAGAGCCATTCGCGAGGCGCTGCGCAGCGCGAAGCGAGTTTGGCTCGCTACAGATTGCGACCGCGAAGGTCAGCTGATCGGTCAGGAAATTCTCGAGCATTACAATTACCGCGGCCAGGTGATGCGGGTGCTGTTCACCGCGCAGGACCAGCAGACCATCCGCGACGCATTCGGTCAGGCAAAACCAAACAGCGAATATTCCAGGCTTTATGCCGCCGCCGTTGCGCGCCGCCAGGCCGACCAGATCTACAATCTGTCGCTCACCCGCACCGCGACCGTCATTCTTGGTCAGGGTTCGCGCCGCGTGATCGGCATCGGTCGGGTGAAGACGCCAACGCTGGCGATCGTGTGCAAGCGCGAGCTGGAAATCCGGAACTTCGTGCCGATCGCCTACTTTGAAGTTGTCGCCACCGCGAAAGTTGCCGGCGGCCAGTTCCAGATGCGGCACGCGCCGCAGGAACGAATCCTCAAGCGTGAGATCGCCGATACCGTCGTCAACGCCGCTCGCGGTTTCGAGGGCCCACTTGGGGTACGCGTCGAGGATAAGCGACAGGGGCCACCCAAACTGCACGATCTGCCGTCGCTACAGAAGCTCTGCGGCTCGCGCTTCGGCTGGCCGGCCAGCAAGACGCTCGCGGTGGCGCAGGAACTCTATGACGGCCAGGGCAAGAAGATCATCACCTATCCGCGCGCGGAGGTGCGCTACCTGCCGCAGAGCCTGATATCGGACGTGCCGAAGATCGTGGCCGGATTGCAGGTGGGCCAATCGTTCAGCGCAATCTCGGTGCCCAATCCGCCGGTGGTCCGCCGGGGCGCGAGCGGCAGCTTCTACGACAAGGGTTTGGAGGGCGCGAGCCATCACGCGGTCATTCCGAACGTCAACACCATCGACAAGCTGCGCGAGGTCTGGCCGCGCCTGTCAGCCGACGAGAAGAAACTGTTCGATGTCATCGCGCGGGCCTATCTCGCCGCCCAGATGCCCGATTTCCGTTACCGGCAGACCACCGCGACGCTCGACGTGCGTGGCTATGAATTCCGCGCCGCCGGACGTCAGCCCATCGAACTCGGCTGGCGTGCCGCATTCCCGGAGTGGCAGCCCGCCGACGAAAAGGGCGACGAGGCGCAGTTGCTGCCGTCGCTTCGCAACGGTGAGACCGCACAATTGCAGGACCCAAAGATCGAGGACAAGGAGACCCGGCCACCGCCGCGCTACAACGAAGGCACCCTGATCGAGGCGATGCAGAATGCCTGGAGGTTCGTTGACGATGAGGTTCTGCGGGAGCGCCTGAAGGAAGCCAAGGGCATCGGCACGCCGGCGACCCGAGCCGAGATCATCGGCGGGCTGAAGAAGCAGAACTTTCTGATGGCCCAGGGCAAGCACATCGTTCCGACCGAGACCGGCCTATCGCTGTTCGGTGTCCTCAAACAGGCCGATCCGGCGCTGGTCGATCCGGGCGTCACGGCGCAACTCGAATGCCTGCTCGACGATGTGGTTGTCGGCAAGCAAGAGATGGTCGGTGCGATCGACGCGGTGTGCGACGTGGCGCAGCGCATCATTGGCAAGCTGAAGGACGGTGCCGCCGCCGGAGGACTACCGCCATTTGGTTCTGCAACCGGCAACGCCGCCGCAACGTATCCGCCGACGCCAGCGATGAAACGTTTTGCTGAAAGCCTGGTCCGGCAAAAGGGCATCAAGCCGCCGCCTGGCTACAAGAGCTCGATCGCGATCTGCCGCAAGTTCCTCAACGAACACGCGCCCAAGAAAGCCGACGGTGAAACGGCTGGCAATAATGAACCCCGACCGGTGAGCCCGGCACAGTTGTTGTACGCCAAGAAGATCGCGCAGGGGAAAGGTCTCATCATCCCCGACGAGGTCAAAGCCAGCTCAGCCGCGATGTCTGCGTGGATTGACTCAAACCGAGACAGCAAGCGCCGCAGGCGTGGTCGCAAGACTGCCTACAAGCCATCAGGTGCAGCCGCGCCTCAATAGGCGGGGCCGACAAAGAGGTCGCGCAAACGCAAAGCCCGCGCCGATGCCACGCCGCCGGCTCCCGCCCAACCAAATTCGATAACCGGGACGCCACTGCGGATTCCCTATGGCAACAAGGACGTCGCGATGAAGCTTGGCGCCCGCTATGGCTTGGGTAGATGGTATGCGCCGCCCGGAGTTGATCTTTCTGCTTTCGGCGAGCGGGGGTGGCTGTAATGCTTGCCGGATGCCAGCCCCTCCGTTAGCTCCGATCTGAAAACCGCGTCAATGCAGTGACCGACTGCACGATCAGCTCAACATCTCGGCGATAAATCTCTTGGCGCAAGAATTTCATCTCTGCGTCTAATGAATCCTCGTCGATTTGAATATGCCATGATCGAGGCCGTCCATCGCTCCCATCGTTCCAGCGATACTTTCGCTTTTTAAGTTCATCCTTGAGGTCGTAGGGGGCGCCCTCCGCCCAGATGCGTACGGTATTTCGGCGCGCACGATCCAGCAGCGAGCCTAGCGCCGGCTGTTCCGTCTTGGCGAGCGTCATGGCCAGGATTTCAAGCAGCGCGCGGCAGTCATCAACCGCACGGTGGGCGGTGTGGAACAGTCCGGCGCCCATCAGTAGATACCCAAGTCGCGACCCTTCAAAACCACGAGCACGCCAGTCGATCTCGGTTGCCGAGCAGCCCCATGGTTTGTGCTCAAACTCGGGCCAATAGCGTTCAGCAAACTTGCGGTCGAAATTTGCGTTGTGGGCAATGACGATGTTGGCATCGGACACAAAGGTCGAGACGGCGGCAGCGTCGATCCGCTTGCCGGCAACCATCTCATTGGTAATGCCGGTGAGAGTAATGATTTCTCCGGGTATCGAATTGGCTGGTTCGTTCAATGAGCCAAAGTTATCGATGACATGCGCAACGCGGCCATCCGGGAAGTAGGCGAACTTGACCATACCCAACTCGATGACTTCATCGGTCCTCGCGTCCAGCCCCGTAGTTTCCACGTCAAGGAGGACGCCAACCTTGATTGGCTGGTCGGCGGGGACCGGCGTAATAACGTCCCGCGGCACCAGACGGCGCAGGACCCGATAGTCGCCGGATTTTTCCAACGCATGCGCCATCTGCGAAAGCTCGTTGCTTGCGTCGTGGGCCACGTCCTCGCCCTTTCGGATTGATCCGGAACCTTCAGGTAGAATTGTAGAACTCGTATGCAGATTGATTTATGCTTGATCAATATCGTGAGGAACTTGGGACGACAATCATGAGTCAGCGCGATCCGAATCTCGTTACTTCCGGCCTGTCTGGGGTCATTACGCAGGACGGCGTAAAGGTTGAGATATGCATTGTTCGTCTCGAGCATGAAAAACTCTGGACGCTCGAGGTCGTGAACGCAGAAGGTACATCTGTTGTTTGGGACGAGCAGTTTTCCAGTGACGAAGAAGCCTATGCCGAATTTAAGAGAACCGTTGCAGCTGAAGGCATGCAAGCTTTTCTCGACCAGGGCAACGTCATTCCATTTAGGCGCTGAGATGATTCAGGCTGGTACCTGGTTGGTGGCCAGGGAGATGAGGACGAACCGTTGGGCCGGCTTTACGGGTAAACTTGAAACGCCTCAACCAGCAGGCAGCGATTGCCGCTCTTACGCACTGCACCTGAGATTATCCAGCCCGCACGACAGAGCTTCGTCGCCTTCTCGGATAGCACGATCGGTCCGTAATTTTCACCGTCGTCTTCGTCCTGCAGCCAAATGCGGCCTGGTTCGATTTTCGTGATCGAAAATCGCCCTTCGATGGCTGACTCGCGTGACTCATGGCGACCGGCTGTCAGGTCGTAGAGAAGCGTTGAGAGCTTTTCCGCAGCTGGTAGATCGCGCGCCGCGTCGGACCCTTGTTCGATCGCCAAGTCGGCGTCATCGCTCTTGACATACTCCTGTTCCACGAGCCACTTCGCCAGCTTCTTCATGACGGTGCCGGATGCCTGCAAGGTATCGGCGCCGACGATGACCTTGCTGACCATGAAGTAGTTCAGAAACTCTCCGACATTCTCGAGAATATGCTCGGGGCCGAAAATATCGCAGAACTCGCGATGCTGCTCCCCCTTAGCATCGAAGTGCTTATCGAAACGCGCTCGCTCGAACTGACTGAGCGAGTTTGCCGCGTAGCTGTTGAGGCTGTGAGTGAATAGCCCAATGACATCGGTATATCGGGCATGGGTTTTCGGTGCCAAGCGGCTCTTCTCAGCGCGGAGATATTCCGCAAGGACTTCCGAGATTGTCGGCTTGTGGCCGTTGGCTGCTTGCCCAGGCTGGATTTCCAAGTTGACCCGCATGGCACCCTCTTATCGCACGACGCTGCAACATCACCCAGCTTTGGAAATCGTATCCTGGTAAGCAACCTGCTCCATCACTCCGCTCGCAAGGGCAACTCGATATATAGCTTCTGCGAAACGGCGGTCGTCAATCAACTGCTCGCGTCGATTTCGGAGCAACTGCGGCGTGTCCGCAATCGCATCCTCGATCAGCTCAATATCGATCGGCACCAGCACGCCTGCCGTCATGGCGAACCGCTCGGGTGTGCAAAGCCGAGTGGCCAGCGTTGCCCCGTCCGGCAAAGAGCTCTCAAGGCCCTCATCAACCAGCCAGACCTCGCCGCCACGGAAAACGTCCTCAACGACCAAGCCAGCAACGTCATGTCGGCGCAAAATTCCGATGATCGCGAAGCGTGCGTGGCGCATCGCATCGAGCACGAGCCCCTCGTCAGACTCGGGTGATAGCCCTGCCGCCCTGGCATAACGGTCAATCGCCCGCGAGCGATCCTTCGGCGCGGTATGGATCGCAAGGTCAAAAGCCAAATTCAGGTCGTCCATGCTATCGAGGATCAGCGTCTTGCCCTGAGTCAGACCTAGGCGCCGAGCCTGGGACATCACCGCATCCTTGGATAGGAAATCCAGAGCGGCAGAATGATGCTGCTTGCTGATTTCTCGCAAATGGCGGTAACGGGCAAGTACCTCGGCGCGACCCAATTCGGCAGCCGGCCTCGCAACGGCGTTGTCTTTCCAAAGGCCGACGGCGGCGGACCAACGCGCGATGGCGGCGGAACCCATGTGACCTCCACGTTTGACGATGGCACGCCTGCGTGGACAACGCCGCCGGCGCTAAAGTTACGGTCCGCTTTTATGCCAGCATGCTGATTCGGGGAATTGGCGAAAACTCACAATCCCAAGCCTGGCTGGGGACTGCCGGTCGTCATCGAGAATCGAAGGCAACCCTGCCACCGGTTGGTGTATCTCCAACTACCCGTTTCTTCGCTGCAACACGTCCTATATACGCAGAGAGAGTTTGTGGGCAGGTCCTTTTCCTCCGCCAGTCCTTCCGCACGAGGTCATCGCCGACCCCACCATTGCCGACGCCGTAAGCCCGGGTGAGCCACGTAAAATTCTGAGTCAGGCTCTAAAGCAAGGTGGCGCGCAACGACTTCTCGATGCCGTGACTGGCGATACGCTTCGAATTGCGAAACTTTACGATTGATAGTCACCGCTGCACCTTTGGGCCGCGCGTTGTTGGGGCAAGTTTTGTTAAAGCGGGGTTCAGGCCGTTGCAGCCCATCAACCGACAGTACCAAACGCGTATGGCTCGAACTAATTCAGTCGAGTCAGTTTTGACGCTCTCGCACATCGACTCAAATCTTATTGAAAAGCAGTGATCAAAGCAGACGACTGAATGACGAATTGCGCCGGTAGCGATGTCTCTGAGCGCCTTGGGACGGCGTTGTGCTTGTGAGGCAGCGAGGAGGGCCGTGAAGCCTCTTCCAACGTCACAGCGCTGACGACCACTCGATCGGGGCAGGCCAGTTTTCTTCAGCAGACCAAGGGCTGAGTCAGGCAAAGCCCTCCGAGACGAACGGCGCGCCGTACCAGCGCTGCACCGCCAGCTCCGCGAGCAGCACGCACGAATACAACGCCAGTCCGAGCGCCGCCAGCAGCAGCAAGGCCGCGTAGAGCGGCGCCGACTCGCCGGCCGACGACGCGAACATGATCACGTAGCCCAGGCCCTCCTGGCCGGTGACGAACTCTCCAACGATGATCCCGATCATCGCCATCGCCATCCCGACCTTGAGACCGGCGAAGATGTGCGGCATCGCGAACGGGAACCGGACCTTGGTGAAGGTCTGCCAGTGGCTTGCGGTCAGGGAGCGGCACAGCCGGATGGTTTCCAGCTTGGTGTTCTCCAAGCCGGTCGCCGTCGCGATCGCAATCGCAAAAAACGCCATGAACACCGCAAAAGCGACCCGTGACGGGGTGCCGACTCCAAGCCACAGGACAAACAGCGGCGCGACCGCGACCTTGGGGATCAACTGGAAGAACACGATGTTCGGATAGAACGCCTGCCGGGTCCAGGTCGAGATGGTGATCAACGCGCCGATCGCGATCCCAACCACGGCAGCCAGCAGGAATCCCTGGACGATCTCGATGAGCGTGGACAAGGTGTGCTTCATCAGGATCGGAAAGCCGTTGACCAGCGTCGCGAAGATCGCCGACGGCGGCGCGATCACGGCGCGCGACATCGGAAGATAGTGCAGCCAGGTTTCCCAGACGATGAAAAGCGCCAGCAGAAAAACCAGCGGCGCCACCACCCGGCGGGCGCCGAGCAGTCGGGAAAGCCGTTTGCGCGCGGTGCCGCTCATCGTGCTACGCGCCCTTGAACCAGCGCCGCCCGGCGCGCTCGAGCAGCGAGACCGCACCATAGAGCAGCAGGCCGACAAAGCAGAGCATCAGGATGGCGGCGAAGATTGTCAGCGTCTCCATCCGCGGTGTCGACGACAGGATCAGGAAACCGAGGCCGGCATTGGCGGTGATGAACTCTGCGACGACGATGCCGGTGACCGCAAGCGTTGCGGCAACCTTGGTGGCGCTGAAGAAATACGGCAGCGAGAACGGAATCCGCACCGAAACGAACGTCTGCCATTCCGACGCAGTCAAGGAGCGGGACAGCCGGACCGCATTGGGATCGGCGTTCTGCAGGCCGGTCATGGTCGAGATCAGGACCGGGAAGAAACTGAGAAAGGTCGCGAACGCGATCCGCGACACCGAGTCGGTGCCCAGCCAGACGATGAACAGCGGCGCCAGTGCGACCTTCGGGATGAGTTGGAACCCGACGATCGAGGGATAGAAGATTTCTCGCAGCAGCGGCGCATAGACCAGGGCCACCGCTCCGGCAAAGCCCAGCGCCGTCGCCAGCAGGAACGACGCCACCGCCTCAAGTCCGGAGATCGCCGCGTGCCCGAGCAACTCGGGCAGCGAGGTAATGAGCTTGCGCGCGACCTCCGTGGGCGCCGGAAGCAGATACTGCGGCACCCCGCCGCTGGTGACGGCGACATGCCACACGACGCACATCGTGATCCCGGTGGCGATCGGCAGCCCCAGGACCCGCGCGATGTTGGGCGCGGTCTTCATCGGGCCGCTTCCACCTTGTTGCCCTGGAAGATCGCGGCCACGCCAGGCTTGTCCTGACCGCGCCCGTGGCCATGCTGGATGAGGCCGCGCAGGTGCGAGCAGATCCTGACGAACTCGACGGTCTCGGCGATTTCGTTGGTGCGCGGCCGCACGAACGGAATCGGAACATCCTCGATGATCGTCGACGGGCGGTCGGTCATCACCAGCACCCGATCCGCAAGCAGCACGGCTTCGCGGATGCTGTGGGTGACGAACAGCGCAGTCTTGGTGTAGCGCTGCCAGATGTCGAGCAGCGCGTCGTTCATCTCGTCGCGTGTGATCGCGTCGAGCGCGCTGAACGGTTCGTCCATCAGCAGGATATCGGGGTCGTAGATCAGGGCGCGGCAGATCGCGACCCGCTGGCGCATACCACCCGACAGCTCGTGCGGACGCTTGTCCTCAAAGCCCGCGAGCCCGACCATCTCGATCAGCGCGCGCGCGCGATCGATGTATTCAGACCGCGGCCGCCGTAGGATGCGGATCGGGAACAGGATGTTTTCGAGCACGCTTTTCCACGGCAGCAGCGTGGAGTCCTGGAACATGACACCGATGCTGGTGCGCGGACCCGTCATCGGCTGCCCGGCGATCGTGATCGTCCCGGATGTCACCGGCTCGAGGCCGGCGCACATCATCAGAAGCGTGCTCTTGCCGCAGCCGCTGGGTCCCAGAATGGCGACGAATTGTCCCTTGGCAGTCTGGAAGCTGACGTTGCTGATCGCCTCGATCGTGGTCCGGCCGGTGTCGTAGGTCTTGGCGACATCATCCACCCGGATGAATGCCGCATCCGGGCCGCCGGACAGCGCTGCATCGAAGCCGCCGGCAGCGTCGGTCATGCGCCCTTGCCGAGCTTCGGCGCGACCCATTTGGTTTCCTTGTCGGCCGTCGCCCATTCGCTCGCGCTGAGCTTGATGCTGCCGATGAAGCGGTTGGTGAATATGGTTTCGAGATTGGGCTTCTTGGACCCTGCCTCGGCCTGATAGCGCAGAACGAAATCGGTCATGGCATCGAGCTTGCCGTGGTTCGCCCATCCCAAGCCCTGGGTCTTCACGTCGGCGCCGCCGGCGAGGACGCTGAAGCGCTGCACGCCCATGCCGAGCCGCGCGAACTCCTGCGCGGTCGATGTCATCTTCAGTTCGGGCACGGCGTTGAGGAACATCTCCTGCGACTCGGCGGGATGGGTCAGCGAATATTTCAAGCCCGCCAGCAGGCCTTCGGTCACGGCGCGGCACATCTCGGGATTCTGCTCGAGCAGCTTCGGCGTGACGGCCATCACCACGTTGCCGTACAGGATGAGGCCATACTCGCTGTACAGCATGAAGCGGACCTCCTTGCCGGAAGCGCCGATGGCGCCGAGCACGCTGCTGGCGAGGCCGGTGATGGCATCGACCCGGCCTTCGACCAGGGCCTGGTTGCGCACGCGGGCATCCATGTTCAGCAACTGGACCTTGCTGATGTCGACGCCGTTCCGCTCGCAGAACGGCGCAAAGAACGGTGCGTCCGTCGAGGTCAGGGTCTGGCCGACGCGCTTGCCCTCGAGGTCCTTCGGCGACTTGATCGGGGAACTGGCGAGCACGCACACGCCCATAGTCGGTTCGTAGTCGAGGATGGCGATCGATCGCAGATCCACGTTCTTGTTCGATAACATGACCAGCCCCGGCGCCGACCCCATGCCGAGATCGAACTGCCCCTGTGCAATCGCCTGCGCGGCCGCCAGCGCGCCGTAGCCGCGCGACAATTCCACATCATAGCCCCGCTGCCGCCAGTGGCCGCCCGCCTTCGCCACGTAGGCATAGGCGTAGGAGCCTTCCGGCAGCCAGGGCAGGGTGAACCGGAGGCGCTGCAGGCCTTGCGCGTTGGTCAGGCGCAGCAGCGCAGGCGTGGCCAATGTCGCGCCTACGATCGTCATAATCGCATTCCGCCGGTTGACACGGCGGCTGCTTGCTGAAGCTCGGTCCATGGCGGTTCTCCCCTGGCTATGGTGCGTTAGGTAATCTTGGCCGCATCGCGAAGACTGTCGATCAGTGATGTACGCATCAGAAACTGCTTGGCCAGGACCGGGTCCTCGGCCGCGCGCTTCATCTCCTCGCGGTATTTTTGCCGCGTGGCCGGATCGCGCTGCTCCATGTTCTTCTTGTTGGCGATGGTCGCGGCCTGGACATGCTCGGTGGCGACGTGTCGGCGCTGTCGGACATAGCGATCGAACGCGCCTTCGTCCTCTTCGCCATTGAGCACGTGCAGCATGTTGCTTGCGAGATTCACCGCGTCGTGCAGGCCGCTGTTCATTCCCATGGCGCCGATCGGGCTGTTGAGATGTGCGGCATCGCCGGCCAGGATGATCCGCCCTTTGCGGAAGGTGGTGGCGACGCGCTGGTTCACAACGTAGGAATCGTGCAGCACGATGTCATACGGCTCCGAACGTGGATGAAAGTGCTGAAGCTTGCGCTGGCAGGTTTCTTGGACACGGTCCTCCGTAAGCTCTTCGGGAGTGACCGGCGCTACCAGCCGGTAGACGCCCGGCGGGCCTTTCCATGAAATCTTGAACAGATTGCACCATTCCTCGGGATCGGAAATGTAGTTGCGGTAGGCGTAGCCGGCCTTGGAGAAATCGTAGGACGTGCCGACGATCATGAAGCGTTCGCTGTAGGTGAACCCTTCGAACGCGATGTCGCTGCGCTTGCGCACGGTGCTGCGCGCGCCGTCGGTGCCGATCAGATAGCGGCCCTTGATCCGTTCGGGTTTTCCGCCGGCGGTCTGGACCTCGACCTCGACGCCATCCGCCGACTGGCTGCAGTCGAGCACCGTGGTCTCGGTCCTGACCTCGACATTCGGGATGTCCCTCGTCATCGCGAACAGGACGCGCGACAGCTTGTCCTGCTCGCATTGCAGCACCCAGGGATGGCGGGTCTCGCCGGCCAGAATCCCGTGATCGAACGAAGCGAGCAGCTCCTGCTTGTCGTAGTAGTTGACGACCGGACAGACGATTCCGAGCGGCTCGATCCGCTCATACACGCCGTAATCGTCCAGCAGGTCGAGCGTGGCGGGATGGATGGTGGCTGCACGGGGATCCTGGTGAACGATGTCCCCCATGTCGAACACCGTCACGTCGATACCGGCCCGGCCAAGCAGCAGGCCGACCATCAGCCCGATCGGTCCGCCGCCCGCAACAATGATCCTGCCGTCAGTTTGCATCGCGATTCATTTCACCACTGACATCATGACTAATCGGCATTACGTCATCACCAATCGACATTGCTATGTCGTTGATGAATCTTGGCGAGATTGCCGTCCAATAGCAATCTCCCGATGCGCTCTAAATTGTCGCGCGCAATGCCGATTGATTCATCGGCCCGTTTCAGCTCTTGGGAATGTGCACCCAGAGATCGACCATCACGCGAGCGCCCGGCACCGCCACCCAGGGACATTCGATCGCCGAAAGCGGCAACGGCGCCCTGTCCATGGTGTCGTTCCAGACTTCGAGCGCGGCCGGCAGGTCGCCGAGGTCGGTGTGGAATTGCTGGATCCGCACGGCATTGCGGAGCGACGTGCCGGCCGCGCGACAGATTGCCTCGGCTTGCCGGATGATCGAGCGCAGCTCGGCCTTGACCGGGATGCCGTAGAACGGCTGGCGCGGGTCGACGCGGGCCTCGTCGATCAAACGGCCGCCCTCGACCGCCATCAGGCCCGACAGGAACAGCAGGTCGCCGCACTTGATCGCGGACACATAGCCGTCGAACAGCGGCGGCTCCGGACCGCGGATCACTTCCTTTTCGGTCTTGCCCTTGGTGGCGAGCGAAATCGTGTTGATCTCGATCCGCAGCGCGTTGATGGCGAAGCCCGGCGAAGCCGTTGCGATGATCGAGGTGGCCGGCGGCGTCTTGAAGTGCGAGAGCCAGACTTCGTTGAAAGCCGGAACGTCTTCGCGGTCGCTCAGATAGATCTGCGCCTTGACCACGCTTTCGAGGCTTGCGCCGGCGCCTTCAAGGCACGACTTGAGCTTGCGATTGATGATGAAATCGGCTTCGAGCTTGATCGGCCATTGCCGCCACAGCGCGCGCGGGTGCCTCACCTCGGGATCGAGCGGTCCCTCGTTCTCCTTGCGCGCTTCGGCGGTTTGGCCGGGCACGAAGCGGAAATCGCCTGCGCTGAGCGCCGGGCTGTAGCCCGATACCGGAGAGATCTTGTAGCTCGGGGTAAAGGTGTGGTGCTTGACGTCGAGCCCGGAGCCGGGGATCGCCGCCATCACCTGCACCTCGATGGTCTGCCCGGTGCGGCTGAACCGCTGGTGCAGGTTGGATGTGGACGGCGGAATCGGGCCGTTGAAAACCTCGTGGCGGGTCTCGTGATACGGATGCATCGCCCGCTCGGTCGTATAGTACTGATCGACGCGCACGACATCCGGAATGCCGGCGCCGGCCTCCGCAAGCACTTCCTTCACGTTCTTGTACAGCCTGCGGGCTTCGCGCTTCGAGTGCGCCACGCCGTTGAGTGGGCTGTCCGACGATACGACCTCCGGTGCAAGGCCGTTGACGTAGTCGGTGCCGCTCTGGCCGGTGGCGAACACCCAGCGTCCGGCCCGCATGCCGCGAGCCAGCCGCGCGTCGGTGTGCGGAATCGAAACCGGAAGCAGCGGCTCGACGGAAATCTGCTCCGTGGCGGGCTGTGCGTTCTTGGTTGCAGACGATGTTTTTGCCCGCGACGTCCGTTTCATGAATGTCCCGTTTCTCTCGCTTGGCCGTACCGATCGGCGATCACAGCCTCGGCGGCCATGGTGCTGGCAGGGCGCGGCCTTCGCAAGCGGCAATTGGGCAACTGACTTATGTGCAGGCAAATGACGCATCGTCCGCACAATTGCTGCGCTTGACAGGACAACGGCGGATTCTCGACACTCACGCGTGATCCCCGCAAGCAATCAGCACGGCAGATGATGGCCCAATCTTCCGCGATAGCGTTGCCTGCCTCCGGGTCGCCGGCTCAATCGCCGCAAAGCCAGGACACCTCACCGTCGGATGTGGTGGTCTCGATCAAGCGCGTCGGCCATGTCTTTCGCACCAAGGGCCGGCGCGTTCAGGCGCTGCTCGAAACCGACCTGCAGATTCACGATCGCGAATTCCTGACCATCGTCGGACCGTCGGGATGCGGCAAGTCGACCCTGATGAACCTGATCGTCGGGCTGTTCCCGCCCTCGACCGGCGAGGTGCTCTACCGCGGCCAGCGTCAAACCGGGGTGAACCGTTCGATCGGCTATGTCACCCAGGCCGACAATCTCTATCCGTGGCGCTCGTTGCGCAAGAACATCGAGTTCCCACTCGAATTGCGCGGCGTTCCGGCGCGCGAGCGGCGCAAGCGATCCGAATACCTGATCCACCGGGTCGGGCTCGACGGTTTCGGCGATTCCTATCCGCATGAGCTTTCGGGCGGCATGCGCCAGCGCGCGAACATCATCCGCTCGCTGGCCTACGAGCCCGAGGTCATCCTGATGGACGAGCCGTTCGGTCCGCTCGATGCCCAGACGCGGCTGATCCTGCAGAACCAATTGCTCGAGTTGTGGCAGGAGGAGCGCAAGACCATCATTTTCATCACCCACGATCTCGGCGAAGCGGTGGCGCTCGCCGACCGCGTGGTGGTGATGTCGGCACGGCCGGGACGCATCAAGACGATCGCGCCGGTGCCGATCCCGCGCCCGCGCAACTTGTTCGAGATTCACACCGACGACCGGTTCAGGGAGACATACCGGACCTTGTGGGAAAGCCTGGAGGAAGAGGTCAAGAAGGGAGCGGTCTCGTGGCAGTCACCGAAGTAGGCGCCGCCCTGCCGCCCGGCGCGGCCAACGTTGAAGACGACGTCAAGGCGTGGGAGGCCGAAGAGCGCCGCGGCAAATGGCGGCTGATGACGGTCCGCGTGGTGCTCGCCGTCGTCCTGCTCTCGGTGTGGGAATACGGCACCGACCGCTGGTTCGACGCGCTGTGGTTCTCCAGTCCGCTACGTGTCGCGCGCCATTTCGTGAGCTGGGTGCAGGAGGACCTGTTCTTTCATCTGATCATCACGCTACGTGAGACCTTCATTGGCTACACCGCCGGCACGGTCCTCGGAATCATGACCGGAGTTCTGCTCGCCCGGTTTGCATTCGTCGGCAAGGTGATGGATCCCTTCATCCTGGCACTGAACGGCATTCCGCGCATCGCGCTGGCGCCGCTGTTCATCATCTGGTTCGGCATCGGCGAACCTTCCAAAATCGTGCTCGCCGGCATGCTGTCGTTCTTCCTCTGCTTCTATGCGACGCTGTCGGGCCTGCGAAGCGTCGACGCCGCCTACATTTCGATCGCGCGCGTGATGGGCGCCAACGAGCGCCAGACGTTTTTTAAGGTGGTGCTGCCGGCGGCCTCACCCTGGATCATCACCGCGATGAAGGTTAGCGTGCCGTTCGCGCTGGTCGGCGCGATCGTGGGCGAGTTCATGGCCGCGACCGCGGGCCTGGGGTTCAAGATCCAGCTCTACACCGCTCAGTTCGACACCACCGGCGCGGTCACCGGCGTCCTGGTCCTGATGGTGGTGGTGATCGTCTTCAACACTGCCCTCAACCGCCTGGAACAGCACGTGTTGCGCTGGCGGCCGGACACGTCCGCCACCGGCGGATCCGAGGTTCACTGAAACCGACGAGGAGATCGAGCCATGATCAATCGTTTCAAGGGCCTGTCACGCCGCAGCTTCGCGCTCGGCACCGCGTCGCTTGCCGTGATCGGAGCGCCGGCCATCGTGCGCGCCCAGGGGATGACCAAGGTCAAGATCACCCAGCCCTCGGAAAGCCTGAGCTACATGCCGATCTACCTGGGCCGGGCGAAGGGCTTCTTCAAGGAGGCCGGCATCGATCTGGAAGTCGTCGTGACGCGCGGCGACGGGCCGGATGTGCAGGCGCTGATGGCGAAGGAGGTCGAGTTCGTCGCGACGCCGCCGCACCATCTCTACACCTTGTATCTGCAGAACCGGAAGCTGCTCGGCATCGCCGGCATTCTCGGCCGCTGCGGCATCAACATGGTGATCTCCAAGGAAGCCGCCGCCGAGCGCGGCGTGGATGAGAACTCGCCGTTCGAGAAGAAGCTGGCGTCGCTCAAAGGGCTGACGTTCGGCACCTCGACGCCGGGATCGCTCACCTACAACCTGGCGCTCTACTACGTTCTCCGCGCCGGCCTGAAGCCGCAGGTCGACGCCAAGGTGGTCGGCACCGGGGTCGGGACTGCGGCGCTCGCCGCCATGAGCAACAAGATCGCCAATGCGTCGATGTTTCCCTCGCCGACCGCCGACGAGGCCGTGCATCGCGGATTTGCCACCTGGCTGATCAACAACACGCGCGGACAGGATCCCGATCTGAAGGAATTCCTCCACGCCGTGATCTACGTGCGGCCCGACTATCTCAACGACAACACCGACCTGTGCAAGCGGATGGTCGGCGCGATCGTCAAAAGCGCGGCCTGGATCAAATCGACACCGGTCGCCGAGGTTGCCCAGGCGATCCGCCCGTTCTTTCCCTCGCTCGATGAGAGCGTCTATCTGAGCGCGCTCTCCAACGTGCGCGAAGCCGTGATCCCGGATGGCAAGATGACCCCCGCTGCGTCCGAGGCCTACCAGAAGGTGCTGATCCAGACCGGGCACCTCAAGGCGCCGGTGGCATTCGATGCCGTCTTCACCAACCGGTACCTGCCGGGCTGATCGCCGTCTCGCCGCAATAAACGAAAAGGGAGAACGTGTTCCGATGGGTGCGCTCGACGACAAGCTCAAGGCGATGGGTTGTACGCTGCCGCCGGTGTTCAAGTTTCCGAGCCCGAACCGGACCGGCTGCGTGGTGGTGGGCTCGATAATTTTCGTCTCCGGCCACGGCCGCGACCTGACCGGCCCGGGGGTCAAAGGGCACGGCAAGCTTGGCCGCGACCTGACCATCGAGGAGGGCTACGCCACCGCGCGCGCGGTCGGGCTCTCGATCATGTCCAGCCTCAAAGCAGAGCTCGGCGACCTCGACCGCGTCAAGCGGGTGATCCGGCTCTACGGCATGGTCAACGTGGCGCCGGGCTTCGACCGCATGCCGCAGGTGATCGACGGTGCGTCCGACTTCTTCTACGAGCTGTTCGGGCCGCAATTCGGCAAGCACGCCCGCACCGCCGTCGGCCTGGCCGAGCTGCCGCACGGCATACCGGTCGAGATCAACGGCGAGTTCGAGCTGAAGGGTTAGCGGGGCATCTCCCCATCGTCATTCCGGGGCGCGCTGTAGGCGCGAGCCCGGAATCCAGGGCGGAGCGTGACGCTCTGTTGTCGGGCCCGGCGCTACGCGCCGTCCCGGAATGACTGCAGGAAGTTGGCGTCAGCCGCTAACCCGCGTAGGCCGGCTCGGGCAGTCCGCGCGCTCCGGTGTGGACGGCGAACAGCGACCCGGCCAAGGGCTCGGCTTCGCGCTGCTCCGGCGTCAGGCCGTGCGACGAGCTCGTGATGAACAGCGTGTCGAGCCCGGGTCCGCCGAATGCGCAGGACGTCGGCTTGCTGACGGGCAGCGCAATGGTGCGGTCGATCCGGCCATCCGGCGCATAGCGGACGATGCGGCCGCCCGCCATCTCGGCGTTCCACAGGAAGCCTTCGGCGTCGACGGTCGAGCCGTCGGGACGCCCCGGATGGGTCTTGGTATCGGCGAACACGCGCCTGTTCGACAGGCGGCCCTCGTCGATATCGAAATCGAACGCCCAGATCGTGAAGCTCAGCGTATCGGCAAAATAGAAGATCCGGTCGTCGGGGCTGATCGCAACCGAATTCGGCAGGATGAAGCCGTCGAACATCTTGTGCGCGCTGTGGTCGGGATCGATGCGATAGAACGCGCCGTGCTTCTCGCGGATCGTGGTGTGCATGGACCCGACCCAGTAGCGGCCACGGCGGTCGCACTTGCCGTCGTTGAGCCGATGCTCGGGCTTGTCCGGCTCTGGGCAGACGATCAGCGACGACGCCCCGGTCGCCGGATCGAACGAAAAGAAGCCGTCGTTGCGGGCGATGACTATGCCGCCCGACGTCCGCATGCCGAAGCTGCCGACGATCTTCCCCGGCAACGGCACCGACCCGTGCGCGCCAGAGCGGAGGTCATAGGAATGCAACGACGGCGCGTAGATATCGATCCACCAGAGCTTCTGGGTCGACGGGCTCCACAGCGGAACTTCGCCGAGGATATTGTTCGCCCTGACGAGGCACTCCACGCCGGCCATGATCGGCTCTTCCGTCTTCGATGTTGATCCGACCCGGCGGGCCGTTCAGTTCTTGCCGATCTTTGCGGAGACGATCAGATCGCTCCATTTTTTTACGTCGGCCTGGATCTGCGCGGCAACCACCTCAGGGCTTCCCGGTTGCGGCTCGATGCCTTGTTTCCTTAGGCTTGCCTGCAGCTCCGGCGCCTGGAGTACGAACGACAGCTCGCGATAAAGCTTCTGAACGATCGGTGCCGGAGTCCCGGCCGGCAGCACGATCGCGCTCCAAAGCGACGCTTCGGCTCCCGGCAAGCCGGCTTCGGCAATCGTGGGCACGTCGGGAAGCACCGGCGTCCGCTTGGTGTCCAGCGTCGCGAACGCGGTGATCTGACCGTTCCTGGCGAATTCGTGCGTCGAGTTGATCACGCCGACCAGCAGTTCCATCCGGCCTTCCAGCAGATCCATCACGGATTGCGCCGTGCCGCGATACGGAACGTGAGTGATCTCGATGCCCGCCAGCTTCTTGATGAGCTCGCCGGCCAGGTGCGACAAGGTCGCCGGGCCGGCGGACGCATAGTTCATCTTGCCGGGATTCTTTTTGGCGTAGTCGATCAGCTCGCGAAGGTTGCTGGCCGGCACACTCTTCGATCCCAGGAACAGGAACGGCGAGCTGCCGATCATCGCGACCGGGATGAAATCCTTGATCGGATCGAACGGAAGTTTTTCAGCCAGCGCTCGCGAGGCCGCGTGCGATGACGTGTTAGCAAGCCCGATGGTGTAGCCGTCGGGTGCCGCACGCGCGATCATCTCGGTGCCGACAATAGTGCTGCCGCCGACGCGGTTCTCGACCACCACCTGGGTGCCCAGCCGCGGGCCGAGCTGGCCTGCGACAATTCGCGCGATCACGTCCGAGCTGCTGCCTGGCTGGAACGGCACGATCAGACGGAGCGGCCGCTCCGGCCACTCCGCGTTTGCCGCCGTTGGGCCGAAGGCTGCGCATGCGAGCAGCACCGACGCCGACAGAACACCGAGAAAACGCTGCATCTTCAGCCTCCAAACCTGCTCCGTGCCGCTGGCATCAAGCTTCGTGCATTTCACGAGCCTTGCACAGCGCGGAATTCCACCGGCGCGTCCATCGACGCGATCCGGACCTCGAAACACAAATGAAATCTCGTCTTGAGGTCATGAGCGTTTCGCACAAACTCTTTCGCCTAAACTGATGCACGCTTCCGTGCTATCCGTCAGGCGATCAGCTCGAATTCGCCGTTGATCTCGACCACCTGTCCGCGCGGCAGGGCGGCCATCCCGACTGCCGAACGTGCATGGCAGCCATGCTCGGGACCGAACAATTCAAAGAACAGATCGGACGCGCCGTCGATCACCTTGGGATGATCGCCGAAATCCGGCGTGCAGTTGACCATGCCGAACAGCCGGACCACGCGCTTGACGTTGTCGAGGTCGCCGGCCGCGGCTTTGACCGTCGACAGGATCGCAAGCGCCGCGGCTTTGGCGGCCTGATAGCCCTGCTCGATCGACGTGTCGGCGCCCAGCTTGCCGTGCTCCTTGATCGTCATGCCCGGATGGTGCGGGCCGTGACCAGACACGAACAGCATGTTGCCGACGCGGACGCAGCCCCTGCGGTTCGGGCTTGGAAATCTTCGCGGCTCCGGAAGGATCAGTCCCATCGCCTGGATTTTCGATTCGATCTTGCCCATGTCGCGTCTCCTTCTCGATTGCGCCGAACTGTCTTCAAACCTAGAACAGCGTGTCGCTGCAAGGACAATCCATGATGATAACGTCGCGTAACAACAAGCCGGTGATTATTGCGGGCGCCGGTCCGGTCGGACTGTGCCTCTCGCTCGCGCTCGCCCGCCGCGGCGTTCGCGTGGTGATCGTCGAACGTCTGGTAGATCTGCTCGATCAGGTTCGCCGCGCCGGAACCATCCATCCGCCCACGCTGGAAATGCTGGACGAGCTCGGCCTCTACGCCAAGCTTGAAGGCCGCGGTCTGAAGGCGCCGCTGATGCACTATTGGAATGGCGCCGATTCCGAGCCGATCGCGGTGTTCGATCACGCGGTGCTCAAGGATGACGTGCGGTTTCCGTTCGCGCTGCAATGCGACCGGCTGAAGGTCGTCGAAGAGGCGTCGAAGGTCGTCGCCACGCTCGATCTGATCGACCTGCGCACCGCGACCGAAATGATCGACTTCCGGCAGGATGCCGATTCCGTCACCGTCACCGTGAAGAGCCAGGACGGCGCGACCGAGGAGATCACGGGGTGCTATCTGGTGAGTTGCGAAGGCGCTCATAGCTTCGCCCGCAAGGCCTGCGACATCGAGTTCGAGGGCTTCGCGTTCCCGGACCGGACCATGACGCTGAGCGTCGACTTCGATTTCAATGTCCAGCGGGACTACAGCTATCGCAACTACATCCTCGATCCGGTGCAATGGGCCAATCTGTTCAAATGGACCGATGTCTGGCGCCTGGTGCTGCCCGCGCACCCGGACGAGGACCCAGACAAGCTGCTGGATGACAAGGTGATCGCGGAGCAGCTGCAGCGGTTCCACCCCACCGGCCAGCCCTACAACGTGGTCTCGAAATCGCTCTACACCGTGCATCAGCGCGTCGCCAAGGCGTTTCGCGCCGGGCGCGTCCTGCTTGCCGGCGACGCCGCGCACGTCAACAGCCCGATCGGCGCCATGGGCATGAACAGCGGCATCCATGACGCCGTGAACCTCGGCGACAAGCTGGCGCGGGTGCTGAACGGCGAAGCCGGCGACGACCTGCTCGATCTCTACGTCAGGCAGCGGCGGCACGCTGCGATCGTGCACATCCAGGCGATGACCATCCGCAACAAGCGCCTGATGGCCGAGGGCGAGCCGGGCGCGCGGAAGGAACGGCACGACGAACTGCGCCGTTCCGCCGACGATCCGGGGAAGGCGCGCGAGTTCATGCTGCGCGCCTCGCTGATCCAAAGCGTACGGGATGCTGCCGCGGTTCAGTAGGCGGCGCAGGTATCCCGGCTCTGCTGCGGAGCATGCGCCGCCACACACTCCGCTGTCATGCCCGGCTTGACCCGGGCATCCATGAGATGGCGCAACGAGCCGTGCACGTACGATCTGCGGCCGCGGAGAGCGTTTATGGATTGCCGGGTCAAGCCCGGCAATGACGAGGACAGGTTAGCGCGAAATCCGCGCCGCCTGCCGCAGAATGAACTGCTCGATTTTCTGGGTCGCCTCGACCGAAGCCGCACTCTCGGGCGCGTTGGTGATGAACGTGTGCGGCTGGCCGTCGAATTTTTCGAGCGTCACGTCGCCGCCCTTGGCGCGGTAGGTGTCGGCGAAGCGAGCGGTCATTTCCGCCGGCACGATGTTGTCGCCAGTGCCCTGGATCAGCAGCAGCGGCGGCATCAGGACCGGCTCGTTGCGGTCGAGGATCGCCTGCGGGTTGCCTTCTCCCATGGAGGCTTCATCCGGCCAGTAGGCGTCGTGGCTCTTGATGTGCACCTCCATGTTCTTCTGCTTCACCATCCGGTAGCGCGTCAGCGGGTCGAGCACCGGCCAGCATGCCACCGCATAGGCCAGTTCGGCGGTGGCGTTCGAACCGGGCAGGGCGATCGACGAATATCGTGGATCGCGAGGTTTCAGGGCATTGAGCATGGTCTGATGCCCGCCGCTCGACGTCCCGACGCTGCCGACCAGTGCCGGCGTCGAATTGTAGCGGGCTGAAAAATGCTTGAGCCAGCGGATGGCGAAGTTGATGTCGGCCACCGGCTCCGGGTAGCGCGCGTCGGGCGGCATCCGGAAATCCAGCGCCATCACCACGATGCCGGCCTGCGCCAGCGATTTGTCGATGACCTCGTTGGTCAGGCGCGACTGCGAGACCCAGCGACCGCCGTGCACCGAGATGACCGCGGGGAACGGCCCGTCTCCGGCGGGGCGGTAGAGCCGCGCCAGCAACGCGCCGGATGGCGCATTGCGGTATTCGATGTCTTCTATCTGGATGTCGTGGGCGGCGGTCATACGCTCGCGTCCCTTGGCGCCGCTGCTCGTCACGGTCGCGCAGCCACCACCATCATGCCGGCGCCTGCAATCCGAGGCGCCGGCCGGGCCGATGGCAGGTCTGCCGGGCGTGCTACTCGGCGGCTTCCTTGGACGCCGCGTCGGCCGGAACGACTTCCTTCACCGCGCCGCGCCAGCCGGTCGGGGTCATGTCGAACACGATGCCGTCCGGATCGCGGAACTTGACCTCGTAGAACGTGTTCGGGTTGCGGTCTTCGCGCCCCATGAAATAGGAGCCGCCGGCACCTTCCACCGCCTTCTCGGACTGGTCGAGGTCGTCGACCCACATGCCGAAGTGGAACAGGCCGGCCTTCTCGCCCTTTTCCGGACGGGCCTGGAGCAGCGCCATGTTGATGGTGCCGTCGGTCATATAGAGACCGCGGCCGGCCTTGCCGGCGCGCTTGAAGCCGAGAGTATTTTCGTAGAACTGCGCCGACTTCTCCGGATCGGTGACCAAGAGGGCGATGTGCCTCATCCGTGCGACCATGAATTCCTCCATTGTGCCGCGCTCATGCGGCGGATAATCGTCTTGCAACCGGGAGCGTGAATAACAGAGCTTCGGCCTGCTGCTCAACTCCCCGCAGGGTAACCTGTTTGGGTCGAGCTTGGAACCTGGGGGCGGGCGCCGCAAATCATATATCCTCGCGATGTCATGAGCGTTCTGCACCGCATACGGGTCATGTCGAATCCTCATGAACTGGGACTTTTTCGTCGTTTGCGTCAGGCCCTCCGGGGTTTTAAGTCGGAATGCGCGGCTCATGGTTCGAGACGCATCGCTGCGCGATGCTCCTCACCATGAGGTCGGGATGTTAAGTCCGCATCCACCAATACCGTCCTCATCCTGAGGAGCGCGCGACAGCGACGTCTCGAAGGATGGGCCATAGATCAACGGAATCGAACATGCCGAATGCTCTGTTTACGCCGTTCAAGCTGCGTGAGTTGGACCTGCCGAACCGCATTGTGGTCTCGCCGATGTGCCAGCACACCGCGGAGGACGGCTGCGCCAACGACTGGCACATGCTGCATCTCGGCACGCTGGCGGTCTCGAACGCCGGGCTGGTGATGATCGAGTCGACGGCGGTGGAGCGGGACGGCCGGATCAGCCGGGGTTGCCTCGGGCTGTGGTCGGACGAGAACGAGGAGGCGCTCGATCGTGTCATCCGGTCATGCCGGCGCGTCGGCAACACCAGGCTCGGCATCCAGCTTTCGCATTCCGGGCGTAAGGGCTCGTCGCATCGGCCATGGGAGGGCGGCCGCTATCTCGCCCCGGAGCACGACGAAGCCTGGACGGTAGCCGCGCCCTCGGCGCTGCCGTTCGAGGACGGCGGTCCGCTGCCGCGCGCCATCGCACGCGACGAGATCGACCGGATCGTCGAATCCTTTGCGGCATCGGCCCGCCGCGCCGACCGGATCGGGATCGACCTTGCCGAAGTGCACATGGCCCACGGCTATCTGCTGCACAATTTCTTGTCGCCGCTGACCAATCGCCGCGATGACGAATACGGCGGTTCGCTCGACAATCGGATGCGCTTGCCGCTGCGGGTGTTCGAGGCGGTGCGGGCGGCGTGGCCGGCCGGCAAGCCGCTCGGCGCCCGCATCACCGGGACGGACTGGCTTGAAGGCGGGCTGACGATGGAAGACGCCGTGCGTCTCGCCAGTGAGCTGAAGACGCGGGGCTGCGATTACCTCTGCGTGACCAGCGGTGGGATCGTGCAGAAGGCGTCGATCCCCTACGCCCCGGGCTACATGGCGCCGCTTGCCGCACGGGTGCGGCGCGAGGCCGGAATTCCGACGCGTGCGGTCGGCTACATCACCACGCCGGATATCGCCAACGCCATCGTCGCGGAGGGGCAGGCCGATATGGTGGCGATCGGCCGGGGCTTTCTCGACAATCCGCGCTGGGTCTGGCACGCCGCCGAGGCGCTGGGCGAAACCATCAGCTATCCGCCGCAATATGAAAAGACCCGGCCCGCGGTTTGGAGGCGTCCGTCCGCGCCTGCGGTGGAGGCGATCCGCAAGACCGGCACATAGGTCAGCGCGGCTTGCGGCCGGCGCGGGTGCCGGCGCTCGGAGCGGGCAGCGCGGCATCAACCGTGCGGGTCTGCGCGATCAGCCAGTCGGAAAAAAGCTGAACCGCGCGCGAACTGGCTCGCGTCTCCGGGACGATCAGATAGTACGATGTCTTGTCGCGCAGGAACTGGCCGGACACGATTTCGAGCCGGCCGGCCGCCAGCTCTTCCTCGATGAGGAAACGCGGAAGCAGCGCGACGCCGATGCCGGCCACGGCCGCCTGCGCAATCATGGAAAACTGCTCGTAGGTGTGCCCGCGCAGCGGCGCATCCAGGTGCACGCCGGCCTCCGCCATCCATTCGGCCCAGCGCGTCGGCCGCGACATCTGGTGCACCAGCGGGAACCCGGCGATGTCGGCCGGCGTCCTGATCTTCTTCCTGGCGTGCAGCGCCGGGCTGCACACCGGCACGACCTCCACGTCCATCAGATGATGGGCGATGGTGCCCGGCCAGTTGGGCGAGCCGTACGATATCGCCGCGTCGAACGGCTCCAACGCGAAATCGACCGGCCGCTGCCGCGTCGTGAGGTGGATCGTGACCTTGGGGTGCTTCTGCTGAAAGTCGACCAGCCGCGGAATCAGCCAGCGCGTGGCGAAGGTGGGCAGAACGGCAAGATTGAAGATGGTGTTGTCGGAGAACGCCACGACCTGCCGGGTGGCGATGGCGAGATCGCCGAGCGCCTTTTCGACATGCGACAGATAGAGCTTGCCGGCGTCCGTCAGCACCACCCGCTGGCGGACCCGCTCGAACAGGGTGACGCCCAACTGGCTTTCGAGCAGGCGGATCTGGCGGCTGACGGCGCCCTGGGTGAGGTTCAATTCCGCGGCCGCCCGCGTGAAGCTGCCGTGCTGGGCGGCCGCAACGAACGACGTCAGTTCACCGATCGAAGGGATTTGCCCCCGTTTCACCCGACGCACTCCTGGCTGACGGAGCCGGCCATTGTGCGCCCCGGGTTTTGGGGCTGCAAGTCTCGAGGCCGCCAAGTGTTTGGGCCGACACTCGCGCGCCGTTATCCGTTCTCATTCCAATTCGTCATGTGCTTGTGACCAATCATCGCTTTCGCACGCACCGGCTGCGGCGCATTGTACGGCGGCAGGTGCGGCACGCGCTCGCGCAGCCGCGCCGCAAGGCCAGCGGACTTCATCAGGCCGATGGGAGTGACATGGCAGCCGGCGGTATGGTTTCCAGCGCAAAAGACAATCGCGTCATCGTGGTCGGCGCCGGTCCTGTCGGGCTGGTGCTCACGCTCAAGCTGATCCAGAGCGGCCTCCCCGTCACGCTGCTGGAGACTTTGACCGAGGCCGAGTTTCCTAAGCAGATGCACCGTGCCGGATCGAACCACCCGGTGACGCTGGAGATGTTTGCCGAGCTTGGCCTGTACGAGCGGCTCGAAGCGCGCGGCCTGATCGCGCCGACGTTCCAATACTGGGATCGGCAACACGGCAAGATCATCGCCGAGTTCGACCACGCCGTCATCAAGGACGCCACTCCGTATCCTTTCGTCCTGCAATGCGAGCGGCTCAAGATCTGCGAGGAAGCGCTCGCGATGGTGGCCGAGCATGAGCTCTGCGACCTGCGCCTAGGATCGCCGCTGGTCTCGTTCGAGCAGGGCGCGGACGGTGTCGACGCGCGGGTCGGCACGCCGGACGGCGGGCAGGAGACAGTCCGCGGCCGCTACCTGGTCAGCGCCGAAGGCGCGCGTAGCGTCGTGCGGAAGTCGCTGGGCATCGAGTTCGAAGGCTTCACCTATCCGGACCGCACCATCAACATCAGCGTCTCCTACGATTTCTCCAAGCATGGCTATAGCCATCGCAACTACATTTCCGACCCGGGCGAATGGATGAACCTGTTCCACTGGAAGGGACCGCCGGACGTCTGGCGCGTCCACTTCCACACCGATCCGGGCGCCGACGAGGCTTCGCTGCTGGACCGGCAGAATTGCCAGGACATGATGCAGCGCTTCATGCCGATGGACGTGCCCTACGACATCGTCGGTACGCGCCTGTTCACCATTCATCAGCGAGTGGCGAAATCCTTTCGCAAGGGCCGCGCCATCCTGGCCGGCGATGCGGCGCATGTGAATTCGCCGATCGGCGGCATGGGGATGAACAGCGGCGTCCACGATGCGATGAACCTCGGCGACAAGCTGATCCGGATTTTTCGCGGCGAAGGCACCGAAGACCTGCTCGATCTCTACGAGCGCCAGCGCCGGACTATCGCGATCGAGCACACCCAGGCCCAGACCATCAGCAACAAGAAGCTGCTCACCGAGGCCGACCCCGCCGTCCGGCAGAAGAACCACGACGAGCTGCGCCGCACCGCCGAGGATCCGAAGCGCGCGCGGGAGTTCATGCTGCGCGCCTCGATGATAACCAGCCTGCAGCAGGCCGCCGCCATCGGTTAGAGGCCGCCAAACCCTCCGCCGTCATTCCGGGGCGCCGCGCAGCGGCGAGCCCGGAATCCAGGGGCAGCTTGCACGCGGCTCTGGATTCCGGTCCGACGCTTCGCGTCGTCCCGAAATGATGGCGGAGAGCATAACCTTTACTTGCGCGAAGTCAGTGAACAGTAACCGAGGGGCATCGACGGCCGCGTCTCTGGAATTCGGGAGTTCGAATCCTGCTACCCCAGCCAACCAGTGCGTCTCTCGATTTTTTGCGCCACCGTGCGCCAGAAAGCCCGCAAATAGGGGGCTTTTCACGCGTCCTTCAGTCTCTGAGATTCCGGTATTCGAATCAAAATTCCCTTTTATTGCTGAAAGTCTCTCGCGTTTTCCTAGGAAATGGCCGTTTCGCGGAGTCAAATGGTGGAGACTTTCGATCTTGCACTGAGTGGTGAGGGTGACGGGATTCTAGCTAAGGTTCTCGCGCAGGGTCGCACCCGTGTATTTTCTTTTGGACAGCCCGCGTCGTTGAAGCTCTGGAACGACGAATTCGACAAACTCGCGGATGTTGTCCATGGCTGAGTAACCGCGGCCGAGGATAAATCCTCCGTTGGCGCCTGTTGCAACATGCATCTCTTCCAGTTTGTCGACGATGGCTTTCGGCGTGCCTGCCGCCACCAAAATGCGGTCCACCAGGAATCGGCGGCCGAACTCTTCGACAGTCTGTGACGGATCAGTTGTCTTGAGGAGTTCCTCGAAGCTTCCGTAGTTGCCTTTCTGCGCGCGAACCTCGTCAACAAAATCGGCGAGCCGCATTCCTGGTCGAGCTTTGGAAAAATCGACATTGTATTGCGCCGACATTTCAACCAAGCCGGCTTCCGGTCGGATCCACTCGAGATATTGCCGTTCCTTGTCCTTCGCAGCGGCATCAGACTCGGCGACCTGTATACGGATCGACCATAGAATCCCGACATCGCGCGGCTTGCGGCCGACTTGGGCAAGTTTTGCATCCAGCGCCGCGCGATGTTGCTGCATGCTCGCGACGGTGCGGCGTGTGCTGAATTGCATGTCTGCGTAGGTGGCGGCGAGGTCCATGCCGGGCCCGGAAAGACCGGCCTGGATGATGACCGGCCGCTGTTGCGGTGATGGCAATGCCGGTAACGGACCGCGCACATTGAAATAGCGTCCGCGATGATCAATTCGGTGCACTTTGGCAGGGTCTGCGAAAATGCCCCTCTCGCGATCGGTGACAATTGCGTCCTTTTCCACACTATCCCACAGCTTGCACGCAACTTCGAGAAACTCCTGCGCGCGTCTGTAACGCTCGTCGTGGTCCATCATCACATCGAAACCGTAATTCGCGGCTTCGTTCTTGTAAGCAGAGGTAACGGCGTTCCAGGCAATTCGTCCGCGAGTGACATGGTCCAAGGCATTGAAGAAACGCGCGACGTAAAACGGATGGTGATAGGTTGTCGACATCGTAATGGCGAAGCCAACGCCAGATGCGGCCTTGGCCATGAGCGGAATCATTGGCGCCATGTCGTGCCGGGGCCATTTCGCGCCGTAGCGGACGCCTGCCTCGTAAGTGCCGCCGTAGTCTTCGGGCGTGCCGCCAGTGTCGCCGAAGAACAGCATGTCCATCACGCCGCGCTGAGCGATACGCGCTATGTCTTCATAGAATTCCGACGTGCTGTAGTAGTCGTATCCGATCCATGAGCCGGGCATGCGCCAGAGGTAGTCCGTGTGCAGAAAAGACAGATCCGCGGCGAGATGGATGATGTTGGACTGGGACATGGCGCTATCGGCTGCTAGATTTTTTGGATGCTAGATGACCGGCAAGCCTCGCGCCAGCGCTGAGCTCCCGTGTTGGTTGGATGCTGCGTCATTAGAGCACGCGTGTAGACACCTTCGTTGCGCGGGGGTTTCGCCATTTTGATTGAAGCAAGCAAGGGAGCGGTGTAACGGACGCCATCCTGGACCCTTTCAATGGGGCTGTGTACAGTTACGATGCCGCACTTGCCGAGGGCCGAGCGAAGAGTGCGAGTTGCCATGTCGAGGTAACTGGCACGAGGAGCTACAGACTGTGCCGCCACACCCTACCCCCCAAACCCATCCGCGGCTGCCCCTTTCGCGCGCGCAGGATCGAGCGGCGAAAGACTGGCTGTTCATCACTCACAATTTCGGATGCAGTGTTTCTCGCGGATCGCGTGCTGGTCATGTCGCCGCGGCCGGGACGGATCGTGGGCGAGATCGTCGTCGATTTGCCGCGGCCGCGCCCGGTCGCGACCACAGAACTGCCGGCGTTCGTCAACTTCACGCGCGAGGTTCGGCGGCATCGGAATTCCGCATTTGTGGTTGAATAGCCATTGAGAAGCGTATCCATGCAGCCAGCACGTTTCGGCCCCATCCGGATGGAATCGACGCCATGAAGGCAAAGATGCATCTGGCAATCGATGTGTCGTGGACGCAGGTTGAAACGACCTGGCGTGAGCCGGGGGCGCGCGTCGGCCGCCATTACCCCGACGTCGGCCTGTTCGAGGATATCGCCCGCGTCGCTGAGCGCGGACTGATCGACCTGATCTTTTTCGGCGACAGCACCGGCATTCCCAACACGTGGAAAGGCGCGATCGATGACGCGGTACGCTACGGCGTTGCGTGGCCGCGCATGGATATGAGTCCCTGGATCGTTGCCATGTCACGGGTTACCAAGCACGTCGGCTTTGGCCTGACCTATGCCACAACGTTCATGCACCCGTTCTACATTGCTCGTCTTCTAAACTCGCTCGACCACATCACGAACGGGCGCATTGCGTTCAATGTCATCACCTCGCAGCGTAAGGCGGATGCGCAAAACTACGGCTTCGATGAGTTGATGGAGCACAGCCAGCGCTACGACCGCATGGACGAGTTCATGGACGTCTGCCAAGGGCTGTGGAGGAGCGTGGACCCAGACGCGTTCGAATGGAATCGCGAGACCGGGCTGGTCGCCAACCCGAACAAGGTTCGGCCGATCAATCACGTCGGGCGATTCTTCAAGGTAAAAGGCCCGCTCAGCGTGCCGCCATCGCCGCAGATCGTCCCGGTTTTGATCCAGGCTGGCGGCTCTCAACGTGGCACGCGCACGGCGGCGCGGTTCGTCGACCACATCTTCGGTGCGCGCAAGCCGATCCCGGCCATGGCCAAGCAACGCGCTGAGGTAGACGCGGCCCTGCGCGCGGAAAGCCGTGACCCGGACAAGGTCGGCATCATCTGGTCTACGCAGGTCATGGTCGGCGAGACCGAGGCGGAGGCCAAGCGCATGCGCGAGCGCCTGATTGACCGCGTACCACGCGAGGCCGTCGGTGTCTGGCTCTCGCACAACACCGGATTCGATATGTCGACGCTGCCCCCGCGTTTCACGCTGCGCGAATTGAACGAGCGCATCGTCGCCGCCAACGCATCGCCGGTCGGCTTCGTCCAGCAGCTTTCGCAGACGCTGGGCGACGACGGCGAAATCACGCTCGAGGATTTTCTCGAACAGGGACTGAAGACGGCGACGAGCTACGCCACTACCGTCCCCGGCACGGCCGCGCAGATCGCCGACCTTCTGGAGGAGCGTTTCGAGGGGTCTGGTAGCCGTGGCGGCTTCATGCTGCGCCATTCCCAGGCCGAGCAGCTAGACATGCTACACAATATCGCCGACCTCCTCGTTCCCGAACTACAGCGTCGAGGCCGCTTTCGAACAGCCTATACAGGCCGGACATTGCGCGAAAATCTCGC
>CAMDFO010000014.1 GCA_945897515.1 Rhodoplanes serenus | reverse complement strand
GCGATGCTGGCACGCGCACCATTATTTCTCGCTGTGCACCCGAAGGTGCCGGTTGGAACACTGCGGGAGTTCATCGACTATGTGAAAGCGCGGCCTGGCCAGATCAGCTACGGCTCCGCGGGCGTCGGCAGCACGCATCATTTGACAATGGAAGCGATGAAGGCTGCACTGCAGCTTAACATCACCCATGTGCCGTATCGGGGATCGGGCCAATCGGTGCCCGCACTATTGGGGGGGCACGTAGAAGTACTGTTCTCGGCCTATCCATCGCTGAGAGGCGCCGTCGAAAGCAATCTAGTCAAGCTCCTTGCCACTAATGGCGCGCAGCGCTCCCCCCTGGCACCCGACTTGCCCCCCTTGGCCGATGTGATTCCGGGTTTTGATTTGATAACGCTGATCGGGGTTTACGCGCGCACTGGGACGCCCCCGTCAATCGTGCAAAAAATCTCGGCCGAAGTAGTGGCCATCGTGAAACAACCCGGGGTGGTTCCACAATTCGCTGCCCTTGGCATGGAACCTGCTGGCGAAGGACCAGAACCGTTTGCGCGCGCAATTGCAGGCGAGATTGAACGGGTGACCAAGGTCGTTCATAGCGCCGGAATCAAGCCACAATGACACGGGCGGTTTCCGAACCGGAAGGCCGGCGCATATAATATTTCCTGCGAACTTTTGATGGTTATGAGACGTGGCCTACATGAAATGAAACCTTCGACCATTATGCAGGATTTCTCTTTCGCACGGAGACCGCCGATGAGCTATTCGCTTGAGACTTGGTGCGGGGACGCGAAGCGCATTCTTAAAGAAAAACCCGTCAACGAGGCACGTGCGGCGCTGGCGGAGAGCCTGAAGGGGCTACTAGTGGACCCCGGTTTCATCTCGACGCACTTCGACGAACAAAAAGGTGAGCCGCAAAAGATCATTTATCGAGACACCGAGCTCGGCTTCCTTGTGATGGTTCATCACCACAAACCGGGGCGCAAGGGGCCGCCGCACGACCACGGCGACTCCTGGGCGATCTACGGCGTCTCGAAGGGCTACACGGAAATGACGGAATGGCGGCGGCAGGATGATGGGTCCAAGCCCGATTACGCTGAGATCCAGCCCGACCGAACGTACCGCCTGGACGTCGGCATGACCGCTGCCTACGGACCGAAGGTCATACACAACACTCATCATCCCGAAGGAGCCTGGGTGGTGCGCGTGACCGGCTGCGATCTCGACGCCATCCCACGATTGCGTTTCACGCCAGAACGTAAAGAGGTCAAGGAGTTTGGCCGGGCCGCCGCATAAAAAAAAAGACGTTGTCTGGTATGGCCGATAGCAAGGATTGGCTCGAAGCAAGCCCCTTATCCTCCGCTTTAAGCCCGTACGAAGCCACGTGTAATTCAGCGCTTTCGCGAACCCGTGCTGCTCGGCAAGCAGCCGAACAGCCTCGGAGTTTTTTCAACGCATCGTTCATCGATGACGACGGCTAGCAACGGCCTGCAATGGCTCGGGCTTCAGGCCCCTCGTACATTCGGATCACATCCTCGGCGATTGGCGAATAAGCCGCGTGCGTGCGCATGATCCAACTCCGCGCGCCTTCGCTATTGTGATGCTTCTTGCGCTCGTTCGGCAGGTCGATACGTGAGTTCCGCGTCTGGTCGCGGAACGTGAACATCGGATCAACGCCCTCCTCGACCTTCTTGATCTCGCGCCGGAGCACGCGGCGGTACAGCGCGATGCCGTTGTCGGAGGCGCCGAGGTTCTCCTTGGTGCGGTCGGCGATCGAGCCTTGCGTGCACCACACCGCCATGTCCTGGCCGTCGATGTTGTCCATGATGTATTCGCCGTCGGCACCTTTGAGCGGCACGTCATAGACGTGGACCTTGTCGAACAGCTCTGGCGCGATCTTCGCGCCTTTCGGCGGCACATAGGCCGTGTACCACAGATGCAGGGTGCAGCTGTCGTCGGACGGCACGCGTATCTGGAACGCGTAGTAGCGCGAGGTCTCGTCGCCATTGCCGACCGAGAGGATGTTCGGGAACACCACCGGATGGCCGATTTTCCAGTCGTCGCCTTCCTCGGAGTGGCCGGCCAGGAGTCGGTGCTTGGTGATGCCGTGCTCGAATTCGCGGAACGCAATCTTCTCGTGGCGCGTGCTGATCGCCACCTTGTGGCCCTTGCCCTGCTGCTCCTTGATGAACTCGTAGGTGTGCCCGTGCAGCCACTCGGTGTGTATCGGGTCGAGCGAGTTCTCCATGATCTGCAGCCAGTTCGCCGGGATCAGCGTGCGGCCGAGCATGCGGACGGTGCCGTCGGTGACGAAGCCGTCGATCCGCGGCAACAGCGGCTTGCTCGCGGCGGGACCCATGTAGGCCCAGTACATCCCGCCCATCTCCTCGACCGAGTAGGCCGGCGTTTTGATTTTGTTCTTGAACGAGCTTTTTTCAGGCTCGTTCGGTTGGGAGAGGCATTGACCCTGATGGCCAAACTCCCAGCCGTGATAGGGGCAGCGGATGCCCTCGTCGGTCGGGATGCCGTAGGCGAGCGAGGCGCGGCGATGCGGGCAAGCTTCCGTGATCAGCCCCATGCGGCTCTGCTTGTCCCGATAAAGCACCAGATCCTCGCCGAGCAGGCGAACGCGCTTGTTCCACTTGAGACCTTCGAGCTCGGAAACCGCCGCGATCGGGTGCCAGTAGCGGCGCATCATGTCGCCGCAGGGGGTGCCGGGTCCGACCCGAGTGAGCAATTCGTTCTGCTCGGCGGTCAGCATTGCAGGCTCCTATCCATGACCTTTTTCGCAGTTTACGCTCGGGCGACAAGCGTGACCAGACGAACGCCGTAGGAGTAGGTATGTCCGGCAAAATCCGTGTCGGATTCGTTGGAATGGGGGCCGTCGGCTGGGCCTTTGTTCCCGCGATTCGCGGCAATCCGGCCTTGCCTTTTCAGTACCGGAGTTGAATCCCGGTCGCCCTCCCATGTGGGCTTCTGGGCACTCCAACTTAAGAGACCGTTGGACGACAGTTCCTCTCCCTCCGCCACCGCCACCAAGTCAAAGTCGCGGGGCTCTCTCCGATCTGCAGAGCGTAGACTCCCCAATAAACGCGGGCTTTTCAACTTCGATTCCGTACCGGATGCTGCGTCCCGCCCGCGAACCCGTTCTCTCAGGCCCTCGTTCTCCAACGCGTTTGTCGAGCTCCGTTAACGAACGCCGCGCGGCCCATCCGGCTTCGCTCCGCCACCTCCGCCTCCGCCACCGCCGCCGTCAGGGCGCTGCCGGCCGCCACCGCCGCCACCGAGCAGTCCCGGAATGACCCGGATCACATCGGTCGGCGAGATGGTCGGTCCCTGGCGTTCCCTTTCGACGCAAGTGTTGCCTTTCAGCGTCATGCCCTGCGGACATGAACAGGCGGTACCCTTGCTGTTGAGCTTGGCCGGTGAACGGCAGACGAGCGTGGTTACGCAGCGCGCACCGCGCTTCGTCGTGCCGCTCGGGCAATTGCACTGGCCCGGCACGGCGCCGGCAACCATCGGCGCCTTGCAAGCGGTCTGCTTCACGCATTCCTTGCCGCTCTGCACAGTCCCTCCTGGACATGCGCATTGACCGGGTATGGCGCCGGGGACCATCGGCGCAACGCAAGCCGTGGGTCGCGGCGGTGGAGGAGGAGGCGATTGCGGTGGCGACAACTGGGCCTGCGCCTGACAAACCAGTTTGTTCGTGACCGTTATGGTCGGCCCCGCGCCAGCGACAATGGTCACGCTCGCGTTCGAGTAGGACGGTGAGTTCACCCAGGCCGGCACCTGACCCTGGTCGCAGCCCGAGGTCGGCGGTGGCGGCAAGGCTTCGACCGCAGAGCATGCCGTACCGACCGGAATGCTGAACATCGTCTGTGACAGAATGCTCGGTGTGAGCGTCAAGGTTCCGGCGGTGTTGCCGCACGTCACGGTGACCGGGAACGTCATCGATGACAGGTTGGCCGACGTGTCGTTCTGGATGACCTTTCTGATGATGACGTGGCCGCGCGCGTTGTTGCCGGTGGTCGGTATGCAATCGAGGGAGTTCAGAACGGTAACCGGAGTATTGAGTCCGTTCACCGGTACGGGCGACGGCGTCACCGTCGTCGTCCAGGCCGGATAGGGCCGATTGGGGCCGGTGCCGGCACAGACGTTTCCGGGTGGCAGCAACAGGGTTTCCGTTTCCGTCACGGTGCAGTTGCTGCCGAGGGATATCGCTGGCACCGTTTGCGGCACGCCATGGACCAGCGTCAACGGCGTGATGACAGGCGAACCGGACCCCAATTGGCACGAGACGGTCACGGCGTAACTCGTATTGGCGACCGTACCAGTGGTGTTGTTGACGACGTTCTTGGTGACGACCAGTGAGCCGATGCCGCTGCTGCCCCCTCCGTTGCCACCGCCGCCTTGGCCACCCGGATCCTTGCAGTCCAGCGAATTCAACACGGCAATGCTGGTGTTGGTGGGGATGCTGGCGGTTGGCGGCGTGGACGTCGTGGTCCAGGTCGGGACTTTGGTCTGGTCCGCGCAAGCTCCCGTTGGCGTCGGCAGCGTTTCGGTGACGGTGCAGGTGCTGCCCAGGGCAACGCTGATGGTCTGCGTGCTGCCATGCGACAACGCCGTCAAAGGTGTCACCACCGCCGGGCTCATGCCGGAGGAGCAACTCACGCTCGCCGGGAAGCTCAAGCCCGCCGTGGGAAGTCCGCCGCTGGAAGTCACGGTCTTGGTCACGGTGAGCGAGCCGGTTTGGTTGTTGATCGTCGGCGCGCAACTCAACGTGTTCCGGATGGTGACGACGGGTCCCATGCCGGACGAGATGTTCACGGTCGCGTTCGCCGGCAGATAGGTCGGCGGCGTTGACCACACCGGACTCTGTCCGGCCGGACAGCCGGTGGTCACCACGGGTGGCGTGCCCTCTGCGACGATGCAAGTGGCCGGCGCCGGGATGCCGGATACGACGCCCGGCACGGTGCGCTGCACGTTCAGCGACGTTGCGACGCCGTTGCAAGTGACCGTCACCGGAAACACCAGGCTGTCGAGCGCTGCCATCGTATTGGTCGTGTTGCCCGCATCGATGGTCTTAACGACCCGCATGTAACCGGTCACGAAGCTGGGTGTGCATACCAGCGTGTTGGTCACGTTGACGACCACTGTCGGCTGATTGACCGTGATGGACGTCTGATAGACGCTCGTCCACGACCCCGTGGAGCCAGCCGGACAGGATCCGGGCAGCACCGGCGGCGTCGGCTCGTTCACCGTGCAGATGCCATAAGGCACGGCGCCCACCGCCAGCGTGGTGTTGGCGGCCACGTTGACCGTCTGAGCGTTGCCACCGCAGGTGACGGTCACCGGGAAAGTCTGCGCCGGCAACGGCACCAGCCCGCCCTTGGTGTTGTCGACAACCTTCTGCACCAGGAGCTGACTTGTCTGCGTGCTGGGCTTGCACTCCAACGTGTTGGTCACGGTAACGTTGACGGTCGTTCCGTTGACCGGCACCGGCGAAGCCGGGCTTATCGACGGCGGCATCGACCAGGTCGGAACGTGACCTGCCGTTGGGCAGAAGCCGGTTACGGTCGGTGGCATCTCGACGATCGAGCACAAGCTGTTGAGCGCGATGTTGCTGACCGTCTGCGAACCGCTTTCGGTGAGGCCCACATTGGTAACCACTCCCGGGCTCATGCCGGACGAGCAGGTTACGGTGGTCGGGTAGGTCAGATTGTTGGTGCTGAGGAAGGCCTTGTAGGGATTGTTGACGACCTTCGTCAGCACCAGCTTACCGAGGCCGTCGGAACCATCCTTACACTCAAGCGTGTTGCGGACGGTGATGGTGCTCAAGGTATTGCCGATGGTTGCGGTGTCTTGCGGAAGATAATCGATTGTCCAGGTCGGCACTTGGCCTGCGATCAAGCAGTTTCCGGTCGGCACCGGCAGCGGTGTCGCCTCGGTCGCCTTGCACAGGCTATTGAGGGCGATGTTGCTGATGGTTTGCGAACCGCCGCCGGCCAAGGTGACGGTGTTGAGAACCGCCGGGCTCGTGCCGAGTTGGCAACTGACGTTGATGTTGAACGTACCGTTATAGGTGAGGCGTATCGGATCGGTGTTCACCACCAGCTTCTTGACCTCAAGCTGGCCGCCAGTGCCGCCGCCGCCGGGCACACAGCTGAACGGGTTGGTGACCGTCACGGTCGGCCCCGGCATTGCCGCGCTCGCCGTGCTTGACGGTGAATAGGTGGTCGTGCCCCAGACTGTCGTCATGTTTGTGGGACAAGCGTTATTGGTGGAGGCCGGCTCGTTGACCTGGCACGACGTGCCGATTGCCAAGCCGCCGACCATCTGCGGCGTACCATTGGACGACAGATTCAGAGTCGTGGTGACGCCGCTGCAGGTGACGTTAACCGGAAAGGTCATCGGCGGCGCCGCAAAACCCATCCCATGGGAAACGACTTCCTTTTTAACGAGGACGTAGCCGTTGTTACCGCCGTCGCCGTCCTTGCAGTCCAGCGTATTGGTCACGGTCACGCTGGTGCTGACGCCTGAAAGTTGGAACGGCGTCGCCGGCACAACAACCGGGGTCTGCCATGTCGCCACCTTGGGCGCGGGGCAGGCGCTTGCCGGCGCAGGCGGCAGCGTTTCCACCACCGCGCAGTTGACGTTGAGCGGCACGCCGCCAGCCGACTGTGGGACGTTGGGCACCAGGTTGAACGTCTGGCTCCAGGTGCCGCAGGTGACAGCGACCGGGTAGGTGAGGCTCGGCATCACCAATTCGCCGGTGTAGACGACTTTCTTCTCGACGATGATTTCGCCGACCTGCTCTTTGACCGCTGAGGCGCAGGCCTTGTCGTTGGCCGGATTGGTGTCGGTGCCGGAGGTCGTGACGACGGAAACCACCGCGCAATTTTCCCAAGGCCCTAGGCCGGTCGTGAACGTCGTCAGCTTGATCGTAGGCAGGGCCGCGTTGAGCGGAATCGAGGCCACCGGCAGCGTGCACATCAGGGGATTGGGACCGGTCACCGGGGCGTTGCAAGTCCACCCACCGGTGGTGCTCATCACGGTCATGCCGCTTGGCACGGCGTCGGTGACGGTGAAGCTGCCATTGATGAAGGCGGTGCCGACATTGCTGACGTCGATGTCGAACATGAAATGCGGGCCAAGGATGCCCGACATCTTCTTTTCGAGCTTCACATCCAGCGGCGGCTTTTGGACCGTGATGCAGGCTCTGTCGTTCGAAGAATTGCCGTCGTTCGGAACGCTGAGGCTGGCGCAGTTTTCATGCGGTCCGGCTCCGCCGGTGGCGACAATGCCGATGGTGCCGAGAAGCTGGCTGGTCGCGACCGGGAACGTGCCGGTGTAGGTGCAGGTCAGAGTTCCGCCGGAGGGGATTACGGGCAACGGCGCGCAGGTCCAGTTGGTCGGCGTCACGCTGGTGAACGTCATGCCGGCCGGGACGACGTCCGTCACCGTGATGGTCTGCGGACCGGTCAGCGCGATGCCGAGATTGCGCACGCCGATCGTGAAGTTGTAGGGGCCGTTGGGGTTGTTGGGATTGTGCTCGCCGATCTTCCGAATCTCCAGGTCGGGTCGCGGCGGGGGCGGCGGGCAATCCCTGCCGACGCAGCCGGTGTCCACGACCACGATCGGAGGAGGACTGGTGTAGGGCGGGCTGGCCGGATATCCTGGGCCGCTATAAACCGCCGGCGCCACGCAGGGCTTGCTGTAGATGCGCACGCTGCCGAGGTGGCCCGCCGCGCGCGGATCGTCGGTCTTGTCGGCATAACCCACCGAATAGCTGGTCCACGGCGGCACATTGACGTCGCGCACCGGGCTCGCGGGCAAGCCTTGAATTCCATGCACGACCAACGGCCCGCCCGGATCGAGGCGGTCTCGCAATGTCGGGGCGTTGCGCATGTTCTGGGCCGTGGTCCACAGCGAGAACTCGCACGCGTTGGCGCTCATCGCGCCGTCCTGGCCGTAGCCGTAGCCGAGAGCGACGCCGCCGTTGGTGTTGCGGTGGTTGCCGGCGAAGCCTACGGCGTATTCTTCAGGAACGGGTTTCCAGCGACCGGGCGAAACGGGATCGTTCGGACCCTTCAGCCAAATCCGGAACACTTGCGGCTCGCCGGGCCGGGTAAATGCCGAATAGTCGTAAGCGCCGGCGATCAGAGCACGCTGCGCCAGGATCATCGCGCCGCGCTGCGAGAACGCGATATCGGAAACGGGAAGCGGGCCCGCTTGTGCCGGAACGTCGAGCTCCCAGCGCGGATCGGCGGCAAAGCCGCCGTCCCGATCGATGCCCACCGACCAGATCTGCGGCCCGGCCACGACAGAGTAATAGAGGCGCCCTTGATGCACGGCGAGCCCCCACACCCGGCGCGCCGGCGCGGCAAATCCCCATGTCTCCGGTCTTTCGGTGTCGAAGCGATCGTTGGCGATGTTCGGCCGGTTTCTGGGACTGAACAGCACCGCCGGCAGCTTGGCCGCGCCCAGGCCGGTCACGCCGTGATCGAAGCTTCCGAGTTCTCTGCCGTCGAGATCGAAGCGATGGATCATGCCGGTATAGAGATCCGACACGAACAGCTGCTTGTTCGCCGAATCGTAGGCGAGGTTCCCCAGCCCTGGACCCGGATTCGGCACGCCCTCGAGCGTGACATTGGCGAACAGGCTCACCGCTCCGGTGCGGCCGTCGATCTTGTAGATGGCTCCGGGGCCGCCCTGCAGGTCGAGGCCGAACTGTCCCTTCATCCAGCCGGCGCCGGGGCCGCCCTTCTTCCTGCGCTCGGGCAGGCCGTCGCGACCGCGATTGACGATGTGCAGACCGAACACCGACGTCGCCGCGACATAGATGTTGGGGACCGGCTGGTCATCCAGGACGATACCGAAGACCTGACCGACCTCCTTCGCAGGCACGTCGAATTTCTTTTGAGCCGGGAAGAGGCGTCCGTCCCAGACATGTCCCGGCCGGGCAACGTCGATAACGCGGACGGAGGCGCCATCCGGGTTGATGAAGGTGAGATCGATCGCAGACTTGTTCGCAGGACGTCGCTGGCCCGGATCGGGTGTCACGGCTCCGGAAAACCCGGTGACGACGGCGTCGCCCAGGTTCAAATGGGGCGGACGATCGGGCTGTTGCGCGTGGGCACTGCCGGTATAGAGGAGCAACAACAAAGACAAAAGCCGCGCGATGAATTTCGACAAAACCGCTCCTCCGCCGGACTCAGCAAAGTTTGGGAACAAGTTTTTCGAGAGGCCTATAAAGCGCGGAACATGTGAACCGCGCGGCTGGATTGACCGCAATCTTCCTTAGAGAGCCTAAAAGATCGGTCTTTTTGCCAACGCTGATGATGACTATACCCTCCCTACAATCAAGGGAAGCAATCTTATTGTGTATCGAGATTGTCTGTTCTTGGCACATCGCGTCATTTCGTAGCGAAATAGAAGCTAGCTGATTTGCCTGCTGACCAGACAAAGCTGATCAAGATAACGAGATATCAGAGGCTTCGGTCACTTCAATTTTTGTATTCCAAGTCCGGCCGCGATCTCCTGCCAGCGGGAAACCGCCTCGGCAATACGCGCCTTGAACTGTGAAGGATCGTCGCTGGCCGGCTCCAGGCCCGCCGCAATCAGCGCCTTTTGAGGCGCCTTGCCGACATAGTTTTCCTTCAGCGTCGTGTAGAGCTTGTCGACGATCGGTTGCGGCAGGTTTCGCGGCCCGACGAGTCCGAACCAGCCGCTGCCATCCAGCTCGAAACCCAGTTCATAGAGACTCGGGATCTCCGGAAAAGCGGCCGCCCGGTTTTTTCCCACTGCGGCCAGCGCACGCAGCGTGCCGCCTTGGACCTGGGCCTTCGCAACGTCGGCGGTGGTGATCAGATAGGTGAGGCGTCCGGCGATCAGTTCCGTCAAGGCTTGCGCGGAAGCGTTGAACGGCACGCCGACGGCGTTGATGCCCGCCATCTTGCCGAAACCTGCTCCGGCGAGTTGGGGTGGGCCGCCCTGATAACCGAAGGTGATCTCGTTCGGCCGCTCCTTGGCATAGGCGATCAGTTCTTTCAGCGACGTCACCGGGAGTTTGCTGTTGACCAGCAGCAGGGTCGGCGCCGTCGATAACAGCGCAATCGGCGTAAAGTCCCGCAGCGTGTCGTAAGGCAGCTCATAAAGCGCCGGAAGAACGGATTGGCTGCTCGCCATCAGCAGCAGCGTGTATCCGTCGTTCGGCTGCTGAACGAAGTGGCTTGCCGCGACGCGGCCCTGGGCGCCGGGCCGGTTCTCGACGATGAACGGCTGGCCGAGAAGCCCTGTGAGCGCTTCCGCAACGCTGCGCGCGGTGATGTCGGTGGCGCCGCCCGGTCCGGTCGGCACCATGATCCTGACCGACCTGTTCGGATAGTTCGACTGCGCAAGTGCGGAGCCTGAAACGAGCCCGGCCAACAGGGCAAGCACCATTGTCCATGCCAGGTTACGGCGGCGGCTTTGCATTTGGCATTCTCCCTGGCTGCGGTCGCTCGATTTTGTTCTCCTGCACGCCGGCAGGTTTTGGCGCGGAGCGACGGGCAACATTGGCGTCGATGGTGACAGGGGCACCGCGAGCCGGGCAAGCGACATCTCGTCATGCTCGTCATGAAAAACTCTAATGCCGCATGGCGTCACCGTTGCCGAAAGCGACGCACCTATGTGCATCAGGGGATATCGATCACCCCGGTATCGCCTTCCAGTTTGACAACCGTCCCGAACGGCTTCGACAGCGTGGCTATTCGCTGGACGATGCTCTTGGCGAGGTCTCCGCTCGCGAGCATAGGCCTGCCGCGTTGCGCGCGCGGATATCCGAACCCCGAGTCGACCGGATGCAAGACGATCCGGCTCAGACGGCGCTCGCGGAAATCGCACACCGCCGCCACGCCCTCCCAGAATGCGGGGTCGCTCGGGTGGCCCTTGCGATCGCGATCCGTGCGAGCGTCGAGGAAATCCGCCGGCGTCGCTTCGCCCGAGAGTTCGAACCGCTCGTAGGAGTCTGCCGGGAACGCGGTAATGGTCTCGTTTTGGAAGAAAAAATTGCCGACCCCATAGAGGATCGGGCGGCCCTTGTATATCTCGACGCCCAGCACGGTGTGGGAGCCATGCCCCACCACAATGTCGGCGCCCTCGTCGATCGCCTTGCAGGCGAACTCGCGCACGCACTCGATGGGATCGGTCATCTCGGACTGGCGGTGTGCCGTCGACGTGCTCGAAAACGCAAAGTCGTGCGAATGAATGCTCGCGACCACCCAGTCGGCCTGACGGCGCGCTTCCCTGATCCATTTCAAGTTGCCCGATAGATCGGCCGCATCCGCGTGCCCGGTAAACGACGGCGCTTCGCCGGCAACGAATGTTGCTCCGAGCAGATGGACCTCTTCACTCCTGCCGCCGCCCGCCTCCTTGTCGCTGTAGAAATGCTTGCGCTTGCGCTCGGACTCCTTGGCAAAGCCAAGAACCTCCGAAATGCCGCGCAGCGAATCGAGCATCTGCGGTGGGACCTGATAGGTCAGCTTGAAACCGAGCGGATTGATGCCGGCCCTGCCCTGCATATCCGGGCGCGCTTCGCCGGCGCGGCTCCAAGGATAGAAGGTCGTGGTCGCGGCAACCAGGGCAACGCGGCCGTTTCGCGTGTCGTAGTATCCCGGCGCGCGGGCTTTGGTCAGATTGCGGCCGAGGCCCGCATAGGCAAGACCGGCTTTTTCAAGATGTCCGATCGTTGCAAGCACACCGCCTTCGTTGAAATCGTAGGCATGGTTGTTGGCGGCGGACAGCAGGTTGATGCCGAGCCATTTCAACTCGTCCAGCATAGCCGGCGGCATCGTCGTATAGGTGGCATACGACAGCGTCGGCGTTCCCTCGTCCTCGGTGCGGACGGTCGTTTCGAGATTGGCGAACGCCGCATCGGCGCTTTGGAGAATGTTGCGCAACTCTAGGAAGCGCGGCTCGTCGTGCAGGCTGATCCGCCGGTTGAGCATGACATCGCCGACCAGGGCGATGCTGAAATCGCCGCCCTCGGCGCCGTACAAGCTCCTGCCGCCACGCCCCGACATCACAACATCTCCCCGGGCGACCGCCCGATCGTCGAACCGCAGGACCGGTTAGGAGGCCCGCGCCACCGCCGTGTTGCGTCCGAGCGCATGCCGCGTCGTTCGCAGCGCAAACACCGCGTTGCGCGTCTGACCGGAGCAGGACGGATAGTTATGATAGAAAATTCCCGCGATATCGCCGACGGCATAGAGTCCCTGCATGGGATTGCCGGAGATATTCACCACCTGTCCTTCGGTGGTGACCTCGACGCCGCCGAAGGTAAAAGCGATCCCGCCCGTCACCGGATAGGCCCGATACGGAGGCGTTTCGACCCGGTTCGCCCAGTTGGTTTTGGCGGGATGAATCCCGACGGTGTGGCGGCCATCGGAGATGCTCGGATCGAACGGCCGGTCGTCGCTGACGGCGGCGTTGAATTCCTCGACCGTCCGCACGAACACATCCGCGTTGATCCCGATCTTCTTGGCAAGCTCCGGCAAAGTGTCCGCCTCGAACATCGTCTCCAGATGATGCGAATCGTGCTTGTGAATGTGCGCCGACGTGGTCCGATCAAAAATCTGAAAGGCAAGGCCGCCGGCCTGTTCCAGTATCTTCGCGCCGGTCTTGGCATAGGTAAACGAGAACTGCGCCTCGCCTTCATCGAAGAAGCGCTGGCCGAATTTGTCGACCGTAATGCCGAGCGGATAGGAATAGCGCTTGGTCCAGCTCCCCATGCCGTCGTTGCCGACCGGCACCTCGAACCGCGGCGATCCGGCGTCGAGCGGCGCCTGATGTGCGCCCCGCCAGTGACCGCTGGAGCGCGCGCCTAGGTCCAGCGCCGCGCGCAGCACTTCGCCGGTGTCATGCCGCGTGCCGCGCACCTTCATGATGTCGGTGTTGCCATCGAGGTAACGGGCGCGCATTTCCTGGTTGGCCTGGAAACCGCCGGCGCAAAGGATCACGGCATCGGCGTAGGCGTCGTAGCTGCCGTCGGCGGTGGTCACTTTCACGCCTTCGACCTTCGCAGCATTTCCGATCAGGCCGGTCACCGCGGAGTCGTAACGGATCTCGACGCCCAGCGTGGTCGCAAGCTCCCGCCAGATCTTGAGCTGGCCAAGGCCGCCGCCAACCGGATGAATGATGACGCCGGGCTCGAAGTGGATCTTGTTGTCCACGACGACATGCATGTGAAGCTTCCACGGGATGCCCATTTTTTTGGTCCAGTGGATGGCTTCGTTGGAGTCCTCGGCGATGACGCGCGCGATATCCTGATCGATCAGGTTTTCGGTCACGCGATTCATGTCGTCGATGAAGTCCTGCACCGTATAGGCCGGCACGGAAATCCGGTCGTAGGTCACCGCATCCATGTCCGGCACGAGCTTCTTGATTTCCTCCTTGCCGGAATACGCAAACCGGAATCCGGTGCTTGAATAACGGGCGTTTCCGCCGGATTCGAGCTTCGGGGCCTTTTCAATCATCAGCACGCGCTTGGCGCCGTGCTGACAGGCCGCCACCACCGTCTCGAGCGCCGCGCTGCCGCCGCCGACGACGATGATGTCGAATTTCTGCTTCCCGCCGGTCGAGTCCATGGCTTACGGCTCCCAATTTGATCGCCGGCCAAGGGATTAGGAAACAGCCCGGGTGGCAAACGAGATGTTGTCATAGGGCGCATGAAAGAAGGTCATGGGGGATGATCAACGCCCTCGCCGCGGCATGCCGGCCATGATCCAAGGTCAACAATGCTCAGTCCCTGGCGTCCTTCAGCGACGCGACAAGCCAGTTCCGGAACAGCTCGACCTTGCGCAATTTCGCCTTCTCGGGCGACGACAGCAGAAAGAAGCCCGAGCTGGTGGCCAGCCGCAGCTTGAAGGGCTCGACCAGACGGCCGGAGGCGATATCGAGCGCGACCAGAACGCGGCGGCCCATGGCAACACCAAGGCCATCCAGGGCCGCCTGGATCGAGAAAAAGATCAGGTCGCACACGATCTCGTTCTTGAAGTTCAGATTGGGGATCTTGGCCAGCGTGAGCCATGCCGGCCATTCGTCCCGCAAAACCGGCGACGAACTGCGGATCGCGTCATGGAAGGCCAAGTCTTCGGGACGTTTAAGCCTGTGCACCTTCAGCAGCTGCGGGCTGCAAACCGGAAACGACTCTTCCGTCGTCAATCGTTCACTCTGCCAGCCGGGCCAAGTGTTGCCGGTGCCATAGCGGATCGCGGCATCATACTCATGCCGGGTAAGACCTTCGTAGGACAGCACGGCCTTGGTCTGGATGGTGATGTCGGGGTACAGGCGCCTGAACTCGTCGAGCCTCGGGAACAGGACCTTCATCGCAAAGGCCTGGGAACTGGCAATCGTCAGGGTGCTCTCCCGGTCGAAGCGCTTGGCCCGCTCGGTCGCGCTCGCGATCTCGGCGAGCGAGCCTTGAATCGACTGGTAATATTCGACTGCTGCCTCGGTCAGTTGAATCGAATTCCGGTTCCGGATGAACAGCTTGACGCCCAGATGATCCTCCAGGCTCCTGATCTGGTGGCTGACAGCCGTCTGGGTCAGATTGAGCTCCACGGCCGCTCTCGTGAAGCTCAAGTGGCGGGACACGGCTTCGAACGCCCGCAGGGCGATGAGTGATGGAAGCCGGCTGACCATGGGCAAAGCTGCTCTGCGCCGGTTTTCGTAGGAAATGAACCGGCTTAGGCACCCAAGTTACCAGCCGGCCCGGTTCCGCTGCCATCGAAATCTCGGCCCTTCCAGCAAGCCCGATTGCGGCTATTGGACCTGCTGCCGAAGGCGCCGCAGCGAGCCTCCGCGCATGACCGATCCCGGCAGTGGATGGCCGACGATGATTTCCGCCAGTCTGGCGGCCTCGACCAGCTTTTCGAGGTCGATCCCAGTCTCAATGCCGAGTTCGTCGCAGAGAAATACCAGATCCTCAGTGCAGACGTTGCCGGCCGCGCCTTTATGTCCCGCAAAAGGGCATCCGCCGAGCCCGGCGACCGACGAGTCGAAGCTGTCGACGCCCAATTCCAGCCCGGCGTAGGCGTTGGCGATGCCGAGACCGCGGGTGTTGTGGAAGTGCAGATTGATCCTCAAGCCGGGCCAGCGCTCGCGCACGGCACCGACCGCCTGCTTGACCGTCTCGGGCGTAGCCCATGCCATCGTGTCGTTCAGCGACACCCGCTTGAGAACGACGTCGTGTTCCTTTGCGATGTCAAAGGCCTGACGGATGGTTTCGAGCAGTTGCGCGATCGATATGTCGCCGGCGAAATTACACCCGAACGCCGCCTGAATAAGGGCGCTCTCCGCCAGAATACCGTTGGCCTTCAGCAGCGCGACCTGGTTGTGCTGCCGCTGCGCGTTCTTGGCGGTATCGGAATTCTGGTTGCGGATCATGAACGGTTCCGACGCCGACATCAGGATGGCGTCGCGAAACGCGAGCCGGTCCTTGAACTGCAGCGCGCGTTCGAGCCCCTTCTCGTTCAGCCACAGCGGGCTGTAGCGCACGCCGGCCCGCGGACGAAAACCGCCGACCACGGCCTCGGCGTCGGCCCACCCTGGCACACGCCGGACATCGACGAAGGAAGCCACCTGGATCTGCCTGACACCGGTCTCCGAAAGCGCGTCGATCAAATCGATCTTGCTCTGCGTCGGGATTGGACCCGGCTCGATCTGAAGACCCTCGCGCGGGCCCTTCTCGCAAATCTCGATGGCTTTCGGCAGATCGCTCATGGATACCGTCCTTTTGTCCGGGCCGAACTCTCAGGCGTTTCAGCCGGAAGGTGCAAATGAGCTATATTGATTTCCGGCATGAGTTTTTTGTGTTCGTCACACCTTCATAGCCGCGCTACACCAACAGCTTAGGTTCCGTGGACCGGCAGAACCATAGCGCTGCCGGCGGCGGGCGCCGAGGGCTCGCCGCACGATACGCGGCCGGAGCCTGCATCAGCGACCGCTTCACATGCCGCTTTCCCCGCACTGGGATCGGCCAATGATAAACAGCTATGGCGGTCGTCCGGGGAGTCGCGATGCACCACAATCTTTTCAATTCGCTGCAGCAGTTTGACGGCCCCGACGGGGCCCGTCGCTATTATTCGCTGCCGGCGTTGGAGAAGGCTGGCCTCGGGAAAATCTCGCGCCTGCCCTTCAGCCTGCGCATCATACTCGAATCGCTGCTGCGAAACTGCGACGGCAAGCGCGTCACCGAACAGCACGTCAGGAATCTTGCGGCGTGGCAGCCCAACGCCAAGCGCGAGACCGAGATTCCGTTCGTGGTATCGCGCATTCTGCTTCAGGATATGTCGGGATTTCCATCGCTGAACGATCTGGCGATGCTGCGCGCCACCGCCGAGCGGCTTGGCGCCGATCCGGCGAGCATCGAACCGCTGGTTCCCGTCGATGTCGTGGTCGATCATTCCGTCGAGGTCGATTTCCACAATGCGCCGGACGCCCTGCGGCGCAACATGGAGCTTGAGTTCAAGCGCAACGTCGAGCGCTTCCAGCTTCTGAAATGGAGCATGCAGGCGTTCGACAACATCCGCGTCATCCCGCCGGGCAACGGCATCTGCCATCAGGTCAATCTCGAATATCTCGCGCGCGGGCTGTGCGAGAAGGACGGCGTCTGCTTTCCGGATACGCTGGTCGGCACCGACTCGCACACCACCATGATCAACGGCATCGGCATCGTCGGGTGGGGTTGCGGCGGCATCGAGGCCGAATCCGGGATGCTCGGTCAGCCGATCTATATTCTGACTCCGGATGTGGTCGGCGTGCATCTGACGGGTCAACTCAACGTCGGCGTCACCGCAACCGACCTCGTGCTGTCGATGACCGAACGGCTGCGCAAGTTCAACGTGGTCGGAAAATTCGTCGAATATTTCGGGGAAGGCGCTGCATCGCTGTCGGTGACCGACCGCGCGACACTTTCAAACATGTCGCCCGACTACGGCGCCACGATCGGATTTTTCGCGCTTGACGACAAGACCATCGACTATCTGCGCATCACCGGCCGCAATGCGAAGCTTGTGAGCGCAGTCGAGGCCTATCATCGGGCTCAAGGCCTGTTCGGCATTCCGCGTCAGGGCGATTGCGACTACTCGCAGGTGTTCGAGTTCGATCTCGCCAGCGTGAAGCCCAGCGTGGCGGGACCAAAACGGCCACAGGATCGCATCGATCTCGGCAACCTCAAGACCCGTTTCGAGGAGTTGCTGGTCAAACCGGCGGCCGACGGCGGTTACGGAAAGTCCCGCGACGATATTTCGAAGCGCCATCCGGCGGCACCGTCCGGCTCGATGGGACACGGCGATATCGTGATCGCGTCGATCACCTCGTGCACCAACACGTCCAATCCGGCGCTCATGCTGGGAGCCGGCTTGCTCGCCAAGAAAGCGGTCGAGCGCGGCCTCAAGGTGAACCCGAGCATCAAGACCTCGCTTGCGCCCGGCTCCAAGGTGGTCACCGCCTATCTGCGGGACGCCGGACTGCTGCCATACCTGGAACAGCTCGGCTTCCACGTGGTCGCCTATGGCTGCACGACATGCGCGGGCGCATCCGGTCCGCTCGATGCGGAAATCGAGAAAGCCGTCGTCGCGAACGACCTCATCACCTGCTCCGTGCTTTCGGGGAACCGGAATTTCGAAGCGCGCATCCACCAGAGTGTGAAAGCAAACTTCCTGATGAGCCCGGCGCTGGTGGTGGCCTTCGCGCTCGTCGGCAGCGTCGCTACCGATCTGTCGCAGGACTGCATCGGCACCGGCAGCGACGGCAAGCCGGTGTATCTCAAGGACATCTGGCCGAGCGAAGACGAGATCGCAGCCACGCTCCGGTTCGCCCAGAACCCCGATCATTACCGAACCGAATATGGAAACCTGTCGGGAAGCGCGGACCTGTGGCGGCAGATCCCGGAGAGCAAGGGCGCTGTCTATCAGTGGGAACCGGACTCGACCTACATCAAGGAGCCGCCGTTTCTCGAAGGCTTCGGCCTGCAGCCGCCGCACCTGCATGACATCACGGGCGCGCGCGCGCTGGGCCTTTACGGAGACTCGATCACGACCGACCACATCAGTTCGGTCGCTCCGATCACCGCCAACTCTCCAGCCGGGCAATGGCTGAACGATCACGGAACGCTTCCGGCGCAGTTCGGCAATTACGGCGTGCGCCGCTGCAATCATGAGGTCATGGTTCGCGGCACATTTGCCAATGTGCGCATCAAGAACATGATGGCGGGCCGAGAGGGCGGCTTCACCACCCATCACCCGTCAGGCGACAAGTCGACCATGTTCGATGCCGCTATGCGCTATCGCGACAGCGGCGTCCCCTTGATCGTGTTCGCCGGTCTCGACTACGGCACGGGATCGGCGCGCGACTGGGCCGCCAAGGGAACGAAGCTGCTCGGCATCAGGGCCGTGGTGGCCCGCAGCTTCGAGCGCATCCACCGGTCCAACCTGATCGGCATGGGCGTCGTTCCCTGCCAGTTCAAGGGCGATGCGAGCTGGCAAAGCCTCGGCATCGACGGCAGCGAGACCTTCGATCTGCTCGGCCTGTCGGACCAACTCCAGCCGATGCAGGACGTGACGCTGGCGATCCATCGCAAGGACGGCACGACGGAGCGAGTGCCGCTTCTGCTGCGCGTCGATACATCGATCGAGGCGGACTATCTTCGCCATGGCGGGATTTTACCTTATGTGCTGCGGGAGGTGATCCCGGCAGCGGCCTAGCACGTGCAATAGTGGGACCGTCCGTATCGGTTTCCGCCCGAAACGAAACAGGAAGGACAGCTCGTGAACAGCTTTGCAAAGAGCACTCTGGCCATCATCATCGCTGGCGCTGCTTTGAGCGCCGGCGTCGCAACGGCGCAGGAATACCCCAGCCGGGACATCACCTTCCTGGTGCCCTACAATCCCGGCGGCGCGACCGATCCGGTTTCGCGGCAGTTCGCATCGCAGCTTGAGAAAATCCTGCGCGTGAACGTCAACGTCGAGAACCGGCCCGGTGGATCTGGCACGATTGGCCTCGGCGTGATCGTGCGCTCCAAGCCGGACGGCTACACGATCGGATTGTCGGACATCGGCGCGCTGGCCTATCAGCCGTTGATCAACAGCGGCCTGGCATACAAGACGCCGGACGACTATCAGCCCATCGTCAAGCTGTCGGAGCAGCCGATCGTCCTGGTCGTTCGCGCCGATGCACGCTGGAAGAATTTCGACGAGTTCCTCGCCGAGGCCAAAAAGAATCCCGGCAAGATGCGGGTCGGAGTCAATGGCCTGCGAACGGCTCCCGATCTGGTAATCCAGCAGTTCAACAAGGTGTCCGGCACGCGCATTGTCACCGTCCCCTTCAGTGGCGGCGGCGGCGAGGCAACCATCGCGGTGCTGGGCGGGCGGATCGAAGCCATGGCCAACTCCGGAGCAGGCAATTTGGGGCATGTGCGGGCCGGCACGCTCAGGGCATTGGCGGTCTTCACCAAGGGCAAGTACGAGCCGTTCCCCGACGCGACGCCCGTGGGTGACAGTTACGACGCGACTCTCGGATCGGCGTTCTACGTGGTCGGACCCAAGGGAATGCCGCCGAATGTCCTGAACAAAGTGTCGAGCGCCGCATTGCAAGTCGTGAAGAGCGAAGAATTTCTGAAGTTCACGAAGACGCACGTGTATGTGGCTGACCCGAAAGATTCCCAGGAGGCCAAGGCCGACATCCTGCAGTTCAGCAAGACCTACGTCGACCTGCTCAAGTTCATCGAACAGCGCTAGGCGCGGGTGAGACGGTGCCGGTCGGAGCCCTGGAAAAACGCAAAGCTTACCTCGCGATGGGAGGCATCGGCGTGGTTTGCGCCGCGTGCTATCTGGGGCTCTCGCTCCAGTTGCCTCAGGGCCGGCTAGACCAACCCGGTCCTGGCGTTTTTCCGATCGTGGTCGGTGTCCTGCTGACCCTCGCCAGCCTGGTCACGATATGGGAGGGCTGGCAGCTCGACAGGCGCGAGCAGATCGCCATGCCAGTGGGCTCCGATCTCCGGCGCCTGCTGGGTCTGATTGCGCTGCTGTTCGGCTTTCTCATCGCCATGCCCATTGTCGGTTACATCGTCAGCAGCGCGCTGTTCTGCATCCTGCTGATGCGCATCCTCTCGGACCTCTCCTGGCCGCGGGTCCTGGCCTATTCGCTCGCGATGTGCGCCGCGCTTTACGGGGCGTTCGTGTCCTTTCTGAAAGTGCCCATGCCGCGCGGCATCTGGGATTTCTGGCAATGAACCGCGCCTCGCCATGACAACAGTCGACGGCATCCTGTACGGGCTTCAGGTCGTTTTCACCTATCAGAACCTGCTTGCCGCGCTGGCGGGCGCGCTCGCCGGCACGATGATCGGCGTGCTGCCTGGAATCGGTCCGGTCGCGGGCATCGCCATGATCCTGCCGATCACTTACTCGCTCGGCCCGACCGCGGGCATCATCATGATGGCCGGGATTTTTTACGGAGCGATGTACGGCGGCTCGACCACGGCGATTCTCATCAACATGCCGGGCGAGTCCGCCTCGGTAATGACCTGCATCGACGGCTACAAGCTGACACAGAAGGGCCGCGCCGGGGCGGTCCTGACCATTGTCGCACTCGGTTCGTTCGTCGGTGGCACGGTCGCGGTGGCCGGCGTGATGCTGTTCGCGCCCGCGCTGGGCCAGTTCGGCATCCTGTTCGGGCCGGCGGAGTTCTTCGCGCTGACCGCCGGCGGCCTGATGATCCTTTCGCGGATATCCGGCGGCACGCTGGCCGCCGGGCTGTTTCCGATGGCGATCGGCATCATGCTCAGCACCGTCGGCCAGGAAGCGGTGACCGGGTACAACCGCTTTACGTTCGGCTTCAACGATCTGAGCCAGGGCATCGAACTGGTGGCGCTGGTGGTCGGCCTGTATGGCCTGGCGGAGATTATGCTCGTGGTCGAAACCGTGCATCGCCGAGTCCGGCCGGTGAAGGTCGGGCTTCGCGACATGATGCCGACGCGCACCGAGTTCCGGCGCTCCTGGGCGCCGGCCGGACGTGGCACGATCATCGGGTTCATATTCGGGCTGCTGCCCGGGCCGGCGGCGACGCTTTCCAGCTTCGCCTCCTACCGGCTGGAAAAGGCCGTTTCAAAGCACCGGCACGAGATCGGCGAAGGCGCGATCGAAGGCGTCGCGGGCCCGGAGACCGCCAACAACGCCGCCGCGACCTCCTCGATGGTGCCGCTTCTCGCGCTCGGCATCCCGTTCAATGCGATCACGGCGCTGATGCTCGCCGCGTTGATGGTGCACGGCATCCAGCCGGGTCCGTTGCTGATTCCGAATCATCCGGAAATCTTCTGGGGCGTGATCGTGTCGATGTATGTCGGCAATCTGGTGCTGCTGTTCCTGAACATCCCGCTGATCGGGGTCTGGGTCAGCATGTTGCGGGTCCCGGCCTATATCTTCCTGCCGCTGATCGTGGTTCTCGCCGTGATCGGTTCATACAGCGTTCGCAACAGCATCTTCGACGTCTACATCTTCCTGCTGGTTGGCATCATCGGCTATGTCCTGAGGAAACTGGAGTTCCAGCTCGCGCCGATGGTGATCGGCATGGTGCTCGGGCCGCTGATCGAAAAGCACCTGCGCGAGGGTCTGTTTATGAGCCTCGGAGAAGTCTCGGTCTTCGTTAACAGTCCGATTGCCATCACGATCTGGATTCTGGTTCTGATTATCATGACATTCGGCATCCAGCGCGCGCTTCTGGAACGGCTGTTCGGCATCAAGCTCGGCAAGGTCGCGCTCGGCGGCAACGAATAACGGCGGACCGTTCGGAAACTCATGTCAGATACCAAAAGATGTCATTTGCCTTGAAACACTTCGCGACAAAGATGCGCAGCGGGTGAACCCGGCGCGGAACGTGGCTCGCAGACTTCAGGAAGAGGACGACCGGATGGCAAAACCTCTCGAGGGGATCAAGGTTCTCGAACTCGGGAACTACATCGCAGGGCCGGTCTGCGGCATGCTTCTGGGCGACATGGGCGCCGAGGTGATCAAAATCGAACCGCCCAAGGGCGGCGATCACACCCGGCACTTCCCGCCCTTCGTCAATGGCGAGAGCGCGTGCTTCGCCAACCTGAACCGGAACAAGCGCAGCATCGCGCTCGACCTGAAGCAGGCGGAAGCGCGCCAGGTCATGATCGAACTTGCGAAGACCAGCGATCTTCTGGTCGAGAACTATCGTCCCGGCGCTCTGGAAAAGCTCGGCCTCGGCGCCGACGATCTTCGCAAGGTCAATCCTGCCCTCTCTTACGTCTCGGTGTCGGGTTATGGCCAGACCGGTCCGTACCGGCGGCGCGCCGGCGTGAACTTCACCGTCGAGGCTTTTGCTGGATCACTCTCTATCACCGGCGAACCCGACGAGGCTCCGATGCGGACCGGAATCCAAACCGCGGACATCGTGTCGGCCCTGTTTGCGACCTACGCCGCCCTGACCGGCATCATCGGCAAGCTCCGAAACAAGGATGGACGCGCGTTCGACGTGTCGCTGTCCGAATCCACGATCGCAGTCGCGGTCTGGGAGACCGCGGAATATCTCACCACCGGCCACGTACCGCAACGGATCGGCCATCGCCATCGCGTTCATACGCCGGCGCAATTGTTCGAAACCGGCGACAATCGCTACATCGCGATCAGCGCGGCCACCGACGAGCAGTTCCAACGCCTCGTCGGCGTGCTCGGCATCGAACGCGAGTGCAACGATCCGCGCTTCCTGACCAAGCGAGAACGCAAGTCCAACGAGGATGCCCTGCTGGAGATTCTGTCGCCGGCAATCCGCAAGCGAAACGTCAAGGAGCTTGAAGCGCTGATCGTCGCCGCCGGCATCCCGTGCTCGCCCGTCAACGATTACGCACAACTGTTCGACGATCCGCAGGTCAAGGCGCGCGACCTCGTCGTGGAGGTCGATCACCCGCGTATGGGCAAGAGCAAGACCGTGCGCAATCCGGTGCTCATGGATCGCGACGGACCGTCGATCCGACGCCCTGCTCCCTTGCTCGGCGAGCACTCGGCGGAAATTCTCCGTGAGCTCGGCTACGCAAGTGACCGCATCGAGGTGCTGGCCCGCGCCGGCGCCGTCAAGCTTGCGTCGGATGCGGCTCCGCTCGAACGGGCTGCTGCGCACGGCTGAAGCGAGACGTAGGCACGCTCAGGGCGCCATCGAGCGGCATCTCGGTTGAGCCGCTCGAAAATTGCGTGCTTTTGTCGGCGCTCGTCAGCCGATGTGCGACCGATGGTTCTTCAGATACCAATCCGCGATCTCCTCACGGGTGGCGAACCAAACGTCGTCGAATTGTTTCACGTAGGCCAAGAAATCGTGCAGGGCGCGAATTCGGAATGCCTGGCCGATGACATGCGGATGCAGGCCGACGTTCATGAACCGCCCGCTGGCCACGCTCTCGCGATAAAGCCAGTCGAACTGCTCCTTGAACACCAGGAACGCGCCATTGACGTCCTGGCCCTGCCGCATGAACACGGTGAAGTCGTTGACCTCCGACGTGTAGGGAATTGAAACCATCGGCTTGCCCGAGCGCGTCTGGATCAGATAGGGCTGATCGTCGTTGAGCAGGTCCGTGGTGAAGATCAGGCCTTCCTCGGCCAAAATGTCGATCGTGTTGAGCGTGCACCGGAGCGAGCTCGACAGCCATCCCTTGGCCGGCTTGCCGCAGATCTCCTTGTAGACGCGCAAGGTCTCGCGGATCACCTCGCGTTCCTTGTCCTCGTCGAACGAATAATCGGCGAGCAGTTCGGTCTGCACGTAGTTGTGCGCGACAATTTCCCAGCCTCGCTGAAGTGCCGCGTCGATCACGGCGCGCCGCTCCAGTCCCATCTTGGCGTTCATCGTGCAGGTCGAGGGCACGCCGAACTGATCGAAGATGTCGAACATGCGCCATACGCCGACGCGCTGTCCGTATTCGCGCCAGGTGTAGTTCGGATTGTCATAGACGTTGCCCGGGAGGTCGCCGCCGACAATCCCAGGACCGCCCGGGTAGAACGGCTTCGGCGTGTCCTTGGTGGCGTCCCAGTATTCGAGATTGGTCGTGATCATCACGGCGAGCCGCTTCCCATTTGGCCAGCGGAGCGGCTTGCGCTCGGGAAACGGCACGAAATCGTACTTCATGGGATAATTCCGTCGTTGCACACGATACGAAGTCAAAAAAGAATATCAGCATCATCTCGATTGTATATGTGGCAAGTCGTGGTCGATCCGAACTCTTGTGCTCCACATGCCTCTCGCGTAGCTTTTTGGCCGGCCCCGCCTCAACAGGTGAAATGCTCGTGACACCCGCTCAAAGACTGCGCGAGCTTCTGGCTCAGCCGAACGTCGAGATCATGCCGGGATGCTACGACGGGCTCTCGGCCAAGCTTGTGGCGAACGCCGGCTACAAGGTCATGTTCATGAGCGGGTTTGCGGTCTCGGCCGCCCGGCTCGGCCTGCCGGACACCGGGCTCATCTCATTCACCGAGATGCTCGACAGCCTGCGCAACTGCTGTTCCGCCGCCGGCAAGGTTCCGCTGATCGGCGATGGCGACACCGGCTACGGCAATGCGCTCAACGTCCAGCGCACCGTGGTGGAATATGCCCGCGCCGGCGCCGCGGGAGTCATGATCGAGGATCAGGTTAGTCCCAAGAAATGCGGCCACACCCGCGGCAAGCAGGTGATCTCCCGCGAAGAGGCGCGCATGAAAATCCGCGCCGCGGTGGATGCGCGGGCCGATGCCGACATTCTGATCATGGCGCGCACCGATGCGCGTGCGGTTCACGGTTTCGACGAGGCGTTGGCGCGCTGCCGGGATTTCGAGGCCGAGGGCGCCGATATCATTTTCTTCGAGGCGCCGGAGACCGAAGACGAGATGCGCCGCTTCTGCGGCGCGATGACGAAGCCATGCATGGCGAACATGGTGCCCGGCGGCAAGTCTCCGATCCTGCCGCCCGCGCAATTGCAGGATGTTGGCTACAAGCTCGCGCTCTATCCGGTGATGCTCTTGTCCTCCGCCGTGACCGCCATGCAGAACACGCTCGCGGCGCTGCGTCCCGGCTCAACAATCGCGCAGCCGCCTGCGATCTCGTTCACGGACCTGCAGGGCGTGGTGGGATTTCCGGACTATTGGAGCCGCGAGACTCGCTACCAGGCCAAGGATTAGCGGCCGTCATTCGGTCTCGGCCGCCCGCCGCATGCTGGCGACCATCAACGAAAATGTCGCACGAACTCCACGCCCACAACCCTGATGCGCCCGCCCCCTCTCCACGCTAGTCTTGCGGGATAAGCCAACGGCGTCGACTTCGACGACCGGCACGGCGCCACAAGGGGAGGTTTCGCCATGACACGATCGAACGTGTCCGCGGACATCGAGCGCGGACAGAAACGGCTCGCGACCGCGCTCGCCGTTGCCTGTACTTTGGTCTGGGGCACCGCGACGGCTTTCGCGCAGGCGGAGTCCGGATTTCCCACCCGCACGATGCGCATTTTCGTGCCTTACGGACCCGGCGGCGTCGGCGATCTCACGATGCGGCTGCTCGCGCAGAAGATGACCGAGCGCATGGGCAAGCAGGTGATCATCGAGAATCGGCCGGGCGCAGGCGGCGTGCTGTCGGCCAGGGCGACGATGGAATCGCCGCCGGACGGCTATACGATGCTGGTCACCGGCAACGGCACCGCCATCAGCATGTCGCTGTTCAAGGTCCGGCCCTACAACGCGCTGACCGACTTCACGCAGATTTCTGTCGCGGCGTCGTTCGAGATGCTGATCGCGACGCCAGCCGATTCGCCGTACAAGACTGTGCAGGACATTATCAAGGCGGCGCGCGCCAATCCGGGCAAGCTCAACCTCGCGGCGATCAATCCCGGCAGCACCCAGAACCTGTCGGCGCATCTGTTCAAGCAGCTCACCGGCATCGACGCCGCAATCGTCACCTATCGGACCACTCCGGACTTGATCACCGCTCTGATCCGCAAGGATGTCGACGTCGTGTTCGACTTCTACGCCGGCCTGCAGTCCGCCATCGCTGACAAGAAAATCCACATCGCCGCGTCGTCCGATGAGAAGCGAAACCCACTGCTGCCGGACGTGCCGACCGCGAGGGAAAGCGGTCTGCCCGATTACGTGGTGACGAGCTGGAATGCGCTGTCCGCGCCCGCGGGCCTGCCGGCCGACGTGCTGAAAATCCTCAACCGGGAGATCAATGCCGCTCTGGCCGATCCCGATCTCCAGAGCAGAGCCAAGCAATTCGGAATGAACGCCCGCGGCAGCACACCGGAGGAGATGCGGGCGCGGATGGCGCGCGACATCGATCGATGGGCCGGGGTGATCGAGAAAGCCGGGATCGCCAAGCAGTGACGGCAGAAAATCTGCTGACGGAGTGGACATGCCGGATGGGCGCTTGAAGATTGCAATTGGCAGCTACGGTCACACCAAGGCGCTCAAGGATGGCAGCGTTCCGATCGCAGGCGTCGACGCCGAGTTCGTGGAAGTCGTGCCGATCATCGCCGCGTTCCGCCGGATGGTGCGGGACCTCGAATTCGACGTCTGCGAGATGGCGCCGACCACCTACATGATCGCGCGTGCCCGCGGTGCGCCTTACATCGCGCTCCCCGTGTTCCTGATGCGGCGGTTCCATCACGGCGGCTTCGTCACCCGGCCAGATGCCGGCATCAAAGTGCCGAAGGACCTCGAAGGCAAGAAGGTCGGCGTGCGCGCCTTTTCGGTGACGACCGGCGTCTATACGCGCGGCATCTTCGTCAACGAGTATGGGCTTGATTCCTCCAAGGTCACATGGGTGGTCGATGACGAGGAGCACGTCACGACGCTGAAGCTTCCACCCAACGTTATCCACGCGCCGGCCGGTCAGTCCCTCGTCAGCATGATGGCAAGCGGCGAATTGCAGGCTGGCTTTTCCGGCCCCGCCGGCGTCGGCCGTGCCGGCCCGCCGACCGGCGGCTGGGAGCAAGGCGGCCAGACTGCGGCGCAGACCTATCCCGAATTGATCCCCGACGTCGCCAATGTCGAGGCCGAGTGGTTCCGGCGCACCGGGATCTATCCGATTCACGGTCTGGTGGTGGTGAAGACCGAACGGATCGCGCGGCATCCCGGTCTCGCCCGCTTGCTATTCGACGCTTTCGTCGCCGCCAAGAAGCCGCACCTGGAGCGCCTCAAGCGCGGCGAAGGCGATGCGCCAGAGGACCAGCGCTATCGCGAGCTGTCGCCGCTGGTCGGCGATCCGCTGCCCTACGGGATCGAATCCAACAGGCCGAGCATCGAGGCACTCGTCACCTATGCGTTGCAGCAGGGACTCATTCCGACGCGGCCGCCGCTGCACGAGATTTTTCTCGATCCCGAGAAACTCTGACGCACCTCCAATTCAACATCGCAACGAGCATCGCCCATGGCATCCGTCGTCGACATCCATCCCCACGTGATCGCAACCGATACCGCGAAGTATCCACTCGATCCCTTGGGCGGCACGCAGTCGACTTGGTCGCGCGACCGGCCGACGCCGTTCGAAAAGCTGGTCCAGTCGATGGATGCGGCCGGCGTGGACAAGGCGGCAATCGTCCAGGCCTCGACGGCCTACGGCCACGACAACAGCTATGTCGCAGCGGCCATCGGGGCATATCCGAAACGTTTCACCGGGGTATTCTCGGTCGACGTGCTGGCGTCCGACGCGCCTGCCAAGATGAAGTCATGGCTGGATCTGGGCTTCAGCGGAATGCGGCTGTTCACCACCGGCAGCACCATGCCGGGACAGTCGACGTGGTTCCATGATCCGCGCACATTTCCGGCGTGGGAGTATGCCGGCAAGCTCGGCATCCCAGTCTGCATGCAGATGACGCCGCAGGGCTTTCCGCAACTACGCGATTTGATGGACCGCTTTCCCGACGTGAAGATCATCCTCGATCATCTGGCCCGCCCGCAGCTCACCGACGGTCCGCCCTACAGCGCAGACCAGGAGTTTTTCGACCTCGCGCGTTATCCCAACATCTATCTCAAGATCACGCCGCTCAACGTGTCGCCGAAGGAATGGGGCAAAGCGACCCCGGAAAGCTTCTTCGGCAAGCTGGCGCAGACGTTCGGTGCTTCGCGGCTGGCATGGGGATCGAATTTTCCGGCGACGGCGGGAACGTTGAAGGACAATCTCGCCACCGCCAGAGCGGCCTTCCAATCGTTCAACGAGGACGACCGGAGCTGGGTTTTCGGCCGCACCGCGCAGAAGCTTTATCCGAAGCTTGCCGACTGAACGGGGTGGCAGCGCCGCGCGTTCGCGGCGCTGTCGCTGCCATCGAGACGCCGTCAGAATCCGAACAGCGCGGCCGGGTTGTCGACCAGGATGCGGCGTCGCATTGCGTCGTCCGGCGCCCAGCCCGCCAGCAGATTGAAAAGCTGCACGGAGCCCACCTTGTCCGCGAACGACAGGTGCGGATAGTCGCTGCCCCAGATCAGCCGGTCGGGCGCGGCCTCGATGAGCGCCCGCGCCATCGGAGCAGCGTCGGCGAGCGTGGGCAAGGTTGCCATGCGATAGGTGCCGGTGAACTTGACCCACATGCGCCCGTCGCCGTGGCGCAGCACGTCCAACAGCTTCTGAAAGCCGGGCTGCTTCGGCCCGTCCTTGGCGAGAAACATGCCCATGTGCGCGACTGTGAAGGAGCAGCGCATCTTGGCAAACACCGGCAGCAGCTCCTCGGTCAGCCAGCCCGGATTGAGAAAGTCGACATGCCAACCAAGCTCGGCGCAGCGCGCATCGACGCGCTCAATCCTTTTGCGCCAAGTGTCGGCGAAACCCGGCTCCGGCGGCTTGACCGGCGATTGATTGATGCGCACACCGCGCACGCCAATCTTGTCCATCTCGGCGAGCACGGAATCCGGCGCATCGTCGTCGACGTCAACGATGCCGCGGCAGCGCGCGATCCCGACCTCGCGCATGGCATCGAGCATGCATGAGTTGTCGCGGCCATAGGCGCTGGGCTGCACGAACACGAAGCGCTCCATGCCAAGGTGCTTGGCGAGCTCCATGTAATCGGAGAGCGGCGCGAGCGGCGGCGTGTAACGCAGGTTTTCGTTCACTCCGCCGTGCGGGTAGCGGTCCGCCGGACCGAACACATGGAAATGCGCGTCGCAAGACAGCGGTGGCGCGCGGAACGCGGGCGGCGGTTCGTTCTGGTGGCTCAACTGATCTCTCCTTCGATCTACTGGATCGTCACGTTGGCGGCCTTGATCACCTCGCGCCAGACGCCGATTTCCCGCTCCAGATGGCGCGTCATCTCCTCGGGCGTCGACGTGACGGCAAGCGCCGCGGACTGGAGGAATGCGTTCTGCAGCCGCGGCTGGGCGCAGGCTTTGACAATCTCGCGGTGCAGCCGCTCGACAATCGGCCGCGGCGTACCGGCCGGCGCCGCGATCCCCCACCAGTAGGACATGTCGTATCGCGGTGCGCCGGCCTCGATAAAGGTCGGCACATCGGGCAGCAACGCGCTGCGCTTCTCGCCCGACACTGCAACACCGACCAGCGTACCTGCCTTCACATGCGCCACGCCCGACGCCAGACTGGCGATCGCCATGTCGACGCGGCCGGCGATGACCTCCGCGATTGCCGCCGCCACCCCGCGGAACGGTACGTGCAGCGCCTTGGTCCCGGTGACGTTTAGCAGCAATTCCATTGCGAGATGCGCGGACGATCCCGGCCCGCCGGAGCCAAACGTGACCTCGCCCGGCTTCTGCTTGGCAAGCGCGACCAAATCCGCGAGCGTCTTCGGCCCCAATCCCGGGCGCACCAGCAGGATCGACGGCGAGTCCGCGATCCGGCTGATCTGCGCCAGGTCCTTCACCGTGTCATAGGCCAGGTTCGGATAGAGACCGGGAGAAATGGAGAGCGAGGTATCGGTCAGCAGCAGCGTGTAGCCGTCCGGTGCCGAGCGCACGACCGCGAGCGCCCCGGCGGTGCCGCCTGCGCCGCCGCGGTTCTCGACGATCACCGACTGGCCGAGCTGCCCCGTGAGCTCCTGCGCCAGCAGCCGAGCCGAGACGTCGGTGAACGAGCCCGGCGCGAACGGCACCACGATCTTGAGCACGCGGTCTGGCCAGCCGGCTTGACCGAAGGCCGGAGCGGCGGCCGCAAGCGGGGTGAGAGCAGCGCCGAGAAGCAGCGTGCGACGATTGATCATTGGGCGGTTCCTCCTGTTCAAATATTTGCGCGGCCCAGCGCCGTGCGCCACCGGGCGACAAGAGCGGCGCGTGACGCGGGATCGAGAAGACGGGCGAAGCGCTCATCAAGCGGGATCGGGGCGACCGGTCGCGACTGCGGCGCGGCGATTGGGAACAATCCGGCCTCGCCGATCGCCGCTTGGCCTTGCGGCGAAAGCATGTAGGCGAGGAAGGCCGACGCGGCTTCAGGGTTTGCCGCGCGGCGCGGAATGAAGGCGACGCGCGCAACGGCGAGCGACGGAGCGGCCGAAGGCGCGATGTGCAGCGCCGGATCGGCAGCGACGGCGCGCAAAGCATAGGAGCCGAGCAGGTGCAGTGCGAGCTCTGCGCCCTCGCCCATCGCGGCAATCAATGCCGGCGCTGAGCCCACAGCGTGCGGCGCGCATGCTCCGAGCGCATCCAGGAACGTGTCGAATTCCGATTCTTCCAGGCTCCAGCGCAGCATCGCCAGAAATCCGAGTCCGTTGGTCTCGATATCCGGCACGGCAATGCGCCCGCGAAAACGATCGGGATCGGCCGCAATCAGCGCAGCGATCTCGGCCGGCGAACCTGCGGGCGCGGACCGATCGCGAGAGAGCGTGAACAGCGGCTCGCACGTGGTGGCAACCGCGAGGTCGCGATAGGCTGCCTCCGGCGGCAGGGTGTGGCGCACCCCATGCGGCTGGGCGTGCCCGTCCAGCACCAGGCCCATCTGCTGGTCCGTGGCGCTGCTCCAGAGCAGATCGGCCGTGGGTCCGCCGGACTTCGCCTCCTGCAGGTATCGCCGATGCAGATCGGTGCTGATGCCGAAGACGAAGTCGACCTCGATATCCGGGTGGCGCTCGGCGAAGCCACGGAGCAGCGGCTCGCAATAGCGGCGCTCGGCAGCCGAGAGCAGGGTCAGGCGGCGCGGCACGGCGATACTGCGGCGGAAAGGATCGGCCTGCGCCGCGCGCGGAATGCGGCTGTATGCTGGGCCATGAATGACGAATTCCTCCGGCTATCCGCCGCTTAAGCAGGGGCGTTGTTTCAGTCACGCTAAGGGCGTGATATCGGATTGTCCAGCATGACGGGATTTTCTTCAGACCAGACGCGCGGTGCCAGCAGCCTCGAAAAGATGCTGGCGCTGCTCGACGTCTTCACCAGCGCCGCCCCGGCCTGGTCCACCGAGGACCTGATCCGGTTCTCCGGCACCTCGCGCTCGACCTGCTACCGCTATATCAAGACACTGCAGGAGGCGGGCCTGCTGACGCCGGTCGCCGGCGGCGCGTGGATGCTGGGGCCGCGGATCATCGAGCTCGATCGCACCATGCGGCTGTGCGACCCGGTGACCATTGGCGGCGGACCGCCGATACGCCGTCTGGCCCAGGAAACCGGATACAGCGCACTGTTGTGTCTGCTGTTCAGCGGCACGGTGATGTGCGTGGCCGACATCCCCGCCGCAAGCGCGCCTGCCGGGCTGTTCAGCCGCGGCCAGCGGCGGCCGCTGTTTGCCGGGGCGGCCTCGAAGGCGATCCTTGCGCACCTGCCGCCGCATCAGTTGCGTGCGCTGTTCACGCGTCATCGCACCGCCATCGCCGCCGCAGGGTTAGGCGCCGACTGGGAGGCATTCCGCGGAGCGTTGCGCGCGATCCGCGAGGCCGGTCACTGCGTTACGATCGGGGAATTCCAGCCGGGCATCCTCGGTATCGCCGCGCCGTTGTTCAACGCGGAGGGCGGCGTGCTCGGCAGTCTCGGCATCGCAGCCGAAACGCGCAGCGTCAAACCGAAACAACGCGATGCGCTGGCAACGAAAGTCATGGCGGCGGCGAAGGACGCCTGCGCCAGGATCGCGCGGGAACAGCCGCGCGCCGCGCGGCCAGCGCGAGCACTCGGATGATCTAGGTTGTAACCGGGATCGTGACGACCATGAACACGAGCCGTTGCAGTCCGGTGTTCTCCAGCGCATGCGGCACGTGGGGCGGAATGAACGCGTAGTCGCCGCTACGCACCACATGCTTGGTGTCGCCAAGCTCCAGCAGTCCCTCGCCTTCCAGGAAATGATAGATCTGCTCTTTGGCGTCGTGCGAATGCCGCAGGACATGTGCGCCCGGCGCGTAAGAAGAAATCCGGTGATCGACCAGCCGCGAGCCGCCCGCACCCGCCGCGACCAGGACCTTCGATAAGGCGCCGCCGTGGTGCCCGGGACTTTCGACCCAGGGCACCTCGGCGATGTTCTTCAGCACGGCGTCGGCGGCGCTCAATTGGCGGTCTCGAACTTCACGTGCTGGGCAAGATCCGACCAGCGCTTCAGCTCGCGTTCCAGATGCGCCGCCGTCTCCAGCGAACTGCCGCCCTTGGTCTCGAGGCCGATCTTGCGAAGCCGCTCCGCCGTGTCGGGGTGCTTCAACGCCGCGTTGGTCGCGGTGTTGAGCTTGGCGAGGACCGGCGCCGGAATGCCGGCGGGCCCGAACAGGCCGAGCCATGCGTAGAGCACGAAGTCCGGCATGCCCGACTCGGCAAGCGTTGGCACATCGGGCAGCGCCGGCGCGCGAACCTGGCCGGTGGTCGCGAGTGCAAGCAGCTTCCCCTCGCCGACGAACCCAAGCGCCGTCGGCAGTGTCGCGAACACAAAAGCAACGCGACCGGCGATCAGATCCGTCATGACCTGTCCGCCGCCACGATAAGGCACGTGCGTCACCTTCACGCCGGCAAGGTGGTTGAACAACTCGGACGCCAGATGATTGTCGCTGCCGTTGCCGGCGGTGCCGTAGTTCAGTCCGCCGGGCTTAGACTTGGCGAGCGCGATCAGTTCGGCCAGCGTCTTTGCCGGCGACGACGGCGGCACGACCAGCACCATCGGCACCACCCCGATCATGCTGATCGGGGTGAAGTCCTTCCGCGCGTCGTAGGGGATTTCCTTGAACAGGACCGGATTGGCGGCGAGCGCGGTGGTGGCGAACACCATCGTGTAGCCGTCCGCCGGAGAGCGCGCGGTCATGCCGAAGCCGATCATCGCGGCGCCGCCCGGCCGGTTGTCGATCACGACCTGTTGCCCGAGCTGCTCGCCCAGTTGCGGGGCAAAAATCCGCGCCGAGGTGTCGGTGATGCCACCCGGCGAATAGGGAATGATCAGCCGGAGCGGACGATCCGGAAAGGTCTGGGTCTGAGCCTGCGACGCGAGCCCGCACAGCAGAACGGCGCCGATCACCGATTGAAGCAGTCGTCGCATGGTCTTCCTCCCGTTGTGGGCGCGTCCTGCGGGCTTCGCCGCGGCACGCCCTTATGGATCAGTATCCTCCCGAGCGTCGTCAGGCCGCAACCGGCAGCCGCTTCGCATCCCAGGCGGTCGCGCAGATCGAAGACCACGCCGGACGCCCGAACTCCGATTGCAGGCCGGCGAGAATCTTGTGCGTCGGCAATTGCGAGCAGCCGATGAATAGCGCATCGCAATCCGGTCCCATCGTCGCGCGCGCCAGATCGCGCACCTGATCGGCCGTGATGCGGCCAAGCGCGATGACATCCGGGGCGCGGAACGTATCCATGCGGACGACGCCGATACCGCCATCGGCAAGGAACGCTTCAAGCTGCTTGTTCACCGCGTCGCTGTATGGTGTGACCACTGCGATACGCTTGGCCCGCTCGTGTTGCAGTGCGCTCACCATGGCGCGCGCCGTGGTGACCACCGGCAGTCCAGTCGCCTCGGTCAGCATCGTCTGAAGTTCGGCATCGCCGGCGGGACCCAAGATGAACCCAGCCGCGGTGCAGCCATAGGCGATCAACTCCACCTCGCCGTTCGCGAAGTGCTGCCGCGCCAGCGTTATCGCGCTGTCGCGATAGGCCGGGATGGTTTCCTTCGTCAGCAGCCCCTGCCCGCGAGGAATTTTCACCGTCGTCACGGTCGAGCCCTGCGGTAGCCACGCCGCAAGCTCGATCTCCATCGTGGTATTGTTCGCCGGCACCATCAGGCCGACCTTCAAGGGCGAACGATCGGTGCTCATGCCGCCACCCAGCCCAGCTCAACGGCCTTCTGCACCGGCCGCGTCACCGAATGCTCTGCGCGCCGCGTTCCAGCCGGGACCGCGCGCCAATGCAGCGAACGCAACTCGCCGAACAGATGCGGCAAGCGCGTCCAACTCTCGCCGCCGTCGTTGCTTCGGAACAGCTCGCCGAGATTGGTGCAGACGAAGATCAGCATGGGATCGTCGGCGTTGGTCGCGACGCACCAGACCGTGCTTTCGATCGGCCCCGGCAGCTTGGCGTTCTCCCAGGTCTTTCCGTAGTCGCGCGAGCGCAACAGGAAGCCATCGTTTCCGGGCGGGCCGTTGCCGTTGGTCAGGAACACCACGCCCGAGTTGTCGGGACGCGGCACCACGGAGCGGCTGTAGGGCCAAGGCGACGGCAACTCCTGGAACGTCCAGGTCTCGCCGTTGTCCTCGCTGCGATGCAGGCCGCGATTGGTTGTCGCAAGCACGACCTTGCCGCCACCGGGCAGCTTTACCGCCGCGATCCCATGCACGTCGCCGGAGACCAGACCCTTCTCCTTGTATTCCCAGGTGACACCGCGATCCTTGCTGCGATAGATGCCGCCGACTTCCACGGTGCCCCAGACCGTGCCGTCGTCCACCGGATCGAACAGAATCTGAGTGACCCGAGTCGGACCTGCGTTCACGTCCGAGAGCGGGATGACGCCCGGCGCCGTCAGCGATGTCCAGGTCCGGCCTGCGTCGGTCGAGCGGAAGAAGCCTGCGGGCCGGGTGCCGGCGATCACCGCATCGGGATTCGCCGGATCGACGGCGACGGCCCACACATCCTTCATCGGCGACGGCAGATGCACCCATCGCGCCGCCGGCTCGTCCCAGCGGAAGATTCCCATGTCGGTGCCGGCGAACAGCCGCTCGGGCGTCGCGGGATGGCTGGCGAACGCCCAGACGCGGCACTCCAGATACATGCCGGAGTGACTGTTCGGGTGGATCCAGGTCTTACCGAGGTCGTCGCTGAACCAGGCGGAATGGCCAGCGGTGCCGGCGTAGACATGCACCTCACGCGCCGCGGCTGGTGTCTGTGTCACGTTGCCCTCCTCGCCGGCCGTTATCGCCCCGGCCTTGACCTCAAGCTATCAATAATCCCAACATGCGGGAAATTACAATGGCGCTTCGCGAGTGCCGAACAGGGAGAAACGCCATGACCGCTTCCACAACGCGACGCAAATTTCTGCTCGGCGCGGTCGCGGCGCCGCTGATCGCCAGCCATTCGTGGGCGCAGTCGTTTCCCTCCCGGCCGATCCGGATCGTCATCGGATTTCCGGCCGGCGGCGGGATCGACATCCTGGCGCGGCTGATGGCGCCGAAAATGTCGGAGCGGCTCGGCCAGCCAGTGGTCGTCGAAAACCGTCCGGGAGCCAACGGGCTGATCGCGACCCAGGGCGTCGCACAAGCCGATGCCGACGGCCACACCATCCTGTTCGGCACCACGGGGAATCTCGCGGTCAATCCGGTGCTCTATGCCGGCCGTCCGGCGATGAACATGGACCGCGATTTCGTGCCGCTGTCGCATGTCGCCTCGCTCGACTTCGTGCTGGTGCTTAATCCTTCGGTGCCGGCGAAATCGCTCAAGGAGCTGATCGATCTGGCGAAGGCGAAGCCCGGCGATCTGCTGTTCGGGTCGAGCGGCAACGGCGGGCTGCCGCATCTCTCCGGCGAACTGCTGAACCTCCAGGCCGGCATCCGCACCCGCCATGTACCCTATCGCGGCAGCGCGCCGGCCTTCACCGACCTGATCGGCGGGCAGGTTCAGTTCGTGTTCGACACCTTGGCGATCGCGCAGCCGCACATCGAGAGCGGCCGTCTGCGTGGTCTCGCCACCACGGGTCCGAAGCGGATGGCCGCCCTACCCGATCTGCCTGCGGCGAAAGAAATCCTGCCTAATTTCGAAGTGGTGAACTGGTACGCCATGGTGGTGCGCGCCGGCACGCCGCCCGAGATCGTGACCCGACTGAATCAGGAAGTGGTGAACGCGCTGCACCAACCCGATGTCGCCGCACGCGCGGCCACCCTGGGGCTCGATCTGGTCGGCAGCACGCCCGCGCAGTTCGCCACGCTCCAGCGCGTGGAGATCGCGAAGTGGGGCGAGGTGATCCGGACCGCCAACATCAAGTCTGAATAGCGACCGAGGCACTTCCCCCGAAGTTCTGGTCTTCCAGTCGATCCGGCATGCTGCGTGACCGCTGCTGCTTGCCGTGCATGGCGCGCCAGATGCGCTCCGGCGTCGCAGGCATTTCGATATGGGTCACACCGAACTCTGACAGCGCGTCGACGATCGCATTGACCACAACGCCGAGCGCGGGCGTCGTGCCGCCCTCGCCGGCGGGACGCATGCCGAGCGGATGCGTGGTAGATGGGACTTCGCTGATCTCGCTGGTGTAGGACGGCAGCGCACGAGCGCGCGGCATCGCATAATCCATGAACGAGCCGGACAGCAATTGTCCGCTCGCGCCGTCATAGAAGCACTGCTCGAACAGCGCCTGCCCTACGCCCTGCGCGATGCCGCCGTGAGTCTGGCCGTGGATGATCATGGGGTTCACGGCGCGGCCGACATCATCCACGGTGGAATGCTGGACGATCTTGACCAGACCGACCTCCGGCTCGATCTCGACCTCGCAGACGTGACAGCCATAAGGAAAAGCGGCGTCATTGATGGTCTCGTCGCATTCGGCCGCCAGCGGGCCTCGCAGTTCGGCGGGAAGGTCGGCCCGCTCGCTCATCGCTGCCGCGACCTCCACCAGACTGATGGAGCCGCCTGCGGTTTTGGCGACAAACCGCCCATCGTGGAATTCGACAGCGTCGGGCTTCTCCTGCAACAGCAACGCCGCGACCTGCTTCCCCTTCTCGACGATTTTGCCGGACGCCTTCCAGATCACGATGCTGCCGAGCCGCATGCCTCGGCCCGAATGGGTGCCGCCACCGACCTTGACGATGTTGGTGTCGCCGGTGATCAGCCGCACGTTCTCGATCGGCACGCCCAGCCATTCGTTGATCAGTTGCGCAAAGCTGGTCTCGTGGCCTTGCCCGCTCGTCACGATTCCGATCGTCACATCGACGCGTCCATCCGGATGAATGGTCAGTTCGGCCCGCTCGCGTGGAACCCCGGTGGCGGTGTCGACGTAATTGGCGAGGCCGATGCCGCGTAGCATGCCGCGTTTCTTGGCTTCCTTCCGGCGCGCGGGGAAACCCTTCCAGTCGGCGAGCGCCAGCGCTTTCTCCATCACCTCGTGATAGGCGCCGCTATCGTAGACCATACCGAACGGGTTCTTGTACGGCAGCTCTTTCTCCGTGACGAGGTTGCGCCGCCGCAGCTCGATCCGGTCGAACCCACATTGCCGGGCGGCGAGATCGATCAGCCGCTCCATCACAAACATCACCTCCGGCCGTCCGGAGCTGCGATACGGCCGCGTCGGCGCGGTGTTGCTCATGACGCAGCGGGCGCGGAAATGCGCGGCCGGCACGCGATAGATGCTCGACATGATCTCGACGCCCTTCTGGACCATCGAGAAATTCCCGGTGTGCGCGCCGAGGTTGCCTATGTTATCGCCGCGCATCGCCAGGAAATTGCCGTCCTTGTCGAGCGCCAGTTCCGCCTCGACCGCGAGATCGCGGCCCTGGTAATCGCTCAGCAACGCCTCGCTGCGATCCGCCGTCCATTTCACCGGCCGGCCGACGTGGCGCGCAGCCCAGGCGACCAGCGGCTGCTCGGCGAAGATCGCGCCGCGAGTCCCGAAATTTCCGCCGACGTCGCGAATGACGAGACGCACGTCGTCCTCGGGAACGTCGAGCACGATGGAGAGATCCTTGCGCAGGCGTAGCGTCTGGCCGTTGCAGGTGTAGATTGCGTAGCGCCCGGTCGCAGGGTCGTAGTCGCCGATCGCGGAGCGCAACTCCATCGGCGAGCCGGCGACGCGTGGGACCCAGGTCTTGATCTTCACGACATGCGCGGCCCGCGCGAACGCCGCCTTGGTGGGTTCGGCATCGCCCACGCCGGCATCGATACAGACATTGGAGCCATGATCGGGGTGCAGCAGCGGCGCACCGGGCTTGACCGCCTCGACCGCGGTGGTGACGCAAGGCAGCGGCTCGTAATCCACCGCCACGCGCTCCGCGCCGTCCTTCGCGGCGGCGACCGTTTCCGCAACCACGATTGCGATGGCCTCGCCGACAAAACGTGCCTTGTCGTCAGGCAGCGGAAAATCGGGCGCGTTGAAGGGCGGCGAGCCGTCGGTGTTGATCAGCGGGATTTCCGCCGGATGCCAGGAGAAGGTCTTGTTGGGGATCGCCTTCATGCCGTCCTTGTGCCAATCGAACCCGGTCAGCACCGCGAGCACGCCCGGAACGGCCAGGGCTTCGGTCTTGTCGATCGAACGGATCAGCGCATGCGCGTGCGGCGAACGCACCATCGCCGCATAAGCCTGGCCGGGCAGGTTCTGGTCGTCGGTGTAACAGCCCTTTCCGACGACGAGACGGAGATCCTCGCGACGGCGGACCGGCTGGCCGATGCGGTTGCTGTTGGCAGGTTCGGACATCCTGGTCGAAACCTTTGCCTACGCCGCGATTCGGAACAGCCGCGCGGCCGTGTCGCCCAGGATCGCGGCGCGGTCGGCCGCAGCGAAATTGCAGGAGTCCACGAACTTGACCGGCTCCGGTTCCGCGATCACGAACGGCAGATCGGTGCCCATGACGATCTTCTCCGTTCCCGCCAGTTCGCATATGAACCGAAGCGTGGCGGTGTCATAGACGATGGTGTCGAAAAACAATCTGCGAAAGCCTTCCATCGGATCGGTGTTCTGCGCGGGCGCAGTTTCAAAGCTGCGGCGCAGTCTGCCGAGCACCATCGCCACAGCCGCGCCGCCGTGCGAGATCACCAGATTGACGCCCGGATATCGCGTCAGGTGACCCGAATACAACAGCCTCGCCATCGCGATGGTTGTATCGGTGACGCGACCCACAGCGCTGACGAGGCCGTAGGCTTTTAATCGATCATCGCGCGCACCGAATGTCGGATGAACGAACAGCGTCGCCTTGCGCTGCGACGCAGTTTCCCAGAACGGATCGAGGTCCGGATCGTCGAGTACGCCGGTCGCACCCTTCGGCTGCGTCCCGATCATCGCGCCATGGAAACCGGCGTCGAGCGCCTCCTCCAGGACCTTGGCGGCGTGCTTGCCGGACTGCATCGGCACCGTCGCCAGCGGCACCAGGAACGGCAGCTTCGCCGTGGCCGCCAGCATGTGCTCGTTGAGGAAGCGGCTCCAGTCCGCGCCTTCGTCCGCCGGAATGTCGTAGCCGAACGTATCGAGCCAGCCGCCCACCACCTGCTTGTCGATGCCGTGATCGGCCAACCAGGTGCGGCGGCTCTCGTGGTCGCTCATGCCCTTCGCCACCGGCCGCTTCGGTTCGTTGCCGGCAAACGAGAAACGCACGCCGCCGTTCTCAACGGCAACCTTCACGGAAGGAAATGCCCGCCGCTTCGACGACATGTCGTCGAGGAAGGCTGGCGGCACATAGTGGGCATGTGCGTCAATGATCACGATACAATCTCTCCGAGTATTTCATCCTGTGCGTCACTCTATCCCAACCGAAGATCTGCGCGATGTCGAGTTTGCGGGGATGTCGAACCTCGCGAGTGATAGGGTGCCGGCGGCGACCGTGCAAATTGAGAGTGGGCAAACGTGCTTGATGTTTTCGCAATGCAGCCATGGCCCAACGAGCCATTGATGGATTGAGCCATCAATCGGAAAATCGCATAAAGCAGGAGCACCGCATGACTTCCATTGTGAAACGCTGTCCGGCGAGAGGCCTTTGGCTGCGAGGCGTGGTGACCGCCGGCATACTCGCGTTCACCACGACGAGCATGCAGGCGCAGGATTTTCCGAACAAGCCGATCCGCATCGTCGTGCCCTATGCCGCCGGCGGCCCGAGCGATACCGGAACGCGGCTGGCGGCGGAGCCGCTCGCCCGCGAGCTCGGCAAGCCGATCGTCGTCGAAAACCGCGGCGGCGGCGGCGGGCTCAACGCCACCGAGGCTTATTTCAAAGGGGAAATCGACGGCTACACCATTCTGGTCGGCGCAATCGGACCGCTCACCATCATCCCGGCTTTCAAATCGGTATCCTATGACGTCGAGAAGGATGTGGTGCCGCTCACGACGGTGTGGCGCTCCGCCCAGGTGCTCGCGGTACGGCCCACGCTCGGCATCAAGACCGTGGCGGAGTTCGTCGCCTATGCCAGGGCCAATCCGAACAAGCTTACGATCGGTTCGGCCGGCGTCGGCGCGGTCACCCATCTCGCGATCGAAGTGCTCAAGCGCGAGGCCAAGATCGATGTCATCCATGTCCCGTTCCGCAGCACCAGCGAGAGCCTGCCGCAACTGATGGGTGGACAGATCGACGCATTGTTCGGCGATGGACCGATCATCGCGCCGCAAGTGCGCTCGGGTCATATTGTGGCATTAGCCGTGGCGGGGCCGGCACGCGGGCAGGCATTGCCGGATGTGATGACAATGGCAGAAGCCGGCTTTCCGACCGTGACGGCTGAGAGCTGGTTCGGCCTTGTGGTGTCGTCCAAGACGCCGCAACCAATCATCGAGCGGCTGCAAAGTGCGCTGGCGACCGCGCAGAAGGATCCGGCCTATCATGAGAAGCTGGCCAAGCAGGGCGCGAGCGCGGGCGAGCCAGGTCCGGCGGCCCTTGCCAAGCTGATCCGCGACGATGCGACGAAATGGAGCCAGGTGATCAAGGCTGCCGGCATCAAGCCACAATAGCTTTCATATAGGCGGCGTCGCCGCATCGGGAGAACGTCATGAAGTCGCTCGCTATCACGGCTCTGACTACACTGTTGTTGACGGCCGGCCCTTTCGGAGCCGCCGCCGACGAGTTTCCGTCCCGCGCGGTTCGCATCATCATTCCTTATGCCGCAGGCGGATCGAGCGACACCGGCACCCGTCTGGTGCAAGAATCGTTCAGCCGTGAGCTTGGCCAGCCAGTCGTCATCGAAAACCGCGGTGGCGGTGGCGGCCTGAATGCAACCGATGCTTATTTCAAGTCGGACCACGACGCCCACACCCTGCTTCTGGGCGGTATCGCGCCGCTGACGATCATTCCCAACCTCAGGAGCGTCTCATATGTACCTGAACGCGACTTCGTGCCGATCGGCACGGTTTGGCGCTCAGCGCAGACGCTGGTGGTCCGGCCTGGTTTGGGCGTGAAAACAGTTGCCGAGTTCCTGGCCCATGCCAAGGCAAATCCAGGCAAGGTGACGATCGCTTCAGCCGGCCTTGCCACTGTGGCGCATCTGGCTGCCGAGCTGCTTGAGCGCGAAGCGGGCATCGACTTGATCAATGTCCATTTCCGCAGCACCGGCGATACGTTGCCGCAAATTCTGTCCGGACAGATCGACGGCTTGTTCGGAGACGCGTCGCTGGTCGCGCCGCACGTCAAAGCCGGCACCGTGGTTGCGATCGCCGTCGCGGCGCCGCATCGGTCGCCTGCCCTCCCCGAAACTCCGACCTTCGGCGAAGCCGGCTACCCCACGGTCGAAGCGGAAGGCTGGCACGGACTTGGCGTGCTGGCGAAGACGCCCGCCGCCCATGTGAAGCGCCTGCGCGACGCTCTGTCCAAGGCCCAAGCCAGCCCGGATTATCAGAGCAGGCTCAAGAACCAAGGTGGATCGGCCGGCGAACCGGGTCCCGAAGCGATGTCCAAGCTGATCCGCACCGACTCCGCGAAATGGGGCGTCATCGTGAAGGCCGCCAACATCAAGATGAACTAGCCGGCGGCAAGATACGGACACACAAAAAAATGGCGACACGAAGGGATTTGATGTGAGCAGCGATCGCACGAACTTGAAGAACCAGCAGGATGGCGGCGAGGCCATTCTCGAAGCGTTCCGCAATCTGCATGTCGACTACGTCATCTCGTCGCCGGGCTCGGAATGGCCGCCGATCTGGGAGGCGTTGGCGCGGCAGAAGATCGGTGGCGCGGCGGGGCCGACCTATCTCGACTGCGGACACGAAACCCTCGCAGTCGGCGTCGCGGTCGGCTACGCGCAGGTCACCGGCCGGATGCAGGCGGTGCTGCTGCACGCCGGCTCGGGCCTGCTGCAAGGCGCGATGGGCATCCAGGGCGCGCGCGCCGCGGAAGTCCCGATGGTCGTGATGTCGGGCGAGTCGCTATCCTACGGCGAGCTCTCCGGTTTCGATCCAGGCAACCAGTGGTATCGCAACCTCGGCGTGGTCGGCGGCCCGCAGCGGCTGATCGACTCGGTGGTGAAATGGGCCAACCAGGCGCCGAGTCCGGAGACGCTCTATCAGAGCGTGATCCGCGCGGGCGAGATGGCGAAGCGCGTTCCGCCGGGGCCGGTCTATCTGAACGTGCCGGTCGAGACGATGATACATGCCTGGACGCCGCCGAAGAAATTTCGCGACACGCCTGAGCCGCCGAAGGTCCGGGCGCTGCCGGAGGATGTCACCAACGTCGCCACGCTGATCGCCAAGGCCAAGTGCCCGATCATCATCACCGAAAGCACCGGCCGCGATTCGGAAACCGTCGCCGCGCTGCTCGCTTTCACTGAATTCATGGCCATCCCGGTGCTGGAAAGCCGTGCCGCGGCCTATGCCAATTTCCCGAAATCGCATCCCATGTATCTCGGCACCAACACGGCGCCGCTGCTGAAGGAGGCCGATCTCGTCCTGCTGATCGAAAGCCGGGTGCCCTGGTATCCGCCAAGCAACTCGCCGACCAATGCCACGGTGATCGCAATCAGCGAGAACCCGCTGAAGCAGCACATGGTTTATCAGACCATGGAGGCCGACATTTACCTCGAAGGCGATGCCGGACAATCGCTTCGGCTGTTGACGGAAGCGCTGCAACGCACCGGCGAAACGGCCGGCAAGCATGACGAGCGCCGCAAGCGGTGGCAGCAGGAGCACGACAAGCTGGCCGCAAAAGTCCGCGCAACCAAGGACAAGGCCGCCGAGTCGAAGACCATTCCGACGGCACTGCTATGCAAGACACTCAACGACGTGCTCCCGGCCGACACGATCTATCTCGATGAAACCATCGTGCACAGTCCGATCATCCGCGAATTGCTGACCTGGGAGCAGCCGCACAGCTTTTTCCGCATCCCGAGCGGTCTTGGCCAGGGTTTTGGAATTGCGCTCGGCACCAAGCTCGCAGCGCGCGACCGTCCGGTCGTGCTGCTGATCGGCGATGGATCGTTTCTCTACAATCCGGTGCTGCCTTCGCTCACCTTCTCGAAAGACCAGAACCTTCCGATCCTGATCGTCATCTTCAACAACAACAAATACGAGGTGATGCGGAGGACGCACTTGAACTGGTATCCGGACGGCGTGTCGGCCCGGGAGAAGCTGCACTACGGCGTCCACATCGACGGTCCGGATTATTCTACGATCGCGGCCCTGACAGGGGGCCATGGCGCTCGTGTCGATCAGTCCGCGGAATTGAAAACCGCCCTCGCCGACGCATTCGCGGCGGTCCAGGGCGGACGGACGGCGATCCTCAACGTGATGGTGGACGAATAGGCGGGCAGGGTCTCGGAGCGGCTGCGGCGGGGGCTAAACCGTCAGTAGCCCCTGCGCCGCTCTTTTTTCGCGGCCTTGCGGGCTGCGTATCGGGCATCCCTGGCAGCCTTCTGCTCCATCTCCAACACGGCTTCACGTTCACGCTTTTCGGCCTCAGCGGCAGCCGCCAATCGCTCGGCTTCGCGTTGCGCCTCCAAAGCAAGTTCGGCGTCGCGGGCAATCTTCGCGGCCAGTTCGGCTTGCGCCTTCTTTTTCGCGGCCTCGCGCTCGGCCATACGGGCCAGACGCGCCTCGTGAATCGCCGCCCTTTCCGCACGCTGCTTCTCGACAGCGGGATCTTCGGACGCCGCGCGGAACCTCTCCAGCATCGCCTTCTTGGCTGCTGCGGCGGCGCTCTGGCGCTCTTGAAGATCAGGACTTTTGTAGCTCAAAATTCAATCTCCCGGTGTGGCGTTCTACTAGGGATATATATGGTTCGCAGGACGAATTCTTCAACACAACGCCCGGTACCCGGATCGTCGCTTGAGGCGGCTGCCGTCATAGGCGATTGCGCCGCAGATGTCTTGGCATTTGACGCATAACTCACATTCCAAATGGGGTTTGGCAACGTGCCAAATCTAGTGCAGCCTCGCGCTGCCCCACCGGCCGAGATCGCGCGGAACTCCTTGGGCATGCCGCCGGCCCTTAAACCTGAGAACGTCATGATAGCTGGATCGACCTCCTTGATCGCGCGCGCGATCGCCTTTTCTGCCTTCGGCCTGTTGGCACTTGGAAGCGCCCATGCGCAGGATTATCCCACCAAGCCGATTACATTGATCGTGCCTTTTGCGGCAGGCGGCGGATCGGATCTGGTCAGCCGGCTGGTCGGCAAGCATCTCGGAGAGCGCCTGGGACAGACCGTGGTCATCGAGAATCGCGGCGGCGCCGGAGGCAACATCGGCATGACCGCGGGCTCGCGCGCCGCGCCCGACGGCTATACGTTGACGATCATCACGCAGAACATCACCGTCAATCCGCACATGTACAAGCAGATGCCGTTCGATCCACTGAACGGTTTCCAGCTCGTTACCAACATTGTGAAATATGCCTCGATGCTGGTGTCCTATCCGGGGCTGCCGGCGAAGAATGTGGCCGAGTTGATCGCCCACGCAAAAACACTCCCGGCGGGGCTCACCGGCGGACATGGCGGCATCGGCGGCCAGGGCCACCTGGGAATGCTGATGTTCGGCAAGATGGCCGGCGTGAAGATCGAATACGTCTCGTATCGGGGCGAAGGTCCGGTTCTGGTTGACCTGATCTCCGGCCGCACGCATCTGACCGTTCAATCAATCGGCGGACTTGGCGATCACCACAAGGCCGGCACGCTGCGCGCACTCGGCGTCACCTCGCTGAAGCGGTCGCCGCTATTCCCAGACATCCCTACGGTTGCCGAGACCGTTCCCGGCTATGAGCTCACCGGCTGGTACGGTATCGGCGCGCCCCCCGGTACACCCATGCCGATCGTCAACAAGCTGCGCAACGAAATCCGCGCGGTGCTGCAGATTCCGGCGGTCCGCGACGACTTCCTCAGCAAAGGTTACGAGCTCGTGGCCGACACGCCGGAGGAATTCGGCCGGCAGCTTCGCGGCGACTACCAGAAGATGAAGGCGATCATCGAGGAAGCCGGCATCAAGCCGGACTGAAGTCCGGTCGAGCGGAGCGTTACAATGCATACGGTGTTCGTGCTGAACGGGCCGAACCTTAACTTGCTCGGCACGCGCGAACCCGAGCTCTACGGAACCCAGACGCTCGACGATGTCCGCGCGCTGTGCGACCGCGTCGGTGCCTCGCTCGATTTCAATATCGACTTCCGACAGACCAACCACGACGGCATGCTGATCGATTGGATTCACGAGGCACACGCCGGCAGCGTCGGCGTCGTCATTAACGCCGCCGCACTGGCGCGGACCTCGCTGAGCCTTCACGACGCGGTCAAGGCCGTAAAAATTCCGGTGATCGAGATCCACATCACCAACATCTACAAGCGCGAGAGCTATCGTCCGCCCTCCTATCTCAGCAAGGCCGCCGTCGGCGTGATCTGCGGATTTGGGCTCGACGTCTATTCGCTCGGGCTGCATGCGCTCAAGAACATCCTGACCAGCGCCGAAGCGAAATAGCGCGTCGATGGTCCCGATCCCAGACTCGTTTGACCTGATCATCGTGGGCTCCGGCGGCTCGGGCATGGCGGCGGCGATCGAGGCCGCCACCGCCGGCGCCAAGGTCCTCATCCTGGAGAAGGCGCCGGAGATCGGCGGCGCCACCGCACGTTCGGTCGGGACCTATTCGACAAGCTCGACGCCGCACCAGAAGCGCGCCGGTATCGAGGACTCGCCGGAGCGGCACTATGCCGACATGGACCTGGTCAACGCCAACGCGAAATATCCCGACAATCTCGGCCTGCGCCGACTTTTGACGTTCGGCGCACCCGACACCTTCCGCTGGCTGACGGAACTCGGCATCGAATTCATCGGGCCGAACATCGAGCCGCCCCAGACGCGCCCGCGGATGCACAACGTCATCCCCTCGTCGGCGGCATTTCCGTATTATCTCGGGCGGAAGTGCGAGGCGCTGGGCGTCACGACGCGCTGCAACGCGCAGGTCACCGATCTGATTTTCAACGACGGTCGGGTCGCCGGCGTGTCTGTCCGAATGACCGATGGCGAAACGGAGAGCTACCGCGCCAACCATGGCGTCATCCTGACCAGCGGCGATTTCGCCGCAAGTCCAGAATATCGGGCACGCTTCTTCGACCAAGCCGTGGTCAACTCGGTCGCCGCCTACCCGCTCGCCACCGGTGACGGCTTGCGCATCGCCGAGCGGCACGGCGCGCGCATCGTGAATGGCGACTATGCCGCGTTCTATATTCCGCGCCTGCGGTTCATCCCGCCCAGCCAGCCGAACTGGGTGATGCGCCTGCCGCCGTCGCGCATCGTCGCGCGCATGATTCGCTGGGGCACGGCATTGATGCCGGCGGCGATCATGCGGCCGTTCGTCATGAAGTTCATCACCACGATCCTTGGGCCGGAACAGAACCTGTTCAAGGCCGGCGCCGCCATGGTGAACGCCTCAGGCAAGCTGCTGCCTGTCGAGTTGAAGAGTCCCGCGAAGCACCTCGCGCTGGACCCGTCCAATTCCGGGTTCATCATTCTCGATGGCCGGATCGCGGATCAATTCGAAGCCTGGCCGAACTTCATCTCCACCGCGCCTGGCGTGGCACATGCCTACATCAGCGACTATCGCGCCGCCCGCAAGGATGTGTTCCACGAGGCGCAATCGCTGGACGCGTTGGCCCGCCGGATCGGCATTGACCCGGCCGCCCTCGGGGAAGCGGTCGCCGAACACAACCACACCGCCACCGAACCGCTCGCACGGCCGCCGTTCATCGCGCTCGGGCCGGTGCGGGGCTACGTCAGCATTACCGAAGGCGGACTCGCGGTGACCGACGATCTGCACGTGCTGGGGTCCGACGATAAACCGATCCCCGGCTTGTTCGCCGCCGGCTCGGCCGGCCAAGGCGGCGTCCTGCTCGACGGGCACGGACACCATCTGGCCTGGGCCTTTGTCTCCGGCCGGCAAGCGGCGCGGACTGCGATGCAGTCCGGCCCATCGTTGTCCGCCGCAGGTTAGAACACAACGGCCCCAGCCGGGTCACGAGAGGAAACGACCATGCCGACCAGACGAACAGTCCTCCAACTCGGTGGCGCGCTCGCGCTGTCCGGCGCCGGCCCAGGCTGGGCGCAGGACGGCGCCACGGAACAGCTTCTGTTTACGGTCGGACAGGCCGCAGGCGGCAGTGCAGACATCGCCGCACGGGTCGTCGGCCTGTCGATGTCGGCGCGCACCCGCTTTCGAGTTACGGTCGAGAATCGCACCGGGGCCGGCACTTTGCTGGCGGCTCAGCGGGTGGCGAACGCCACACCCGACGGCAACACGCTGTTCCTGGTGACTGCGAGCTTCATTACCAGCGCCATTCTCAACAAGAACCTGACCTTCGATGCATTTGGCTCACTCAAGGCGGTGGCGCATATCAGTCAGATTCCCTATTGCATCGCCATCAGTCCCAAGATCGGCGTGACCACTCTGCCCGCGCTGATTCAATTGTTGAAAGCCAACCCCGAAAAATATTCATACGGCACCGCGGGCGTCGGCACCCAGGCGCATTTTGCAGGCGAGCTGTTCAAAATACTGACCGGAACGCGCATGCAGGCGATCCCTTATTCCGGCATCGCACCGGCGATGACCGACCTGATCCGCGGCGAAGTCCCGATCATGATCACGGACTTTCTCTCGGTCATGTCTCGGCTCAACTCGCAGGAGGTCAAAGTGTTGGCTGTGACCGGCACCGAGCGTTCCAAGCGAGCGCCGGATGTCCCGACCTTCATTGAGCAGGGCGTGCGCGGCATCGACATCGGCGCCTGGGGCGGCCTGATGGTGGCGGCGGCGACGCCCGTGGAAAAGATTCGCGAGCGCAACGCCGCCGTCAACGTCGCGCTCGCCGACCCCGAGGTGCAACAGAAAATCGACGTGGTCGGCGGCCGTGTCGTCGGCGGCACGCCGGAGTCGTTCCAGGCGTTCTTCGACAAGGAGCGCGAGCTCTACCAAAAGATTGCGAGCGAAGCGAAGATCTCGATCTAGCATCGGCGCGAAGGGGGAAATTCTGCCGTGGACACCATCACGCGGAGTATTGTCGAGCATGTAACCGGGCTCGACTCGGCCGCGTTGCCTGCGGCGGTCGTGCATGACTGCAAGCGGCGGATCATCGACACCATCGGCTGTGCGCTCGGCGCATTCGATGCGGAGCCGTCGCGGATCGCGCGCAGCTTTGCGATGCGCGCCTCGATTGCCGACGGCGCTTCCATCATCGGCACGTCGCATCGCACGCTGCCGGAGCTCGCAGCGTTCGCGAACAGCGTGGCAAGCCGCTACATCGAAGGCAATGACACCTTCCCGGGCGGCGGCGGGCATCCGAGCGACTGCCTGCTGCCGATTCTGGGCGTTGCCGAGGCGAGCGGCGCGCCCGCGCGCACCGCCATTGCCGCAATCGCGCTGGCCTACGAGGTCCACGCCTATCTGTTCCGCGCGTTTCCGATGCGCCGACATGCCCTGGATTACGTGGTTTATACGGCGGTCGCGAGCGCCGTCGGAGCTGCCAAGGTGCTGGGACTAACGACAGAGCAGACCGCCAATGCGATCTCGCTTTCGCTGGTGCCCAACCTTGCACTCGACATTTCGCGGCGCGGACATCTGACCATGTGGAAGGGCGCCGCCGCACCGAATTCGGCACGCAACGGCGTCGCTGCAGCGTACATGGCCGCCGCCGGCATGACCGGCCCGGCCACGCCGTTCGAGGGCGGACTGACGGAGGTGGTGGGACCAGCGGAAATCGCAGCGTTTCCACTCGATCGTTCGACATTCGCCATCCTGAACGCCGACTTCAAGTTTTTCCTCAGCGAGTATCACGCCCAGTCGCCGGCCTTCGCCGCGATCGAGCTGCATCCGCAGGTCGAAACCAAAGAGATCGAGAAGGTCGCGGTCTTCACCTATCGTTTCGCCTGGCACGAGATCGGCAGCGGTCCCGAGAAATGGCGCCCGGCCACGCGCGAAACCGCCGATCACAGCCTGCCCTACATCGTCGCCTGCGTTCTGATCGACGGCGGTTACAGCGACGCCATCTATAGCCCCGAGCGCTACGCCGATCCGCGCACGCTCGACCTCATGCAGAAAATCGCGATCACTCAGGACCCCGAGTTGGAACGGCGCTATCCCAAGAGCTTTCCCTGCCGCATCGAGATCACGACCAAAGCCGGCCGGCGGTTGGTCGCGTCGGTTCCGAATCCGACCGGGCATCACGACCGGCCGATGAGCGACGAGCAGGTCGCTGGCAAGTTCCGCGGCCTTGCGGAACGCCAACTCGCACCAGCGCGCGTGCAGCACATGCTGGACCGGCTGTGGCAGTTCGAGACCGAAGGCGATCTCGCCCGGCTGCTCGGCGATCTCCGGATCGAGGCCTCCACCTGATGGCGGCCCTCTCCGGCATCCGCACCACCGAATTGCCCGCAGGAGAGGCCGTGCCCGTCCTCGGCCAGGGCACATGGGCCATGGGCGAAGATGCCCGCAAGTGCAAGGACGAGGTGGCGGCGCTTCGTCTCGGCATCGATCTCGGCATGACGCTGATCGACACCGCGGAGATGTACGCCAACGGCGGCGCCGAGCAGGTCGTCGGCGAAGCTATCGCTGGGCGGCGCGCCGAGGTTTTCCTGGTCAGCAAGGTGCTTCCGGAAAACGCCTCGTCGCGCGGCACAATCGCGGCATGTGAGCGCAGCCTGCAGCGACTTGGGACGGACGCGATCGATCTTTATCTCCTGCATTGGCGCGGCAGCGTGCCGCTCGCGCAAACGATCGAGGCGTTTGAGACGCTCATGAAGGACGGCAAGATCCGGCACTGGGGCGTCAGCAATCTCGATATCGACGACATGGTGGAGTTGGTGGCGCTTCCTGGCGGCGATGCCTGCCAGACCAACCAGCTTCTCTACAATCCGACCCGGCGCGGCATCGAATGGGACCTGCTGCCGTGGTCGCTCAAGCACAGCATGACAGTCATGGCCTATTCGCCGATCGAGCAGGGGCGGATGCTTCGCAACCCAGCACTTTTGCCTATCGCGGCGCGCCACGACGCAACGCCCGCCCAGATCGTGCTCGCCTGGGTGATGCGAACGGACGGCATCATCGCGATCCCCAAGGCGAGCACGCTCGCGCACGTGAAAGAAAATCGCGCCGCGCTCGATGTCCGCCTGACCGATGACGACCTTGCGGCACTCGACGCGGCATTTCCGCCGCCAAAGGCGCCAAAGTCGCTGGAAATGCTGTAGCGCCGCTCACACCACCGTCTGGTGACGCTCCAGGCAGATGCGGAGCACCTCGTCGGGCTCGCGCTTCCACCAGTCCTGGGTCGAAAAGATTTCGACGTCGATATGGCCGTTGTAGCCGGTCGCTTCCACCATCGACCGGATCGCGCGCAGATCGATGACGCCGTCACCCGGCATACCTCGGTCGAACACGAGATCGCGCGTCGGCACCAGCCAGTCGCAGACGTGATAGGTGAGGATGCGCTTCCCCGCGCGCGCTATCTGTCGCGGCAGGTCGGGATCCCACCACACGTGGTAGACGTCGAGCGCGATGCCGACGCCGTCGCCCATCTCGTCGCAAATGTCGTTGGCATGCGCGAGCGTGTTGACGCAGCAGCGATCGGCGGCTGTCATCGGATGCAGCGGCTCGATCGCCAGCGGCACGTTGGCCGCCCGCGCATACGGCAGCAGCGCGGCGATGCCTTCGCGGACCTGCCGGTGGGCGCCGGCAAGATTCTTCGAGCCCGGCGGCAGCCCGCCGCCCAGAATAACGAGACTACGCGCACCGATCGCAGCCGCTTCGTCGATGGCACGGCGGTTATCGTCCAGCGCGGCGCGCCGTCCTGCATCGTCGGCGGCCGTAAACATGCCACCACGGCAGTAGCAGCTCACGGCAAGGCCAGCGTCACGGATCAGCTTGCCCGCCTTCTCGACGCCATGGGCCTGCACAATGTCGCGCCACGGCGCGATGGCCGAGATGCCGGCGCGGGCGCAACCGTCAACCAGTTGCGCGAGCGACCACGCCTTCACGGTCGCCGAATTGATGGCGAGCAGCCCACGGTCGTTCGAGAGGTCGCGCATCAAGCAACGATCCCGCGCAGCGCCATCACGATGCGCATGCGCGCCGCGGCCTTGTCCGGATCGGCGAGCAAGCCGGCGGCGTCCGCGAGACGGAACAACTCGGCAAGATGCAAGGTCGAGCGGGTGCTCTCCTGCCCGCCGACCATGGTGAAATGATTCTGCAGGCCGGTGAGATAAGCCATGAACACCACGCCGGTCTTGTAGAAGCGGGTCGGTGCCTTGAAGATGTGTCGCGACAGCGGCACCGTCGGCGCCAGGATATCGTGGAAGGCGTTGATGTCATCGCGCGAGAACGCGTCCAGCGCGGCCGACGCGGCCGGCGCGATGGCGTCGAAAATCCCGAGCAACGCATCGGAATAGCCGTGCTCGTCGCCTGCGATCAGTTCGGCGTAGTTGAAGTCGTCGCCGGTGTACATGCGCACGTCCTGCGGCAGACGCCGGCGCATCGCGATCTCTTTGTCCTTGTCGAGCAGCGAAATCTTGATGCCGTCGATCTTCGAGGCATTGGCTGCGATCACGTCGATGGCGACATCCATCGCCTTCATATGATCCGCGTGGCCCCAATAGCCCGCGAGCGCGGGATCGAACATCTCACCAAGCCAGTGGATGATCACCGGCTCCCGCACCTGACCAAGGATGCGACCATAGACCGTGGCGTAGTCGTCCGGCGAACGCGCGGCCTTCACCAGTGCTCGGCTGGCCATCAAGATGATGCGCCCGCCGAGCTGCTCGACCGCAGCACATTGGTGTTCGTAGGCCCGGATGACATCGTCGATAGTGACGGCGTCGCTTGGCGCGAGGTGATCGGTGCCCGCGCCCGAACCGATCAGTGCGCCGGGGAAATCTTTCGCCGCGTCAAGGCTTCGGCGAATGAGCTCCAGCGAGGTCGGCCAGTCCATGCCCATCCCGCGCTGTGCCGTATCCATCGCTTCGGCGACACCCAGGCCGAGCGACCAGATGTGCCTCCGGAACGCCATCGTTGCATCCCAGTCGATCGCTGCGTCGAGCCACGGATTGGCGTCGGCGAGAGGATCGGGCACCACATGCGCCGCCGCATAGGCGATGCGGTTGAACGGCGGCTGCGCCGCCGGAAATTGCCGCGGCGGCTGCATGGTGTAGGGGGCGAGACCGCCGCCGGTCGTGGGGAGATTGAGTGTGGGCATGTCAGCCTCTTTCGCTTTGCCCCCGCGCTCTCACACCTTCAACGCCGGAACGTCGATCCAGCGCCGCTCCTTCCAACTCTTCAGCGCGGCCTCCACGAGCTGCACGCCTTTGGCGCCCTCCAGCAGCGTCCATTTGAACGGCGCGTCCTCGTAAAGGTGCCGGATGAACATTTCCCATTCCACCTTGAAGCCGTTGTCGTAATTGCCAAGCCCCGGCACCTCCGACCACGTGTCGAAAAACTGGATCGGCTGCGGCACGTCCGGATTCCACACCGGACGCGGCGTGTTGACGCGCGCCTGGCTCCAGCACTTCTGCAGTCCGGCAACCGCCGATCCATGCGTGCCGTCGACATGGAACGTCACGAGGTCATCGCGGCGCACGCGCGTGCACCAGGACATGTTCATCTGCGCGATCACGCCTCCCGCGAGTTGGAAGGTGGCATAGGCCGCATCGTCGACATCGTTCTTGTAGGGCTTGTCGTTCTCGTCCCAACGCTTGGGAATGTGGGTTGCGCCGAGACATGTCACGCTCTCGACGTCGCCGAACAGGTTGTCGAGCACGTAGCGCCAGTGACACACCATATCGAGGATGATGCCGCCGCCATCCTTCTTGCGGTAATTCCACGACGGACGCTGCGCCGGCTGCCAGTCGCCCTCGAACACCCAGTAGCCGAACTCGCCACGCACCGAGAGGATGCGACCAAAGAATCCGGAATCGATCAGCATCTTGAGCTTGAGCAGGCCGGGGAGAAACAGCTTGTCCTGCACCACGCCGTGTTTGATGCCGGTCTTCTTCGCCGTGCGCACGAGATCGAGCGCATCCTTGAGATTGTCGGCGACCGGCTTCTCGCAATAGATATCTTTGCCGGCCTTCATCGCCTTCTGCAGCAGCTTGGCGCGCATCTGCGTGGTCGCGGCATCGAAGAACAGCGTGTCGTTCTTGTCCTTGAGGGCGGCGTCGAGGTTCGTGGTCCAGCGCTTGATGCCATGAGCCTTGGCAAGCGCCGCGACCTTCTCGGCGTTACGGCCGACCAGGATCGGATCGGGCATCACGCGATCGCCGTTCTTGAGCGCAACACCGCCCTGGGCGCGGATCGCGACGATGGACCGTATCAGGTGCTGGTTCATGCCCATGCGTCCGGTGACGCCGTTCATGATGATGCCGAGACGTTGCTGCGCCATGTTGATCCTTACCTGCCACTTACCGTCATTCTACTTGATGAACGTCCGGAACTCTTTCCGTCATTCCGGGACGCGAGCGAAGCGAGCGGGCCCGGAATCCAGAGCCTCAAGGACTCCGCGTTGCTCTGGATTCCAGGCTCGCGCTTCGCGCGCGCCGGAATGACTCGTTAAACCAACTGCCCCTCACTGAGTGGGATGTCGCGCATCGTGCTGGGCGCGAACACGTCCTCGATCTTCAGCCGCCGGTCGGTCAGGCCGTGCTCGTGTGTGTATTGCAGGAGCGCGTCGAGCGACGCCCGGTTCTTCTCGATGCCATAAGGATACCAGTCCTCGCCGATGATCGACTGTTCCTCCTCGATCATCGGCTGCAGCCAGGCGAACGACGCTTTCGGCGAACCGGTCTCGGTGAGATGGACATAGCAATAGTCCTTGGACCGGCAGAGCGCCTTGTAGAGATTGAGCGCCACCCACGGATCGCGGTCATACACGTCGCGCCGGATCACCACCGTGTGCATGATCGGATAGATTTTGGTGCGTCTGTAATAGTCCTTCTCGACCTCGGCATAGTTGGGGAACAGCCGCTTGACGTTCTTTACGCCGCGCCGGAACGACTGCGGGTTGTTCGCCGTCATGATGAAGTCGAGCTCGCCGCGCTCCAGCATGTCGCCGAGCTCGACACCGGATGGAGCCTGGGTCAACCGAATGTCGGCGGGCAGCTTACGCTTAAGCCGATCGGCCCGTCCTTGTACCCATTCCACGTCGGTCGGCTTCACGTCGTATTCGTGCTGCAGCAGTCCACGCATGTAGACCGCGGCCGTCATCGAATATTCCGGCACGCCTCCACGCTTGCCCTTGAGATCGGCCGGGCTCTTGATGCCCTTGTCGGTGTTGATGAAGAAATAGCCGTGGCGAAACACACGTGACGGATACACCGGGATCGCGATGAACGGCGGGTTGGGCCCGCTCATCATTGTAGTGGTGTTAGACAACGACATCTCGCAGGCCTGGAATTCGTTGTATTGCAGCATCCGCCAGAAAATCTCGGCCGGCTGCATCGTCAGATAGGTCAGATCGATGCCCTCGGGCTGGATCGTGCCGTCCCGCAGCGCCTGGGTGCGGTCATAAGGCCCGCAAGCGAAGTTCAAACGCAGCTTGGCCATAAAATTCCTCGTCCTGCTGATCCCGCAACCTGTCGGCGCAGCGACATACTGTCAAGGCGGGCGCGCTGGCAGCCCTTGCGGATATGGCATACGCTTTGCGCATTCTATCCGCACAGCAGGAGCCTTCACGATGTCCGTTCTCCGCCGATTTGCCATCGCCGCCGCGTCGCTGATCGCGCTTGCCGTGCCGGCCCAGGCGCAGAACTATCCCGAACGGGTGGTGAGGATCATCAATCCGTTCCCGCCCGGCGGATCGGTGGACATCACGTCGCGCATGATGGCGCAGAAGCTGACGGAGAACGTCGGCGGCCAGTTCATTGTCGAAAACCGTTCCGGAGCCGGCGGCAACACCGGAGCGGATGCGGTCGCGAAGTCCGACCCCGACGGCTATACACTTCTGTTTACCGCGCCCGGCCCTCTGGTGACCAATCCGACGCTGTTCACCAAGGGGTTGCCGTTCGATCCTAAGAGGGATTTCGTTCCGATCGCCCTCTTCGCGCGCACGCCGATCGTGCTGATGGTCCATCCGTCGGTGCCGGCCAACAACGTCAAGGAGCTGATCGAACTCGCCAAGAAGCAGCCCGGCAAGATTCACTTCGCCTCCCAGGGCGTCGGCTCGACGGCCCATCTCTCGGGCGAACTGTTCAAGACCATGGCCAAGATCGAGATTACCCACGTTCCCTATCGCGGCGCCGGTCCGGCGATGAACGACCTGGTCGGCGGCCACATCCAGATGATGTTCGACCTTCTGCCGGGCAGCCTGCCCCAGATCAGCGGCAGCAAGGTGCGCGCACTGGCCAACGCCGGCGCGAAGCGCGCATCGGCTCTGTCAAACCTGCCGACCGTCGCGGAGCAGGGCCTGTCCGGCTTCGACGCGTCGTCATGGGTTGCGCTGGTGGCGCCCGCCAAAACACCAGCGCCGGTGCTCGCCAAGCTGCGCGCCGAAGTCGCCAAGGTGATGGCGTCACCGGACATCGTGAAGCGATTGGCCGACCTGGGTTCGGAGCCTGGCACAGCGGTGGAGAAGGACGTTCAAGCGTTCCTGGATTCCGAGACCGAGAAGTGGGCCGAGGTGATCAAGCTGTCGGGCGCAAAGGCGGATTGAACCGACCGCTCACCGCACAACGGTTGTCATCGCCCGCGAAGGCGGGCGATCCAGTCTTATCGGTTTTATGGGCTGAAAACTGGATGCCCCGCTTTCGCCGGGCATGACAGCATCTTTTTTTGCTGCTCGCGCTTTTACACTACACCGGCTTGAGGTGATCCGCGCGGCGCTTGAACAGCTCCTCGTCGGCATAGCCCATGGTCTCTGGCTTGCCCCGCCCGAGCATCACCTGCATGAACAGCGGCTCGACTCCATCGTTCTGGTAACCGTGGATCACGCCGGCCGGACAGGAGATACAGTCCCAGGGACCGAGCCGCGTGGAGACCCGCTTGCCGGTCTCGTCCTCGACGAACACCGTCACGGTACCCTTGAGGACGAAGAAACATTCCTCGACCTCATGGGTGTGCGCGGCGTTGCCCTGACCGACCGGCACATACATGATCGAGAGCGTAAAGCCCGCCGGCGGTATCGCCGACGTATCGCCGTGCTTGCCCGAGCCGCCGGCGCCGATGAAACGGTGCTGCGCGCGCTTGAAGCCTTCGATCTTGGCGTCCTCGAACGCCGCCCAGTCACCCACCTTCTCGTGGAAGCGGCCGACGTATTTCTTCATGATCTCTTCGACCGGGACACCTTCGAGTTCCTTCGGTCGCGGATGCCTTGCAACGGCCATGGGATACTCCTGTCGATTGCGATGGTTGGATGAAATTTAGGCTTGCGGGACAAGGGCGTCAACGAAGCCGCTTTTGTGTCCAGGGCGAGCGATAGCGAGACCCGGGACCCCGGTTTCTGTCGACAAAGCAAGCTGGGTCCTGGATCGGCGGCGCAACGCTTCGCGCTGCGCCTTGTCCGGGACACGCGTGGAGAGTCACTCCGCCGCCTGGCGCTGGCCGGCCTGCACCAGTTCCCAGATGTAGGTCGGCGTCAGCGGCAGTTGGCGAGGCTGCACTCCGAACGACTGCAAGGCGTTCGCCACAGCATTCGCCATGACGCCACCGGCGGCGACGATGCCACCCTCCCCCGCACCCTTAGCGCCGAGCGGATTGATCGGCGAGGGGTGATCCTCGGTCACGATGCAGCGCAGGTTGGGAAAGTCGCCGGCGGTCGGAAGCAGATAATCCGCGAGCGTGCCGGTGAGGAACTGGCCCTGCTCGTCGTATTGCAGGTGCTCCAGCATCGCCCCGCCAAGCCCCTGCACCAGCGAACCGATGATCTGTCCGCGCAGCGTCATTGGATTGATCGCCCGGCCGACGTCCTGCACCACCATGTAATCGACGATCTGCACCTGTCCCAGCTTCGCATCGACGGTGATGTGCGCCGCATGAGTGCCGTAGCTGTAGGTGTGCTTCTTGTTGAGGAATGCGCCTTCTACCGTCAGGCCGGCAAGCTCCGCCAGCAGCAGGGACTTGCCGCCCGGACCAAAAACTTTGTCCTCGCCAAGCCGGACCTCGGACGCGTTGCAGCCGAGCCGCTTGGCTGCGGCGTCCTTGATCGCCGCCTGGAATTTCGTCGCGGCATCGAGCAGTGCCGAGCCACCCATCACCACCGAGCGCGAATGGTAAGCGCCGTAGCCGTCGCTCACCGTGGTCGTCGAGCCATGATGGACATGCGAAATCCGGTCGACCGGCACCTCGAGCGCGTCGGCGGCGATCTGCGCGAACACCGTCTCGACGCCCTGCCCGACCGCGGACGAGCCCATGAACACCGAGATCGTACCATCGGAGTTGATCTCAAGCCGCGCGCTTTCCTTCGGTCCGGCCGCGCCGCCCTCGACAAAACAGCAGACCGCAAGGCCGTGATAGCGGCCGTCGATCAGTTTGCCTTGCAGCTTCGCCTTGTCGTTCCAGCCGAACTCCTTCAGACAGCGATCGAGCGCCTGCTCGTAGTCGCCGCTGTCGTACTGGTCTCTGGCATCGGTCGGCTGCACCGTCGCGATTTCGTAGGGCTGCTCCGCGCTGGTGATCAGGTTGCGGCGGCGCAATTCCACGCGGTCGATGCCGAGATCATGCGCCACCATGTCGAGCAGCCGCTCGATGTAGAAGCTGCCTTCGTACCGGCCCGGCCCGCGATAGGTCCCGACCGGCGTCTTGTTGGTCATCCAGAGCAGCGAGTCGATCTTGACGTGCGGGACGCGATACGGCCCGCCCATGAACTGTGGGATGTTGCGTGCGCCGACCGCGCCGTTGGTGCGCATATAGGCGCCCATGTCGGTATGCACGAAGCCACGCAGCCCGATGATGGTGCCGTCGCGCTCGCAAGCGATCTCGATGTCGGCCTCGGACTCGCGGGCATGATTCATCGCGATCAGATTCTCGCGGCGATCCTCGATCCATTTCACTGGACGGTTGACGTGGCGCGCCGCGAACGGAATCAGGAAATCCTCGGGATAGAACTCGCCGCGCGCGCCATAACCGCCACCGACGTCGTTCTCGATCATGGTGATGGCTTCTTCGGGCAGCCCGATCTGCTTCGCCAGAATACGGCGATTGAAGAACGGCACCTTGGCTGCGCCCGACACGGTCAGATGGCCGCTCGCCGCATCCCATTCGGCCATGACGCCGCGCGGTTCCAGCGTGAGGCCGAAGTGCCGCCCGGTGCGGAGCTGCTCGCGCCGGACATACGGCGCATTCTTGAAGGCGGCATCGGCGTCGCCCTTGCGTGCCTCGAAGGTTAGCGCACGGTTGCTTCCTGCCGGCTCGAACAACAGGCTTTCGTTCTTCTCCGCAGCGCGCCAGTCCGGCACCGCAGGCAGGTCTTCGATCTCGAGCGCGATGACTTCAAGCGCGTCCTCGCCGATGGCGACGCTCTCGGCCAGCACCATCGCCAGCGGCTCGCCGACATAGCGCACCTTATCGTCGGCGATGACCAGTTGCTCGAACGGCTTGAACTCCGGCAGCGGCTGCAGACGCATCGGGATGATCGGCGGGCCGCCCGGCATGTCCTTGGCGGTGATGACCGAATGCACGCCGGGGATTTTCAGCGCGGCCGAAGCATCGATCGACTTGAGCCGCCCATGCGCGATGTTGCTACGCATGATCACGGCGTAGAGCAGATTGCTCGGGGCGAGATCGTCGACGTAGATTCCCTTGCCACGCAGGAAGCGCAAATCCTCGCGCCGCTCCATCGACGTCCCGATGAAGGTGTTCTTCATGGCGCGGGCGCCTTCTTGTACGCCGAACGCGCGTCGAGCACAGCCTCGACGATGCCGATATAGCCGGTGCAGCGGCAGATGTTGCCGGACAGCACTTCGCGCACGCGGTCGGCGTCGCAGTCTGGCTCCTCACTGAGAAGTGCGTGCGCCGTGGTGATCATCCCCGGCGTGCAGAACCCACATTGCAGGGCGTGATGCTTGCGGAAGGATTTTTGCAGCGGAGTAAGATCGGCATCGTTGGAGAGGCCTTCGACGGTCGTGACCTTGGCGCCTTCGGCCTGCACCGCCAACATCAGACAGGAGCGCACCGCGTCGCCGTTCACAATCACCGTGCAGGCACCGCACACACCATGCTCGCAGCCGACATGCGTGCCGGTCAGCCGAAGGTGATGACGTAGGCAATCGGCCAGCGTCAGACGTGGTTCGACCTCCACACTCACCGGCTTTCCGTTGACTTCGAACTGGACGGCCATGTCGCTCCTTAAGCGGCTGCGCTGCGCAAGGCGCGTTCGACCAGCGTGCCGGTCAAGGCTTTTCGGTACGCGGCGCTGGCGTGGATATCGTCGGGCGGCTCGACCGCGGCGGATGCTGCCGCGACTGCCTTCGCGATGGTTGCTTCATCGACAGTCTGGCCGTTGACCACGGCTTCCACCGCAGCCAGCCGCTTCGGATGATCGCCGACCCCGATCACGCCGACATGGGCGTTGGCCGCCTTGCCGCCCGCATCGAGATCGTAGAACAGCGCCACGCCGGACATGGCGAAATCGCCGCGCCGCCGGGCAAACTCCTGGAAGCCGTGGCGCCGGTTGGCCGGCCAAGCCGGCAGCCGTACCTCGGTGATGATCTCGTCCGGCGCGAGCGCCGTCGTCAGCGCGCCAAGGAAGAAATCCGCGGCCTTGATGGTGCGCGTGCCGGACTTTCCCCTCACGGCGATCTCGGCATCGCAGGTCACCGCCACACCGGGCATTTCGGACGCCGGATCGGCATGCGCCATGCTGCCGCCGACAGTGCCGCGGTTGCGCACCTGATAATGCGCGACGTGCTTGATGGCGTCCGCCAGCAACGGATGCGCCGTGGCGAGCCGCGCATCGTCCTGGATGTCCCGCCAGCGCACCAAGGCGCCGAGCCGGACGCCGTCGCTCGATATCCTGATCCCACGAAGCTCGGCGAGCTTGCGCAGATCGACCAGCAGCGTGGGCTGTGCCACGCGAAACGCCATCATCGGCAGCAGGCTCTGGCCGCCGGCGATGGGTTTCGCCTCGCCGTCGTGCGAGGCGAGCAGAGCAACCGCCTCGGCGAGCGTTTCCGGGCAGGCGTACTCGAAGGCGGGCATTTTCATGGGAGACGCATCAACCTTCGACCACGCTGGAAACGTTCGGCAGGCGCGCGCTACTATCGCCACCCCGGCCGGGCGCGTCAACGCGCGACCCCGCACACGCACCATGATCGGGCGGCATGCCGCCCTCTCCGGAGAACGAAAATGGCCGTCAAGCTGAGCCTCGCCGTCTGCCACTACGATCGCACGATAGCGATCTTCGACGGCCGTGCGCCGATTGAGGGCTGCGACGTCACGGCAGTGCCGCTGGAGCCGGAAGAATCGTTCCACCGGGCGTTCAAATTCCAGGAATTCGACGTCACCGAAATCTCGATGAGCAGCTACCTGATGACGGCGTCGCGCGGCGAGGCGCATTACATCGCGATCCCGGCCTTCGTGTCGCGGCTGTTCCGGCACTCCAGCATCTACATCCGCACCGACCGCGGGATCAAAACGCCGGCCGACCTCAAAGGCAAGATCATCGGCGTGCCGGAATACCAGATGACCGCCAACGTCTGGGTGCGCGGTATCCTGGAGGAAGAATACGGCGTGAAGCCGCGCGACATCCGCTGGCGGCGCGGCGGCATGGAAGATCCCGGCCGCGAGGAGCGCGCCAAGATCAAGCTGCCGGACGACATCGAGCTGCAAGCGGTTCCGACCGACCGCTCGCTGACCGACATGCTGGAGAAGGGCGAGCTCGACGCCGTAATCGGCGCACGCGCGCCGACCTGCTTCCTGCGCGGCGTGCCAAACGTGGCGCGGCTGTTCCCGGACTATCCGGCGGTCGAGGAGGCCTATTACAACAAGACCAAGCTGTTCCCGATCATGCACGCCATCGGCATCCGGCGCTCGCTGGTCGAGAAGGACCCGTGGCTAGCGGTGAGCGTGTACAAGGCGTTCCTCAAGGCCAAGGCGCTATGCTTGCATGAGATGGGCCAGATCGGCCATCTCGCCACCATGCTGCCGTGGCCGGTGCATGAATACGACCGGGTGCGGAAATTCATGGGCGAGGATTTCTGGCCCTATGGCGCGCATGAAAACCGCCATGCGCTGGAAACGCTGATGCGTTATTCGTTCGAGCAAGGGCTGTCGGCGCGGAAGCTCGATGTGGACGAGATGTTCGCCAAGCCAACGTATGATCTGACGAAGATTTGAGCCGGTTCGTGTCCCGGGCGCAGCGCAGCACCTCTTGGTGGTGCGCTGCAGACCCGGGACCCAGCTTGCGCTTCGAGAAACCGGGATCCCGGATCGGCGCTCGCGCTTCACGCTCGCTTGTCCGGGACACGAAACCACCTAGGCGCGTGCCTCCTGGATCATCGCCCACACCCGCGGCGGCGAAAGTGGCAACGCGCGTGGCTCGACGCCGAGCGACGACAGCGCGTTCGCAACCGCGTTCGCGATCACGCCGCCAACCGGAATAATGCCGCCCTCGCCCGCGCCCTTGGCGCCGAGCGGATTGTGCGGCGCGGGCTTGAGCTCCAATGCGACCGCGCGGATCACCGGGAAATCGCCTGCGGTCGGCAACAGGTATTCGGCAAGCGAGCCGTTCAGAAGCTGGCCGTTCTCGTCGTGGACGAGTTCCTCCAGCAACGCGCCGCCGAGCCCCTGCACGATGGCGCCTACGGTCTGGCCATGCAGCGTCAGCGGATTGATGATGCGGCCAACATCCTCTGCCGCAACGTAGTCGATCAACGCGACATGACCGGTCCCCGGATCGACCGCAACATGGGCGGCGTGCGTGCCGTAACTATAGGTGCGCTTGTTGCTGGCGTAGGTGCCTTCGGCAGAGAGTTGATCGACGGCCAATTCCGCAAACGTGATTGACCGTCCACCGGGAGCGATTGCCTTGTCACCGTCGAGCGCAATGCTGGCGGCCTCGCAGCCGCAACGCTTCGCCGCCGCCGCGCGGATCGCGTCCTTCAAAGATGCCGCTGCGGCCAGGATCGCCGAGCCACCCATCACGGTGGAGCGCGAGCTGTACGACCCGTAGCCCTGCTTCACGTGCGTGGTCGAGCCATGGAACACGCCGCGGATGCGGTCCATTGGCAGGTCGAGCGCGTCGGCGGCAATTTGCGCGAACACCGTTTCGATGCCCTGGCCGATTGCCGACGAGCCGATATAGACCGACACCGCGCCATCGGCTTCCAGCACCAGCCGGGTGTTCTCGCGCGGGCCGGAGCCGCCGCCTTCGAGATAGCAGCCGACCGCGATGCCGTGATAGCGGCCGTCGATCAGCCGACCTTGCAACGCAACCTTTTTCTTCCAGCCGAATTCGTCAAGACAGCGGTCGAACGTGACCTCATAGTCGCCGTTGTCGGTCTCCGTGCCGATATCCAGCGGCATCACCGTCGCCATCTTCCAGGGCATCTCGGCATCGGACACAAGATTGCGCCGGCGGAATTCCACCCGGTCGATCCCCAAATCCTTCGCGGCCAAATCGAACAGCCGCTCGCGGAAGAAATCCGCCTCGAAGCGGCCTGGCCCGCGATAGGTGCCGGACGGCGTCTTGTTGGTCATCAGCAGCGCGATGTCGATCTTGATATCGGGAATGCGGTACGGACCCGACAGCACCTGCGCGATGTTGCGGGCCGCCGTAATGCCGTTGGTGCGGATGTAGGCGCCGAGATCGACCGCGCCATGCCCGCGCAAACCTCGGATCGTGCCGTCGGAGTCGCAGGCGATCTCCAACTCGCATTCCGCATCGCGGGCATGGTTGGTCGCGAGCAGGTGCTCGCGGCGGTCTTCGATCCATTTCACCGGCCGGTTGAGCCGCCGCGCCGCGAACGGAACCAGGAAATCCTCCGGATAGAACTCGCCGCGCACGCCGAAGCCGCCGCCGACGTCGGCCTCGATCATCGTAATGGCGTCTTCGGCAAGCCCCATGTGCTTGGCCAGCATGCGCCGGTTGTGCCACGCCACCTTGGCGGTGCCGGACACGGTGAGATGACCGCTGGCGTCGTCCCATTCGGCAACGAAGCCGCGCGACTCCATCGGGACGGCCGTGAAGCGCTGAACCTCGAAGCGTTCGCGACGGACATAGGCCGCATTCTTGAATGCAGCATCCGCATCGCCTTTGAGCGCGGTCAGCGTGCCGACCAGATTGCTGGCGTCGAACAGCCGACTGTGGTCGCTGCGCGACTGCGCGCGGTCCGCCACCGGCGCAAGCTCCTCGATATCGAGAACGATCGCTTCCAGCGCGTCCTCTGCCAGAGCTGCGCTGTCTGCGACCACAACGGCAAGCGGCTCGCCAACGTAGCGGACCTTGTCGTGGGCGATAACCGGCTGTTGGTAGCCGGCGAACTCGGGCAGCAGTTCCTGTCGCATGGTGATGACCGGCACTTGCCCAAGCGCCGCGACGACATCGGCCGCGGTAATGACGGCGTGCACACCGGGCCGCGTCAGCGCCACCGCACCGTCGATTTTTCGGATGCGTCCGTGCGCCACCGAGCTACGCAGCACGGCGGCGTGCAACAGGCCTTCCGGCGCAAGATCGTCGACGAACGTCCCGCGGCCGCGCAGGAAGCGCAGGTCCTCGATGCGCTCGAGCGGGCTGCCGATCGGACGATTCGACGCCCGTTTATGTCCCGCGTCCACGCTGCTCGCTACTCGATCTTCGCGCCCGACGCCTTCACCACCGCCTGCCAGCGCGTGCGCTCCAACTGCAGGAATTGCGCAAACTGCTCGGGGCTGGATGGCGCGGGCTCGGCGCCCAGGTCCTTGAGCGACTTCACCACCTCCGGCAGTTCGAGCACGCGCTTCACCTCGGCGGAGATGGCGTCCACGACCGGACGCGGTGTGCCGGCCGGCACATACACGCCCTGCCAGGCGGTGGCCTCGAAGCCATTGATGGTCTCGCCGATGGTCGGCAGGTCCGGCGCGGCGCCGCTCCGCTTCGGCGTGGTCACCGCAAGCGCACGCACCTTGCCGGCCTGGGCGTGCGGCCAGATCGTGCTCATGTTGTCGATCGCAAGATCGATGGTGCCGCTCAGCGTGTTATTGAGCACTTCTGCGGTCGAGCGAAATGGCACATGGGTCATCTGGGCGCCGCTGGCGAGCCCGAGCATGACCGAGCACAGATGTGACGATGTCCCGATGCCGGAAGAGCCGAAGTTTACCTTGCCGTCGTTTGCCTTCAGGTAAGCCACCAACTCGCCCACACTTTTCGCTGGCAACTTGGGATTGACGAACAGGAGATTGGGCAGGGTCGCAAGCAGCGCAACCGGCTGGAAGTCCTTCTCCAGGTCGAACGAGAGTTTGGTGTAAAGGAACTGATTGATGACGTTGGAGCTGACGGTGCCGACCAGCACCGTGTAGCCGTCCTTCGCCGAGCGGGCGACATGGCCGGTGCCGATGCTGCCGCCAGCGCCGGCGCGGTTCTCCACCACCACCGGCACGCCGAGCTTGGCCTGCATGTGCTGCGCCAAGATGCGCGCGATGATGTCGGTGCCGCCGCCGGGCGCGAACGGCACGACGATCGTCACCTGACGTTGCGGCCAGCTCTGCGCGTGGGCGGGCCCAATCCAGCCGAGAATGCAAACGACGATGGCAGCGAGAACGGCACGCATGTCAAGCCTCCGCGATGTCCGGCATTCGATGATCGGAGCGTGACACGTTGGAAAGCTTGGTTCAACATACCCGCGCCAACGATACGAGAGTTGCGTTCATGGATTTCGAACTGCCCGAGGAACTGCGGCTGCTCAAGCAGACGGTGCGAACGTTCGTCGACCGGGAGTTGATCCCGATAGAGATGTCGTCGATGGACGGGCCAACCATGAAGCCCAAAATCCGCGCTGGCCTCGAAGCCAAGGCGAAGGCGCTCGGCCTCTGGCATCTCGACGTCCCGGCTGAATATGGCGGCCAGGGTCTCGACCTGCTCGGCATGGCCGTGGTGTGGGAGGAAATTTCGCGCACCATTGCGATGCCGCCGCGTGGCCCGAGCGTGTTCGGTCCGGACATCCGGCATGTTCTGTTCACGCTCAATCCGGCGCAGAAGGAAAAATATCTCTATCCGGTGCTCCGCGGAGAGAAGACCACCGCGTTTGCACAATCGGAGCCCGACGCCGGCTCCGACCCCGGCGCGATGCGAACGACTGCGGTGAAGAAGGGCGATACCTACGTCATCAACGGCTACAAGCGCTGGATCACCAACGCGCACGGCTGCGACTTCCTCCAACTCGTCGCAGCGACCGACCGCAGCAAGGGCAGCCGCGGCGGCCTGAGCATGTTCCTGGTCGACACGGACACGCCGGGCGTCAGCATGGTCCGACGCACGCAAACCATGATGGGCGATGCGCCGTCCGAGATCGCGCTCGACGACGTGGTGGTGCCGGCCGAGAACCTGATCGGCAAAGAGGGCGACGGCATGCGGGCGGCGCAAGCGTGGATCACCGGCGGGCGGCTCTATCAGGCCTGCCGGGGCTTGGGCGTCGCCAAGCGCTCGCTCGAGCTCATGACCGACTACGCCAAGCAGCGAAGCACCTTCGGCGCGCCGCTGGCGGACCGGCAAGCCGTGCAGTTCATGATCGCCGACAGCTATACCGAGCACCACATGGTTCAGCTCATGGTCTATCAGCTAGCGGCTCGCACTGACGCCGGCGTCGCAGCCCGCCACGAGAGCTACATGGCCAAGATCGCCGGCACCGAGCTCGGATTCCGGGTGGCCGACCGCTGCATGCAGATTTACGGCGGCATGGGCTTGGCGACCGAGATGCCGATCTCCAAGATGTGGCGGGACGCCCGCAGCTTCATGATCACCGAAGGACCGGTCGAGGTCATGCGGATGGTGCTGGCGCGGGACATTCTGCGCGGCCAGAATTAAGGCCGAAGAATAAAGGCCGGGGAGAGAAACGATGAAGTTCGGGATCGGGCAGCCTGTGCCACGCACGGAAGATCCGCGTTTCCTCAAGGGGCGCGGGCGATACGTCGCAGACATCGCGCCCGCAAACCTGACCCACGGTCATGTCGTGCGCTCACCGCACGCCCACGCCAACGTCAAGTCGATCGACACCACCGCCGCCAAGGCCGCGCCCGGCGTGCTTGCGGTGCTGACCCCGGCGGACGCGCGCGCCGACAACCTCGGCGTGCTGCCGTGCGGAGCGCCGCCGATCGCGTTTGGCGGACCGCTCAAGGCATTCATGGCGTTGCACCCGATCCTGCCGGATCGGGTTCGGCACGTCGGCGACCCGGTCGCCTTCGTGGTCGCGGAGACGCTCAATCAGGCGCGCGATGCCGCCGAGCTGATCAATGTCGAATACGAGGTGCTCCCCGCCATCGTCGCCACCGGCGAGGCGGCAAAGCCCGGCGCGCCGCTGGTCTGGGACGGCGCACCCGGCAACATCTGGTTCGCCCTGGAGCGCGGCAACAAGGCCACGACCGAGGAAGCCTTCGCCAGGGCTGCCCACGTCGTGACCATGAAGATCGTCAACAACCGGCTGTCGGCGAACTCGATGGAGGGGCGCGCCTCGCTTGCCGAACACGACGCCGCCAGTGGCCGCACCACGCTCCACTGCAGTTCGCAGGTGCCGCACCGGATGCGCTCGACGCTGGCCGGCGCAGTGTTTCGCGACCGCGAGCTTAATTTCCGCGTGGTGTCGCCGGACGTCGGCGGCGGCTTTGGCATGAAGGGCGGCGTGTTTCCCGAGGATGCGCTGGTGGTCTGGGCGTCGCGCAAGATCAACCGGCCGGTGAAATGGGTGGCCGAGCGCTCGGAAGGCATCGTCAGCGACACCCACGGCCGCGACTGCGTCAGCGAGGCCTCGCTCGCGCTCGATGCCAACGGCAAGTTTATCGGCTTCCGGGTGGTCACCGACCACAACCAGGGCGCCTACCTTTCGGCCAGCGCCGGCGTTCCCGCAGGCCTCGGCTCGATGGCCTACACCAACGTCTATGACATTCCCGCCGCCCACGTCAGCCTGCGCGCGGTCTACACCAACACCACGCCAACCGGACCCTATCGCGGTGCGGGAAAGCCGGAGGCGATCTACGTGATGGAGCGGCTGGTCGATACCGCCGCGCGCGAAATGAACATCGACCCGATCGAGCTGCGCCGGAAGAACTACATCAGGCCGGCGCAGGTCCCCTACCAGACCCAGCTCGTGCTGGCGCACGACAGCGCCAACTACGAAGCCGTCATGGACATGGCCATCGAGCACTCCGACTGGAAGGGATTTGCCGGGCGCAAATCGGAATCGAAGAAGAATGGCAAGCTGCGCGGCCGCGGCATCGCCTACTTCATGGAAATCTGCGCGCCGTTCAACGACCGCATGGAGGTGCGCTTCGACGAGACTGGCACCGTTACCGTCGTCTCAGGAACCCACAACCACGGCCAGGGCCACGAGACCGTCTATGCGCAGATGGTTTCGGAATGGCTGGGCGTGGATTTCCATTCCGTCCGCATGATCCAGGGCGACACCGATGCGGTGGGCTTCGGCCGCGGCACCTACGGCTCGCGCAGCATGACCATCGGCGGCTCCGCGCTGAAGCATGCCAGCGACAACTTGATCGAGAAGGCTAAGAAGATGGCCGGCTATGTGCTGGAGGTGGCCGCGGGCGACATCAACTTCGCCGACGGCAAATTCACGGTGGTCGGCACCGACAAGTCGATCGCGCTGGTCGATCTCGCCAGGCGCACGTTCGCGCCGGTCGGCTGGCCGGCCGAGTTCGGCGTCGGGCTGGAGGCGGTCGGCACCTTCACGCCGACGCGCTCCAACTTCGCCAACGGTTTCCACATCTGCGAAGTCGAGGTCGATCCGGACACCGGCGACGTCGAGATCATGCGCTACATGGGCGTCGACGATTCCGGCGTGATCATCAACCCGATGCTGTTCGAAGGCCAGATCCACGGCGGACTCGCCATGGGCATCGGCCAGGCGCTGCAGGAGCAGGTTGCGTTCGACCCGTCGGGCCAGGTCCTGTCCGGTTCGTTCATGGACTACACGATGCCGCGCGCGGACGACATGCCGTCGTTCGACATGCATGAACTGCCAGACCGCTGCCGCAGCAACCCGATCGGCGTGAAAGGCGCAGGCGAATCCGGCACCGTCGGCGCACCGCCGACCATCATCAACGCCATCGTGGACGCGTTGCGGGACTACGGCGTGAAGGATATCCCGATGCCCGCAACCTCGGCCCGGGTCTGGCAGGCGATGCGGCGCGGCGCCGCACACTGAGCAGACAAGCGGCCGGCGGCTTCCTTGCTGGGGGCGATCAAGCCGCACTAGAATGCGGGCAACGCGGCCCCGACAAGAACGGCCGCATTCGGGAGGACATCATGACGATCCGCGTGTTCGCGCAGGCGGCTTGTGCCGTGACGCTTGCTCTGCTGTCCGCAATGCCGGCGCACGCCGACTTCAACGACAACAAGCCGGTGAGCTACACCGTGGATGGCGCGACCGCGACCGGCTACTTCAAGGTCGTCACCGAGGCGATGAACGGCATCGTGCGCGAGGCCTATCCGGGCACCGACGCGACCTACAAGCCGGGCAGCCCGGCCGGCGGAATCCTGAACATCTCCCGCGGCACGTCGGACTTCACCTTCAACGCCGGCGCGACCGAAGTCGGCTATGCGCTTGACGGCAAGGCACCGTTCCAGGAATCGCAGAAGGGCAAATTCAAGTTCGTGATGCTGCTGCACTCGGGCCTGATCATGCACAGCTTGATGACCAAGGAATGGGCCGACAAGCACGGCATCAAGTCGTTCAGCGACATCGCGGCGAAGAAGCCGCAGATGCGGCTCACCGTGAACACGCTGGCCAATTTGCAGTCCACCGTCAGCATGTACCAGGCGGTGTTCGACGCCTACGGGATCAATGTAGCCGAGGTCACCAAGATCCAGCCGGTGTTCCGCAGCAACGCCGCCGGCGGGTTCGATGCGGTTCGCGACGGCAAGATCGACGTGTTCATCAACGGCGGCTTCCTGCCGACCGCCGAGATCGTGGACATCAACCGCGGCCGGCCGTTGATGTGGGTCGGCGGCGATCCCGCCAAGAACAAGGCTGCGGCCGACCGCTGGACCAACACCCCGATCACAGTGCCCAAGGGCACCTATCCGTTCATGGCCGAGGACGACGTCACCATCGCCCTGTGGAACTCGATTGTCGCCGGCGCGCATGTGTCGGACGAGACGGTCTACAAGTTCGTCAAGGCGCTGGCGCAGAACGAGGCCCGCATGCGCGCCATCCATCCGACGCTCAAGGAATTCGACATCAAGAAGGTTTCCGCCAATCCCACCAAGCTCGACTATCACCCCGGCGCGGCGCGCTATTACAAAGAGGTCGGGTTGCTGAAGTAGGCGCCGTCGCGATGACCGCTCCGCTGTCATCGCCCGCGAAAGCGGGCGATCCAGTCGCTGGATGCCCCGCTTTCGCGGGGCATGACACCGAGTGTCCGATGCCATGAGTCTGCGCGCCACCTATCGCCGGTTCATCGTCGAGCACCTGAGCGAGACCCACCGGGTCAGCCCGAAAGGGCGGCTCGGCGCGCTCATCGCCGCGCTGTCGGTGGCGGCGATCCTGGCGATCGGCTGGTTCGCGCTGGTGGCGACCGTCACACAGCAGTTCCAGGCTATCGTCTATCTCCTGCTGCTGCTGCCGATCTCATTCCTGACCACCACCGCGCACGCCCGCATCGAACGGCTGACCGCAATCGACTATGCGCTTGCCGCGATATCGTTTCTGGCGGCGCTCTGGTTCACCGTCAACGAACCGCGCTACGCCAACTGGGTCACCGGCTTCTCGGAACTGACCATCATCGACACGATTGCAGGAACCACCTTGTTCCTGCTCTGCCTGGAGCTGTGCCGCCGGGCCGTCGGCTTCGGCCTGACGATGGTGCTGTTCGTGCTGCTGGGCTATGTCGCGTTCGGGCACTTGATCCCGGGCGGCTTCCGCCATGCCGGCATCACCTTCCCCTATTTCCTGGAAATGCAGACCATCGGCATCGACGGCATCTTCGGCGATCCGGTCTATGTCGCGGCGAAATACGCCTTCCTGTTCGTGCTGTTCGGCAACCTGTTCGTCATCAGCGGCGGCTCGCAACTGTTCTTCGACCTCGCCGCGGCGGTGACCGGCCGCAGCATCGGCGGGCCGGCCAAGGCCTGCATCGTGTCGAGCGCGCTCTACGGCACCGTATCGGGCAGCCCGGTGGCCGACGTCGCGACCACCGGCCCGGTCACCATCCCGATCATGAAGCGCATGGGCATGTCCGCCGAACGCGCCGGCGCGGTCGAGGCGGCCTCATCGATCGGCGGCGCGCTGCTGCCGCCGGTGATGGGCGCTGTGGCGTTCCTGATGGCGGATTTCACCGGCACGCCGTACTACCTGATCGCCTGGTACGCGCTGCTGCCATCGCTCGGGTACTACCTCGGCGTGTTCGCGCTGGTGCATTTCGAAGCGGTGCGGCTCAATCTCGGCCGCGTGCCGGAGGAGGAGATCGTCGGCGTCCGCGTGGCGCTGATCCGCAACTGGCCGAGCGTGGTCCCGATCGTCGTCCTGCTGTGGCTGCTGATCTCCGGCTATTCCGCGGCCTATGTTGCCGCCGGCGCCGCGCTCTCGGTGATCGTTTCGAGCTGGTTCCGAAGCGCCAACGCCATCGGTCCGCGCAAATTCGTCGAGGCCTGCGTGGAGACCACCCACGCCATGGTGCCGCTGACCGCCGCCGTGGCCGCGGGCGGCATCATCATCGGCTGCATCGAGCTGACGGGGCTCGCCGGCAAGTTCACGCTGCTGCTGTTCCAGCTTTCCGGCGGGATGGTGGTGCCCTCGCTGCTGCTGGCCGGCGTGGTGCTGATCCTGCTCGGCACCGGCATGCCGACCACGGCGACCTACATCATGGGCGTGGCGCTGCTGGCGCCGGTGTTCATCGGCAAGTTCGGACTGCCGGTGATCGAAGTGCATATGTTCATGCTGTTCTACGCCAGCCTGTCGGCGATCTCGCCGCCGGTCGCGGTCGCGGCGTTCGCTGCCGCGGCGATCGCCAAGGCGAATCCCTTCAAATTGATGCCCTATGCCTGCAAGCTGGCGGTCGGCGGCTTCGTGCTGCCGTTCTATTTCGTGTTCAACCCCGGCATTCTGATGCGCGGCGGCGTGCTGCAGATTATTTCCGACACCGTAGTCGGTGCGGCTCTGGTGGTAACCGCATCGCTGGTGCTGCACGGCTATGTCCGCAGTCGCACGATCCCGGTGTGGCTGCGCGGCATCCTCGTAATCTTGGCCTTTGCCATGGCGATTCCGCAGCCGCTCATTCAGTACGGCGCGGTGGCGGCGGCGGTCGTCCTCTATCTGGTGCTGCGCGGCACAGAGCGTCCGGTCACACCGGCTTCTCGCCCAGGATCGTCACCCGCCGCATGAGACGGCGCTCCACCGCGCTGAAATCGGTGCGGGCGTGCAAGGTGCAGCGGTTGTCCCACATCAAAATGTCGCCGACCCGCCAGACGTGCTCGTAGATGAAACGGCGCTGCTCCTGGTGGTCGAACAGGAAATTCAGCAGCACCTCGCTTTCCGCTTCCGGCATGTCGTCGATCCGAACCGTCATTAACCGGTTGACATAAAGCGCCTTGCGGCCGGTCGCCGGATGGGTGCGCACCACCGGATGCATGTAATGCGGCACGCCTTCGGCCAGCTTGGTGCCGCGCTTCATCGCGGCGTTGGCGTAATCGTAGGCATTGAGCGCCCTCTTGCCGTCGATGCGGCGCTTGATGTCGTCGGGCAGCGTCTCGTAGGCCGCGTAGGCGTTGGAGAACAGCGTGTTGCCGCCCTCCTTCGGAATCTCGATGGCATAGAGCATCGAGGCCTTGGCCGGCCGCTCCTGGTGGCACTGGTCGGTGTGGAAATTCATCTCGCCGTCCGGCAGCGCGCCGATCAGCTTGCCGTTCTCACGGATGTTGGAGATCAGCATGACCGCTTCATGCCCGGCCATGTGGCCCTTGTTGTGCAGCTTGGCGGGAGGACCGAAACATTCGGCGAACCGCACCTGGTCCTCCATGGAGAGCTTCTGGCCGCGCAGCAGGATCACGAGATTGTCGTGCCAGATATCCTGCATCTGGCCGGCCAGCGCGCCGCCGATCGGCTGGCTCAGGTCGACGCCCATGATCTCGGCGCCGATCTCGGGCGAAAGCTTTCTGACCGCAAGCGGCGGCGCGGATGGCTTGGCTCCGGCAGACAGGCTGGTGGCTTCCATTGGGTAGCGCTCCGGCGATGTCGCGTTCTACGTTCGCATGTCCTAACCGGAAAACCGGTATCCACTTTTCCGGGACATGCGCTAAGGATACATCCAGCTTGGCGGCCGCCACAATCCGCCAGTTCAAGAGCATCGCGGGACGAAACGCATGGCACTCGAGTTCGGGATTTTCGATCACGTCGATCGCAGCGACCTGGCGCTGCCGGAGTTCTACGAGAACCGCCTCAAGCTGATCGAGGCCTACGACCGGTCGGGCTTCCGCACCTACCATTGCGCCGAGCATCATTTCACGCCACTCGGCATGGCGGCTTCGCCGAGCGTGTTCCTCTCCGCGATCGCGCAGCGCACCAAGGCGTTGCGGTTCGGCCCGCTGGTCTATACGCTCGCGCTCTACCATCCGCTGCGGCTGGCGGAAGAAATCTGCATGCTCGACCAGATGAGCCGCGGGCGGCTCGACGTCGGGGTCGGCAAGGGCATCTCGCCGATCGAAGTCGGCTATTACGGCATCGACTACAAGAACGCCGACAAGCTGTTCGCGGAGTCCTTCGCCATCGTCATGCAGGCGCTGACCAAGGGCAAGGTCGATTTCGAGGGCGAGTTCTTCAAGTTCAAGGATGTGCCGTTCGAGCTCAGGCCCTATCAGCAACCGCATCCGCCGCTGTGGTACGGCGTGGTCAACCCCGACAGCGCCGAACGCGCCGCGCGCGCCGGCATGAACTTCATCAGCAATTCGACGGTGGCCGCCGTCAAGGCCAAGGCCGAGCGCTATCGCGCCACATACAAAGGCGCGGGGACGCCGAAGTTCGGCATGAACCGCTACATGGTGCTGGCGGACAGCGAGGCCGAGGCGCTGGCGATCGGCCGCAGAGCCTACCGCGGCTGGCACACCAGCTTCCATGCGCTGTGGAAGCGGCACAACACCATGCCGAACAACGTGGTCTATCCGCCCGAGCTCGACGACCAGATCGCCGACGGCCGCGCCGTGGTCGGCACGCCGGACAAGGTGCGCGACATCCTCAAGGCGCAGCTTGCGGAGTCGGGCGCGAACTACATGGTCTGCCGGTTCGCGTTCGGCGATCTGTCGCTCGCGGAATCGCTGCGCTCGGTGGAGCTGTTCAGCGAGCACGTGATGCCGGCATTGCGCGCGGAATAGCTCACCCCGCCAAATCACCTTGCCAGGTGGTCGCGCAGCAGCCGGCCGTAGCCCGGAATGCTGTCGGTTCGCTTGAGCAGCCGCAGGCCTGCCCACAGGCTGACCGCGTTGTTCACCAGCACCGGCTTGCCGACATCGTTCTCCAGCCGCTCGACGATCGGCATCGAGGACCAGTTGCCGCCCGGCATGATGATCGCTTCCGCGTCCGGCCGGTCGGTCTTGCGGCCAAGCTCATAGGCGGTTTCCGGCCCGACCCGGCCAAGCTCGGCCGCCGACACAAAGCCCACCACCTCGCTGTGCACCACCGTAAATCCATGCGCCTCCATGAAATCGATCATCGGCCGGTCCATGGTCTTGCTCCACGGCGCGCCGATCGCGATCCGCTTCACGCCGAGCAGCGTCAGCGCATCGACGAACGCGGTCGCCGACGTGCTTGCCGGCCGGCCCGAGGCATCCTCCATGCGCTTGATCAGCTCGCGGTCGTAGCCCTTGCCCTTGGCCAGCGTCGGGGCGGTCGCGGCGAACACGATGGCGCCGACTTCGGCGTCGGCAAGCTTGCGGCACTCCGATTCAAGCTCCAGGACGCAGCGCTCCTGCTCCTGCGGGGTGATGTCGCGATAGGCCACGCGCGCGGTGTGCAGCGAAACGCTCGGCGGCAGCGCCGCCGAGAATTCCGGCTCCTGGATCGTATTGGACGACGGCGTCACCAAACCGAAACGATGAGTCTTCTTGACGTATTCGCTCACTGCGAACCTTCCAGACCGGCGGCCTTGATGACAGGTTGGAACTTGTCGGATTCCGCCTTGATGAAGCGCGCGAAATCCTCGGGACTCTTGCTGCTCACCGCTCTCGAACCCTGCTTCAGGATCGCGGCCTTGACATCGGGCATCGCCAGCGCCCGCACCATGCCGGCGTGCAGCTTGCTGACGATCTGCGGCGGCGTGCCGGCCGGGGCGAGCAGGCCGGCCCAGCCGACCACGACCGCGCTCTTGTAGCCCAGCTCGTACGGCGTCGGCGTGTTGGGAAACTGCTCGTCGCGCTCCTGGCCGAACGTGGCAAGCAGGGCGAGCTTTCCGGACTCCACGAGCTCGGTCACGCCGGCCGTGGTCGTAAACGCGATCGGTATCTGTCCGCCCAGCACGTCGGTGATCGCCGGCGTCTGTCCCCGATAGGGCACATGCGTCATCTTGATATCGGCGGCGAGCGACAGCAGCACGCCCTGCAAATGGGTCATGTTGCCGATGCCGAACGATCCGTAGTTGACGTGGCTGGGGTTCGCTTTGGCCCGCTCGACGACATCCTTGAGCGACTTGATCCCCGAAGCCGGATTGGACACCGCTCCGAGCGGGTTGGCGACGGTCTGGGTGATCGGCGCGAAGTCGCGAACCGGGTCGTAGGACAGCTTCTTGTAGATGAACTGGTTCGACGTCAGCGAGCTCACCGGAGCATAGACCAGCGTGTAGCCGTCGGGCGCGGCCTTGGCGACGGCTTCCATTCCGATGATGGCGTTGGCGCCCGGCCTGTTCTCCACGATGCCCGGCTGGCCCCACAGTTCGCCCATCTTCTGCGCCAGCGCGCGCGCCTGGAGATCAACGCCGGAACCCGCCGCCTGCGGCACGATGATGCGAATCGGACGGTTCGGAAATTGATCGGCGCTCTGCGCCGCGGCGCCGGCGGCAAACGAGAGTGCGGCGATGCCGGTCAGCGCAGCAAGCAGCGTGTGCCTTGTCATGACGCTCCTCCCTTTGGTCCGCGCGGTTTTTCCGCTGCGGACACGTCACACAGCATAGCCCCGCGCGTGGCCGCAGCCTAGTGACGACGGCTGGCACAAGCGTGCCTCGGCGTGTTCGCGCATTTCACATCACTCTGACCCGCGGCGGAACCGAGGGCGTCGGAGGCGCGAGCGCACCGTCGATCGCCTTGCGCGTCGCTGCGGCGCTCATGGCCTCGGCATCGGCGGCCGCGCGGCGCTCCGCCTCGAACCGCGCCTCGAGCGCGCGCACCTGTTCGGCCCGCGCCTGGCCGACGCGGTTGGCGTCCTCCGGCGACATCCCATCGCGCCGCGCCTTGATGGCGGCTTGCAGCCACACCTTGATGTCTTTCGGCACCTGCGGCCAGAACCGGTCGCGGCAGGCGTTCACGTCGCCGCGGCAGCTCCGGGCACGCAGGCATTGGCGCTCCGGACACACCTCCCAGAATTTGAGGCCGGTCCAGAGCTTGCGCTGCGCTGATTCGCGTTTCGCCTGGAGTCGCTCCAGGCTTTTGTCGGGGCTGCTCCCGCTGCCGGCGTCCGCCGGTTGGCGTTTTCGTTTCATCGATGGTCTCCGTGAGAGGACAGCATCCCGCGTTCTCGCGACGCGCTGCGTCCGGGTTTTGGGAAATTCTCACCCTCGAAAAATCCGAGGGGGTGAAGCGCCGACAGGCGCTGGTGCGGAGCGCCGCACCCACGGCCCGCCTCGCGGTCGGACCTGTCTCGGAAGCGTCCGAGACGCCAGCCGATGACGCCGGCCGGCAAGCCTTTCGGCGCTTCACCGCGGCATTTAACAGTCCCGGGCCAAGCTTCTTGAACCCGGCATTTGCGCTGGGCCAATGCAGTCAGCACCTGACAGAGCGACCGTAGTGTCGCCCGGTTGATGCCCGGAACCGCCCGAGTGCGAGGTTACGAGCCCCGCCCGCAGGACGCCGCACCCCACCCCGTTCAAAGACCGTCTCATGAGAACGTCCCTCGGTTGGATGGGGTTGAAAGGAATATAATCCATAATAGGAAATAAGTCAAGAGACGTTCTGAATCTCCGTTTAACGTGTGAGGCGTAAGATGAAATTGCATCTGTTCTTGATTTGTTCTAAAATGGGCAATGGCCGTGGCTGACAGCACATCAATCGAGTGGACAGACGCCACGTGGAACCCCGTGACAGGCTGCACGAAAATCAGCGCAGGTTGCGATCATTGTTACGCCGAACGATTTTCCGAGCGGTTTCGCGACACGCCGGGCCATCCATTCGAAACGGGATTTGATTTGACGCTGCGGCCGGAACGGCTTGAGCAGCCTCTGCATTGGCGCCGACCGCGAATGATCTTCGTAAATTCTATGAGTGATCTTTTTCACAAAGAAATTCCAACGCAATTTATCGACCGTGTGTTCGACACCATGGAGAACGCGCGCTGGCATACGTTTCAGATACTAACAAAGCGCTCATCTCTAATGCGCAACTACCTTCGACGTCGCTATGGCGAAGCAAGCGGTCCTGTTCATATGTGGTTCGGAGTTTCAGTCGAAGATGGAAGCAAGAAATCGAGGATCAAGCATTTGCATGACGCCCCTGCAGGTGTCCGCTTTCTATCAATAGAGCCGTTGATTGGCCCAATGGGACGGGTTGAACTCGCAGGGATTGATTGGGTTATCGTCGGCGGCGAGAGTGGACCAGGCGCTCGCTCCATGAATGCAGAATGGGTCCGCGAAGTTCGCGATCAATGTCTTGCTGCCGGTGTTGCTTTCTTTTTCAAGCAGTGGGGCGGCCTACGTCCGAAATCCGGAGGACGCAAACTCGATGACGTAGAATGGAGTCAATTTCCCGAAGTTCGGCCTATATACGTTGCTGCGGCCGAATGACGAAAAAGCCCAAAGACAATAGCGTTGGCCCTTGGGCAAAGGAAAAGCTTGAAGCACTCGAACAATATTTGAATTTTTACACGACCGTTCTAAAAAATCAGAGGCATTGGTTACAAAGTACCATTTATGTGGATGCTTTTGCGGGACCAGGTTTGTCTCGCATCCGGACAAAGGAACTGTTCCCTGATGGTCCAGGCTTATTTGACCAGGACGCCGAATCGGACATCGCTGAAATCGAGTTTTTAAAAGGATCGCCGCGAATTGCTCTCGAAATATCGAATCCTTTTTCTTCCTACATTTTTGTTGATCGAGACCCACAACGCATAGCCGAACTCAACGGCCTCAAAGTCGCGTATGGAGCAACTCGAAATATCTTTGTGCGAGAGGGCGACGCCAACGCTCAAATAAAGGAATGGCTAGAAAGCAGGACCGATTGGAAGCGTCACCGCGCTGTAGTCTTCCTCGATCCCTTTGGAATGCAGGTGCCATGGTCAACCGTTGCCGCACTCGCCAGCACTGGAGTAATTGAAGTCATCATAAATTTTCCGCTTGGAATGGCGATCCAGCGCATGCTGACGAAGTCAGGCGAAATTCCACCTGGCTGGCAAATTTCTCTGAACAATTTCTTCGGCTCAGGGGAATGGCGCGAACTCGCCTACGAGAAAACCGATGACTTATTTGGTCCGATCGTAAGCAAAGTAGATGACTCCGGGGCAAGGCTGCTCGAGTGGTACCGAGGCCGACTTCGGGATAGCTTTGGCCATGTATCGACCGCACGGCTGATCAAGAACACCCGAGGCAATCCGCTGTATTATTTGATATGGGCTGGGCCGCATCCGAAAGGACTGGACGGCGCGGAACATATCTTGAGCAAAGGCGAACGTATTTAGCGATAACCTTACGTCGCGCTCACCGCTCGCCACTGATACTGTTGTTCTTTCCGTCCTGGCGAATGCCTTGCCCCTGCCGTGTCGTTCAGAATGGAACGTAAACGCCGTGCGCGCGTTGAGTCGCATGAAGATTTCAGAGGATTTGTTGCTCAACGACCTTGCTGTTCTTGGCCACGGCGGACAGGAGGCGATTTCGCTCTTCCTGGAAATGGCGAAGCGCTTTCATGAGACTGGTTCGCACGAGGCGTTGCGAGACTGGATTGCGATCGCCACCCCGGCGCTTCCCGAGAAAGAGCGCGCCGAAGTCATCATGATGCTGATGGCCGGCTTTCTGCGGTTGAACGAAATTGCGCAGCGGGCGTCTCCGACCGCTTATCCGTCGCCCGGCACATTCCACTAAAGAAAAACCCGGCACGAATGCCGGGTTTTCCTAACTCAACAAATCAGAGACGAGGCCTACTTGGCCTGCTCGCTCGGCTTGTCGGTCTTGTCGCCCTGCTGGCCAGGCTGGCCCGGGTTCTGAGTCTGCTGGCCGGACTTCTGATCCTGGCCACCCTGCTGCTGGCCCGGCTTCTGATCCGTGCCGCCCTGGTTCTGCTGCTCGGGCTTCTTATCGCTTTGGTTCTGATTGCTCATTGGAAATCTCCTCATCGTATGAGTTCAACTGTCGACCCAACGCAGGTGGCTATCGAAGCCGGCATTGCCAGTGCGATCTTTTATCGAATGCCCCTTGCGCATCCGGTTCCCGACCACTGAACAAAGGCGGGCACGCGCCAGCCCTTATTGCGTGGATTTGGGATCGCGCTTCGCAGCCTCAGTCACGCCGACACGACAACTGCGGCATTCGAAGGCGTGCTGTGTCGGCTTTCGCGAATCGTCATAGACCGTGCGGGTCAACACCATCGGTTTTTGGCAGTTGGGGCACGAAGCGGTTGGCTCATCCACGTCGCGACCGTGCGCCTTCTGCGCCCGTTAGCAAGCGGTGTATTTTTCTGCGTATACGGAACCATTGAGGCGAAAGCGAAAGAACGCGCCACGCGCCAGCGATCAGCAAGCGTAGGGTGGGCAAAGGCGCGTAGCGCCGTGCCCACGCGATCAATGGCGCGACATCGTCATGCCCGGCCTTGTGCCGGGCATCCACGTCTTGGCACGAAAGCAAGTCGTGGATGGCCGGGTCAAACCCGGCCATGACGTGGAGAGAGTGGTGCGTTACGCCAGCTTCTCCCGGTGCAGCATCTTCTCCGGCCGGCCCGCGACAAACTCCGCCAGGCTCTGCTCGAATTGCTGCGCCGCGTCTCGCACATAGGTGTCGCAGAAGCCGCCGATGTGCGGCGTGATAATCACGTTCGGCAATTTCCATAGCGGATTGTCCGCCGGCAGCGGCTCCTTGGCCAGCGCGTCGAGCGCGGCGCCGGCGATCTTGTTGCCTTCGAGCGCACGCAGCAGCGCGGCCTCGTCGAGTACGCCGCCGCGCGCCAGGTTGATCAGGTAGCTCGTGGGCTTCATGGCGTCGAGAACGGCGTCGCTGACGATGTTGCGGCTGTCGTCTTCGAGCGGCAGCAGCAGCACGAAATAGTCGAGCTCGGCCGCCGCCTGCACGATGTCGGCGCGGCTGTAGATTTTGTCGAAGCCCGGAATCGGGCGCACGGTCCGGGAAATTCCGACCACGCGCATGCCGAACGCCTTGAAGCGCGGCGCCATGTCCTCGGCGATCGCGCCGAGACCCAGAATGCCGACGGTTTTTTGATCGAGCAGCGTGCCGGGGAAGCGCTCCCACTTCTGCTCGGCGCGCTGGCGCTCGATGCGGCGGAAGTCGCGGTTGAACGCCAGCATCATCAGGAACGCCATCTCGGACATCGGCACGCCGTGGATGCCGCGGGTCGCGGTGACGACGACGTCATGCCCGAGATGCGGGGAATCGGTGATGCCGTCGGTGCCGGTGCCGAGCGAGTGCACCCATTTCAGCTTCGGCAGATCGCGGAAGAAGTCGGCCTTCGCCTGCGGGCCGAAGCACATGATGATGTCGGCCCAGGCGGCGTGCTTCAGCGCATCGTCGCGGGTGCCGCAGGTCTTGATGGCGAGCTCGGGATGGCGGGGGGCGAGGTATTTCTCGTAGCCGGAGCGGGTGGGCTCGGGGTGGGTGAGGAAGATGAGGAGGTTCATGGGGCTATCGTTCGAGTTCGTCATTCCGGGGCGCTCGCAAAGCGAGCGAACCCGGAATCCAGACGAAGGTTCGGAAAGCTGATCTGGATTCCGGGTTCGCGCCTTTCGGCGCGCCCCGGAATGACAGCGTGGGTTTCTAACCCGCCTCGACCACCACCTCGGGGAAATAATGAATGCGGTCGCCCGGGCCGTTGCCGCCGATGATGTAGTTGTCGCACAGCCAGTTGAGGTAGCCGGCGTGCGCGTAGGTCGGATGCACGACGATGTTCATGTTCTTCTCGATGGTCCACGGCTCGTCGTTGCGGATCAGCGGGCGCTCCACCAGGTCGTAGCCCTGGCCGTGGCAATACAGCCGCGCCTCCTCGGGCCGGCCGTTCTTGCGCATGAAGTCGTTGAACGCCTCCCAGATGTCCTTGCACGGCGTGCCGGGCTTGAGCATGTCGAGCGTGAGCTTGCGCGACGCGATGCAGAAATCCAGCTCGTCCTTCATCTGCTGCGGGACCTTGACGCCGACCACGCAGGAGCGGCCCAGCTCGGTGAACATGCCGCCGGGACCGGAGTCTTCCACCAGCAGCGCGACCTGGTCGCCCTTCTGGATGGTGCGGTTCTGCATGTGGCGCTGGCCGAACTTCGCCGGCGTGCCGAGCGGCGCCGAGGCGCAGAGATAGATGCCGTTCTCGCTGCCGTGGTCCTGGCTGTAGTGCACGGCGACGGCGGCAACCTCGGTGTCGCGCATGCCCGGCTTGACGGCGTCGAACGCCGCCTTCATCGCGCCATCCTGCATGATCGCGCAGCGCTTCACCAGCTCCAGCTCCTCCGGGCTCTTGATCACCTTGATGCGGTCGACCAGCTCGCTGGCGTCGACGTAACGCGCGCCGGGGAATTTCTTCATGATGAAGTCGCCCATCGCGAACGACATCTGATAGATGCCGACGAAGCCGATGGTCGCCTTGGCGAACGGCGCGAGCGCCTTGGCGGCGAGCTCGGGATCGTAATACTGGGTGTAGTGCGTCGACGCGTAGCTCGGCGTGGTGAGCAGGCGCTTGACGCCGCGCCAGATGTCGGCCGGCGGGCGGGCGTCGCCGCCGAACGGGCCCTGCTGCACCACGGTCATCTCGTCGTCGCGCGGGAACACCACGGTCTGGGGGTAGCCGTTGGTCGCCGGCATGTCGGTGAAGTATTTGACGTAGCCGCCCATGTGATCGTTGTTGTTCTGCATCAGCAGAACGTCGATCTTCTCGCGCGCCATGGCGGCGCGGACCGCCTTCCAGCGGCGATTGAGCTCGGCGGTCGAAATCGGCGTCTGCAGCCGCCCGCTCAGGCCGTCGCGTCCGTTGCCAGTCATCCTTGCCTCCCCGATTTGCTTAGGCTTCAAATAACGCATTGAACGTGAAAGATAAATCTGCACGCACCGGTAAGCAAAAAATAATTCGCCCCTGCCATAAAACCGACTCCCTGGACCGGCGTTCTTGTATAGTCTCGGCCTCAGGGGGAGGCCGCCCTCTAACGTCAGTCCCGCGTCGATGGAAGCCATCCTCGTCAAGGTTTTTGCTACGGCCCTTGCGCTGAGCCAGGTCATGGCTCGCCCGGACGCCGTGAAAACCGAATTCGATCCGGTGGCCGATCAGGCCAAGGTCGTCCAGATCCTGGGCGACGGCTGCGCCAACATCAAAAAAGCCTTCGACATCGACAATCTCGACCTCGACGACCTGATCGAGACCGTGATGATCGACACCCGGGCCAACGCCGACGAGGTCCAGGGCTTCCGCGGATTGAAGTTTTCCGACCTGCACCTGGCCTACCGGCAGATCTGCAAGCGCGAGACGATCGCCAACGGCGCCGTCGATATCGGCGAGGTCATCGCCTATTACAACCGGACCGCCGCCAATCTGCCGGACCACAACCGGCTCAAGGACCTGAAGCTTCCCGGCCTCTCCACCGTGCTCGACATCAAGGGGTCGCGCTACGCCGAGCTGTTCGAGCCGGACAACCGGCGCATTTCGGTGCCGCTGTCGGAAATTCCCAAGCACGTCCAGCAGGCCTTCATCGCGGCCGAGGACAAGCGGTTCTACGAGCACAAGGGCGTCGACGAGCGCAGCGTGATTCGCGCGTTCATCAACACGCTGGCCGATCCGAAGAAGCGCCAGGGCGGCTCGACCATCACCCAGCAGGTCGCGAAGAACCTCCTGGTCGGCGACGACCTGACCTACGAGCGCAAGATCCGCGAGATCCTGGTGGCGTCGCGCGTCGAGCAGACCATCAGCAAGCCGGAGATCCTGGAGGTCTATCTCAACGCCATCTTCCTCGGCCGCTCGTCGTGGGGCATCGAGATGGCGGCGAAGAGCTATTTCCGCAAAAGCGCCAAGGACCTCACGCTGGCCGAGGGCGCGTTCCTGGCCGGCCTGACCAAGGGCCCGAACTTCTACAACCCCGACCGGCATCGCGCGCGCGCCCACGAGCGGCTCGCCTATGTGCTCGACCGCATGCGCGAGGACGGCGCGATCGACGACGAGCAGATGAAGGCGGCGACCGCCAACCCGATGGCGCTGGCCGCGTTGGACCGGCCGCGCCGCACCAGCGGCTTCCATCTGGTCGACCACCTGCGCCGCGAGGCCAACACCATCCCCGGCATCGGCAGCCTCACGGCGACCTCCTATTCGGTGCGTTCCACCATCCATCCGCAGTTGCAGCGGGCGGCGGAAACCGCGCTGCAGAACGGGCTGGCGCGCTACGAGCAGAGCGTCCGGCGGACCGGGTCATATCAAGGTCCGGAGGCCAATCTCGCCGACGCGATCAAACGGTTGCAGGGGAACCCGGCGGCGCAGCAAGGCAAGCCGGCCTGGCAGCAGGCGCTCGAAGCGGTGCGGCTGCCGCTTTACGACGTGCATTGGAATCCGGCGGTCGTGGTCGAGAAGGTCCCGATGAAGGGCTTCGACTCGATCCGCGTCGGCCTGACCGACGGGCGCGTGCTGCCGCTCAGCACCTCGTCCGCCGAGGCGCGGCGCCTGCTGGCGGTGAACGACGTGATCTACGTCAGCGTGGTCGAGACCAAGACCAAGGCCAAGGACGGCAAGTTCCACGAAAGCGTGCGCGTCGACATGCGCTCGCGCCCGACGGTGCAGGGCGCAGCCGTCGTGCTGGAGAATGCGACCGGGCGCATCCTCGCCATGGTCGGCGGCTTCTCGTTTCCGCTGAGCCAGCTCAACCGCACGACCCAGACGCGCCGCCAGCCGGGCTCGTCGCTCAAGCCGCTGACCTATCTCGCCGCGCTCAGCGCCGGGCTGCAACCCAACACGCTGGTATCGGATTCGCCGCTCACCCTGCCGCCGATGGGCGACACGCGCTACGCGCAGGCCAAGGACTGGTGGTCGCCGAAGAACTATGATGGCGGCTACGGCGGGCCGATGACCATCCGCCG
>CAMDFO010000013.1 GCA_945897515.1 Rhodoplanes serenus | reverse complement strand
ACTCCCGACGGGAGGGCGGGTGTGGGAACGCTTTCGTCTGTTTGATGGGCGTAGCAGGTGAGACCGGTCATTTTTGACGTTTCTTGGCGGACCTCCGGCGCGGCTTGCCTGTGATATGTCCGTTTGCTGATCTTGACCGTAATGCGCAGCGGCAACCGGGCGTAGCTACGTCACCAGCCGCATCAATTGCTCCACGGTCAGCGCCAGGATGCCGAACATCAGGTGGCAGAACACTTTATCGTGGCCACGCACCCGCACGGACCGGCCTCCGTAGCTGTCTTTCAAGCTGCTGTTGACCCGCTCGGCGGCACTGCGCTCGTTGTAGCGCAGGTGTTCTGCCAGCCGATAGTTGGCGCACCGCTTTGCCCGCGCCTCGCCCTCGTGCGCCACCTTGCCGCCGCGCCGCGGGTTTACATCGATGATCGGCACATGACCGAGCGCATTGCTCCGGGCGCGGATCTCGGGCGCATCGTACGCGCTGTCCATGAGATCGTAGAGATTGGTCACGCGCTGCGCGGTGATCGTCGCCAGCGGAATCGCCGCCTGGCTGTCGTGCAGCGACGCCGAGGTCAACAGGCACGTCACCGGAATATCGCCATCGGCCACGTCGATATGCAGTTTGTAGCCGATCCAGCTCGTCGTATGCCCTTTGGCATTGCGCTTCGTGCCGACGGCGCACTGGGTAGGCAGATCGGCCAGCATCTCCGGCAGCGTCATGCCGGCTTGGCGTTCCAGCCGTCGGGGCTCTTTTTTCACGGCGATCATCTCGCCCTTCCTCGGCCGGCCGCGCTTGCGTTTGGGCGGGGTAGGCTCGAGCCTTTCGGTCTTCACCGGCTTCTCGCGCGCCTCGATCGCGGTGGCATCCCGTGAGATGTGACCGACCAGACGCTCTGCGTGCGTCTGCTTGATGAGCGCCTCGTGCACGCGAGCCGGCATCCCGCCTTCGGCGAACTCGGCGAAGGCGCGCGAGAATGTCGCTTCGCTCGGTACCTGTCCGGGGTGTTCCCAACCACACAGCCGACGCAGCGTCTTGTCGGCGATGAGCCGCTCGATGAGCATGTTCGTCTGCGCTAGCCCGAGCACGGCCTTGGCGACGAAGGCGCGCGCAATTGCATGCCGGTCCGCAGGCGGACGCCCCTGCAGGCCAGGCCACATGTGGACGAACGCCTCGATGCGCGCCACCTCGAGCACGACGATGACCTGTTTCTGCTTGTCGGTGAGTGGCCCGACCTCGTCCCGCAACATCGGAAAAAGAAAGCCTTGAATGTGGCTCCAGGAATTTGTTAGCGAGTCGCGCAGAGGCATGTTCGCGCCCTGATTCGTGTGGTGCTTCGTCGCAGAAACACCTTGCCCGAATCGGACGCGAACGCCTCGCCTCATCCCACATCAGAAGAAGAAATCCGTCGCGCCGCGGCTATTTTGCAAGTGGCTCGTCTGTATAATTCCGACAAATGAGGCCGGATGCCCTTTCTCAGGCCCATACCCAAACAATTAACTTGGAACGATCGCGATCCGTGTTAGTTGGCTTGTGTGATCCCTTCACATCCCCAGGCCCTGATGATCGTTGCCGACGACGACGTGCTGGAGCGCATGGGCGCATCGTTCATGTTTTCGGATGCGGGATATCAAGTGCTCGAAGCCGGAAGCGCCGACGAGGCGCTGCGATTTTTCGAGACCAACGCGGATATCAAGCTGTTGTTTACGGACGTCAGCATGCCCGGCTCGATGAACGGAGCAGACTTGGCCCGTCAGGTCGCCGAGCGCTGGCCGACCGTCGGCATCCTCATGACGTCGGGCCGGCCATTCCCAGGAGACCTTCCGGTGAATGTGCGCTTTCATGCGAAACCCTATGAGCCGACAGACGTGCTCCGGGACGCAAGGGAAATGGCAATACCGCTGGCGTGACCACCTGTTGGTTGGGTCCGTGGCGGGATGCTGCCGTTATTGGACCGTCACGTTCTTTTCCTTGATGACGCGGCCCCACAATTGCGTTTCTTCCGCAAAGAAACGCGCCGCATCCGCCGACGAGCCCGGTATCGGCTCCAGCGTCAGTTTTCCCAGCCTCTCGCCGATCTCCGGGCGCTTGAGGATCTCGACCACGTCCTGATTGATTTTGCTCACCAGCGCCGGCGCTGTTCCGGGCGGCGCAGCCATGGCGAACCAGGTGACCGATCGGAACCCCGGCAGCCCGGACTCCGCGACCGTCGGAACCTCCGGCACCACCGACGAGCGCTCGGTGCTGCCGACCGCGAGGATCTTGACCTTGTCGGCACGATACACCGGCACCGACGTGGTCACCGTGTCGAAGAACAGGTCAACGTGACCGGCGACGACGGCGTTGAGCGCGGGGGCCGCGCCCCTGAAAGGCACGTGCGTCATCTCGACGCCGGCGAGCAGCTCGATCTGGGTCGCCGACAGGTGCGCGGTCGAGCCGGCGCCCTGCGAGGCGAACGTCACCTTGCCGGGGTTGGCCTTGGCGTAGGCGATGAGCTCGCGCACGTTGGCGGCGGGAAAGTCTTTCCGCACCACCAGCGCGTTCGACACGCGCACCAGCAGCGAGATCGGCACGAACTGCGTCGGCTCGAAAGGAAGATCGCGGTACAGCAGCTTCATGAACGTGACCGGCGACGGCGGGCAGAGAAACAGCGTGTAGCCGTCCGGCGCCGCGCGGAACGCCTGCGTCGCGCCGATCGACATGCCGGCGCCGCTGATGTTCTCGACGATGACCGGCTTGCCCCACTTCTGGCTGAGCTGGTCGGCCATCATGCGCGCCAGCAGATCGGTGGTCGATCCGGGAGCGGAGGGAAGGATCAACCTGACCAGGCGCGAGGGATAGGACTCCTGCGCCCAGCTCGGCGCGGCGTTCAATGCCGCGACCACGACCGCCAACAGGCACCAGCGCATCGACATGTTGTCCTACCCCCCAAGTTTCGTCGTGAACCGTCGGATCAGTGCGGCTGCCGCACCCCGAGCCGCACCAGGCGCGGCAGCACCTCGTCGCGGAAGTATGGCACCTCATTGAGATAATTGACGAACGACACGGCGATCCCGCGCATGCCGGCCTTGCTGATGTTGGCCAATTCTTCCGCAACCCGATCGGGCGTGCCGATGAACGGATAGCCGCCGATCGCCTTGCCGGCGAAGTATTGCTGCTGCTTGGCATACTCATCCGCGGCCACGGTCTGCCGCGTGATGTTCTTGAGCGCCATCATCTGCTCGACCGCGCCCCAATCCGCATTCTCGAGGATGGCGTAACGGTAGTAGTCTTCCGCCTCCTTCTGCGTCGGGCGGCAAACCACCTGACCGATGGTGTAGACTTCGATGTCGCGGCCCAACTGGCGCGCGGCGCTTTTCGTTTCCTCCACCTTCTTGGCATTCGCTTCGATCGAGTGGCGCGAATCGACGGTGGCGGTGAAGAACGCGTCGCAGTTGCGCAGCGCAAAGGACTGCCCGACCGGCGAACGGCCGGCGTTCATGATGATCGGCCGGGTGTCGCCATAGGGCTTCGGGAATGCCCGCACGCCCTTGATATTGAGATAGCTCCCGACGAAATCAAAGTCGTCGGGCTCGGTCCAGGCGCGCTTGATGACGTCGAGCCATTCCTGCGCGAAATCGTAGCGTGCGTCGTGCTCGTTCTGCTTGACCCCGAACATCTCGAACTCGCCCTCGTTCCAGCCGACCACGAGGTTGATGCCGAAGCGTCCTTCGCCGATGTGATCGACGGTGACGAACTCCTTGGCCGCGATCAACGGATGGAACAGCGGCGCATGCACCGTACCGAACACGGTGATGTTTTTGGTCGCCGCAAGCAGTCCGGCGGCCCAGGTGACGGTCTCCAGCGTCGCGCCATGAAAATCGGTGTCGCCGCCGTAGCCCTTCCAACGGCCGATCGGCAGCATGAAATCGATGCCGGCGTCGTCCGCCATGCGCGCCAGCTTCAGGCAGTCGGACCAGCTTGCCGACCAGCGCTCCGGCACCTTGGTCGCCGAGCGGCCGGAGGAGCAATTGGCGCCGAACAGCCCGATCTTCAACGCGTTGGCGTTGTACATGGCCGAGCGTTCGGGCATCGACGCGGTACGGGCCAACACAGCTTCCTCCGAACTCGGGCTCAGGGCGGCCCTTCAGAGTATCGTATCGGCTCTCCCGCGCAATTTCATAGGGGCCGGATCGAGCACCGGCCCCCCGTGCCGCTCCGCGCGGCGGCGTTAGACCCGCGGGATGTTGGCGTCGGCGACCACCTTGGTCCATTTGGCGACGTCGTCGGCCACCTTGGCCTTGAATTCTTCCGGAGTGGTGGCCTTGATCTCGTTGCCGAACCCGCGCAGCTTTTCGATCACCGACGGGTCTTGCAGGATCGCCCTGATCTCGGTGTTGACCTTGCTGACGAACGCCGCCGGCAGTTTCGCCGGCCCCGCGACGCCGAGCCACGACGTCACCGAATAGCCCGGCACACCCTGCTCCGCGATGGTCGGCACATCCGGCACCATGAAGAACCGCTGCGGCCCGGTCACGCCGAGCGCACGCAACCGGCCGTCCTTGATGAACGGCAGCACCGAGGTCGGATTGTCCATCTGGAAATCGACGCGCTTGGCCAGCACGTCGACGAGACCTTGCGGCGAGCCGCGATAGGGCACGTGCTGGATCTTGGCCTTGGCCATCGCGGCGAACAGCTCGAACGCCAGATGCATTCCGGTTCCGTTGCCGGCGGTGGCGCAGGTCAGCTTGCCGGGGTCGGCCTGTGCGGTTTTGACGACGTCGGCGATCGTCTTGGCCGGATGGTCCGGATAGGTGACCAGGATGAATGGGAAGTCGGTCAGCAGGCTGATGAAGCTGAAGTCCTCGACCGCGTTGTAGGGCAATTGCTTGTAGATCGCCGCCGACACCGCATGGCCGCCCGGCAGGATGCTCAGCGTGGTGCCGTCCGGCGTGGCGCGGGCGACGGTGGCGGCCGAAGTGGTGCCGCCTGCGCCCGGGCGCGGCTCGACGACGAACGGCTGGCCGAGACGCTTGCTCAGATTGTCGGCCACCAGGCGGGCGACGAAGTCGACGTTCGCCCCCGGCGTGAAGCCATGCATCATCGTGATCGTACGGCCGGACTGCGCATGGGCGGGGATTTGCGCCGGTGCGACCGCCAGCGCGGACAATCCGGCGAGCATGGAACGGCGGGTGATGGTGGTCGTCATTGTCTGGTCTCCGATTTCCAGGATCGCTTGATTGCGATCTTATCGATCGCTCACACCAATTCCAGCCGCAAAGACCGTCCCACGATCTTCGCAGCTCTTTGCAAGGTATTCAGGGTGACATTGCCGTCCGTTGGATCGAGCAGTCGGCCGATCTGGCTGCGACTGGTTTTCATCCGCTGGGCGAGTCCGGCGCGCGAAAGGTTTTTTGCTTTCATGGCCTCGCCGATCTGCCAGGCCAGCACTTCCTTGACGGCTACGGCCTCGAACTCTTCTTTCTTGCCCTCGCTGGCAAGGAAGGAGTCAAGCGTATTGAGGTTTCGTGCGCTGCGAGTCTTTTTTCTTTTCTTGGCCAATACGACCTCCTCTCAGGTTTCGAATTCACGTTTGCGCCTGCGCGCCAGCGCCATATCTTCATCGGGCGACTTCTGAGTCTTCTTGATGAACCCGTGAAGCGCCACGATCCGCCCCTGATGCACGCTGAACAACACGCGTGCGATCCGATTGCTTGGCAAAGTGCTCCGCACCTCCCAGAGTCCGTCGCCCAGCGCGCGGCATAGCGGCATTCCCACCGGCCAACGATATTGAACACGCATCAGGTCCAGTCCGATTGCGTGACGGTCGGCCTCGTCGAGATCGCGCAGCCAGTCGCGGACGACCTTGGCTCCGCCCCGCCTGCGATAGAACACGACAGGAATCTTACGCGCCGGATCAGAGGCCACCTCTGCCTATATATAGTACATGGACCATTAAATGTCCACCCCAAACCGCAACAATTATTTCCGTCGTTGGTTACGGAAGACCAGTCCTTCAGCAGCGATGGTCACAACGATCGCACAAGTCTCAGCGACACCGAAATTCTCATTGCGGCGCACCTTCAACCTTGTATCCGCCCTCGCGCATCAGGCGCGCGCCGGACTCGGCCAGCTCATCCAACCGCTTGCGCAGCACGTCGGCAGGGAACGTCAGCTTGCCGTTCTGCTTGCGCACGACGCCATCGACGATCACGGTGTCGACGTTGCCGGCGCCCGCGATCTCCACGATCGAATAGACCGGGTCGTGGACCGGCGCCATGTTCACATCGTCGGCGCGCAGCACGACGATGTCGGCCTTCTTGCCGGGCGACAGCGTGCCGATCTGGCCGTCCAGCTTGAACGCGCGCGCGCCGTTGATGGTGGTCCATTCCAGCGCCTCGCGGGTGCGCACCGGAATTGTCTTGTAGTGCGAATTGCCGCGCAAAACGTTGTTGCGGATTTCCTTGCCGCGCGCGAACAGCAGCGCCGCCTGCATCTCGCGGAACATCTGCCCGGAGCAGTAGAGTTCGACGTCGATGCCGAGCGACGGCTTTCCGCCGGCCTCGCGGTAGGCCGCGACCGCGGTATCGCCGACGTGATGGTGAAGCTCCACCAGCACCGTCGAGGTCAGCGTCGCGCCCGAGTCGACCACGACCTTGTAATCGGCGTGGTCGTAGCTGGTGCCGTGCACCAGGTTGTGGTCGGGGCCCAGCAGGCCGGCCTTGGCCATGCGGGCGTAGCCGTCCGGCACCACGCAATCCTCGCGCCGCCGCGTGTGCGACGACGACACCAGGCCGAACTCGCGCGCCATGCGGATGTCGTGCTCGACCACCTCCCAGGCGCCCCAGTCCGGCCCGAGGATCGCCATGGCGAGCGTCACGCGGCCGTCGTCGCCCACGAGCCGGCCCTTGCGCAGCGCCTCGATGCGGTCGCGCGGATGCGGAATCTGCGTGAACGGCGTGCCCGTGGTCTGTGCCATCGGCTTCGCAGTGCCGTGCGCGAACACCGCGCGGATGCCGCTGTCGGCCAGACCGTCGATGGCGCGTTCGGCCATCTCCAGCGACGTGATGTTGTGGCACCAGTCGACCAGCGTGGTGCAGCCGGCGTCGATCTGCGCCAGCGCGCCGATCAGGTTGGCGATGTAGTTGTCCTCGGGCTTGTAGAGCGTTGCGAGATTGGAGTGGACCCATTTGAAATAGTCGGCCGACATCCATTCCGCGCCGATGCCGCGCAGCGCGGTTTCCCAGGTGTGCATGTGGGCGTTGACCAAGCCCGGCATCACGATCTTGTCGGAGGCGTCGATGATCTCGTCCGCCGTCGCGCCAAGATTGCGGCCGACCGCTTCGATCCGGTTGCCGCTGAACAGGATTTCTCCGTTCCTGAAATCTCCCAGCTTGGAATCGAGCGTGACCAGCCAGCCACACCGGATCAGCACGCGTTTCATGAAGTCATTCCCATTCCCGACGCCGCAGGCCGAGAGGCCGGCCGCTCTTGTTGCAGAACGGCGTTATTATGCCGGGAAGGTCAGGGTGCGGCTAGTGCGGGGGAATAGGCGGAGGCTCACGACTCCGGCGGCTCCTTGCGAAACGCCGTACCGTCGCGGCCGCGTTCCAGCGCGCGCTCGAACAGCGCTTGCATATACTTGGTGTCGAATGGGCCGCTCGCCTGCTTGGCAAAGCTGTCCTCGACATAGGCGAGGTTGAAGCCGATCCCTTCGCGCTTCGCGACGGCGTAAATCCGATCGACCTCTGCGCGCATCACCGACTTCAGCGCCGCCGAGATCGAGCGCGCCAGCACGGTGGCGGTGTTGCGCTCGGTCATGAAGAAATCCGGGGCGAGCTTGCTGTTGACCACGATGTAAAGCTCGGTGATCGGCAGCAGCGCGCTCTTGGCCCGCGACAGCAGCGCGGGCGGCGCCACGAAGAACGGACCGCCCAGGCCGCCCTCGGCGTGCAGCTCCTGCAAGGTCTTGCCGCCGGATTCCGATTCGATGACCACTGGCGGAAACAGGCCGGGCAGGCTGGCGGACGCCAGCAGAATGTTGCGGAATAACTCGAGCGCGGCCTCGCCGCCTTTGGCTGCGATCGCGCCCATGTTCCAGACCATCGGCCGTTCGGCATCGAGACTGGTGGTCATCACGAACAGCCGGCGGCCGCGCTTGTATTCCGCCGCGACGCCGGCGAGCAGCTCGGGCGTTACCTCCTTGGCGATCAGCTTCTTGAGCGGCCAGGTGTCGAACAGGCTCTCGCCGGTGCCGCCGACCTCGAACACGTCCGCCGCCGATACATTGGTGAACTGCTCGCGCAGCTTGCCGTCGGTGCTGCTGCCGAGAAACGCCAGCGTCGCCAGCATCCCACCGGTGCTCACCCCGGTGACGACGGCGAACTCCGGCCGCTGGCCGGATTGACTCCAGCCGTTGAGCAGCCCGGCGCCGAACGCGCCGTCCGCGCCGCCGCCTGAGAGCACCAGCCACGGTCCGGCGTGGGAGGGTAACGCACGGACGAAATCCTGCTCCGAGTCGGCCCAGAACCGCGCATCCGGGATGCCCGCAATGGCGGCGGCGTTCTGCTCGGCGGCGGTGAAGGGCGCGCGGCGGCGTTGCGCGTCCTTGGCGGCTTCTTTGCTTTGCGCGGGTTCTTTGCTCTGCGCACTGATTTCGGATTTGTCGGCCGGCTTACGAGCCGCAGTCGCCGCGGCCAGAGGGTCGGAGATCAGAAGGCTCAGGCACGCTGCCGCGAGGATGGCAATGCTTGCTGCCGACAGCACGCGGATACGCATGAAAATGATCCCTTTTGCGCAATGGTCGTCACAGGGCCGCAATGCCGCTTCCCGCTGAGCGACAACGGCCGGTCCTGGAAATGGTTTCGGAACCAGTGGCGAAAAATGCGCGCAAACCGCCAGTGAAACGGCGCTCCCGCTGGGCTATGGTCACTCATTTCAGGGAAACGGCCAGGGGAACAAGAAATGGGGCGCGTGAAGCTTTCGATCGCAACCACCGATTACGACCATTTCCGCGATTTCCGCCTCGGCACAGTGCAGGCCGAAGGAATCGAGCACACCTGGTCGATGCTCGGGCATCACGAAATCTTCGCGCGCATGACATTCAACCGCGAATGGGACGTGAGCGAGCTGTCGTTCGCAAAATTCTGCGCCCAGGTCACGCGCAAGAACGCCGACCTGATCGGGCTGCCGGTGGTGTGCTCGCGGCTGTTTCGGTTCTCGTCGTTCTACGTCAACAAGAAGAGCAAGATCAAAAGCGCCAAGGACCTCAAGGGCAAGACTATCGGATCGCCGGAATGGGCGCACACCGCCGCGGTCTACATGCGCGGCTGGCTCAACGACGAGCACGGTATCGGATTGAAAGACATCAACTGGGTGCAGGCCGGCGCCAACGAAGCGGGCCGGATCGAGAAGGTCGAGCTGAGCCTGCCGAAGGGCGTGAAGCTCACGCGCATCAAGGACAAATCGCTGAGCGAAATGGTGGCGTCAGGCGAGATCGACTGCGCGCTGATCGCGCGGCCGCCGGACTGCTTCCGCCAGGGCCATCCCGACGTGGTGCGGCTGTTCCCGGATTTCTGGGAGATGGAAGAAGCGTATTTCAAGCGCACCAAGGTCTGGCCGATCATGCACATCATTGCGGTGCAGAAGCGCGTGCTGGACGAGAATCCCTGGATCGCGCGCAACCTCTACAACGCCTTCGTCGAAGCCAAGCGCCGCAGCGTCGAGCGGCTGATGGACCCGGCGGTGTCGCGCTATCCGGTGGCATGGCTGCCGACCTACATGCGCAAGATGACCGACATGTTCGGCGGCGACACGTTCCCCTACGGCATCGAGGAGAACCGCCCGACCTGGGAGCAGATGCTGCGCTATTCGTTCGAGCAGGGCATCGCGCAGCGGCACGTCAAGCCGGAGGAGATTTTCCCGAAGGGTATCATGACGTCGGTGAAGGTGTAGCGGCGTGGGAACGGCTGCGGCCCAAGGCGACATCTGGAGCGGTTCGCCGCGCGATTGGGCCGATCTGCAGGAGCCGCTGTTTGCGCCGCTCTATGAAACGGTATTGAACGAAGCCGGCATCGGCGCCGGCAACAGCGTGCTGGATGTCGGCTGCGGCTCCGGCCTGTTCTGTTACCTCGCAACGAAGCGGGGCGCACGAACCGCGGGCATCGATGCCGCGCCAAAGCTGATCGAGATCGCAAGATCGCGCACGCCGTCCGGCGACTTCCATATCGGTGAAATGGAAGAGCTGCCGTTCGGCGACGGCAGCTTCGATCTGGTCGCGGGGTTCAACTCATTTCAGTTTGCGGCCGATCCGGTGAATGCCTTGCGGCAAGCGCGCCGCGTCGCCAAGCCGTCGGGTCTGGTCGCGATGGCGGTGTGGGGCTCCGCCAAGGATTGCGAAGCCGCGGCGTTCGTCAGGGCGCAAGGCAGCTTGCTGCCGCCGCCACCGCCTGGCGCGCCGGGACCTTTCGCATTGTCCGAACCCGGCCTGCTGGAAACAATGCTGACGGCCGCAGGCTTGAAGCCGGAAAAATCCGGCGACGCCGACGCGCCTTTCGTCTTTGCCAACGACGACATTGCTCTGCGCGCCATCGCCGCATCCGGCGTCGGCGTGCGGGCGGTCCGGCACGCGGGTTTCGATGCGTTGCGCGCCGCGGCCATGCCGGCGATCGCGCCGTTCAAGCAGCCGGATGGCTCCTACCGCATGAACAACAAGTTCAGATACGTGGTCGGCAGGACCTGAAAGCGCGCGCCGCCCTCACCCGCCCTTGATACCCGCCGCCTTGATGATCGGGAACCAGCGGTCCATCTCTTCCTTGTGGAATTTCGCCAGGTACTCCGGCGTCAGGTTCTGGCGCGGCGTCAGTTCATAGCTCTGATCGGCGAACTTCTTGCGGATCGCCGGATCGGTGAGCGCGCTGACCACCGCGCCGTTGAGCTTGGCGATGACGTCCTTCGGCGTGGCCTTCGGCGCCCACATGCCCTGCCAGGGCTCGGTGTACACGCCGGGCGCACCGGACTCGTCGCCGAGCGGAATGTCCTGAGAGCCGTTGCCGCGCTTCTTGCCCATCACAGCGAGAATCCTGATCTTGCCGGCGCGGTGCTGCGGCAGCGACGTGATCGGATCGAGGATCGCCATGTCGATCTGCCCGGACACGAGGTCCGGGATCACCGGCGCGGTGCCGCGATACGGGATGAACTGGAATTTCGTGCCGGTCACCTGCTGGAACAGCACGCCGCCGATGTGCGACGGGCTGCCCTGCCCCGCCGTGCCGAACGACCCCTTGTCCGGATTGGCCTTCAGCCACGCGATCAGCTCGCGAAGGTTCTTCACCGGCAGGTCGTTCTTCACCGCGAACAGCCAGGGCGTGTCGCCGATCAGCGCTATCGGCTCGAAGTCCGCGACCACGTCATAGTTGAGGTTCAGCACCGCCGGGTTGAGGACGTGGGTGACGTTGGCGCCGTAGAGGATGCTGTAGCCGTCGGGCGCCGCGCGTGCGATCCGGCCGGTGCCGGTCGAGCCGGCCGCCCCGGTGACGTTCTCGATCACCACCGTCTGGCCGAGCGCGGCCGACATGCCGGACGCGACCAGGCGCGCATTGGTGTCCAGCGCGCCGCCGGCCGGAACCGGCACCACCATGGTGATGGTGCGGGACGGATAGGCCTGCGCGTGGGCGAGGTGCGCGGACGTGGGCAACATGGCTGCCCCGGCGGCCAGTTGCAGAAAGCGGCGGCGTGGAATCGACATGAATCCTCCCTCGATTAAGGCGTGCTCGCAGCGGCGTTTCCGGGCATAATAGCGCAAATCACAGCCCGTCGACCAATTAAGCGCCCAAGGAGACACGCGAATGCCCCGTCACAAGACCTACGTCCCGCATGGCGTCATCCCGGCCGTCATCCTGCCGTTCCATGACGACCTCTCGATCGACGAAGCAGGCTTCCGCAAACACCTGCGCTATGTGACGGCGACCGACGGCATTTCGGCGATCACCATCAACGCGCATTCGACCGAGGTGGCGTCCTGCACCTTCGAGGAGCAACTGCGGATCCACGCCATCGCGCAGGATGAGGTCGGCGGAAAAACCCCGATCGTCCACGGCATCTGGGCCGACGGCTCGCTTGAAGCCGCGCGCATCGCCAAGGCCGCGACCGCGGGCGGCGCTTCGGCGCTGCTGGTGTTTCCGCCGGCGCCTTTCACGATGGGTCAGAACGCGGCGATGGCGATCGAGCACTTCAAGCGCATCGCCGACGCCAGCGACCTGCCGATCATCGCGTTCCAGTATCCGCTGGCCACCGGCCAGGGCTATCCGAACGACACCCTGCTCAGGATGATCGACGAGATCCCGACCCTGAAGGCGATCAAGGATTGGGCCGGCACGCCGCAGCAGCACGAATGGCACGTGCGCAATCTGCAAAACCTGTCGCGGCCGTTCACCGTGCTGACCACCCAGAGCTCGTGGCTGATGGCGTCGCTGAGCTTCGGCTGCAAGGGCCTGCTGTCCGGCAGCGGCAGCGTGATCCCCGACCTCCAGGCGCAACTGTTCAAGGCGATGCAGGCCGGCGATCTCAAGGCCGCGCAGGCGATCAACGACCGCATCTATCCGCTGGCCAGCGTGTTCTATTCGCAGCCGTGGGTGGACATGCACAACCGCATGAAGGAAGCGCTGGTGCTGCTCGGCCGCCTGCCGAGGGCGGTCGTGCGTCCGCCACTGGTCAAGATCGAGCGCGCCGAGGTCGAGCGGATCAGGCTGGCGCTGGTGCAGGCCGGGCTGCTGCAAGCGGCGAAGGAACGGGCGGCGTAACAGCCGCCGTTCTCGCGGCCGCTTCACTCCACCTTCATGCCCGAGGCCTTCACCACCGCGGCCCACTTCTCGATGTCGCGCCGGGTGAAGCCATCGAATTCCGCGGGCGTCATCACCATCGGCTCCGCGCCCTGCTTGGCCCAAGCCTCGCGGATGTCGGGCCGATTGATGACCTTGTTGATCTCGGCGTTGAGCCAGTCGACGATCGGCTTCGGCGTGCCCGTCGGCGCCATGACGCCGAGCCAGATGGTTGCGTCATAGCCGGGCAGACCGGATTCCGCGACGGTCGGCACGTCGGGCATCACCGCCGTGCGCCGCAGCCCGGTGGTGCCGAGCGCGCGCACCTGTCCGGCCTGTACGTTCGGCGACACCACGGTGATCGCGTCGAACATCGCGTGCACCTGACCGCCGATCACGTCGACGCGCGCCTGGGTGCTGCCGCGATAAGGCACGTGCTGCATCGTGGTCCCGGTCATGGTTTTGAACAGCTCGCCGGCCATGTGATAGGGCGAACCGTTTCCGGACGACGCGTAGTTGACCTTGCCGGGATTCGATTTGGCGAACGCGATGAACTCCCGCACGTCTTTCGCCGGCACCGACGGATGCACCACCATCAGCAGGTCGGAGATGTTGAGTCCCGCCACCGCCACAAAATCCCGCATCAGATTGTACGGCCGGTTCGGGACGAGCGATTCCGTGGTGGTCTGGGCGTTCGCCATCACCAGCAGCGTGTAGCCGTCCGGAGCGGACTTCGCCACCGCGTCGGTCCCGATGATGGCGCCCGCGCCGGAACGGACCTCGACGACGAACGGCTGCTTGAACTGCTCGGAGAGACGCTGGGCGATCTGCCGGGTGAACACGTCGGCCGGGCCGCCGGCGCCGAACGGAACGATGAACTTCACCGCCCTGGCGGGATAGTCCTGGGCCTCTGCGGGCGGGATGAATGCGAACGCACCCAACAGGACGGACAACGAGGCGGACGCGATCGTACGGGCTGCCGGCATGGTGATCGTCCTTGTGATAAGGCGGCTAAAGTCTATGGGCAGGATCGGGCGTCGGCCAGCCGAAACATGCGGTGCGGCCGGCTCCTGCCGCAGCGAAGGTGCGGGCGGCTTAGGCGTCCCCCTCAAAATTTTCTGGCTGTCGTCCCCGCGAAGGCGGGGGACCCAGGCTTCAACTTGTCACCGAGCCCGTAGTTCTGGGTCTCCGCCTTCGCGGGGATGACAATGGAGTGGATGACGCGAGTAGAGCGCTATTGATTCCGAATCCCCGCGCGCTTGCTGACCTCGGTCCAGCGCTCGATGTCGCGCTTGATGGTCGCCGCGAACTCGGCCGGCGTGTTGCCGATCGGATCGAAGCCGATGGCGAATAGCCGCTCCTTCATGTCCGGCGTGCCGAGGATGTCGACCACCTGCCGGTTCAGCCAGGCGATGATTTTCGGATCGACCTGAGCCGGCGCCAGGATGCCGGTCCAGTTGCCGGATTCGAAGCCGGGAAAGCCCGCCTCCTCCACGGTCGGCAGGTCCGGCGTCCACGGCGAGCGCTTTCGCTCGGCGGTCGCGATCAGGCGGATTCGGCCGGTGCGCTGCTCCGGCAGCATTACCGGCAGGCTTCCGAGCATGGTCTGCACCTGGCCGCCGAGCAGATCGATCATCGCGGGTCCGGTGCCGCGCGTCGGTACGTGGACGACGTCGATGCCGGTGGTCGATTTCAACAGCTCCATGCCCATGTGCGACGCGGTGCCGACGCCGGCGGAGCTGTAGCTCAGCTTGTTCGGGTTGGCTTTGGCGTAGGCGAGAAACTCCGGCAGCGTCGTCGCCGGCACCGCCGAGTGCACCGCGAGGCCGTTCGGTCCGAGCGCGACGTTGACGACCGGAGCGAAGTCGCGCTGCACGTTGTAAGGCAGATTGGCGTTGATCGCCTGGCTGATGGTCAGGCTGGTCTGGGTCATCATCAGCGTGTAGCCATCGGGATCGGCGGTCGCGACCGAACGGGTGCCGATGATGGTGCCCGAGCCAGGACGATTCTCCACCACGAACTGTCCGCCGGTGCGCTCGCTGAGCCGGGCCGCGATCAGCCGCGCCAGCGTGTCGGCGCCGCCGCCAGCCGCCGTCGGCACGATGATCTTCACGACGCGGTCGGGGTATGGCGCCGGGGCCTGGGCATAAGCCGCCGAACCGATGAGAGCGCAGCTCAAGACGCCGGCCAGCGCACGGATTGCAGAAAAGCTCATGACGACACTCCCCATGGACCGCGAAAGTCTATTGAGGACGTGGCCCCCGCGCCAGCGGTGCGGACCGGCGGCGTTCATGGTAGGAGCATCGCGAACCTCAAGAGAGACCGCATGGCCGCTTCCGACCGTTTCCTGCTTGCCGGCGTGATGGGCTGGCCGATTTCGCAGTCGCGCTCGCCGATGATGCACAATTACTGGTTCGCCAAGCACGGGCTCGCCGGCAGCTACGTGCCGCTGGCGATCGAGCCGGAACGCCTGCGGGACGCGCTGCGTGCGCTGCCGTCGCTGAACTTCGCCGGTTGCAATCTGACGATCCCGCACAAGCAGGAGGCGTTCAAGATCGTCCACGAGGTCGACGACGTCGCGAAGAAAATCGGCGCGATCTCCTGCGTGATGGTGCGGCCGGACGGCTCGCTGTCGGGCACCAACAACGACTACTACGGCTTCATCGAGAACATCCTGGAGTTCGTTCCGGACTGGCGCGCCGATGCAGGGCCGGTCGCGGTGATGGGTGCGGGCGGCGGGTCGCGCGCCGTGGTCTACGGATTGCTGTTGCGCGGCGCGAAGGACATCCGGCTGGTCAATCGCACGCACGCGCGCGCCGTGACGTTGGCGCAGGAGCTTGGCGGGCCGATCACGGTGCTGCCGTGGGAGCAGCGCCACGACGCGCTCGACGGCGCGGCGATGCTGGTCAATGCAACGAGCCAGGGCATGGTCGGACAAGCGGCGCTGGATTTGCGGCTCGACAAGCTGTCGAAGACCGCGCTGGTCGCGGACATCATCTACATCCCGCGCGAGACGCCTCTGATCGCGTCGGCGCGCGAGCGAGGCAACCGCACCGTCACGGGCCTGGGCATGCTGCTGCACCAGGGCCGGCCGGCCTGGAAGGCGTGGTTCGGGATCGAGCCGAAGGTGACGGCGGAGTTGCGGGAATTGATCGAGAAGACGCTGTAGGGCGACGCCGCGGAGTAACATGCGCACGCGTGCGCATCCCTCTCGGTTGTCATTGCCGGGCTTGACCCGGCAATCCATGAGCACTCTCCACGAATGCAATTCGTACGAGGTGGCTTGTCGCGCCCGTTCGTGGATGCCCGGGTCAAGCCCGGGCATGACAGCGGTGTGTGGTGCGCGTGGGCGTGAACCAGCCTTACCGTGCGGCGGCGACCTTCACGCGCTTGCCGACGGCCGCGGCGGGCTTGCCCGCGAACTTGGCGACGGACTTCGCGCCCTTGTTCTCCGCCACCATGATCTTGAGATCGGCCGGCGCGCGCCGATCAACCGTCTTGCGCTGCGATGAAGCCGAGACTTCGGTGCGCTGCGCAACCATCCGGATGCCGCTCGCCTTCTTTTCGGATTTCGCCGCCACCTTGCGTTCAGGCGCGGCCGTTCGCGTGATGATCGGCTTGCCGCCCTTGTTCGCGATCACAACCCTGGTCTCGGTCGCGGACGCGACATTGTAGGTCTTGGGCTCGTGCTTCCCGGCAGCCGACGACTTCGTGGTCTGCGCCACTGCCGCGGCGGTCTTGGTCGCAGCGACCAGCACGCCGCCGGCGTTGGCTTCCATGATCTTCATGTCGGGGCAGCGCGCGTGCGGCGGCAGCTTCAGATCGCCACCGACGACCTTGGCCCGAACCCACTGCTCGGCGGGGCGGCCGGTGATGTTTTGCACGTAGTTGCGTGTTTCGGTCGGGAGCTTGCCGCGCTTCGCCATCCAATCCTGCACGCGCTTCGGCCCGGCGTTGTAGGCCGCGGCCGCGAGCCCGAGATTGCCGAACTGCCCGAGCAGCTCGCGCAGGAATTTCGCCGACACCGCCAGCGCGTGGATCGGATCGAACGGATTGTGCAGGCCGTAGGCCCGCGCCACCCGCGGCATGAATTGCGCGATGCCCTGCGCGCCAGCGGAGCTCACGACGTGCGGCTTGAACCCGCTCTCCTGCTGAATCAGATTGGCGAAGAACGGGGCGGGGAGATTATTGGCTTCTGCGGCAAAAACCGCGCTGCTGCACAGTTCGCGCTTCGAAAACACACGAGCGATCTTGCGATCGGCTGCGAACGCGGATGGCTCGTCGGCATCCACGTCATCGCGAGGAAAATCGTCGTTGTCTTCGTTGGGACGAATCCGCGCGGTGACGGAATCCGGCAGCAGCGACGTGCTGTGCCGCGCCGTATAGGCGAACGACGTCGCGCTCGGAAGCAGCTCTGGAGTGGTCGGAAGAAACTCTGGTGTCGCTGAAAGGCTGGCCGGCAACGCAACGGTCAACGCCGTGCAGACGAGCAAAAGCTTCATCCCGTATATCCCCCGCCATGCAGCCGCGCACGAACGCGTGCCTGCCCCTGAATCTGTTGTTTCTTGTTGAGGTGTTTGTCCCCTCGAACGGGGCAACAGATGCTGGCCAATCGCGACCGCAATGTGGAGACATCGCGGTGGGGCAAGGGCAATCTGGCGAAAAATTATAACGCTTTTAACGACGCAAAGGTTCCGCGCGACTCAAATAAAAGTTTTGTGCGATCTCATTCCTAAAAGTTCCACACATTACTACGCGATCTTGGAGTGATAGTGGTCCCAGGTTTTCTTGAACAGGCTCGGGGTCCAGAGCTTTTCCCGGCAGGCTTTCTGCTCTTCGGCGCTGAAAACGTACGGTTCGCCGATCTGCATCGCCATATATTGCCGATAGGCATTCTCTTCGACGTAAGCCGCCATAGCAAAACACTCAACGATGTCGATGCCGACCGCGACCACGCCGTGCGCCTTGAGCAGCACCGCAGGATTATTTCCCATGATGCCGACCATCTTCTCACCCATCGGCCTGGTGTTAACCGACAGTGGCGAATCCATCACCGGGATGTCCCCGAGCAGCACGCCCTGGGCATAGACCGGCTGGTACTTGGTGCCGGTCATGGTGAGATAGGTCGAGTATTTCGGGTGGGTGTGGAACACCGCGTTGACCTCCGCGCGAGCGCGATAGACCTCGGCGTGCATCGGGAACTCCAGCGGCGGCTTGGCCGAGCCTTCGACCAGATTGCCCTGGAAGTCGATGGCGACGATGTCTTCCACCGTCAGCGCCCCGCGCATCGAGGCGCCGGAATTGATGTAGAACGAGGTCGCGTCGCGGCGCGCGCTGCAGTGGCCGTTGTGGTCGATGTACTCGGCCTTCTCCAGCATGCGGATGGCGTCCACCAGCTTCTGCTTGAGCTGAAGCTGCGGCATCTGGATCACTTGCGGCTGCGACATGGTTTGCTCCGGCCAGTTTTTCCGATGTCATTCCGGAACCCGGAATCCAGACGCAAGCTCAGTGTTTGCGTCTGGATTCCGGATCGCCGCTTCGCGGTGTCCGGAATGACGTGGTGAGAGATTACTTCATCACCCGCCGCTTCCACAAATCCCAGGCGCGGCCGACGGTCTGCACATTGACCACGTCGGCCAGTGCGCCCTCCTCCGCGTCGAGCGCGGCCAGCGGGCCGCCAAGCGCAAGCGCCTGGTGCTGGATGTGTGCGCTGGCGACCGTGAATATGGCGCGGAACACCGCGACCGGCAGGCTCGGCCCGACCGCCACCATGCCGTGGGCGCGCAGCAGCGCCACCGGCTTGTCGGCCAGCACTTGGGCGAGCGCCGCGCCCTTCTCCTTGGTGCTGACGACGATATCGGTCTTGCCGAACTTGTCGCGGATGTCGAACACCGGCACGCCGGCCGCCAGGAATGCCGCGTTGTGATACATCGCGCGCATCGGGGTATTCGACAGCCCGAACGCGATCACCGACGGCGAATGGCTGTGCGCGATGGCCGCGACATCCGGTCTCGCGCGAAAGATCTCGCCGTGCAGATAGCGCTCGATGAATCCGTTGCGGCCGCGCGGATCGATCGCCTCGCAATCGAGGTCGAACTCCATGATGTCGTCGGCGGTGATCATCTCGGGCGCCAGCGAGCGCGACATCAGGAAGCGCTCGGGATGGGTCGGGTGCCGCATCGAGACGTGACCGGCGGCGTCGAACACGCCCTGGTCGACCAGGATGCGGCTCGCCGCCGCCAAATCCTCCAGGGTCGCGCGTTCGACCGGCCCCCCGGACGCGCTCACGGCGCGCGCTCCGCGTCGATCAATACGAACGCGAGATACGCCGGCTCGTCGCTGCGATTGCTCCAGGCGTGGTTGGTGCCGCGCTGCACCAGCACGTCGCCGGTCTTGAGCAGCACCTCGCTGTCGTCCATCAGCGCATAAATCTCGCCGGACAGCACGATGGCGTAGTCGATCGAGTCGGTCTTGTGCATGCCGGGATGGCGCGGGCTGTTGCGGTCGCTCGCGGCATCGCGGCCGGAGCCGTCGTCGCCCATGCTCCGCTCGCGGGCGATGGCGGCGAGCCGCACCTTGTCCGGCGGATATTCGATGATGCGGAACACGCTGCCGTTCTTTGGCGGGTGCAGCTTGAACGGCCGGTCGGCGGCATCGGCGCTGCCGCTGTTGTCGGCCGGCGTGTTTTTGGTCTCCCACAATTCGGTGACAGTGACGCTGCCGGGCACCCGGCAATAGACGTTGGGCGCGGCGCCGTCTGAAATGAACGTGGACTTGCCAGCGGCGTTGTGGCCCGTCACCACCCGGCGGATCGGCTTTGCCATCGGCAATTCCCTTTAGTTTTTCTGCGCGGTGGCGCGGAGAAATCCGAGCACCTGCGGCCGCGTGAATTTCCCTGCCGCGACGTTCACAGCCGAGTCGGTGTGATGCAGGAATCCGTGATCGGCGTCGGGAAGAAAATGGATCACCGTGGGTGCCGTCTTGCGGGTCTGCAACGATGCCTGCAGCCTGAAGAAGGTGTCCGGCTTGGTGATCCGGTCCTGGCCCGGATAGAGCACCAGCACTGGACTTGGAATGTCGGCGGCGCGCGCAATCACGTCCACCGATTCGTTCGCCGGCATCGGCTCATGGATGGTCGGATGGTAGGACACGCTGCCGGAAATCCGCGGATCGTCGGCGGCGAGCATCAGGCAATAGCGTCCGCCCAGGCAGAAGCCGAGCGTCGCGACCGACGTCACCTTGACCTCGTTCAGCAGATGGTCGACGCATTTCGACATGCGCGCCACCGCGCCGTCGTCGAGCTTGTGCGCACGTTCGAGCGCGGGCTTCGGGTTTTTCATGTCGTCGAGGCCGGGACCGCCGTCGTAATTCCAGATCAGGGCCGCGAAGCCCTCCCCGGCCAGCATGTCCGCGTAGCCGCGGATGATGCGGTTGACGCCGTAGATCGTGGTCAGCAGCACCACGCCGGCTTTGCTTCCGCCTTCCGGCTGCGCGAGATAGCCGACCTCGCCGGCAAATTGCACGTCACCTGATTTGATCGTCATCTGTCCCCTCAAAACCGCCGCATGGTCGCCTTGCGCGGGGACGCGGTCAACCGCTAGCCTTCCGGCGTCATGACCTCCCATCAGACTTACGACTATGTGATCGTCGGCGCCGGCTCGGCCGGCTGCGTGCTGGCGAACCGGCTAACCGAGGACCGCGACGTCAAGGTGCTGGTGCTCGAAGCCGGCGGCTGGGACCGCGACCCCTGGATCCATATCCCGCTGGGCTGGGGGAAAATTCTCACCAACCGCCTGCACGACTGGATGTACTTCACCGAGCCCGAGCCGCGGATGAACGGCCGGCAGATCGAATGCGCGCGCGGCAAGGTGATCGGCGGCTCGTCCTCGATCAACGCCATGACCTATTCGCGCGGCCACCGCGGCGATTACGATCGCTGGGGCGAGAACGGCCTGCCGGCGTGGTCCTACGCGCACGCGCTGCCGTACTTCCGCAAGCAGGAATCCTGGGAGGGCGCGCCGAGTCCCTATCGCGGCACCGACGGCCCGCTGAGCGTGCGGTTCTCCACGTTCCACGAGCCGCTGGTCGACGCCTACATCGAGGCGAACCGGGGCGCCGGCGTGCCGTGGAACGACGATCTCAACGGCCCGGACAACGAAGGCATGGGCCGCAACCAGAACACCATCCGCAACGGGCGGCGTTGCAGCGCCGCGGTCGCGTATCTGCGGCCGGCGATGGCGCGCGACAATCTCACGGTCGAGGTCAATGCGCTGGTGACCCGCGTGGTGATCGAGAACAGTCGGGCAACCGGCATCGAATACCGGCAGGGCAACGAAACCAAGGTAGTGCACGCAGCGCGCGAGGTGATCCTGGCGGGCGGGGTCATCAACTCGCCACAGGTGCTGATGCTGTCGGGCATCGGCGATCCCGACGCGTTGCGCGCGCACGGCATCGAGATGCAGGCGCCGCTGCCGGGCGTCGGCAAGAATTTGCAGGACCACGTCACCGCGCAGATCGCGTTCCTGCGCAAGCCGCCGTCCGGCGCGGTGCATCACGCCATGCGGGCCGACCGGATCGCGATGGAACTGGCGAAGACCTATTTCCTCGGCGGCAGCGGCGTCGCGGCCGATATTCCGGGCGGCATGGCGTCGTTCGTGCGGGTCAATTCCGATTCGAAGGTGCCCGATACCCAGCTCCTGCTCGCCGGCGCGCCTTTGACGGCCGGGCCGTATCTCAAGCCGTTCCGGCAGCCGTTCGCCGACGGCTTCGGCGGCCGCGTGGTGATGCTGCATCCGGAAAGCCGTGGCGAAGTCACGCTCGCCTCCTCGGATCCGGCGGCACCGATCCGCATCAAGCAGAACTTCATGTCGACCGACCGCGAATGGAAGACGCTGCGCGCGGGCCTGCGGATGATGCGCGACATCCTCAACAAGCCGAGCGTCGCGCCGTTCATCGCCAAGGAAATCGCGCCTGGATCGAGCTCCGACGCCGACCTCGACGCGCATATCCGCAACACCGCGATCACGCTGCATCACCCGCTCGGCACCTGCCGGATGGGACCGGCGTCCGACGAGATGACGGTGGTCGATCCCGAGCTGCGCGTGCGCGGCATCGAGCGGTTGCGCGTGGTCGACGCCTCGGTGATGCCGGACCTGGTCAGCGGCAACATCAATGCGCCAGTGATGATGATCGCCGAGAAGGCCGCCGACCTGATCCGCGGCCGGCCGACGCTCGCCCCGCTCAACGTCTAGACTGCACCCGACAGCATCCGGAGAAACCCGTGGCCCGCCTCGAACCGATCGAACTCGACAAGCTCACGCCCGAACAGAAAGAGCTGCACGCCCGGGTCGGCCGCGGCCGCAACCGCGTGATGGGGCCGTTCTCGGTCTGGATCCACAATCCACCACTCGCCGACGCCGCCAGCCGGCTGATCAATTCGGTGCGCGAGAACGGCAAGCTGGAAAGCCGGCTGTACGAGCTGATCGTGCTGACGGTGGCGCGGAAGGCCGGCGTGCAGTACGCCTTCGCGGTGCACGAGCCGATCGCGCTCGCAGCGGGTCTCGCGCCCGATGTGCTCGAAGCGCTCCGCGCGCAGAAAAAGCCGGCATTCTCCCGTCCGGATGAAAGCCTGGCCTACGAGGCGGTGACCGCGCTGCTGGAAACCGGCAAGCTGCCCGACGCCATCTATCAGGCGCTGCTCAAGCAGTTCGGGCTCGACCTGACCATCGAGATCATCACGGTGGTCGGCATCTACGGCATGATCGGGACCGTGCTGAACGCCTTCGAGGTGCCCACGCCGAACGGCGAGAAACCGTTCGGCTAGAGAGTTGCACTCATGTCCCGCCTCCCTCCGCTCGATCCTGCATCGTTGACACCCGAGCAGCAGCGCGTCGCCACCGACATCGCAGGCGCACGCGGCAACGTGCGCGGGCCGTTCACGATTTGGCTTCGCAATCCGGCGCTCGCCGAGCACGCCAACCGGTTCGGCACCGTACTGCGTGATTCCAAAGTGCTCGACCGCCGGCTGTTCGAGCTGGTGGTCATCACGGTGTGCCGGGCGTGGTCGGTGCAATACGCCTGGTCGTCGCATGCGCCAGCCGCCGAGAAGGCGGGTGTCTCGCCCGAGGTGGTCGCCGCGATCCGCGACAACCGCCGGCCGGATTTTTCGCGCGAGGACGAGCGCGTCGCGTATGACGCGGCGAACGAGATCATGCAGACCAAGGAACTCAGCCGCGCCACCTACGACCGCGCCATCGCGCAGTTTGGCGCGGATGGAACGGTCGACCTGATCAGCACCGTCGGCTATTACGCCATGGTCGGGATTTTCCTCAAAAGCTTCGACGTACCGACACCGACCGGCGACAAGCCGTTGAAATAGGACACCGCATGTTCGTGAAACTCTCCGCCGGAGGCGCCATCACGCTGGAAGACAGCGCCAACTTCCGCGCCTTCAAGCTGGTGGTCGAAGGCGGCCCCGGAAACCTCGACGCCGTCCGCAAGACGCTCGCCGGCACGGCCGAGTTGCCCGACAAGGACACCGCCTGGATTTACGAATCCGCGCTACGCAGCCGGCCCGAGGTCGCGCAGGATGCGGCGTGGCAGACGGCGCTCGGCACCATGATCGAGAAGGCCAAGCCGCACGGCTGGATCGACGAGCAGCGCAAGGCGATCAAGGCGCATATCGAGTGGACGGCGTGAGCTCCAGCCTCCCGTTTCCCGGGCGAGCGAAGCGAGACCCGGGACCCAGCTTGCTTCGCTTACGCGAACCGGGGTCCCGGATCGGCGCTCGCGCTTTCGCGCTCGCTTGTCCGGGACACGCATGGATAGTTACGGTATCGGCATGACCCTGGAATTCGGCATCTTCGATCATCTCGACCGCAACGACCTGCCGCTGCGGGACTACTACGAAGACCGGCTCAAGGTGATCGAGGCGCTCGATCGCGGCGGCTTCTACGCCTATCACGTCGCCGAGCATCACTTCACGCCGCTCGGGATGGCGCCCTCGCCCAGCGTGTTCCTTTCGGCGATCGCGCAGCGCACCAAAAGACTCCGCTTCGGCACCTTCGTCTATGCGCTGCCGCTGCATCATCCGCTGCGCGTGCTGGAAGAAATCTGCATGCTCGATCATCTGAGCGGCGGACGCGTGGAGATCGGGTTCGGCCGCGGCTCGGTGCCCTACGAGGTTTCGTTCTACGGCCAGAATGCGGAAGAACGGCAGGCGATATACGCCGAGCGGCTGGAGCTGATCCTGAAGGCGTTCACGGCAAAACGCTTCACCTGGAACGGCAAGTACGACCAGTTCGACAACGTGCCGATGGAGATCGAGCCGTTGCAGAAGCCGCACCCGCCGCTGTGGTACGGCGCGCATTCGCCGGACAGCGCCGAGCGCGCCGCGCGCAAGGGCCTGCACATCGTCTGCAACGACATGCTTCCGACCACGCGCGCGATCATGGCGCGCTACCGAGAGGTCTGGCGCGAGGCGCAGGGGGCGGCCGCGCCAATGCCCAAGATGGGCATGGTGCGCTTCATCATGGTGGCGGACACCGACGAGGCGGCGCTCGCCATCGCGCGGCGCGCCTATCTTCGCTGGCGCGCGAGCTTCACGTATCTGCACGAGATGCACGGCTCGCTGCCGGCTTCGCCGCTGCGCGCGGACAGCTTCGACGAACTGGCCGAACGGGGGCTCGGGGTCGCGGGCTCGCCCGAGACGGTACGGGCGTTTCTGGCGGCGCAACTCAAGGACTGCGGCGCGAACTACGTGGTCGGGCAGCTTGCGTTCGGCGATCTCACGGTCGCGGAGATGCTGCGCTCGGTGGAACTGTTCTCGGAGAAGGTAATGCCGGCGCTGCGGGCGGAGTACGTGTCAGAGAAGGTCGCGTAGCCAGACACGCGTGTCCCGGACGCAGCGCAGCACCTCTTGGTGGTGCGCTGCAGACCCGGGACCCCGGTTTCTTAAAGCAAGCTGGGTCCCGGATCTGCGGTGCACCGCTTCGCGCTGCACCTTGTCCGGGACACGAGAGCTTACGTCCGCTCCAGCAATTCGATCGACACGCCCTGCGGCCCGCGGATGAAGCAAATCTTCACGCCCGGCCGCGCCTGGGTCACCTCCTTGGTGAACTCCACGCCCTTGGCCTTGAGATCGGCCGCGATGGCGTCGATGCCGCTGCAGGTCAGGCCGAAATGATCCAGCCCTTTATAGGGTGTGGTCGGCGGCTCGTTGACGCCGTCACCCGCCTTCACCGGGGCGATGAAGATATTGGCGCCGCCGAGCTTGAGGTCGACGCGCGTTTCGCCCTGCTGCATGGTGCGGATCACCTCCGCGCCCAGCATCTTCTCAAACCATTGGGCGGTTTCCTCGACGTTCGGGCTGCGGATATGGACGTGGTCCCATGTGTATTTGGCCATGCTGATTTCCTCCCTGCTCGGCTCGCCGCCGATATCATTATAGTCAGCGCCACCGGTCAACCGATTCGCCCGATATTGCATGGACACGCAGGTTCTCATCGTCGGCGCAGGCCCCGTCGGGCTGACGCTGGCCGTCGATCTGGGCCAGCGCGGAATCCGCTGCACGCTGATCGAGCAGAAGCCGGCACCGGCGCGGCTGCCCAAGATGGAGCGCTGCAACGCCCGCAGCATGGAAATCTACCGCCGGCTGGGACTGGCCGACCGCATCCGCGCCGCCGGACTGCCGGCCGACGTGCCGATGGACGTGTTCATCGTGACGTCGTTGGTCGATCCGCCGCTGCTGCACCTGCCCTATCCGTCGGTGACGGAGGCCAAGAAGGAGATCGCGGCGCGCAACGACGGCAGCTTGCCGCTCGAACCGTATCAGCTCATTTCGCAGTACACGCTCGAACCGCTGTTGAAGTCGGTGGTCGACGCCGACCCGAACGTGACGGTGCGTTACGGCTGCGAATTTCTGTCGTTCGAGCAGGACGGGAACGGCGTGACCGCGCAGGTGCAGACCGGAGGCAGGACGCAAACCATCTCCGCACAATATCTGGTCGGTTGCGACGGCGGCTCCAGCGCGGTGCGCAAGCAGCTCGGCATCGGGCTCGCGGGCGAAGGCAACCTCCTCCAGCTCCGCCAGGCGCTATTCCGCTGCGACGACTTGTTCGAGCGTATCCCGATCGGCAAAGGCCGCCATTACCATGTGGCTGACGCGCATTCGACCCAGCTCATCCTCCAGGACGATGCGCGTCATTTCACACTGCATTCGATCGTCGAGACCGACGCCGACATGGCGACGATGTTCGAGACAGTCGTCGCGATGCCGGTCGCCTACGAGATGCTGTCCGTCAACGAGTGGCGACAGAACCTGCTGATCGCCGACCGCTTCCAGGACGACCGCGTGTTCCTTGCAGGCGATGCCGTTCACCTGATGATCCCGACCGGCGGGCTCGGCATGAACTCCGGCGTCGGCGATGCCGTCGATCTCGGCTGGAAGCTTGCCGCTACGCTGCAAGGCTGGGGCGGGGCCGATCTGCTCGCCTCCTACGAGACCGAGCGGCGTCCAGTCGGTCAGAACAACGTCGCGGCTTCGCGCTACGCGACGCTCGGGCGGCGCAAGTGGCGCTCGCAGTACAAGCCTAACCTGCGCGATGCCACACCCGAAGGCGCGGCGACCCGCGCCAACCTGGTCGCCATCGCCGACGTCGAGCAGCGCAAGAGCAACGAGATGACCGGCGCGGAACTGGGCTATTTCTACGTCTCGCCACTGATATCTTCGGAGCCAGGCGAAACGCCGCCGTACGATTTCATCCAATACACGCCGAGCACGATGCCGGGCGCGCGGCTGCCGCATGTCTGGCTGGCCGACGGCCGCGCCATGCAGGACCGGATCGGCAAGGGCTACACGCTGCTAAGACTCGGCGGGACGCACGCCGACGCTGCCACGTTGACGCGCGCATTCGCCCGGATCGGCGCACCGTTCGCCGTGCTCGACGTGCCCGACGCCGCGGCGCGCGAGCTTTATGGACGCGATCTCATCCTGCTGCGGCCCGACATGCACATTGTCTGGCGCGGCAACGCGATGCCGGACGATCCGGAGAGGCTCGCGGCGACCGCGACGGGACATGCGATATAACGATTCAGGGCTTCACTCCCGGCATCACATGCACGAGCCACACACTCCGCCGTCATGCCCGGGCTTGACCCGGGCATCCACGAGATGGCGCAACGTCGCCTGTTCGTACGATCTGTTTCGCGGAGAGCGCCCATGGATTGCCGGGTCAAGCCCGGCAATGACAAAAGAGGGAGCAGCGCGGATCAAAAATCAAAGTCCCCGGTTCTTTCCGCCGTCGAAATCGATGATCGCGCCCTGCATGAACTCCACGGGCCGGCCCGCGATCATCGCCACCATCGCCGCGACCTCCTCGGGCTTGCCGACGCGCTCGGTGCGCTCGTCGGTGAGCAGCGCTTTCAGCGCCTCGTCTTTCGAAATCTTTTTCGCAGCCATCATGCGGTCGAGCCGCGCATCCAGGCGGCCGGTCGCGATGGTGCCCGGATGGATCGCGTTGACCCGCACGCCGTCGGTCACGCCCTGATCCGCCATCGCCTTGGTCAGCAGCGCAAACGCCGCGTTGACGGTGCCGACCGCGTCGAAGCCAGCAGCCCCGGTGCGGCCCGCGATGCCGGCGATATGCACGATGCCGCCGCGCGACGCCTTGAGATGCGGCCAGGCGAGCTTCGACATCCGGACGGCGGTGAAGAACTTCAGCCCGAAGCTGTCGGTCCAGTCGCTGTCGGTCAGCGTCAGGAAGCTTCCGCCCTTGGTGGCGCCGGCGCAGTTCACCAGCAGGTCGAGCTTGCCGAACGCTTTCACCGTTGCGTCGATCGCAGGCGCGGCCGCGGCCGGATCGGACAGGTCGGCGGCGTGGGCCAGCGCGCGCCGGCCCTTGCCTTCGATCTCCTTCTTCACGGCTTCCAGCGCCTCGCGGTTGCGCGCCACCAGCGCGACATCCATGCCCTCGGCCGCGAGCGTCAGCGCGATGGCGCGTCCGATGCCCTTGCTCGCGCCGGTGACGAGCGCAACGCGCCCGGAGAGACCTAGGTCCATTTTCAAAATTCCTTTTTCAGATTCTTGTTCGAGCTGATGCAGGCCCGCCGCAACACACTCCGCTGTCATGCCCGGGCTTGACCCGGGCATCCATGAACGCGTGCCGCGAGTCACACACGTACGAACCGCGTGTACGGAGAGCGCTCATGGATTGCCGGGTCAAACCCGGCAATGACACTGAGTGTGTTGAAACAGCGTGCGTTCAACGACGCGCCTACAACGCCTTCTTATCGATCTGCCCATTCCCGCGCACGTACCAGTGCTCGCTCGCCATCGGCTTGCCGGCCACGCGATCGGCGAGCCAGTCCGCGATCAGGATCGGCGGGAACGGTCCGAGGTTGGCGGCCGGCACGTTACCGACCGAGTGGCGCGATTCCTGGTACACCACCATCCGCTTCGGACCCTTCAAAGCCTCGACCAGCCGCACCGAATTCTCGATCGGCGCCAGCTCGTCGAACTCGCCGGCGACGCAGAGATACGGCACCTTGATCTTGTCGGCGTGGCCCTCCCAGGTCATGCCTTGGCGCATCTTGTCGAACGCGGCCTCGTCGGTGATGCCCGACATGTACATGAAGCGCTTCTTGAATGTCGGCGACGCCTCTTCGAAGATGGTGTGGCAGCCCGGCTCGTGGCATACCGAGATCACGGCGCAGGCCGACACCCGCGGCTCGTTCGCCGTGAGGATGGTGCCGAATAGCGTGCCGAAGCTGGTGCCCGACACCGTGACCTTGGACATGTCGACCTCGGGCCGCTTGGCGAGCCAGTCGCACACCGCCTTCCCGGTGTTGACCCAGTTCTGCATGGTGAAGTAGATGCCGAGCATCGGCGCCTCGTACTGGCCCGGACCGTCGAGCGCGAGCACGGCGAACCCGCGGTTGAGATAGCGGTCGCCGTACAGCGCGACCTGGATTTCCTTGTAGCTGTCCATGCCGGGGATCGAGATCACCACCGGGATCTTGCCGCCCTTGTAGTTCGGCGGCAGGTGGAACCAGCCCGGCAGCGCGGTGTCGCCGAACGGAATCCACGCGGCCTCGACCTTGTGGTCGGCCATGGCGGCGTATTTGGTGAAGTTCTCGCGCTTCTTGAGGTGACAGGCGACGTTGGGCTCGTCGTTCTGGTCGTAGGGCCATTGCGCAGCGCCCCAGTACACGCCGGCCATGAAATAATTGTCGCGCGCCGTGATCTCGTTGCCGGATTCCTCGGCGGCCTTGGCCTTGGCCTCGCGGCGGCGCGCCACCGCCTCGAACGCCGGCGCGATGTCGGCCATCTTCTTGACGCGCTCGCGCACCCCGGCGATGTCGGCGTTGCCCTCGGGGCCGCACGGATTGCTGATGTAGATCGAGCGCGGCTGGTCCCAGTCGATGCCGTTGGCGCGGATCAGGTTGTCGAGCACCCAGCGCTGCTCCTGGAAGCGGCGCATGTGCGGCTCGCCGCGCTTGTCCATGATCGGTTGCGGTGGACGCTCCATGAAATCCTCCCTGTGTTATCGTGCCGGTCGTTCAAGCTCGGTGGAAGTCATACAACATGGCTGCAAGGGAGGGGAACCGGCCGCAAGAGGGGCAGCCAAGCCGCCGCGGCATGGCCCGCATCGAGGACGGCCCGCTGCTGCGCGGCGCCGGGCGCTTCGTCGACGACATCGAGCTTCCGGGAATGCTGCATGCCGCGTTTCTGCGCAGTCCTTTGGCGCATGCGCGGCTGCGCGGGGTCGATGCAACCCGGGCGCGCAAGCTGGCGGGTGTCCATGCGGTGCTGAGCTATGCCGAGTTGCGCCCGCTGCTGACCCAGGACCGCATCCCGCTGGCGATCCCGGCCGGCGCGATCCGATTCCATGTCGACCCCTATGCGCTGGTGAAGGACGAATGCTGCTACGTCGGCGAGCCGGTCGCGCTGGTGGTCGCCGACAGCCGGCGGATCGCCGAGGACGCGCTGGCGCTGATCGATTTGGATCTGGAGCCGCTGCCGGTGGTGGTCGATCCCTGCGACGGACTGAAAGCCGGCGCGCCGAAGGCCCGGCTCGACTGCTCGGATAATCTGGTGGCGCGGCACCTGATCGATTACGGCGACATGGACGGCGCATTCGCCAAGGCCGCGCACCGCTTCGCCGAACGCTTCCGTCTCAACAAGGGCGGCGGCCACGCCATCGAGACGCGGGGCATCGTGGCGCGCTTCGATCCCGGCGACGGGCTGCTCACGGTGTTCGCCAACACCCAGATGCCGCATCGGGCGAAAGCCATGCTGGTGGCAACGCTGGGGCTGCCGGAGCATCAGGTGCGCGTGATCGTGCCCGACACCGGCGGCGGCTTCGGGCCGAAGGCGGCGTTCCATCCCGAGGAGCTGGCGCTGCCAGCCGCGTCCGTGCTGCTGCAACGCCCGATCAAATGGATCGAGGACCGGCGCGAGAATTTTTCCGCCAACGTCAACGAGCGCGAGCAGGACTGGGACATGGAGGCCGCAGCCGACGCCGATGGCCGGCTGCTCGCGATCCGCGGTACGCTGTGCCACGACCACGGCGCCGCCACGCCCTACGGCGTTGCGCTCCCCTTCAACGCCGGCACCAACCTGATCGGCCCCTACGTGCTGCCGGCGTACCGGCTCGACATCAAACTCACGCTGACCAACATGGTGCCGGTCGCGCCGACCCGCGGCGCCGGCCGGCCGCAGGGCATGTATGTGATGGAGCGGCTGCTCGATCGCATCGCGCTTGAACTCAAGCTGCCGCGAGAGGAAGTCCGCCGCCGCAACATGATCCAGCCCGAGCAGATGCCCTACGCGACGCCGGTGAAGCAGCGCGACGGCAGCACCATGACCTACGACAGCGGCGACTATCCCGAAAGCCAGCGCCGCGCTTTGGATGCCATCGGCTGGGACGATTTCCCGGCGCGCCAAGCGGCGGCACGCGCGCAAGGCCGTTACCTCGGCATCGGTTTGGCGAACTATGTGGAGGCCACCGGCCGCGGTCCGTTCGAGAGCGCAACGCTGAGCATCGGCCCCTCCGGCAAACTCGTGGTCACCACCGGCGCGACCGCGCAGGGCCAGGGCACCAAGACCATGCTGGCGCAGCTCGTCTGCGAGGTGCTGGACGTGCGGCCGGAGGACATCACCGTGGTCGCGGGCGATACCTCGGGCACCGCGCTCGGTTTCGGTGCCTTCGCCAGCCGGCAAGCGGTGACCGCAGGCAACGCCATCCATCTCGCGGCGACGCAGGTGCGCGACAAGGCGATCCAGGCGGCAGCCGAAATGCTGGAGGCTTCGCCGGGCGATCTGGAATTGAAGGACGGCTCGGTGCAGGTGAAGGGCGTGCCTGAGCTTCGCAAGAGTCTCGGCGAGATCGCCCGCGTGCTCGGCGGCGTGCCCGGCTTTGCGCTGCCGAAGGGCCTGACGCCGGGGCTTTCCGCTGCTTCGGACTTCCCGGCGCCGGCGCTAACCTATTGCAACGGCAGCCACGCCTGCGAGGCCGAGGTCGATCCGGAGACCGGCCAGGTGCGGCTGACGCGTTACGTCGTGGTGCACGACTGTGGCCGCGTCATCAATCCGATGATGGTCGAGGGCCAAGTGCTCGGCGCGGTAGCTCACGGCATTGGAGCCACACTCTTCGAATGGATGCGCTACGACGCGGAAGGCCAGCCGCAGACCGTAACCTACGGCGACTACATCCTGCCGACCGGCGACGTAATGCCGCCGATCCAGATCGTCCACATGGAATCGCCGACGCCGCTCAACCCGCTCGGCGTCAAGGGCGCGGCCGAGAGCGGCACGATCTCGGCGCCGGCGGCGATCGTCTCTGCGGTCGAGGATGCGCTGCGGCCGTTCGGCGTGCGGATCCGCGACCTTCCGGTCACGCCGGACCGGCTGCACGCGCTGATCCGGGCGAAGCGCTAGCTCCAAGCGCGACTATCTGGCCACCATCAAAGTCTCGCGTGGCACGCCCCCGGCTGTTATCCTGCGATGCTGCTGTCGAAAAAACTCCGGGGTCATCATGGCGCGTTTCGTCGTTCTCGTGGCTGCCGCTTGTTTTGCAATCTGCCAGTGCATCGCAGGCGCGTCCGCGCAATCGTTTCCATCGCGGACCGTGAAGTTCATCCTGCCGTTCGGTCCGGCCAGCGGCGCGGACATCACCATGCGGATGCTTTCGGAGCGTCTCTCCGCGCGCTGGGGCAAGCCGGTGGTGATCGAGAACCGTCCAGGCGGCGACGGCTTTGTCGCGATCAACGCCTTCATCGCGGCCAACGACGAACACACCTTGCTCTACGTTCCGGTCGGCACCTTCGCGGTCCATCCCTACACGCACGAGAAGGTGCCCTACGACGCGGAACGAGACCTGATCCCCGTCGTCAACGTTACCGCGCTCGTCCTGTCCGCCGCAGCGCCCTCGTCCTTGAAGGTCAACACGCTTCGCGAGTTCGTCGAGTTGGTGCGCTCCCAGCCTGGAAAGCACAACGCCGCGGCTGCGCCCGGAAACTCCGATTTCCTGATGTCCGGCTTTTTGAAGAGCATGGGCATGGACATGGCCAAGGTGCCCTATCGCGACATCATGCAGGGACCGGGCGACTTGTCGGAAGGCCGCATCCAGCTCCTGGTGTCGTCGCTGGCGATCGTGCAACCGCTGGCACAGGCCGGCAGGATCAAGATTCTCGCAGTGACCAGCCGCGCGCGGGCGCCAAGCGCACCGGGCGTTCCGACCGTCAAGGAGGCCGGCTATCCGGCGCTCGAGCTGGAAAGCATCAGCGGAATCTTCGCGCCGCGCGGCATGCCGATGGAAACACGGGAGCGGATCGCCGCCGACATCCAGGCGGTGATCGCGAGCGACCCGACCATCAAGACACGGCTTGAAGCCACCGGCCAGGTTGTCGATGTCCGTGGGCCCGCGGAATTTGCCGCCGGCATCAAGGACCTCCGCGACAAGCTCGCGTCGATTGCGAAGATTCTCGGAGTGAAGGCCGCACAATGAAGGACAGGACACGACGAGGACCGGACCCGTTCAAGGCCGCCGATGCGGTCTTCAAGCCGGTGGCGAAGCCCGTGGACATCATTCCGAAAAAGCCGGCAGTCCCTGGCGTCAAGGAAATGGTGTCGCTGCGGATCGACCGCGACGTGCTGGATTTTTTCCAGGAAGACGGGCCGGGCTGGCAGGACCGCATCAACGACGCGTTGCGCAAGGCCGCGGGCAAGTAGCCGCCGTCACCGCTCATCACGGCGCGGGCAATTCCTTGGCGCTGATCTCTTCCGCGTCGCTCGTGTCGCCGAACACCTCTTCGCGGATGATGCGCTGGGTGGCGGCGGACAGATATTCGGACAGCGCCATGTTGATGGCGTCGAACTCAGGCCGCAGGACTTTCTCCAGGAACGTGCGCGGCGCCTTCACGATCACCGTCTGGCGCTGCATGCGCGGATAGCGATACGGATTGAGCCCGTAGCGGCGGCACAGCGCGATGAAAAGCTGACGCGACCAGGGGTCTGCGACGCTGAAACGGAACTCGATGGCCGGCTCGATCCTGGAGGTTTCCGTCAGCCGCGCGCGAATGCGCTCGGCCGCGGCCTTGGCGGCGCTCGCCTCGCCCGCGGTGCCTGCGCCCGCGAACAAAGCCTCGATCTTGCGGAGCTTGTCCCGCAGCAGGGACTCGTCGTTCATCGAACGCTATCCTGGCTTGGCGGCGCTCGCCTTGAGGATCGGTGTCCAGCGCACCAATTCGTCCTGGAACACGCGCGCAGCCTTTTCCAGACCGATATCGCGCACCGGCTCGAAGCCGAGGCGAATGAGCTCGTTCTGGAAAGCCGGGTCGGCCATCACCTGCTGCGTCACCTGATTGAGCCGCTCGACGATCGGCCGCGGCGTACCGGCCGGCGCGAGGATGCCGAACGTGGTCTGCGCAACCATGCCCGGCAGGCCCGACTCGATCGAAGTCGGGATATCGGGCGCCGCTTTCAGGCGCTGCTCCGAATTGACCGACAGGATGCGGACCTTGCCGGCGGTGTGCAGGTCGAGGATTTGCGCGGTGGCGTTCGCCGAGAACATCGGGATCTGGCCGCTGATCAGGTCTGCGACACCCTGCCCGATGCCGCGATACGGCACATGCACGATGTCGAGGCCGCCCGCCAGCCGCTTGAATAATTCGCCGGCCATGTTGGTGATCGAGCCGTTGCCCGCCGAGCCGTAAGACAGCTTGCCGGGGTTGGTTTTCGAATGCGCGATGAACTCCTGCAAGGTTTTCGCCGGGACCGACGGATTGATCACGATCGAGGTCGAGCTGAACGAGAACACCGAGACCGCGGCAAAACTTTTGACCGGATCGTAGGGTGGGTTCGGCATCGCGGCCGGCACCAGCACCTGGGTCGATGTGCTGCACAACAGGATCGAGTAGCCGTCCGGCGCGGAATGCGCTGCATCGTTGGCGCCGATCAGCCCGCCGCCCCCGCCGCGGTTGTCGATCACGACGGTGCCGAGGATCGGCTTGACCCGCTCGGCCCACAGCCGGCCGATCACGTCGTGCACGCCCGCCGGCACCGAGGGGATCACCAGCCGCACCGGACGGCTCGGATAGCGCTCCTGCGCACTCGCCGGAAGCGTCGCCGCCACCGATGCGATTCCCAGTCCGACCACGAAATCGCGGCGTTTCATGCTCGTCTCCATGCGCCTTGCCGGGGCCGTGCCGATGCGATGATATACCAGGACCATGAACGACAGCAGCGCCATCGCCAGCAAAAGCAACGTCACCGCCAAGATCGCCTATGACGACCTGCGCGACTGGCTGGCGCGCGCCGAACTGCTCGGCGAGGTCCGCCATGTGCTCGGCGCAAGCTGGCAGGAGGACATTGGCCTCGCCGCCGAGGCTGTTCTGCGCGCCGAGGACGGCCCCTGCGTGGTGTTCGACGAAATCCCCGGCTGCCCGAAGGGCTTCCGGCTGCTGATGAACATGTTCGCCGGCACGCGCCGCAACATGACGCTCGGATTTCCCGATCACCTGAGCAAATGGGAACTCAGCGACGCGTATCGCGAGGCTTATCTCAAGGATCGCAAGATCATCCCGCACGAGATCGTCGAGCACGGCCCGGTGCTGGAGAACGTCATCCTCGGCGACGATGTCGACGTCACGAAATTCCCGGCGCCGGTGTGGCACGAGAAGGACGGCGGCCGCTACATCGGCACCGGCACCTACAGTATCACGCGCGATCCAGAGGAGAACTGGCTCAACGCCGGCGCCTATCGCGCGCAGGTGTTCGACGAGAAGACCGTCGGCATCCTGATGGCGCCCGGCCATCACGGCGCGGTGCATTGCGAGAAGTATTTCAAGCGCGGCGAGCCGATGCCGGTGGCGATGGTGCTGGGCGGCGATCCGCTGTGCTTTTTCTATGGCGGGCTCGAAGCGCCGTGGGGCGTGTTCGAGATCGACATCGTCGGCGGCATCCGCGGCAAGGCAAGCAAGATGGTGCGCGGCAAGGTGACGGGGCTGCCGTTTCCCGCCGACGCCGAGGTCGTGCTGGAAGGCTTCGTGACGCCCGACCGGCGGATCGTCGAAGGCCCGTTCGGCGAATGGACCGGGCACTACGCCGGCGGCGCCAAGCCCTGCACCGTGCTCGACATCAAGGCGATCTACCATCGCAATGACCCGATCTTGGTCGGCGTACCGCCGATGGGCGCGGGGCCGGACGAGATGGCGCGCTACCGCGCGGTGATGCGCTCGGCCACCATCAAGCAGAACATGATCAACGCCGGCGTGCCGGACGTGCAGCAGGTGTGGTGCCACGAGGTCGGCGGCGCGCGCATGTTCCACGGCGTCGCGATCAAGCAGCGCTATCCCGGACATGCGGTGCAGGCCGGCCACATCGCCGCGCAGTGCGGCGCATCGGCGTATGCGTCGAAATATATCGTGGTGGTGGACGACGACGTCGACGTCACCAACCTCGAGCACCTGCTGTGGGCGATGCTGACCCGCACCGACCCCAAGGAATCGATCCAGTTCATCGAAGGCTCATGGGATTCGCCGGCCGACCCGCGCATTCCGCCGGACAAGCGCGCCAAGGGCGACATGACGCATTCGGTCGCAGTGATCGACGCCTGCCGCCCCTGGTCCTGGCGCGACAAGTTTCCGCCGACCAATACGCCGAGCGCCGAGGTGACGAGGAAGGCGCGGGAGAAATTCGGGTGGTTGCTGGATGGGAAGAAAGAAGGCTGACGACTTCCAACTAGCGCTCTATCCCCGTCATGCCCGGCCTTGTGCCGGGCATCCACGTCTTATGGTGTCGCCAAGACGTGGATGGCCGGGACAAGCCCGGCCATGACGACGTTGACAGTACGGACTGGAGTCGCGAGCGCCTAACCTGCGGCTTATTTCACCGCTTCATGATTGAACGCAAAGTCCTCCGGCGGGGTCGGCCCCCACACGTAGAACGAATCCTCCGGCGGGTGATCCGCCGCCTGCCAGTCCATGGTCATCGGCACGTAGTCGATGTCGGACGAGTATTCCGCGTAGGAGCCCCACGGATCGCGCACGTAGTGGAAGAAGTTCGAGCCGAGCACGTGGCGGCCGAGGCCCCAGCCCTTGGCGAAGCCCTTGTCGGCCATGTGGCTGGCGCCGAGGCCGATGTCGTTGATCGAGGCGACGTCCCAGCTCAGGTGATGCAGGCCGGGTCCGTCCGATTTCACGAACGCGATCATGTGATGGTCGCTGCCGTGGATGCCGTGCATGAAGGCAATCATGTCGCCGGAGCGATCCGACAGCCGCATGCCGAGCACGTCGCGATACCACGCGATGGTCGCCGGAATATCGGTCGCGAACACCAGCACGTGCGCCAGCCGGCGCGGCGCGACCCGCGGCGCCTTGCTGCGGTTCGGCGCGTTCTGCCGGCCGGCCGAGCCGCCATAGGCGTCCACCGCCGACTTCTCGTTGGGCGAGCTTTTCTCGGCGACGCGAATCTCCACCAGCATGCCGGACGGATCGCGCAGCCAGATACCGTTCGACTCAAAACCCTTCGGCGGGTCGAGCCGCTCGATCCGCATCTGCTCGATGCGGGCATGGAACTTCGGCATGTCCTCCTCGAAGGCGCCGAACGACACGAACTGCATCTTCTTGCGCGGAGCCTCGGACACGCTGCCCCATTTGTGCGGGTGGCCGTGGGTGTAGAGGCTGATGGCGCCGTTCTCTTCCTTCAGGTTGAGCCCGAAATCGCCGTAGAACTTCTCGGCGTCCTTGAGGTCGGGAACCGAGAAGTGGAACTGGTCGAGCGAATGCACGCCAAGCTCGCCAGGCCGGCGGTGCACCGGCTGGGCCATTGAGCGTATCTGGGTCATTTGCGGTCTCCTTGGATTTCGGCAGGCGCGCGCGGCGCGCGTGTTCTGGGGTGAAAATATTCGCTATGGGGCCGCAGCGCAAACCCTACTTGGCGTCGCTTTCGCGCGCCTTTTTCAGATGCTGCAGCACCTTCGCGCGCAGCGTGGTCTGCTGCTCGGGCGTCCAGGTGCGGAACCCCTCGCCGGACTTGAAGCCGAGCTTGCCCTTGCCCACCAGCGCCTCCAGGTAGGGCGACGGCCCGGGCCGGCGGTCGATGTCCGGCAGCACGGTGTTGTGGATCGCCAGCGTCAGATCGGTGCCCACCAGGTCGGCGTTTTCGAGTGGGCCAAGCACTGCGAGCCGCCGGCCGAATGCCGCCTTGATGACCATGTCGACGGTCTCGGCGTCGCAAATTCCGTTTTCCACGAGTGAAATGGCCTCGCGCCACAAGGCATGCTGAAGCCGGTTGCCGATGAAACCGGGCACATCCTTCTTCACATGCGCGGGCTGCTTCCCGGCATCGGCGTGCAACGTCATGGTGAAGTCGATCGCCGCCTGCGAGGTCCACTGCGTGCCGATGACCTCGACCAGCGGCACCAGGAACGGCGGGTTCCACCAATGGGTACCGAGCGCACGCGAACGATCGCGCAGGCCCTGCATGATCTGCGTGATCGGCATTACCGAGGTGTTGCTGGCAAGGATCGCGTCGGCGCGGACGTGGGTTTCGATCTCGGCGAACAGCTTCTGCTTGAGCGGCATGTCCTCCAGCACGGCCTCGACCACGAAGTCGGCGTTGCGCACGGCTTCGGCGAGGTTCGCCATCGGCCAGACCCGCGACACCGCGGTCTCGTCGTCACCGAGATCGCGGAGGTTGGTTGCGATGCGCGATTTCACGGTGTCGAGGTTGGCGGTAAACGAATCCGTGATGGTGACGTCATGGCCGGCGAGCGCGAAAACCTGCGCGATGCCGTGCCCCATCAAGCCGGCGCCGACGACGGCGATACGCGCCTTCTCGCTCATGCCGGACGCCTATCCCGCGGTGTAGCCGCCGTCGGCGTAGAGGATGTGGCCAGTGTAAAAATCCGACGCCGACGATGCGAGGAACAACAGCGGCCCCGCGAGGTCCTGCGGCTCGCCGAGGCGGCCCTTGGGCACGCGCGCCAGGAAGCCCTTGCGCACATCCTTGGCCCGGTCGGTGTCCTCGTACATCCACGCGGTGAGCGGCGAACGAAACACCGTGGGCCCAAGCGCGTTGACCGTGATGCCGGTGTCGCCCCACTCGCAGCCCAGCGCGCGGGTAATGCCGTCGACCGCCGACTTAGACGCGCAATAGGCGGTGTAGCCGGCGGGATGGCCCAGGATGCCGCGCGCCGACGACATCAACACCACCTTGCCGCCCTTGCCCTGCTTGAGCATCTGCCGGCCGGCGGCGCGCGCCATCAGCCAGGATTGCGTGACGTTGGCGTCCATCACATCGAGGAAATCCTCGGCCTTCTGGTCGACGATCTTTGCGACTTTGTTCTGGCCGGAGGCTACGACCAGGATATCCACGCTGCGGAAGCGATCGACCGCCGCGTTGACGATGGTGGCGCAGTTCTCCTCGGAATTCGGCCGCTTGGCGACGATGTGCACCTTGCCGCCGCCGAGCGCCTCGCATTCGGCCGCGACCTTTTTCAGCTCGTTCTGATTGTTGGCGCAGATCACGACATTGGCGCCCGCGCCGCACAGCACCTTGGCGGCCAGCGCGCCGAACGCCCCGGTCGCGCCGGTGACAACCGCGGTCTTGCCTTTGACGCTGAACAGCGAGGCGGGATTTTTCAGGAAGTCTTCGGCCATTGGTGGCGCCTCTTCTCCGCTGTCATGCCCCGCGAAGGCGGGGCATCCAGCATTTGCTGGGGTTACTGGATCGCCCGCCTGCGCGGGCGATGACACCGTCGTTTGTGGTGCGATGGGATGGCACCGTGTCTGCCGCTGCGCTGTATCACTTCGGCGGCGCGGCCACCGCAACCGCGATGGTGCAGACTTCGTTGCCGCGATTGATAATCTCGCGATTCTCGTTCGGCGCGATGTAGCAGCTATCGCCCTGGCGAATGACGGTCTCCTTGCCTCCCGCAATCACCGTGAGTTCACCCGCCAGCACATAGTAGATCTTCTCGGGCGGCGAGGCATCCGGACCGGCGCCGCCGCCGGGCAGGAAATGCGAGATGCCGAAGATCAAGGCCTGCGAGCCGCCCATCTCGGCCCCGAACACGCGGAACGACTTGTAGTCGCGGTGGTTCGGAGCCTCGTAGGACTTCGCCTCGGAAAATTTTCGGACGATCACTTGAACTTCTCCCCTTTTTCGATCCGGTACGAGCCTTTCGGGTCGACGATCGCGACCAGGCGGATGATGCAGCCGTCGCCGCGGTCCCAGTTCCAGGGAAAGAACGCGAAGGTGCAGCGCCGGCCGGTGACCTTGTCGAGATCGCCGCCGACGTTCTCGATGCCGAGGATGCCGTTGGAAAACAAAATCCGGTGCACCGGCTCCCACTCCGGAAAGTCGTCCTTCCAGTCGCGGCCGCCCGACCACTTTTTATATTCGTCGGCGAGGTGCGGATGCAGCGGCCCGTTGCGCTGCGGACCGATCGCGGTCGCGAGCGGATGATCGTTCGCCTGGGTGTCGTGACCGACCACCTTGACCTTCTTCTCGACGAACCATTCGCCGGCCGACTTCACGAAGCCGGGCGCGCGGCAGAAATAATCCTCGCTGTCTTCGTACTGGTGATGCCAGCCGGTGTTGACGATCACCACGTCGCGCGGCCGCACGATCTTGCCGGCGGCCTTTTCGAGATCGTCGTAGGTGATCGGCTCCCATTTTTTCTTCGGGATCGAAACCACGATGCCCGAGCCGAAGAAATGTGGGAGCGGCACCTCGTCGATGAACGGCGTGCCCTGGATGACGTGCGCCGGGGCGTCGATGTGGGTGGTGTTGTGCATCGAGGTCGTGATGCGCTGCGACAGCACGCCCGACTTCGCCATGTAGTGGATGCGCTCGATCTTGACGTCCTCGAAATAGGGCCAATTCGGGGACTGGTAACCGAAGCGATGGGAGAGATTGTAGAACTCCAGCCCCATGTCGTTCTTCAGGTTTTCCTCGAAGCTGATCCCGCGTATTTTCTTCGCCACCTATGCCCTCCCAAGCGCATTCTTCGGTTCGATGTGGGCATGATATACATGCCCATCGGGCTGCGCTACAGAACGCGAAATGCCCAAAGGCCGGGAGGAACCGTGGTCAAGAAGATCGCACTCGAAGAGCATTTCCTGTGTCCCGGCTTCGAAGACTATTGGAAGACCACGGTCGGCGACGTCGACCCGAAAATTCTCGCCCAGGTGGCCGCGCGGCTGTCCGACTTCGGCGACCTGCGGCTGAAATCCATGGACGGCGCGGGGATTTCTCGCGCGGTGCTGTCGCTCGCCGGACCCGGCGTGCAGGCCGAGCACGACACCGCCACGGCCGTCCGCAACGCCCGCTCGGCCAACGATTTCCTCGCCGGCGAGGTGCAAAAGCGGCCCGACCGCTATTCCGGCTTTGCGCATCTGCCCATGCAGGATGCCCGGGCCGCGGCCGACGAGCTGGAACGCTGCATGACGCAGCTCAAGTTTTCCGGCGCGATGATCAACGGCCACACCAACGGACACTACCTCGACGACCCCGTGCTCTCGCCGTTCTGGGAACGCGCCGAGGCGCTGGGCGCGGTGATCTACATCCATCCGACCGATCCGGTCGTGCCGTCGCCCGCGCTCGACGGCCACAAGGGCCTGCGCCGCGCCACCTGGGAATGGACGTTCGAGACCGGCTCGCACGCGCTCCGTCTGGTGTTCGGCGGCGTGTTCGACCGGTTTCCCAAGGCCCGGCTGGCGCTGGGTCATATGGGTGAGACGCTGCCGTTCCTGCTATGGCGTTTCGACAGCCGCGCCAAGCTCTACGGCATCAAGCTGGCCAAGCCGCCGTCCGAGTACATCAAGCAGAACATCCTGGTCACCACGTCCGGCATGTGCTCGCAGGAGCCGCTCGACTGCACGATCGCGGCGCTCGGCCACGAGCGCATCATGTTCGCGGCGGATTATCCGTTCGAACAGGCCGAGGAGGCCGGGCACTGGATGGATAGCGTGAAATTGCCTGACAATGTCCGCACGGATATCGCGTTCAACAACGCGGTAAAGCATTTCCGATTGCCAGGATGAGCAAGGAACCCGACCAGCAGATTTTCTCGGGCGATGCCTCGCTGCATGATTTGTTTCAGCAGCGGATGCGAACCGTGCTGGACAACACCGATCTCGACGAACAGGCGAAACAGGCGATCCTGGTGGCGATGAACTGCCCGTGCTGCGGCGCCGGCGGGATGAACTACACCGCGAAGGTCAATCGGAAGATGTGAACGCGCGGAGATTCTTGCTACTCGATGGTGATGCCGCTGGCCTGGATCACCGTGCGATACTTCTCGACTTCGCTCCGGTAGAACGCGCCGAACTGCTCCGAATTTCCAGACAACGGCTGGAAGCCCTGAGCTGCGAGCGCGGCCTTGATCTCCGGCAGGTTGACCGCCTCCGCGGTGGCGGCCGACAACCGCTCGATAACAGCGCGCGGCGTGCCGGCCGGCGCCAGAAGGCCCGACCACCATCGGGTGTCGAATCCGGCGAAACCGGATTCGATCATGGTCGGCACCTGCGGGAACGCCGCGTCGCGCTTGGGCCCGGTCGTCGCCAGCGCGAGCAGCCGACCGTCTTTGACGAAGCCCTGGACCGGCGCGATGCTGGCGAACATGATCTTGACCTCACCGGCCACCAGATCCTTCACGAGTTCGCCGCCGCCTCGGTAATGCACCGGCATCAGCTTCACGCCGCCACTGATGTTGAACATTTCACTCGTCAGGTGGGTGATCGTGCCCCTGCCGCCGGTCGCATAAAGAAGATCGCCGGGCTTGGTCTTCGCCAGCGCCACCAGCTCGGCGACGCTTTTCACACCGAGCGACGGGTGCACGACGAGCACGTTCGCCGTTTCGGCCAAAGGCGCCACCGCCACCAGATGCTCGCCGAATTTGTAGCGAAGGTTCTTCGACACGATTTCGTTGATGGCGTTCACGATCGGCGTCATCAGCAGCGTGTAGCCGTCGGGTTCGGCGCGCGACACGAATTCGGTCGCGATCATGCCGCCCGCCCCGGCGCGATTTTCGATGACGACCTGCTGGCCCAGGATGGTGCTGAGCTTGGCCCCGATCACCCGGGTTGTGATGTCCGCGGGTCCACCGGCGGTAAAGCCAACGACGACGCGAATCGGCCGGTTCGGATAGTTGGATTGCGCCAGCGCGACATCGGCCACGACGCCCGCCACGGCAACGATTGCCGCCATCACGACGGCACGACAGGCGGGGGCGCTCACGCGACCACGCCAACGACTGACATGCTGGTCTTGCCGCATCGCGTCCTCCCCGTATTCCGCTCGCTCAGCCTGCGGCTGGCGCTTGGGGAGATAGAGTGTTGCGCGCCGGTCGGGTTGGCAAGCCTGTTCCGGGTTACGAGTTGCCGTCCCGGCGTCTTGAAGCGCGCAACGCCTCGGTCGCGCCCTGGTCGACCTCGAATGTCTCGGCATCGACCACCACGCTGTACAGCTCTCGCGCCGCCTTCACCGACACATAGCCCTGCCGCACGTCCTCGCCCACGTCCTCGACCGGGCGCTCCAGCGCCGAGCCATAACCGCCGCCACCGCCCGAGCTGATGCGGAACGCGTCCTCCGGCTTGAGCTGCGCCACCAGCACCTTGGCGTTCGGAAAGTCCTCCTTCCATGCACCGCGCACGCGGAACGCCACGGAATTGCCGGTGCCGTCGCCCGCGCCGTCGAGCCCCCACGGCCGGCAATGCGCGCGGTCGGTCTGGGTGTTGACGACGATGTCGGTCAAAGCGCGGGTGGTGCGCGCGATGCCGAGCCCGCCGCGGTGCCGGCCGGCGCCGCCAGAATCCGGGATCAGCTCGAACCGCTCCACCACGATCGGAAATTTCGCCTCGGCCTGCTCGTTCGGGCCGTTGTGGGTGTCGCCGTCGTTCAGGCACACCGTCGCCGACACGCCGTCCTCGGTTTTCTTCGCGCCCCAGCCGCCGCCGAGCGGCCCGAACGTGCCGATGAAGAACTCCGAGGTTTTCGGATTGAAGCCGTGGAAGCTCGGCGCCAAAAGGTCGGCGTGGTGCCCGGCGATCACGCGATCGGGAATCGCCGGCTGCAGCGCCTTGAAGATCGTGTCGACGATTGTCATCGGGAACGTCATCCACCAGCGCATCGGCGCGGGACGCACGGCGCTGACGATGCGGCCCGGCGGCACGATGGTCTTCAGGCTGCGGAACGCGCCGTCGTTGATCGGATAATCGGTCGGCGAGGTGATGCACTTGTAGGCGACCTGCGCGCAGGCATAGCCGGTGGTGATGCCGGAGTTGTAAAAGCCGCGCACCTGTTTCGACACATCCGTCAGGTCGATGGTCATCTCGTCGCCTTTGACGGTGACCTTGACCTTGATCGGCACGCGCTTGCCGATCTCCAGGCCGTCGTCGTCCATGAACGACTCGGCCTCGTAGACACCGTCCGGGATGGTTCTGGTCCGCGCCCGCGCCGCCACGTCGGCGCGGTTCATGATCTCGACGATTGAGGCATCGACGTCGGCGCGGCCGTAGCGATCAAGCAGCTCAAGATAGCGCCGCTCGCCGGTCTTCACCGCCGTGACCTGCGCGCGCAGATCGCCCATGGCGCGCGGCGGCAGCCGGACGTTCTGGCGGATGATGTCGACCAGGTCCTGGTTGACCTTGCCACGGTCCTGATACTTCAGGATCGGAATCTGGATGCCTTCGGAAAAAATGTCCGTGGTCATGCCGCCGAGGACGCCGCCAACGTCGATCCAGTGCGCCATGCAGCACGAGAAGCCGGCGAGCTTGCCCTTGTGAAAAATCGGCAGCGTGAAGGTGAAATGATTGAGGTGGCTGCCGGTGATGTAGGAATCGTTGGTGACGTAGATGTCGCCCGGCTTCATCGCCTTGATGCCGAAATGGCGGATTTTCGCCTTCACGGTCTCGGCCATGCCGCGGATGAACATCGGCAGCCCGATGCCGATCGACACGGTCTCCCCCTCCGGCGTGAACAGGCCGGTGGTGAAGTCCAGCGCCTCATAGATGATCATGTTGTAGGCGGTGCGCATGAGGTTGGTCTTCATTTCCTCAGTCACGGCAATGATGCCGTTGCGCACGATCTCGGTGACGACCGGGTCGAGGTTGCGGGGCTTACCCGCTTTCCTCACTTTGGCTTTTTTCATCGCCGCGCCCCCGCCACTGCGATCGCCAGATTGCCCCACGCATCCACCGTCATCGCGTCGCCCGGCATCAACACCGTGGTCGAGGCGTGCTCCTCGATCAGCGCCGGGCCCTTGATCCTGTTGCCCGCCAGCAATTCCGAGCGCCGATAGGTCGGCGCGTCTCGGAACCGGCTGTCGAAGAACACCCGCCGCTTGCCACTGAACGCCGATTTCGGCGGCGCGCTTCCGCCCTTTCCGATCTTTTCCTGCGGCGGCTTTCGCATCTCGCCGGTCACGGTGGCGCGCAGGCTGACGATCTCGGCGCGCTCGGCCGGCGCCGAGGTGCCGTAGCGTAGCTCATGCATCTCGTCGAAGTGGCGCTTGATCGCCTTGCGGTCCTGCTTCTTGAACACGCTCATCGGCAGATCCACGGTCACGGCGTGCTCCTGGCCGACATAGCGCATATCGGCCGCGCGCTTGACGTTGATCCGGTGCGGCACCACCGACGTCGCGGCGATCGCCGCCCGGCCCTGCTCCTCCAAGTTGCGATAGACCTGCTCGATCCGGTCGAACGGCGCGTCCTCCAGCGACGTGAGCTGGGTGCGCACGTAATCGTAGCGCAGGTCGGAGAACAGCATGCCGAACGCCGAGAACACGCCCGGCGCGGCGGGAATGATGATCTTGCGGATGCCGATCTCGCGCGCGACCTGCACCGCGTGCAGCGGACCCGCGCCGCCATAGGCGACGAGCGTGAAATCGCCGGCGTCGAGGCCGCGTTCGGTGGTGACGCCCTTGACCGCGTAGGACATCGCGGTCGCGGCGATCCGCAGGATACCGTCCGCGGCCTGCGTCGCGTTCATGCCGAGCGCCTTGCCAACGCGGGCCAAAGCGCGCTCCGCTGCCGCCACGTCGAGCATCATCTCGCCGCCGAGAAAGCGGTCGGCGCCGAGCCGGCCGAGCACCAGATTGGCGTCGGTCACGGTCGGCTCCTCGCCGCCGAGGCCGTAGCAGGCCGGTCCCGGCTGCGCACCAGCGCTCTGCGGGCCGACGCGGATCGCACCGTCCTCGACGCGCGCGATCGAGCCGCCGCCGGTGCCGACCTCGAAAATATCCATCATGGCGATCTGAACCGGCAGCGCCTTGTCGTAGCCGCCGATCAGCGCCGCTCCCGTGGTCAGCGCCTCGCCCTTGTAGATCACGCCGGCCTTGGCGGTGGTGCCACCCATGTCGAACGCGATGGCATTCTTGATGCCGAGCGTATGGCACAGCGCCTGGGTGCCGATCACGCCGGCCGCCGGGCCGGACTCCAGCATGCGAACGCATTGCGTCTGCGCCTGCTCGCTCTCGTACAGGCCGCCGGTGGATTGCACGATCAGGAACGAGCCCTTGAAGCCGGCGTCCCGGATGTGCCTGTCGATCTCACCGACATAGCGCCGCACCTTCGGCCCGATGTAGGCGTTCGCCACCACCGTCGATGTGCGTTCGAACTCGCGGTACTCCTGGCTGAGCTCGTGCGACGCCGACACGAATAGGCCGGGATGGCGTTTCGACAGGATGTCGTGCGCCCGCGCCTCGTGCTCGGCGTTGGCATAGCAATTGATGAACATGATCGCGACGGCTTCGATGCCGAGCGCGGCGAGCCGGTCGCCCAGCGCCGCGACCTCGGCGTCGTCGAGCGGGATCAGCACCTCGCCATCGGCGCGCACACGCTCGCGCGCCTCGAAGCGCAGCGCGCGCTCGACCAACGGCACGTGCTTCTGGAAAAATAGATTGTAGGCGTCCGGCCGGTTGATGCGGCCGATCTCGTAGACGTCGCGGAAGCCTTCCGTTGTGATCAGCGCCGTTCGTGCGCCGGTGCGCTCCAGAATGGTGTTGATTGCGACGGTCGAGCCATGCAGGAACAACCCCGCCGACTTGTAGTCGCTGCCGGCCTTCTCGACTCCCGCGCTGATGCCGTCGACCAGGCGCTGCGGCGTGGACAGCGCCTTGCCGAAGGTCAGCCGGCCGCTCTTGTCGTCGAACACCGCGATATCGGTGAAGGTGCCACCGATGTCGGCAGCGAGCCGGACATGCGTGCCGGCGTTCGTCGGGCGCGACTTGTTGCGAGATGCCATCGCGGACCCGGCCTACTGCGGTTTCATGCCGGCGGCTTGCGCGATCGGCTTCCAGCGAGCGATCTCGGCCTCGAAGTAGGCCGTCAGTTGCGCCGGCGTGAACGACTTTGCGTCGAAGGCGTCGCGCTCCAGCCTTGGCTTGATGTCCGGCAAATTCAGAATGCGGACGATCTCGCGGTTGAGCCGCTGCGCGACCGCAGGCGGTGTGCCCTTCGGCGCGGCGAGCGAGAACCACGTGCTGGCGACGAGGTCGTAGCCCAGCTCCTTGAACGTCGGCACGTCGGGAACGTCCGGCCGCCGCGCCTCGGTGGTTACCGCGAGCGCGCGCAATGTGCCGCCCTGCACCTGGCCGAGCGCCGCGCCCCATGTGAACGAGCCCATCGGCACTCGCCCGGCCAGGATGTCGACGAACGCCGCCGTGTTGTACGGAATGTGACTGAGCTTGATGCCCTGCTGCTTCGACACGTATTCGACCACGAGATGCCCGAACGTGCCGACCCCCGACGAGGCGTAGCCCGAGAGCTTGCCGGCGCGCGCTTGCTCGACCACGTCTTTCACCGAACGCAGGTCGCTCGCCGGATGCACCACCCAGGTGATCGGCGGGCCGCCGATATAGGCGATGTGGACGAAGTCGCGGATCGCGTCGAAGCCCGGATTCGCGGCCATCGACGGCGCGAGGATCTGCGGCGCAAGCCCGCCGACCAGCAGCGTGTAACCATCGGGCTCGGCGCGCGCGACCTGCGCGGCGGCCAGCATGCCGCCCGCGCCGCCACGATTCTCAATCACCACGCTCTGCTTGAGCGCGGCCGACAACGGCTCGGCGATGATGCGCGCCCACACGTCCGCCGCGCCGCCCGGCGCGAACGGCACGACGATGCGGACGGGCTTGGTGGGCCAGTCCTGGGCGGGGGCGACGCCGAAGGAAAGCGCAGTGAGCAAAAACGCAAACGCCAGCCGCCGCATGATCGCCTCCCCGTGCCGCACTCTCGTGTCCCGGGCGAGCGGAGCGAGACCCGGGACCCAGCTTCCTTGTTGTCGCAATCAAACCGGGGTCCCGGATCATCGCTCGCGCTTGCGCGCGAACTCGTCCGGGACACGGACCGAATTACTTCTCCGCGAAGTAGTGCGTCTCCAGCAGATAGCATCCAGTCTTCGACGTGAACGGCCCGTGATGGACACCCGGCGGGCGCACGCAATAGGTCGGGCCCTTGAACTGCTCGCCGCCCTGGCCCTTGTCGTCGGAGCCGCAGATCAGATCGCCTTCGACCAGGAACACCTCTTCCCAATACTCGTGCACGAACGGCACGGTCGAATAGGCGCCCGGCTCGATGCGCAGGATGCGCGTGCGATTGCCGACCTTGTTCTTCTCGTCGAGCGAGCCGGCGAGAATCCGCTCGGTGAAGCCCCACGGATAGCCGGGCACGTTCTGGAAACCCTCTTTCAGATTGAGGGTGGTGAATTCCATGTGGCCCTTGTTGAAACCCATCGTCGTCTCCTCGATTTATGCCGGCACCGGAACGCCCAGCGCCTGCGCGGCCTTGGCGATACGTTGCCACGTCCCTTTCGGGATAGGAATGCCCGACGCCTCGCGTTGCGCGCGGATGGCGTCGCCTCGCTCGCCCGGCAGCATGATCTTGTCCACGCCGTCGGCGCGGGCCAGGCCCGCCATGGCGACACCGAGCCGGGCCGCCTCGCGCTCGAACATCTCGGCATCGCCGAACGCCGCCGGATTGATGGCGATGACCGAACCGTTGAGGAACGGATCGTCGCCGATCGCCCAGCTTTCCAGATCCGGCGCGACGCGCGGCGCGGACAGCAGCAGACTGGTCAGGCATTCGATCATGAACGACAGGCCCGCCCCCTTCGCACCGGCCATCGGCAACACGTTCTCGACAGCCTTCGGATTGGTGGTGTCGCGGCCTTCCTTGTCGACGCCCCAGCCGATCGGAATTGTCTCGCCGCGGTCGGCCGCGCCCATAATCTTTCCGTTGGCGACGACACCGGTCGAGAAATCCAGCAGATACGGCCGGCCGTTCTTTCGCGGCACAGCGAACGCGATCGGGTTGGACGACACCGCCGCAACCTTAGTGCCCGGATAAATCATCATCGGTCCCGACGCCGTCATGACGATGGCGGCGAAGCCCTGATTCGCTGCCTGCTGGGCGAAGTAGCCGATTGCTCCGGTGTGGGTGGTATGGCGCGCCGCGCACCAGCCAACGCCGGCCTCGCGCGCGCACTGAATAGCTTCGCTCACGGCGCGCGTCATGCCGACCGCCGCCGGCGCGCGGTCGGTTTCCAGCACGACGGCGGCGCCGGTCTTGCGTTCGACGCGGATGTTCGGCTTGGCGTTGATCGACTTCGCGTTCAGCAGGTCGATATAGCGCGGGATGCGGATGATGCCGTGCGAGTCGGTGCCGCGCAGGTTCGCCCAGATCAGCATCTTCGCCCATTCGTCGGCGTGTTCGAGCGAACAGCCGGCGGCGGCGAAGATGGCTTTGACGAAGGCGTGGAGCTCGGCGCGGCCGATCAGGATGTTGTCTTGTGCCATGAACGGGGCTTACGCGGACAGCTTGCTGCCGGCAACCGATTTGTACCAGTCCAGGATCTGCACGCCGTTCCAATGCAGCACACCGTCGAAGCGGTTGACGTAATCGTAGATCGCTTCGAGATATTTGATCCGATGTGGCTGGCCGCTGATGTAGGGATGGATCGCCAGCGCCATGATCTTGGCGCGGTCTTTTCCTTCCGCATAGAGCCGGTCGAACTGGTCGATCGCGCGCTTGAGCAGATAGTCGCTCTCGTGGTGCTGCACGATCATCATCGGGATGTCGTTGAGCTCCACCGTGTAGGGCAGCGTCACCAACGGCCCGTTCGCCGTTTTGATCACGGTCGGCTCGTCGTCATAGACCCAGTCGCCGATATATTTCACGCCGGCCTTCGCCAGCAGCTCCGGAGTCTCCAGCGTCTGCGTCAGGCCGGGTCCGAGCCAGCCGACCGGGCGCGTGCCGGTGAACTTCTCGATGATATTCATCGAGCGATCGATCATGGCGGCCTGGTCGGGCTCCTTGTGGATCGGGCCCTGCTCGTAGGAGTGGCCCATGAATTCCCAGCCCTGCTTCTTCGCCTCCTCGGCGACGCGCGGATAGTCCTCGCAGATGCGTGCGTTGGCGGCGAGCGTAGGCTTGATGCCGAGCTTCTTGTAAAGCTCGTAGAACCGCCAGGCGCCGACCCGCATGCCGTACTCGTGCCAGCTCCAGTTCGGGACATCCGGCAGCAGCGCCTGCCCGGTCGGCGCAGGGATCACCTGTCGCGCCATCGGCTTGGCGATGTCCCAAACCTCGTAGTTCACGATGGTCCAGAATATGACGCGCGCGCCGCCCGGCAGTTTCAGCGGCGGGCGATCGACGATCGCCGAGAAATCGCAACGCTCGCGCGGAAGCATGGGATTGGACATGGAACTACTCTTCTTTGCCGGCCACGACGCATATCACGTCATTCCGCCGCCTGCGGCAACAGCGATTCGCCGGGACGCACCCGCGTGAACGCCACCGGCTCGGTTGCAGCGACCAGCCGCTCGTCCTCGGCGCGCACCAGTGTGGTGTGCAGCTTCGCGGCGTCCCAGTCGTCGGCCTGCGCCGCCACGCCGATCGCGTGGCTGACCAGAACGAGGTTCTCCAGATCGAGCCGATCCTGCCAGTCCGAATTGTCCTGCAACTGCGGATCGGGCACGCCCATCGCCGCGATGCTGGCGGCGAGATTGTTCAACGCATGCCGCGCGCGTTTGAGCCCTTCGGCATCGCGGCGCGGGCCGAGATCGCCCGACATGGTCTCGGCGAGCCTTGCACGCACGCTGGCGAGATCGGCGCGGCGCCGGCCGAGCGGCGCGAAGGCGCGGCGCTCCGCCTCCGCGAGCGCCGCCGGATCGGGATCGGCGAAACCGCCGCTCGGATTTGCGGCGGCAGCCATGCTCTCGCCGGCCGCCGCACCGAACACCAAAGCGCCGGCGAGACCGTTGCCGGCGACGCGCTTCGCTCCGTGCACACCGCCGGCCACGTCGCCGGCCGCATAAAGCCCTTGCATGGCCGTGCTGCCATCGGACGCAATCGCCACACCCCCGTTGAACGAGGACGCGGCGTCGCCATCGAACTGAACGAGGTCCATGTCGCGCAGCGGCAATCCGGCGCGCAGCGCCATCGCCATGCCGTCGCACGACGCCACGGCGCAGCCGGTCGCAAGCAGCACCGCATGCGCCCGGACCAGCACGGCCTTCCCGCTGCCGGTGTCGAGCATCAGGACCGCCGCGACCCCGCCGCCGTCGGCCGCCGGAATGAGGTCCAACGCGCGATGATGCTCCAACGGGCGCACGCCGCCAGCCACCAACTGCGCCAAGCAGCCTGGAGCGCCGCCCGCCTCCCGCCATTCCAGAAGCCGGACCGCCGCGGCGTTCGCAAGCCGCCAGACCAGTTCCTGGTCGTTGCGCCAGCGGCCCGCTTCGATCGCCGCCATGAAGCGGCGCTTGACCGCCTCGTCGCCGGCAACCTGGCCCACGGCATCGCCGGGCGCCGCATCCGCGCGGAGCGCATGCTTGGTCGCAATCGTGACGCCGAGTTCGGGACGCGCCCGTTTGGCGCACAGCGCCGCGAACAGGCCCGCGACCCCGCCGCCAACGATCACGATGTCGGTGTCGAGCGTTTGCATGCGCACGGATTGTAGCGCCGGGCAGGACCAATGGACCAGTGAGGGCGATCCGGGTGCGTGCTAGCGTCCTGTAGGGATTCGCGTGGCGCAGACATTTTCAGGAGCAGGGCATGGTTCGGTTTTTATTGACGGCGCTTGGCGTGGTGTTGATCGGCAGCAGCGCGTTCGCGCAAGCCAAGCGGTCGCTCAATGCGGCTGAAATGCAGGCGCTGGTCGGCAAGGGCCTGTCGGTCGCTTCCATCGACAACGAGGGCGGCAATAAGTTCAGCGGGCGGGTCAATCTCGAAGCTGGCGGCAGGCTGACCGGATCGCTGAACGTGCCCGGACACGGCGCGGTGCCGCTCAACGGCACCTGGAAGCTTCAGGGCAACCGCATTTGCCGGACGCTCGGAGCGGCCCAGCCGGAAGAGGTCTGCGAGACCTGGCTCCGCGCCGGCGCGGCCAAGGAGGTCACGGTCCAGGTCGACGGCAAGGACGTCAGCATCAATCGCTGGCAGTAGAATTCACCGCACCCTCGTCAGGGCGAGCCACGCCCCGCCGCCGATCAGGCACAGCCCGCTGACACCGCCTTCGTTACGCAGCAGCTTCCAGCCGAGCCAGACCAGATAGGCCGCGCCGATCAGGCGAAGCCAATCGAACCAGATGCCCATGGTGGCGATGATCGACGACAGGCCGACCACCAGCACCATCATCATCAGGCCGAGGCCGAGCTGCGTGCCCGCGACGTTCCACAATCCCGCGCGCGTGCCGTATGTCAGGCTGTTGGCAACGATCAGCGTGACGGTCGGACCCGGAATGATCGTGATGACGAAGCAGGCCAGCACGTATGCGAGATAGATTTCGAGCGACATTGCAGTCCACTCCAAGCGCCCAGCATCCGCCTTCCTAGAGCATCAGCAGCACGCCCGAAACCACCATCATGCCCGCGAACATCTGCTGGAACTGCCGCTCGCTGAGCTTGCCGTAGATCATCCAGCCGACCCACCCGCCCAGCAGCGTGGCGGGCGCGACCGCGATGAACAGCACCACCGCGAACAGATCGAACGCGAACGCGCCGATCAGCAGCAGCGTCGCGACATGCATCACCATGATGAACGGCTGGAATACGCCGCGCGCCATGTCCTTCGGCCAGCCGCGAAGTTGCGTCCAGATTGCCGGCGCGATGCCCGACAGTCCGGCAAGCCCGCCGCCCACGCCACCGAGGAACCCGGCGACGGCGTCGGCTGCCTTGCCGCCGCCCTCGATGCGCGGCAGCCGCGGCGCCAGCAGCGCATAGAGTCCGTAGGTCGTCAGGAACAACGCCAGCCAGAACCGCACCGCGCCGGGATCGGTTTTCACCACCAGCGCGACGCCGATCGGGACGCCGGCCAAGCCCGCAATCACGAACGGCGCCAGCCGCTTGCCGTCAATCGAACGGCGCATCCTCCAGACCAGCCGGGTCTGGATGATCATGCCGCCGGACACCACCAGCATCGCCATATGCAGCGGATCGATCGCGTGCAGCCAGATCGTCGACGCGACCATGCCGTAGGCAAAGCCCGCGGCTCCCGACGCCATACCGCCGAGGAACCCGCCGAGGCATACGATGGCCAGGGTTTGCCACCCAAGGACTGCCAAGAGCGCGGGATCGGTTAACATCGGTCTTTCAATATTTCAGGCGGCAATTCTATAGGCGTCATGCCCGGCCTTGTGCCGGGCATCCACGTCTTTGCACAGCAAAGCAAGTCGTGGATGGCCGGGACAAGCCCGGCCATGACGTGGAATGATTGATGACAATCAACCAGCCGGAACGATCAACAATGGCAGACTCTCGCTCCGCAAAGGCCGTCAGCGATGCGCTGCAGCAGCGCTTCGGCGAAGAATTCGCCGTCGACGAGAACCTGTCCGGCCTTTCCGAGCTGGCCGCGATGGCGAGCCGCAAGGTGCACCGGCGCTATCTCGACAAGGACATCGACCCGGCGCTGCTTCGCACGTTGTGCGCGGTTGCCCTTTCGGCGCCGAGCAAGAGCGATCTGCAGCAATGCGACGTCCTCATTGTCCGCGATCCGGCGAAGCGGAAAATCATCGCCGGCTGGCTGCCGGACCAGCCGTGGGTGGAGAAGGCGCCGGCATTCCTGGTGATCCTGGCCAACGGACGCCGGCTACCGGAAATCGCGAAAATGCGCGGCAAGCCGTTCCCCAACGATCACCTCGACCAGTTCTTCAACGCCGCCGTCGATTCCGGGATCGTGCTGGCGACGTTCCTGCGCGCGGCCGACGCCGTGGGCCTCGGCACCTGCCCGATCAGTGTGCTGCGCGATCATTCCGCCAAGGTGAGCGATCTGCTGAAGCTGCCACAGCGCGTCTTCCCGGTGTGCGGGCTGTGCGTCGGCTGGCCGGCGGAGAAGGGTTACATCAGCGCGCGGCTCGGACTGCCGAGCACCGTGCATGAAGACACCTACGACGAGGGCGACCTTGCGCAGCGCATCGACGAGTACGACCGCAGGCGACACGCCATCTTCCCGTATCGCAATCCGCGCGATCCGGCGCGCTGGGGCGAGGCCGCGTTCTACGGCTGGTCGGAGGACAAGGCGCGGCAATACGGCGTGCCGCAGCGTCCGGACTTCGGTGGGTTTGTGCGGGGCAAGGGGTTCAAGTTGGATTAGCGCCGCTCATTTCGACGAAACTATTTCCTGACATACTTTTGCACACGCCAGTTCAACGTGTCCGCGACAAACACCTCGCCGCGCCTGCTGACCGCGATGTAATGCGCCTCGCCATAGCGGCCAAGCGTCTTGCCTTGCCCCGATCCGGCAATCATGCCGAGCACATTGCCATGCAGATCGAGCTTCATGATCTCCCCGGTATGCCCGTGCGCCAGCCAGATGTGCTGGTCGGGCGTCATGAACAGGCCGCACGGCGTGCCAGGCTGGCTCCATTCGCGGACGTAGTTGCCGCCGGGATCGAAGACCTGGATGCGCGCGTTGCTGCGGTCGGCCACGTAGAGCAATCCCTGCGCGTCGAACACCAGCGAATGCGGAATGTTGAACTCGCCGGGCGCCGTGCCGGTCTTGCCCCATGCCTTGATGAAATTGCCGTCCCGGTCGAACTTGATAATGCGCCCCTCGGCCTTGCCGTGACCCTGAAGCACATACATGTCGCCAGTCGGGCCGACCACCACCTCGCTCGGCTCGTTGAAGAGCCGCAGATGCCCGTAATCGTGCATCTCGCCCGCGCGGCCCTTCACGCCGAGCACCATGTCGATCCGGCTTGATGGATTGAATCTGTAGGCGATGTGGGAGGCAACATCGGTCGCCCAAATGTTGTCGTCCGCGTCGATCCTCAGCCCGTGCGGGCGGTCGAACAGGCCGTCGCCCCAGCCGCGGATGAAATTGCCGTCGGGATCAAACTCCATCAGCGGCTTCGGACCGCGATGCAACACGAACAGATTGCCCTTGGAGTTGATCGCGATGCCCGAGGTGCCGCCGAAGTTCATGCCTTCAGGCAATTTGAAGGATTCAGGAACGGCGATGTAATCGAGCGGCGGTCGGGCCATTGGCTTCCAGTCGGGGTGTGAGACAAGCAAGCTTACCAGCACGATCGGGAAAGGTGGTGCGGCGTCTCCCCCCGAGTACACGATTTTGGGGAAAGCCTACGCCGATCCAAGACCGTCCGCATCGGGTGTTCCGGGAAAACCGCATCACCCGCTCGACTCCCTGCCATTCTGTCCTATAGAAAATCCTTCTCCTTTCCTGCCGGGATCGAAAACGCATGGCAACTCCACATCTCCTGGTTCACGACAAGAAAGACACGGTCGGCGTCGTCGTCATCGAGGGCCTCAAGAAGGGCACCGACATGCTTTGCGTCGTGACCGCCGACAACTCGTCGTTCAAGCTGAAATCCAAGATGGACGTACCGATCGGGCACAAGGTCGCGCTTTCCGACATCAAGAAGGGCGACACGATCTGGAAATACGGCCAGGACGTCGGCATCGCCAAGGCCAAGATCGGCAAGGGCGATCACGTCCACGTCCACAACATCAAAACGAAGCGCTGGTAGGCGCTTCGTCCCGGACGCGGTGCAGGGCGGAGCGGTGCGCCGCTGATCCGGGACCCGGTCAAGAAAGAAAGCTGGGTCCCGGTTCTCGCTTCGCTCGCCCGGGACACGAAAGATGGAGGGATCGCCATGACGAAGAAATCCAAGAACAACGGCAAGGCCGTCGCAAAAATGAGCAACGGCAGCCTGACGTTCCAGGGCTGGCGGCGCGAGAACGGCCGCGTCGGCGTGCGCAATCACGTCATCATCCTGCCGCTCGACGACCTGTCGAACGCGGCCTGCGAGGCGGTCGCCAACAACATCAAGGGCACGATGGCGCTGCCGCACGCCTATGGGCGGCTGCAATTCGGCGAAGACCTCGAGCTGCATTTCCGCACCTTGATCGGAACCGGCGCGAACCCGAACGTCGCCGCCGTGGTGGTGATCGGGATCGAGGATCAGTGGACCAATCGCGTGGTCGAAGGCATCAAGAAGACCGGCAAGCCGGTGACCGGGTTCGGCATCGAGGGTCACGGCGACATCGCCACCATCGCCAAGGCGTCCTATGTCGCCAAGCAATATGTGCAGTGGGCATCGGAGCTACAGCGCGAGGAGTGCAACATCTCCGAGCTGTGGGTCTCGACCAAGTGCGGCGAGAGCGACACCACCACCGGCCTCGCATCGTGCCCGACCGTCGGCAACATGTACGACAAGCTGATCCCGCACGGCATCTATGGCGTGTTCGGCGAGACCTCCGAGATCACCGGCGGCGAGCATCTTGCCAGGGCGCGTGCGATCAACAAGAAGGTCGGCGACAAGTGGTACAAGGTCTGGAAATCCTACCAGGACGACGTGATCGAGGCACACAAGACCGACGACCTCTCGGACTCGCAGCCGACCAAGGGCAACATCGCGGGCGGGCTTTCGACCATTGAGGAGAAGGCGCTCGGCAACCTCGAAAAGATCGGCCGCGAGTGCCAGTACATCGACGTGCTGGAACCGGCCGAGGCGCCGCGCAAGGGCCCGGGCCTTTACTACATGGACACATCGTCGGCCGCGGCCGAATGCGTGACCCTGATGGCGGCGGGCGGCTACGCTGTGCACACCTTCCCGACCGGCCAGGGCAACGTGATCGGCAACCCGATCGTGCCGGTGATCAAGATCAGCGGCAATCCGAAGACCATCCGCACCATGGGCGAGCACATCGACGTCGACGTGTCGGGCATCCTGCGGCGCGACTTGACGATCCCGCAGGCCGGCGACGCGTTGATCGACATGATCGTGCGGACGGCGAACGGACGACTGACGGCGGCGGAGGCGCTCGGCCACCGCGAGTTCGTGATGACGAAACTGTATCGGAGCGCGTGAGGCTCTCTCTGTCATTCCGGGACGGCCCAAAGGGCCGGGCCTGGAATCCAGACAAAGCAGCAGAGTGTATGTTTCTCTGGATTCCGGGCTCGCGCCTGCGGCGCGCCCCGGAATGACGCTGGGGATCGACGGTGGACATTACTGAAAATTCGCGCCACCTCTTCCCAGGCTTCGCGCTGTCTGCCGCAGTCGCCATTGTCGCTGTTCTATCGGCACCGCTGATCGCCAATCTGTTTCCGATTCCCGCCATGGTGATCGCGCTGATCGTCGGCATCGCGCTCAATCCCATCGCCAAGCGGCCCGCGTTTCAGCCCGGTATCGTATTCTGCGTGAAGACGCTGCTGCGCTGGGCGGTCGCGCTGCTTGGATTGCGGATCGCGCTCGGCGAGATCGCCGCGCTGGGCCTCGGCACCGCGATGGTCGTGGTGCTGTCGATGGCCTTCACCATCGTCGCGGGTTTCCTGCTGGCGCGCGCCATGGGTCAGAGCGACTATTACGGCGCGCTGGCCGGCGCCGGCACGGCCGTGTGCGGCGCCTCGGCGACGCTGGCGACCTCCATCGTGCTGCCGGCCTACAAGGGTAAGGAAGCCGACGTCGCGTTTGTCGTGATCGCAGTCAACGCGCTGTCGACCGTGGCGATGGTGCTTTATCCGCCGCTCTGCGCCGTGCTGGGTTTCGACGACCAGAACACCGGCATCATGCTGGGCGCAACCATTCACGACGTGGCCCAGGTGGCCGGCGCGGGCTATGCGGTGTCCGAACCGGTCGGCAACACTGCGGTGATCGTGAAGCTGTTCCGCGTGCTGCTGCTGTTTCCGGTGGTGGTGGCGATTGCCTGGTACTTCCTTCGGCCGCGACCGCCGATCTCCGCGCTGCAGGCGTCGGTGCCTGGGTTCGCGCTGGTGTTCGTCGCGCTCTGCATCCTCAACAGCGTGTTGTCGGAAGTCTCTGCAGCGGCGGCGCTGTATCAGCCGATCAAGGCGGCACTCGGCCAGGTCTCGACCTGGGGCCTGCTGATCGCGATCGGCGCGCTTGGGCTTGGCACCTCGGTCTCGGCGATCGCCACGCTCGGCTGGCGGCACGTCGCCACTGTTATCGGAACCACCATCGTCATTCTCGTTCTGGTCGTCGCCGGCATGATGATCGTGGGATAACGCCATGCCGACGCTCACACTCTCGCAGGCGCAAGACCTCGTCGCCGCAACGCTGACGCGCTGCCGCACCGATGCGGGCAACGCCGCCGCCGTCGCCCGAGCCCTGGTGGCTGCCGAGGCCGACGGATTGAAAGGCCACGGCCTATCTCGCGTTCCGATGTACGCCGCGCAGGCGAAAAACGGCAAGATCGACGGCTTTGCGAAACCCGCCGTCACACGTCCGAGGCCGGGATTGATCGTGGCCGATGCGGCGCACGGCTTCGCTTATTCGGCGATCGAGGCGGCGGAGGCTCTCCTGCCCGAGATCGCGCGCAGCCAGGGCGTGGCGTCGGCCGCGATCCGCCGCTCGCACCATTGCGGCGCCGCCGGCCATCCGGTCGAGCGGTTGGCGAATGCCGGCCTGGTCGCGCTGATGGTCTCCAACACGCCGGGCGGCATCGCGCCGTGGGGCGGATCGAAGCCGGTGTTCGGCACCAATCCGGTGGCGTTCGCGTGCCCGTTGCCCGGCCGCTCGCCGCTGGTGATCGACCTGTCGATGTCGAAGGTCGCGCGCGGCAACATCATGACCGCGAAGCAGCGCAGCGAACAAATCCCCGAAGGCTGGGCGCTCGACGAGCATGGCAAGCCGACCACCGATCCCGACGCCGCGCTGCGCGGCACCATGGTCCCCGCCGGCGACGCCAAGGGCACGGCCCTCGCCTTGATGGTCGAGTTGCTGGCCGCCGGGCTGACGGGATCGAACTTCGCCGCGGAAGCCTCGTCGTTTCTCGACGCGGAGGGCGGCCCGCCGGGAATCGGGCAACTCATCATCGCGTTCGATCCCGGCGCAGGCGCGGACAACGCCGTTTCGCGCTTCGGGGTGCTGGCGGCGTCGATCGAAGCACAAGCCGGCGCGCGGCTGCCGGGGATGCGCCGACTGGCGGCGCGGAAGAAAGCGGAGGCTGAGGGGCTGACGATTACGGATGCGTTGATGAAGGAGATTGAGAGCGTGTAGCTCCCTCTCGTGTCCCGGACGAGCGAGCGCCAGCGAGCGACGATCCGGGACCCCGGTTTATGTCCGCAAAGGAAGCTGGGTCCCAGGTCTCGCCATAGCGCGTCGAAGACGCGCGTAAACGCGCTGGTGGCTCGCCCGGGACACGTAACCGCTAGCGTTGCGGCTCAAATTGCCGCCTGCTTGCCCTGCAACGGCAGCGGCTGATCGCCCAGCATCGTCGTGACGATCACCTTGCGCGCGGTGGCGAGGTCGACGCCGTGGCTCTCCATCATCTCTCTGCTGTCGGTGATGATCGCATCGACGTCCTGCTTGATCTTGAGCGCTTTGTAGTGGTCGTCCTGGTGCAGGCCCATGCTCGCGCCGACGATCTCCAGGATGTTCATGATCCGGAACGGCCAGTCGCGCTCGTGCGCGCACAGCTCCCGATGGTCGGAGTGATAGACCGCGACCAGCGCATCGACGCCGGCGGCGCGCGCCGCTTCCAGCTCCTTCAATTGAAGCTCGGCCTTGAACTTCGGCAAGGTCGCGAGGTTGACGCTCTGGAGGCCCACGCCCGGCACGTCGAGCTTGACGATCCTGATCCCCGGCACCGCGCGAAGCAGCTCCTCGGCCGCCTCCATGACGCCGGCGATGCCGGGATGCTTGTGCAACGCCACCGTCATCTCGACGCCATTTTTCAGCAGCGGAAGGAGCCGGTCCAGCTTGGCGTGCAGGAACGGCATGAATGGCGTCAGGTCGAACGGCTTCTCTCCGGTTGCGCGCTCATAGGTCGGCAGCACGCTTTCGCCGAACTGCATGACGCAGCTTGGGCACCACGCCAGCACCGTCTTCGACTTCGACTGCGACAGCTTGTTGATCGTGTTGCTGGCGAAGCGCCCCAACGTTTCGACATCGCCGGCGCGAAGCTGATTGGTGCCGCAGCAATGGGTCGGTCCGCCCATGACCTGATAGTCGGTACCGATCATGTCCATGATGTCGAGGCAGAGCAGCGCGATGTGCGGCGTCTTGAGCACGTTGCAGCCGGTGTAGAACACCACATCCGGCAGTTCGGTCCGCGGCGTCTCCTTCGACGGCCGCTGCCCGAGACGGATCAGCGACTCCTCGGAGAGTTGCAGCCGCGACAGCACACCGACGTCCTGGCCGAGCTTGCGGAAAATGTTGACGCCCTGCTTTCGCCGCTCCACCGGGTCCTTGTCGTTCCGCATCATCGCAAGCCGCGCCATCGTCAACAGGAAGCGCGGATTGACGCCGTAGTCACAGGCCTTGATGCACTCGCCGCTGGCCATGCAGGCCTTCGCCCATTTCTCGGATTCTTCCGGCCCCTTGCCCATGCGCAGGATGTCGAGCACGCCGGAGATCGTCGCTTCCGGATCGGCATCGCCCAGGCCAGCCGGCCCGGCGATCGGGCAGGCGGTAAAGCAGGCGCCGCACTTGGTGCAGGCGTCGACCATCTCGTCGACGCGGCTGGTGAGCGCTTGTTCGAAGCCGATATTTTCCATGGAATTAGAATAGCTCAAAAGCGCTCATGCCGCGAGACCCCGCGCGGCCATGCTATTCCGGAATCTTCACCAGCTCGAACTCGAAGCTGGTCTGCAAGTCCTCCACCTGGGCGCGCGACAGCCACATCGCGATCCAGCCCAGGCCGGGATGCTGGGTCGCGAATTGAATGGACGACATGTGCGGCGCGGCCCGCACGCTCCACAGCAGGTTGTCGCTCTTGTGCACGCGATTCGGATCGTCCGGAATTTCCGCGGGATGAACCGGCGTCATCCGCGCACGAGCGGCGGCGAGATCGCGGATCAGGCGGTCGATGGCGCTTGCCGAGAGTTCGGCCGATTTGCCTGGAAGGGATAGCGTCGCCTGCGTGCGGTCGGATGAAAGCTCAAGTTTGATCGGCATGAAAACCTCCGCGAGTTACGCCACCGCGACCTGATGCACCAACTCGATTTCCTTGCCGGTGCGCGATGATTCGATCGCCGCCGTGCAGACTTCGAGATTGGCCAGACCCCATCGCCCGGTGTGCGTCACCGGCTTGCCGGCGATGGCGTCGGCGAACTCTTCCAGCACCAGCGCGCGCGGGCTCTTGTCCGCCGGCAGCGCGATCTCCTCGCGTCCATTTTTCGAATAGACCAGCAGCCCGTCCGGCGACTGCCGGATGTCGCCGCGCTCGCAGCTTGCCAGGGTCAGACCGAAATGCGGCTGATGCGGCGCGCTGGCCGGGATCGCGTTTTTCGCGCGCTTCCGCTTGGCTTCAAGCTCCTGCTCCGGCGTGGGAGCGACGGCAGGTGCGGCGCGCTTGCCCGCAACCTCGGCAAGCCCCCACTCGCCGATGCCCGAGGTCAGCTCGGTTCCGGAGAAATGGCCGTAGCCATTGTAGACCGCCGTCGCCGCAGTCCCGTCGGCGAAATTCAGCAGGATGGTATGCGCCCCGATCGAGCGCCGGCTTTCGTCCCAGTCGAAGGTCGTGGCGCGCACGCTCTTCACGAGGCCGCCGCCGATCAGCCTCAGAATGTCGATCTGGTGCGCGCCCTGGCGATACGTCACGCCGCCGCCCTGCCCGATGTCGAGCTCCGCCGGCCGCCGCGGCCGCGCCATCCAGTCGGTGAAGTTCCAGGTGTGGATCATGCGGACGCGGCCGAGCGTGCCGCCCGCCACGATCTCGCGCATGCGCCGGATCGGCATGTCGTAGCTGTGCGAATGCCCGACCTGGAGCACCACGCCGGCGCGCGTAGCCGCCTCGACCATCGCCCGCGCCTGCTCGACGCGGATCGCCATCGGCTTCTCGGTCAGGACATGCTTTCGCGCGGCACAAACTTGCGCGACATGCTCGGGATGCAGTTCCGTCGGCGTAGCGACATAGACCGCGTCGAGACCGGGCTGTTCCAGCATGGATTGCAGATCGGGGTGCACCGGCACGCCGGTTTCGGCCGCAACTGCCTCGCGCATCTCCGTGCCCGGCTCGGCGATGGCGACGAGTTGGAACCCATCGTTACCGCGAATCGCCGGAAGGAACCCCCAGCCAGCGGCTCCCATCCCAACAATGCCGATTCGAATAGCGGGCATGCGGCTTTCGCGACCTCGTCTGGCCTTGATTGGACGGCCAGAGTAGACTGGCTCAAAGAAGCGGCGCCAGCGTTTTGGCGCGCCGCATCAACCGGATACCGACGACGAGGAAACGACCCCGATGCTGACCGCCGAGCAGAACGAGTTGCTGACGCGAGTCGGGCCGGGAACGCCCGGCGGCAACTTGATGCGGCGTTACTGGCAGCCGATCGCGGCGGTCTCGGAACTGGAAAGCCGCTGGAACATGCGCATCCGCCTGCTCGGCGAAGATCTGGTGCTGTTTCGGGACCAGCAAGGCCGGCTGGGGTTGATCACCGAGCAGTGCCCGCACCGCCGCGCCTCGCTCGCTTACGGCATGCCGACCAACGACGGCATCCGCTGCCCGTATCACGGCTGGGAATTCGGCCATAAGGGCGAATGCCTCAACCAGCCGAACGAGCCGGAGAAAAGCTCGTTCAAGCACAAGATCAAGACCCCGGCCTATGCGGTGCAGGAGATGGGCGGGATGGTGTGGGCCTATCTCGGCCCGGCGGAGAGTCAGCCGCTGTTGCCGCGCATCGACGGCTTCGTCACCGAAGGCGCGATCCGGATGCTCGGCCGCGCGCTGCTGCCGGTGAACTGGCTGCAGATCATGGAGAACTCGCTCGACCCGATCCACACCGAATGGCTGCACGGCCACACCTACGAATTCGTCAAGGCGCAGCAGGGCACCAGCACCAAGGTCGCGATCAGCGCACGGCACGAGAAGATCGCGTTCCGCGAATTCGAGCACGGCATCACCAAGCACCGTCTGCTCGCCGGCCACTCGGAGGATTCCGACGACTGGCGGATCGGTCATCCGGTGGTGTTCCCGAACATCCTTTCGGTCGGCAACGGCGACGAGACCTCGCGCTACTACGCGTTCCAGATTCGCGTGCCGGTGGACGACACCCATACCATGCACCTCTGGTACACCGCCTACATGCCGCCGAAGGGCGAGACCGTGTCGCAGCATCTGCTGGACAAGGTCTACGTCTATGACGTGCCGTACCGGAACAAGGATGGCGATTTCATCATCGACAACATCGACGGCCAGGACATGATGGTCTGGATCACGCAAGGCGCGATCGCGGACCGCACGCTGGAGAACCTCGGCGCGTCGGACAACGGCATCGCGCTCTATCGCCGGGTGCTTCGTCGCGAGATCAAGAAGGTCGAGGAAGGGCTCGATCCGATGTTCACGTTCCGCGACGAGGCGACCAACCGGCGTATCGACCTGCCGAACGAACGCAAGAAGCACCACAACAGCGACGGCGCGCGGAGCTGGATCATGCGCACGCACGCGGCCTATTCGCCGATCGCCGAGGACGTGATCCGGATGTACGAGGCGTACAGGCCGAACACGCCACCGATCCGGCTGGTCAGCTAGCTCTTTCTCCGTCATCCTGAGGTGCGCGCCCTTGGCGCGCCTCGAAGGATGAACGGCCCCGATAGCGCAACAGCCGGGCCGTCGCCCTTCGAGGCTCGGCCAAGAGGCCGAGCACCTCAGGGTGACGGATCAGACACAACGTGTGACGAGAGAACGATGAGCAGCGAAAACAAGGTTCCCGAACACGTCCGCCTTCTGGCCGAACAAGCCGGCCTGCAACGCGCGCTGAAAATGTTTCCCGACGGGGTCACCGCCGCCGTCGAGCGCGGCTTGCGGCCGCTGCCGACACCGGCCGGCGCCGACATTTCGCCGATCAGCGCACCGGCATCGATATTCGATCCCGCGCGCTTCGAGAGCGGCAAATGAGCGATCTCGCCTACCTGACGCTGACCGAAGCCTCGCAGCTCATCCGCACGAAGAAACTCTCGCCGGTCGAATACACCAAGGCGCTGCTCGACCGCATCGCCGCGGTCGATCCGGCCTACAACGCCTTCCTGCTGGTGACGGCGGAAAGCGCGCTGGCGCAAGCCAAGCAAGCCGAAGCCGAGATCGCCGCCGGGCAATGGCGCGGGCCGATGCACGGCATGCCGTATGCGGCGAAAGACATTTTCGACGTCGAGGGGCTGGCGACCACCTGCCATTCCAAGATCCGCATCAGCCATCGCGCCACGGCGGACGCCTTCGTCATCCGCAAGCTGCGCGAAGCCGGCTCCGTCCTGGTCGGCAAGGTTGCGCTGCACGAGTTCGCGACCGGGGGACCGGCGTTCGACCTGCCCTGGCCGCCCGCGCGCAATCCCTGGAACCGCGACCTGCATCCCGGCGGCTCGTCGAGCGGTTCGGGCGCGGCGCTGGCCGCGGGCCTGGTCCCGGCGGCGCTCGGCACCGACACCGGCGGTTCGGTGCGCAACCCCGCGACCTGCTGCGGCATCGTCGGATTGAAGCCGACCTATGGCGCGATTTCGCTGTCCGGCGTGTTCCCGCTCACGCATTCGCTCGATCACGTCGGGCCGATGACGCGCACGGTCGAGGACAACGCAATTCTGTTCCAAGCCTTGACCGGATACGACCCCGCCGATCCGACGATGACGGACCGGCCAATCGACGATTGCCTGAAGGACCTGAACCGCGGAGTGAAGGGCCTGCGCATCGGCGTCATCGAGCATTTCTACACCAAGGACGCTGCCGCCGATCCCGACCAGGTGCGCGGCATCGAGGCCGCAATCGAGACCCTGCGCAAGCTCGGCGCCGAGGTTCGCACCATCAAGCTGTCGCCGCTGCCGGTGTGGACCGACTGCAACCGCACCATCCACGCGGCCGAGGCCTACGCCATCCACGAGCGCGACATCCAGGACCGGCCGGAGGATTTCGCGATGCTGACGCGCAACCGCATCATGGCGGGCGCGTTCGTGTCGTCGGCGAAATACATCAAGGCGCAGCAGTTGCGCCGCGCGCTGTGCCGTGAGTTCGACGAGGCGATGCACGGCCTCGACGCGGTGGTGACGCTGTCGAGCCTGCTGCTGCCCTGCCCGATCGACGACACGCCGATGGTGCTGAAGACCTACGACCAGCAGGCCCGGCTGGTGTTCAACGTCACCGGCACACCGGCGATCTCGGTTCCGACCGGGCTGAGCAAGAGCGGCATGCCGCTCGCCATGCAGGTCGCCAGCCGCTCGTTTGGCGAGGCCACGATCTATCGCGTTGCGCAGTCCTATTGCGAGGCGGCGGGCACGACGATTACGTCCGATCCCAAGACCCAGCCGCGCCTGGTCGCGGCATCGCGCCCGGCCGCCGCCGAGTAGCGGGATGGCCCGCCGTTTCATCGACATCTCGATCCCGCTGGAAAGCGGGGTCGCCAGCGACCCGCCGATCGCGCTTCCAAAAATCGAATATCTGCGCCACGACCAGACCTTCGCGCGGATCGCGTCGTTCTTTCCGGGCCTCAAGCAGAGCGACCTGCCGGACGGCGCCGCCTGGGCGCTGGAGAAGGTCGAGTTCACCACTCACAACGGCACGCATCTCGACGCGCCGTATCACTTCCATCCGACGATGGATCACGCGCTGGGCGCTCCGAAACGCTCGGCAACGATCGACGAGATTCCGCTGGAGTGGTGCTTTGCGCCGGGCGTGAAGCTCGATTTTCGCCACTTGCCGGACGGCGCGGTCGCTACCGCCGCCGACGTCGAGAGTGAGCTGTCGCGCATCGGCCACACGCTGAAGCCGCTCGACATCGTGCTGGTCAACACCTCCGCCGGCGCGAAATACGGCGCGCCCGACTATGTCGATTCCGGCTGCGGCATGGGCCGCGAAGCGACGCTCTATCTCACCGAGCGCGGCGTGCGCGTCACCGGCATCGACGGCTGGAGCTGGGATGCACCGTTCAGCTTCACGGCCAAACGCTACGCCCGGGACCGCGACCCGAGCATCATCTGGGAGGGCCACAAGGCCGGCCGCGACATCGGCTACTGCCACATCGAGAAGCTGCACAACCTGGAAGCGCTGCCGTCCACCGGCTTCACCGTCTCATGCTTCCCGGTGAAGGTGAAAGGCGGCTCGGCCGGCTGGACACGCGCGGTCGCGATCCTGGATGATTAGCCGCAACGTACACCGCCGTCATGCGCGGGCTTGACCCGCGCATCCATCCCTTCTCAATTGATGGATCACCGGGTCTCGCGCCTTCGGCGCGGCCCGGTGATGACAGCGACGAGGGCAGACAGAATGACCACCTATCCGCGCGACCGGTTCGACTATTCCTCCCCCTTCACGCGGCCCAAGCTCAAGCTTCCCGGCAAGGGCCGCATCATCGTGTGGTCGGTGGTCAACATCGAGGAATGGGAGATCACTCGGCCGATGGCGCGGCAGCTTTCGATCGCGCCGCAGGGCCAGAGCGCGATCCCCGATATGCCGAACTGGACCTGGTACGAGTACGGCATGCGGGTCGGGTTCTGGCGGCTGATGCGGGCGCTGAAGAAAGCCAAGGTCACGCCGACCATGTCGCTCAACGCCAAGGTCTGCGAAACCTATCCCGAGGCGACTGGCGCCGCACGCGACGCCGGCTGGGAGTTCATGGCGCACTCTTACGTGCAGATGCCGATCCAGCAGATCGCCGACAAGCAGCGCGAGGTGATGGACCAGTCGATCGACATTCTCAAAAAATTCACCGGCAAGACCCCGACCGGCTGGCTCGGACCGGGCCGCGGCCAGATGTACGACACCCTCGATCATGTCGCGGCGGCGGGGTTCACCTGGTTCGGCGACTGGGTGCTCGACGATCAGCCGATCTGGGTGAGGACCGCGAACGGGCCGGTGCTGGCGATCCCCTACAGCGCCGAGATCAATGACATCACCATGATGGTCTCGCACCATCACGAGTCCGACGTGCTGTTCAACCGCACCAAGGACGCGTTCGACCGGCTGTATCTGGAGAGCAAGGAGTCGACGCGCATCCTGGCGATCGGGGTGCATCCGTATGTCACGGGCCAGGCGCACCGCATCAAGTATTTCGAGCAGCTCTATTCGTACATCAACAAGCACCCCGGTGTGGTGCACTGGACCGGGCAACAGATCCACGACTGGTACGCCAAGCAGGTGCCGAAGCCGAAATGATGGGTCGCTTGCGTCATGGCGTTGAGCGACACACCCGGTCTCATAGCCCGCGAAGGCGGGCTATCCAGTGCTGCAAACAAGGCTGGATGCCCCGCTTTCGCGGGGCATGACAGCGGAGGATGAGGAGGAACCCCATGAAAACGCTGATTGCTATCGCCTCACTTGGAATCCTTGCTTTTGCAACAGCCGGCGACGCGCGCGCGCAGACCGGTGACTACCCCAACGCGCCGGTCCGCATCGTCGTCGACTCCGCGCCCGGCAGCGCCAACGACTCCACGTCGCGCGTGATCGGCGACCGGCTGAGCCGGATCTGGAACCAATCGGTCGTCACGCTCAACCAGCCCGGTGCCGGCGGCGGCATCTCGGCCCGCGTCGCCTCGCAGTCCCCGAACGACGGTTACACGCTCTACATGCCGTCGACCTCCGCGTTCCTGGCGATCCCGGGTGGACCGGGCGTCGCGCCGAACATGCCGATCGAGCTGCCCCGCGACTTCGCGCCGATCTCCTACATCCTGGAGCAGCCGCTCTACATCGGCGCGTCGCACAAGTCCGGCATCAACACCATCGCGGACGTGATCGCGATGGCCAAGCAGAAGCCGAACGAAGTCACCTATGCAGCGACCGGGCGAGGCCGGCTGACGCACTTGACGATGGAGTTGCTGCAAGTCCGCACCGGCATCAAGCTCCAGCTTGTGCCTTACGCCGGCGGGCCCGCGCAGGCGATGAACGACGTGATGAGCGGGCGCGTGCCCCTGGTACTCGATGGTTATGCCGGGCTCGCGCCCGCGATCAAGGGCAACCTGATCAAGGGACTGGCCTCGACCGCGATCAAGCGCCCGCCGGGCTTCGAGAACCTGGCGACGGTCGCCGAAACGGTTCCCGATTTCTTTGTCGGCGCGTGGACCGTCTTGCTGGCCCCGAAGGGCACGCCCGAGCCCATCATCCGCAAGGTCCACGCCGACATGCGCATCGTGCTCGACGATCCCGAGATCAGGACCAAGCTCGCCGCCAATGGCGGCTTCGTGCGCCACATGACGCCGGAAGAGCTCACCGCCTTCGTGCAGAACGAGCAGAAGATCTGGCGGCCGATCATGGAGCAGGTGGCGAAGGAAGCGGCGAAGTAGTTTCGCAACCGTCGCCCAAATCTCCGCTGTCATCGTCCGCGAAAGCGGACGATCCAGTAACCACAAATTCCGCGGTAAGACTGGATGCTCCGCTTTCGCGGAGCATGACACCGGTGTGTTGCGCGGGAGCGCGGCAGCTAGGCGAACAGCCTTACCCTCGCCTCCTTCGCCGCCGCTTCCATCGTCATGAACACCGCGCCCTCTTTCGCCAGCGCCTCGACCAGGCCCTCCAGCGCGAGCATCCGGTAGCCGCGCCCGATCACATATGGGTGCATCGTGTAGGTCAGCACGCCCCAGTCCACCGTCTTCTTCATGTAGAGGAATTCGTCGAGCCAGCTCTGCATCACCGCGCGCGCCGGCTGCAATCCGGGCACGACCGTCTGCGGGGTGCGGATGAACTCGAAGTGCGGATGATCGTCGAGCGACCAGGAGATCGGCATTTCGATCAAGTCCGTGGGCTCGCCGAACCGGAACGGCTTGCCGAGCTCCGCCACGTCGCCGCGCCGGGCGCGGTACGGAATGTAGTCGGCGCCCATCAGGCTCGAGTCGTAGAGGAAGCCGTGCTCGATCAGCAGATCGACGGTGTGCGGGCTCAGGTCCCATGACGGCGAGCGGTAGCCGCGCGCGGTATGGCCCGTCAGTTTTCGGATGTTCTCGTTGGCGCGGACAAGGTCGGCCTCTTCCTCGTCGCGGGTCTGGTTCGCGTTCGGGATATGCGCCCAGGAGTGGTGGCCGATCTCGTGGCCGTCCTCCACCACCGCGGCGCTCTCCCGCGGCCAGCTTTCGATGGTGAAGCCCGGCGTGAACCACGTGGCCTTGATGCCGCGCTCCTTCAGGAATTTCAGGATCCGGCCCGACGCCATCGCGCCGAACTCGCCGCGCGACAGCGGCGTCGGCGTGGTCATGCCGCGGGCGATGAAGCCGGATTGGGTGTCGAAGTCGAAGGTGAGGCAGACGATGTGGCGGGGCATGGAATAACTCGTCATAGGCAGACACGCGAACCGCGACTATAACACGGCATCTGCAGCCCACCCTTCGAGACGCGTCCTGCGGACGCTCCTCAGGGTGAGGTCGTCACAAGTTAAGACCTCATCCTGAGGAGCCCGCCGAAGGCGGGCGTCTCGAAGGATGGGCACAAGGACCGGAATGGCACCAACCACCATCGGCATCATCCTCAACGGCGCGACCGGGCGCATCTGCTCGACGCAGCATCTGGCGAACGCGCTGGCGCCGATCCGCGACGAGGGCAGGCTGCCGGCGGGTGGCGACCGCATCGTGCCAAACCTGATTCTGGTGGGGCGCAACGCGGAGAAGCTCGCCGCCATCGCCAAGAGCTACGGCGCGGAATGGTCCACCGATGTCGACGCCGTGCTGGCCGATCCGGCCTACACGGTGTTCTTCGACGCTGCGGCGACCGCCCAGCGTCAGGGCGTGCTGGAGCGGGCCATCGCCGCCGGCAAGCACATCTATTCCGAGAAGCCGGTGGCGCTCACGTCGGCGAAGGGGCTGGAGCTGATGCGCGCCATCGATGCGAAAGGCGTCAGGCACGGCGCGGTCGAGGACAAGCTCTACCTGCCCGGCCTGCAGAAGCTGTCGCGGCTCGCGGCCTCCGATTTTTTTGGCCGCGTTGTCGGCTTCCGCATCGAGTTCGGCTGGTGGGTGTTCGACGGCACCGAGGTTCCGTGCCAGCGCCCGAGCTGGAACTACCGCAAGCGGGATGGCGGCGGGTTGATCCTCGATATGTATCCGCACTGGCGCTATGTGATCGAAGGCCTGCTCGGCCCGATCCGCCGCGTCGTGACATCGCTATCGACAGCGACACCGGAACGCATCGACGAGCGTGGCGAGCGCTACACCGTCGACGTCGAGGACAGCGCCGCCACGTTGCTTGAGATGGAAAGCGGCGCGACCGGCACGATCCTGTCGTCGTGGGCGACGCGGGTCCGGCGCGACGACCTGCTGACCGTCCAGATCGACGGCACGCAAGGCTCGGCGCTCGCCGGCCTGCACAAATGCTGGACCGTCAGCAATGCGCAGACGCCGCGCACCGCGCATTTCAGCATCGCGACCGATCTCGGCATCGACTATCGCACGCACTGGACGGAGGTGACCGACGGCGGGCCAGCCAGGAATCCGTACCGCGTCGGCTGGGAGGATTTCCTGCGTCACATCGCGACCGGATCGCCGATGAAGGCCGATTTCGCCGCCGGCATCCGCGACGTGCAGTTCGCCGAAGCCTGTTACCGCAGCATGAAGGACAGAACGTGGATCGACCTCGCACCGCGCTCGTAACCGGCGCCGGAACCGGCCTCGGACAGGCCATCGCGATCGCGCTGGCGCGCGCGGGCTACGATCTCGCGCTCACGGACATCGAGACCGGCCTGCTGAACGAGACGCTGGCGCATCCCGACATCGCAACGCGCAAGGTTGTCACCGTCGCGCTCGACCTGCGCTCGCAGGACAGCATCGCTGCGGCGTTCGAAGCCGCGCAAAAAGGCTTCGGCGAAATCGACGTGCTGGTCAACAATGCAGGGCGCACGCTGGTCCGGCCGGTGGTCGACGTCACGCCCGCCGAATGGGACGACGTCATGACCATCAACCTCAAGGGCGCGTTCTTCCTGTCGCAATCGTTCGGCCGCGCCTGCATCGCGGATCGCCGGCCCGGCGCGATCGTCAGCATGGCCTCGACCCACGGCATGACCGGGATCGCCGGACGCGCGGTCTACGGCATCTCCAAAGCCGGACTGATCCAGATGACCCGGATGCTGGCGATCGAATGGGCGGCGCAGAACATCCGAGTCAACGCCATCGCGCCGACCACGGTGATGACGCCGTCGCGCCAGGCGCTGCTCAACGATCCAAAGGCGAAAGAAGCCATGCTGTCGCGCATCCCGACCGGGCGCTTCGCGACGCCGGAGGAGATCGGAGCAGCCGTGGTTTATCTGGCGAGCCCGGCGGCGGCCTCGGTGACCGGGCACACGCTCACCGTCGATGGCGGATTGACCGCATACTGATGCCGCGGGGGAGTGGACCCTCCCCCGCTCCAATCGAAATCAGCCTGGCCTTATGATCGCTCGACGCGTGCGCGACGAGAACCGCTTACTTTTTCTTCTTCGCCTTCATCTTCTTGGCGGGAGCGTGCACGTTCGCCGCCTTGAAGTTCTTGTCCTTCTTCATTTCCAGCACCAACGGAAACCAGAAATACGCCGCGGCAGGCGTCGGCGTCACGGCGAGCGTGCCGGCGCCAAGGACGGCAGCAGCAACGGCGGCGATGATTGTCTTTTTCACGGTTTTCTCCCTCGTGCCCCAGGTTCGGAGCGCACATCGAGTGAATGAGACGCCGCCAGCGCCGACAACGCGTGCAAGTGACGCGCGACGGTCGACCGCGCGGCGGACCGCCGCGCGACAGCCTGCCGCGTTGCTCACGGTTCGATTGCAATCGGGTTGCTGTTTGTTGCGCTCGATTGACCGAAAATGCGGCGGCGCGCGCTACGTCTTCACTTCATCGGTTGCGGCGACACCGGTCTCGCCGGATGCCAGAAACACGGTGCAGTCCTCCGGACGGATCGAGACCGCGACGAGATCGCCGGCCTGCGCACCGATCGGAAGCTGGACCGCACGCAGTTCGACGCCCTCGACGTCCACGAGATACTCTTCCTCCACCCCCAGGAACGCCGCCGCGCGTATTTCGCCGATTAGCGCGCCATGGGTGGTCAGGCCGCCGGGCGGAAGCTTCCGAAGCGCGACGTGCTCCTTGCGGATGCAGGCCAGGACCGACGAGCCGGCCGGCATCGGACGCTCGTCGCCGATCAGGCCGCGCAGCGTCAACCGGTCGGACAGCGCCACCTCGGCATAGCAGAGCCCGGTCTGCAGATCGCCGGTCCGGATCGCCCGGCCGCCGCGCACGTTGAGCCCAAGGAAGCGCGCGACGAACGGCGTTCGCGGCCGGTACGACATCTCGCGCGGCGCGCCCGAGGTCTCGACCTTTCCCCGATTCATCACCACCACGGTCTCGGCCAGCGCGAACGCCTCGGACTGGTCGTGCGTGACGTAGATCGCGGTGAAGCCGAGCCGGTCCTGCAAGGTCTTCAGCTCGATGCGGACCTGGTCGCGCAGCAGCGCGTCGAGGTTCGACATCGGCTCGTCGAACAGCACCAGCCGCGGCTCGTACACCAGCGCGCGGGCCAGCGCCACGCGCTGCTGCTGGCCGCCGCTAAGCAGCGTCGCCGGCTTGTCGCGCCACGCGCTCAGCCCGACGATTTCGAGAATGCGCGCGACGCGGTCGCGCTGCTCGTCTTTCGGAACCTTGCGCACCTTGAGCGGAAATCCGACGTTCTCGGCGACCGTCATGTGCGGCCAGACCGCGTAGGACTGGAACACGATCCCAAGTCCGCGCTGCTCCGGCATGAGATTGATGCCGCGCTCAGCATCGAACACGACCGTACCGGCGATTGCGATGTGACCCTGCTCCGGCGTCTCAAGCCCGGCCAGGCAGCGCAGCACCGTGGTCTTGCCGCAGCCGCTCGGCCCGAGCAGCGCCAGCGTGTGGCCCTCGCCGACCGTGAGCGACACGTCGTCGACGGCGACGACGTCGCCGTACCGCTTGGTGATATGGCGGACGGTGACGAATGCCTCAGGTTGGCGAGCGGTGTTCATCCGACTCCGTCTTTAGCCGCGGCGGAATCATGCCGCCGCGGACTTGCCGATCGCGGCGTTGACGCGCGGCATGACCTCTTCGGCCATCAACTGCAGCGATCGCTTGGCAAGCGCCGGATCGACCCAGTCCATGCCGGCATAGACGATCTCGCCGAAATCGCCGATCTCCTCGCGCAGCGCCAGGATGCCGTCGACAACCTTGTTGACGCCGCCGTGGATCACGCAATTGTCCATCACGTAGTCCTGCGTGATCTCCTCGTCGGCCTGCTCCTTGTGGCTCTTGAAGACGTAGAGCCGCTTGCCGCGCCGCATCTTGTAGAGCATCTGCGACCAGTAGAACTGGTACGGGCTGTTCGGATCGGTGCGGCCGTAGCGCGCCGCGGTCTTGTCGTCGTCGGCGACGAAAATGTTTCGCGCCACCCGCCAGTCCGACACCTTGGGCTCGACGCCGACCTCGGCCTTGCCCTTGCAGTAGTTTTCCCAGTGCGACTTCAGGTGCTTCGACAGCAGGAAGTTGGCCGACAGCGGATGGAAGTCGCGCTTGCCCATCAGCACGACGCCGGGCGAGAACGGCGCCACCACGGTGCCGACGATCTCCGGCCGCGGCTGCTGATACGGCTTGCCCATGTAGCCGACGCCGATCTCCAGCGCCTGGGTGCGGTCGGTCGAGACCTTGTAGCGGTTGTCCGGCAGGTCGATGTTGTAGGGCGCATCGCCCGCCCAGATCGCCAGGATCACGTCGATCGACTCGGCGAACATCTTGTTGCGGTCCTGCTCCAGGATGCCGAGAGCCTCGGCGTCGGAGGTCAGCGCGCCCGGGCTGACGCCGAACACGAAGCGGCCTTCCGACAGATGGTCGAACATCGCCGCCTGCTGGGCGATCACCACGGGATGAATGTGCGACAGGTTGGCGGTGCCGCTGCCGAGCTTGATCTGCTTGGTGTCGGTGATCAGCGAGGCCAGGAACGTCATGCAGTTGGTGACGTTCTCGGCGCGGTCGGTCAGGTGCTCGCCGACGAAGGCGTCGTAGAACCCGAGCTTGTCGCACAGGATGACCGCTTCCCGGTCCTCCTTCAGCGTCTCCGCCCAGGGCCGGTCGATCGGATGCACCGGCATCGTGAAGTAGCCCAATCTCATTCTCGATCTCCGCTTCCACCTGCCGTCGGGGACAGTGTCTTTACCGGCCTGTTGCGCTATCTTCTGTACAACACGTCCCGCTTCCTGCCCACCGAGTCTTTGCCATGAAATCAATGCGTTTCGTCCCGTTCGCCTTGACGCTCCTGGCTATTGGACCGGCCGTGGCCCAGGACCTGACCCTGGTGCGGGTCAATACATTCCCCACGGCGCGGTCGCTGCCGTTCTTTGTCGGGGTCGAGAAGGGCATCTTCGCCCGGCACGGCATCAAGCTGGAGTTCGAATTCACCGAGAGTTCCAGCGCCCAGCGCGCAGGTCTGGCCGCCGGAAAGTTCGAGGTGGTGCATTCGGCGGTCGACAACGCGCTGGCCATGATCGAGGTAGCCAAGGTCGACGTGGTGATCGTCTCCGGTGGCGACGGCGGCACCAACGAGTTCATCGTCGGCCGCAACATCAACACGTTCACCGATATCCGCGGCAAGGCGCTGGTCACCGACGCGCCGAACACCGCCTACGCGCTCCAGGCCAAGAAAATCCTGCTTCGGCACGGCCTCAAGGACGGCGTGGATTATCGGATCAACGCGGTCGGGGCCGGCCCCTTCCGGCTCAAGGCCATGCTCGAAGGCGGCGACAACGCTGCCGCGATCATGAACCTGCCGTTCTCGGCGCAGACCATCGAGGCCGGGCTGAAGAGCCTCGGCCGCACCATCGACCTGCTCGGCCCCTATCAGGCCGGAGGCGCGTTCGTGCTGCGGTCCTGGGCCAAGGCCAACCCGGAGATTCTGGAGCGTTACATCGCTGGCTACGTCGAATCGCTGCGCTGGGTGCTCGACAAGGCCAACCGCGACGAGGCGGTTTCGCTTTTGATGTCCAGGCGCAACCTGTCGCGCTCGCTCGCCACCCGCAGCTACGACCTGATGATCGAGCCGGGCTTCGGCTTCAACCCGGATGCCAGGCTGAGCGTGGAAGGCTTCAACAACGTGCTGACGTTGCGGCAGGAGGTTGAAGGCGGGCCGACGCCCTCGCCCGCCAAGTATCTCGACATGACGTATTACGACCGCGCGATCCAACGGCTGGCGCGATAGCCCTTGGTGACGGGCAACCTGCAAATGTTAATTGCCGGCACTTCCGACTGACGCCCGCTCTGCTAATGTTCCTATGATCCGGTTCGTTGAGAACGCGGAATCAGGGGAGGGGCACAATGAAAATCAGCATTGCAATCCTGTCGGTTGCGGCCAGCACATTGATCGCCGGCAGCGCAACGGCTCAGCAGCGGCAGACCGACGACGTCCGTTGGGTCAACCAGTGCGTCCGCGACAGCGCCAGCTATCCGGTGTCGGAGCAGATAAAGGTCATGTACTGCACCTGCATGGTCAGCAAGATGAGCAACAACGAAACCCGTTCCGTCACGCAGTGGGAACGGGCCAACCCGGTGGCCCGCGACGACTGCGCCAAGCGCGCGGGCTGGAACTAGCAGCCAGCGTCCGATCCGGCACCGACGCCCGTCTGACGCTCAGACGGGCGTCGTGTACCATTTGGCCGCCCGGTCAACGCACAAATTTTCGCTCCGGATAAAGGGGGCTGGCATGCGTTCGCTTTTCAGGATTGTCGCCGCTGCGTTCGCGTTTTCTGGAATCGTTTCTCCGCTTGCGGCGCAAACGGCGTCCGAGCCGTTGGTCAGGGTGGAGAACCTCCGTCAGATTTCTACGCGCATCCACATCATCCCCGACAACAGCGTCCCGGCAGTGCCCAACGTCGGCTACATCATCGGCGACCGGGCCGCGCTGGTGGTCGACACCGGATTGGGGCCACGCAACGGCGCAGCGATCTACGAGACGGCCAGGAAACTCGCCGGCACGAAAGAGCTTTATGTCGTGACGACCCACGTTCACCCCGAGCACGATCTCGGCGCCCAGGCATTTCCCGGCACGGCGAAACTGATCCGCTCGACCGATCAACTCAAGGACATCGCCGAGTCCGGTCTGCGGCTGGCCAAGGTGTTCGCGAGCCGCTCCGCGCTTCACGCCGAACTGCTCAAGGACGCCGATTTCCGCAAGGCCGACATCACCTTCGAGCGTGAATACGACCTCGACCTCGGTGGCGTGCGCGCAAAACTCATCGCGATGGGCGCCAATCATACGCTCGGCGATACCGCCATCTGGATCGAATCCGACCGCGTCCTGTTTTCCGGCGATGTCGCCATGCGTCCGCAGCCGGTGTTTGCGAGCCCGCACTCGACCCGCCGGCAATGGCTTGCGAGCCTCGACCGGCTGGAGGCGCTCAAGCCTGCCATCATCGTGCCGAGCCACGGTCCGACGGGGGACGGCACGGCCTTCATCTCCGGCTATCGCGCCTATCTGATCGAGGTGCGCGACCGCACCGAGGCTGCGAAAAAAGCCGGCCGCAGCGTCGAGCAGGCCGTGGAGGCCGTGACCGCGACGTTCGGCGACCGTGCCCCCGACAAAGGCCGCTTGGCCGGCGCGATCCGGGCGGCCTACGCCGAGGCACCGTGACGTCGCCGCGGACAGGCCCGATGCCGAACCGGCGAAATATCTCGATCTCAGTTACTATGAACAGGCGATTCGGCGGCTCTCGCATCGGGGCAAGGACCGCCGGCGCTCTCGAGGGGCACACATGGCACGCGCCGCCGCGGTCTTCGCATTGCTCGGTTTGGCGTTGAGTTTCGTTGCACCGGCGGCCGCCGGGCCGTTCGAAGACGGGCTGACTGCCTACTCACGAAACGACTTTTCCGGCGCGCTCCGGCTCTGGCAGCCGCTGGCGAACCAGGGCAACGCCGCCGCCCAGTCCAATCTCGCGCTGATGTATTTCAAGGGCCAGGGCGTACCGCGCGACTATGCCCGCGCCTACATGTGGTCGAGCCTGGCCGCGACGCGCGGTCATCAGGAAGGCGCCAGAAACCGGGACAGCATCGCCAAGGGCATGACTCCGGCGCAGATCGCCGAGGGCCAGAAGCTCGCGCGCGAGTGGAAGCCTCGGTAGCTCAGCCTCATGGAATCGGATTGAAGGCCCGCCTCTCCGCGTCTTGCTCTATAAGAGGGAAGAAAGGCGTGGATGCCCGGCATGAAGCCGGGCATGACGTTATGAGAGCGGCATCAGTCAGGAAGCGCCGGTAAGAAAGAGTCCCCAATGCCCAACAATATGATGGATGGCGCGCAGGTCATCGTCGACTATCTGATCCAGCAGAAAGTGCCCTACGCGTTCGGCCTGTGCGGCCACGGCAACATCCAGTTCATCGACGCGCTGTTCGAGCGCCAGAGCGACATCAAGACCATCTCGACGCATCACGAGAGCGTCTGCGGCTTCATGGCGGACGTGTATTACCGCGTGTCAGGCCAGCCGGTGGCGACGTTTACGTCCTGCGGCCCCGGCTCGGTGAACCTGCCGATCTCGCTCGCCACCGCTTTCCTCGACGCGGTGCCGTTCCTGGCCGTCACCGGCAACGTGCCGACCAGCCAGTTCGGCCGCGGCGCGTTCCAGGAATTGCATCGCCATTATCAGGCCGACTTCCCGTCCAGCGTCCGCACCATGTGCAAGCGGGTGTACCAGCCGACGCGCGGCGAGCAGGTGCCGATGATGGTGCGGCAGGCGTGGAAGACCATGGTGACCGGACGGCCCGGCCCGGTGGTGCTCGACGTGCCGTTCGACGTGTTCGAGGAGGCCGCCGCCGAGGAAACACCGAAGCCCGCGGAATGGAGCGCCAACATCTCGTCGCGCTGCGGCGCCGATCCGGACGGCGTGGTGAAGGCCGTCGACATGCTGCTCGCCGCCGAGCGGCCCGTGATCCTGATCGGACAGGGCCTGAAATATGCGCAAGCGACCGGTGAGCTGAAGGCGCTGGCCGAGAAGCTGCAAATCCCGGTCGCGCATTCGATGTGCGGCATCGGCGGCATCGACACCACCCATCCGCTGTCGCTCGGCCTTGTATCGCGCGCCGGCGCCCTGCAGGCCAACAGCGCAACGCGACAGGCCGACGTGCTCCTTGCATTGGGCGTGAGTTTCGACGACCGCACCTCGTCGTCGTGGATTCAGGGCTACTCGTTCACGATCCCGCCGACCCGGCTGATTCACGTCGACATCGACCCCGAGGAGATCGGCCGCAATTATCCGGTCGCACTCGGCCTGATGGCGGACGTGCGGACCTTCCTGCGGCAGGTGCTGGCGGAACTCGACCGCAGGAAGGACACAAGCGGCAAAGCGGAAGCTCGCAAGAAATGGCTCGGCACTATCGCCGGCTGGCGGAAAGAGTGGGACGCCTACATCGCGCCGGGCTTCAAGGACGACGCCACGCCGATCAACCCGCAGCGCGCCGCGTTCGAGATCGACAAGGCGCTGCCCGAAGACGCGATCATGGTCAGCGACATCGGCGTGCACCACAACTGGCTGCTGCAATACTGCAAGCCCAAGCGTCCGGACTCGCAGATCGGCTGCATGGGCTTCGGCGCCATGGGTTTCGGCGTCGCCGGCGTGCTCGGCGCGAAGTTCGCCGCGCCGGACCGGCCATGCGTCTCGGTGTCGGGCGACGGCGCATTTTTCATGCACGCCAACGTGCTGGGCACCGCGGTCGAATACAATCTGCCGGTCGTCTGGGTGGTGTGGAACAACTACGCCTACGGCTCGATCCGCGGCTTGCAGCGCGGCTATCTCGGCGGCCGCGAGCTGGCGACCGACTTCAAGCATCCCGAGACCGGCAAGCCTTACAATCCGGACTTCGCCGCGATGGCGCGTTCCGCCGGCGTCGACGCCGTCAGCGTCGAGCGGCCCGGCGATCTGAACGACGCCGTGAAGATGGCGATCGCGGCCAACAAACCGTTCCTGATCGATGCCAACATCGGCGGCGACCTCAATCCGGGCGGAGCCGGTGTGTGGGAACTGCCCGGTACCGGCATCAGCAAGCCGGCGATCGGCGGGCGGTATCAGCCGACGTAAATGTCCACTAGCATATCGATGACCGCGCAACTCGTGTCCCGGGCGCAGCGCAGCACCCCTTGGTGGTGCGCTGCAGACCCGGGACCCCGGTTGCCTAAATAAACCGGGGTCCCGGGTCTCGCTTCGCTCGCCCGGGACACGAAATTGAGGGAGTTGATAGCGATGGCCGAACACATTCCGGAAGAAGCCAAGAATTTCAAGCTGCTCGGCCACGATCCGAGCGCCGCGTGGGGCGGCGGCTCGATCGTCGAGATCAACAAGGGCTTCGCCTATGTCGGCGGCGTCGGCTCGGCGAGCTTCAACGGGCCGGAGGGCTTCACCGTCCACGACGTGCGCGACCCGCGCAATCCGAAGAAAGTCGCCGAGGTGAAATCGCCGCCCGGCGTGCATTCGCACAAGCTGCGCGTGGTCGACGGCGACATCCTCTACGTCAACTCCGAGCGGCTCGGCGGCGAGAAGGGCATGAACGCCCGCACCGGCCTGTTCATCTTCGATATCAGCAAGGGCGGCGAGCCGAAGCAGATCGGCTTCTACGACACGCCCGGCACCGGCCCGCACCGCTTCGGCGTCGACAACAAGCGCAAGCTGGCGTTCCTGCCGAACGATGCGCCGGGCTGGAACAAGCGCGTGATCTGGACGCTCGACATCAAGAATCCCGAGAAGCCGGAAGTCATCAGCCAGTGGGGCCTGCCCTGGATGAAGGCGTCCGACGGCGTCGGCGAAGGCGGCACCGCGCAGCCGCACGAAGAGGCCATCACGCTGCACGGCCCGCCGATGATTCGCGGCAACCGCATGTACGCCGCATGGTGGGGCGGCGGCATCTCGATCATCGACTGCACCGACCTCGCCAACATGAAACTCGCCGGCCATCTGTCCTGGGCGCCGCCATTCCCCGGCTCGAACCACACCTGCTGGCCGATCGGCGACAAGCCCTATCTGATCGTCACCGACGAGGCCCGCTCCAAGCAGAAATACTGGGACGCGCAGTTCATGTGGGTGATCGACGCCCGCAAGGAGTACAAGCTGGTCCCGATCGCGACCTTCATGCCGGATCGCGACAAATATTTTAACCGCCCCGGCCGCTACGGCGCGCACAACATCCTGGAGCGCGAGATCGCGTCGGAAGGCCCGTGGAAGGACATCGTGTTCCTGACCTACTTCAACGCCGGCCTGCGCGCGGTGAACGTCAGCGATCCGTTCCACCCGAAGGAGATGGGCTGCTACGTCCCGGCGCTGGAGAACGACCGCCCGGCGGTGCAGAGCAACGACATCGGCACCGACGACCAGGGCCGGCTGTACCTGATCGACCGCGCCGGCGCGGGGATGCACATTCTGGAATACACGGGTTAGCGCTTCCGACGTAGCGGTTCCGCATCCATCGAGGCACGCCCCACACTCTGCTGTCATCGCCCGCGAAGGCGGGCGATCCAGCCCTTCAAAGACTGGGTGCCCCGCCTTCGCGGGGCATGACACCGAATTTGATGACTGGAGTTGAGCTTCATGGACCTCGGGCTAACCAACCGCGTCGCCATCGTTACCGGCGGCAATCGCGGCATCGGCTATGCGATTTCGGCCGAACTTCTCAAGGAAGGCACGAACGTCGTGGTCGCGAGCCTCGATCCGGCGCGCAATGCGCAAGCGGTCGAGAAGCTGAAAGGCAGCGGCAAAGGCAAAGTCATCGGCGTACCGACCGATCTCAACGATGTCGGAGCGGTCGAGAACCTTTTCAAAAAAGCGCTCGCCGAGTTCGGCCGTCTCGACATCCTGGTGAACAACGCCACCAACGTCGTGCAGGGCAGCTTCTTCGCGATGAACGAGGAGCACTGGGACCGTGCCTTCGACAACAAGCTGCGCGGCACGGTGCGCTGCATCCGCCTTGCCGTGCCGCATATGCGCGAGCGCAAGTGGGGCCGCATCGTCAATATTTCCGGCGGGGCGGCCTGGACGCCGCAAATCGGCGCGATCGCCACCGGCATGAACAACGCGGCGGTGCAGAACCTCACCGTCGCGCTGGCCAACGAACTGGGCAAGGACGGCATCCTGGTGAATGCAGTGGTGCCGACCGCGATCCGTACCGAGCGGCACGATCAGAATATCCGTAAAGAGATGCAGGATACCGGCAAAACCGAAGCGGAAGTGCTAAAACCGCGTGTCGCCAAAATTCCACTCGGGCGGATGGCGGCAGCCGAAGAGGTTGCTTCGGTCGTGGCGTTCCTGGCCTCCGAGCGCGCCGGATTCGTCACCGGCAGTTTGTGGGCGGTCGATGGCGGCGTGTCGGCGCGGCTGTAGGATCAGAGCAGTCTCAGATTTTGGAGGATGACGTGCTGAAGAAACTTTCGATGCACCTCTCAGGCATCGCCGCGGCTCTGTTCCTGGCCTTCGCCTTCACGTCAGCGCAGGCCTATCCGACCAAGCCCGTCACCCTGGTCGTCGCCTTCACGCCGGGCGGACCGAGCGACGTGCTCTCCCGCATCGTCGGCAAGAAATTGCAGGAATTGCTCGGCCAGACCTTCATCATCGAGAACCGGCCCGGCGCCGGCGGCAACATCGCCGCCGAGCAGGTGGCGCGCGCCGCGCCCGACGGCCACACGCTGCTGATGGGCAACAACTCGATCCTCGCCACCAACGCCGCGCTGTACAAGAAGATCAACTTCGACCCGGAGAAGGATTTCATCCCGATCAGCCTGGTCGGCACCCAGGCCAACATCCTCGTCGTCAACCCGACCGTGCCGGTCAAATCGATGGCCGAATTGATCGCGCTCGCCAAGGCGAACCCCGGCAAGCTGAACTTCGCATCCTCCGGCCATGGCGCGGCGGCGCACCTGTCCGGCGAGCTGTTCAAGTCCGAAGCCAAGGTCGACATCGTCCACGTCGCCTACAAGGGCGCGGCGCCCGCGTTGCAGGACGTCATCGCCGGCCACGTGCAGCTCATGTTCGCCACGGCGGCGTCGGTGGTTGGCCACATCAAGACCGAGAAGGTGCGCGCGCTCGCGGTCACGACGCCGAAGCGCACCGCCGTGCTGCCCGAACTGGCCACCATCGACGAGCTCGGCATCAAGGGCTTCGACGCCACGACCTGGCATGGACTGGTCGCGCCGGCCGGAACGCCGCGCGAGGTGATTGCCATCCTGCACGAGGCGACCATCAAGACGCTGAACGATCCGGTGGTGCGCAAGCAATTGATGGATCTCGGCGTCGACATCGTCGGCAATTCGCCGCGCGAGTTCGAGACCTATATCAAGGCCGAGATCCCGAAGTGGACGGCGGTGGTGAAAACATCAGGCGCGAAGGTCGAATGACATCGACGGCAAACTCGATCCGGCTGCCAATCGCATCGGGTGTTGCGCTGCTGCTGACGCTCGGCGCGGCGCCCGCCGCCGCGCTTGACTATCCGGCCCGGCCGATCACGCTGATCGTCTCGCACAAGGCGGGCGGCCCGAGCGACGTGATCGCCCGCATCCTGAGCCGGATGCTGGGTCAGGTGCTGCGCCAACCGCTGATCATCGAGAATCGTCCTGGCGCCGGCGGCAACATTGCCGCCGAGCAGGCCGCGAATGCCACAGCCGACGGCTACACGCTGCTGATGGGCAACACCAGTATTCTGGCGACCAATCCGGCCCGCAAGAAGGACATCGGATTCGATCCGCAGTTGGACTTTGCCCCGATCACGCTGCTTGGAACCCAGGCCAACGCGCTGGTGGTGAACCCCGCCCTGCCGGTGCACACGCTGACGCAGTTGATCGACCTTGCCAGAGCGAAGCCGGGCTTCATCACCTTCGCGTCGGCAGGGCACGGCAGCCCGGGCCATCTGGCCGGCGAATTGTTCAAGGCCCACGCCAAGGCGAGCCTCGTCCATGTCCCCTACAAGAAGCCGGGGCCGGCGCTGCAGGATGTGGTCGGCGGCCACGTACAGATCATGTTTGCGCCGGTCGCTCTGGTGGCCAATCACGTGCGGGCCGGACGGCTGCGCGTGCTCGGGGTCGCGACCACGAAGCGCAGCGCGTTGCTGCCGGGCGTCGCCACTCTCGACGAGCTCGGGCTCAAGGGTTTCGACGCCACCACCTGGTACGGGCTGGTCGCGCCGGCCGGCACGCCGAAGGAGATCATCGACGTGCTCTACCATTCGACGGCAGCGGCGCTCGAAGACCCGGCCGCGCGCAAGATCATGAGCGGGCTCGGCATCGACGTCGTGGGAAACTCGCCGCAGGAATTCGGGTCCTACATCGCGACCCAGATCCCCAAATGGTCCGCAGTCATCAAGTCCATGGTCACCCACACGCATTGAGATGAGCGACACCGCACCCGACCACGCGCCGCTGTGCGCCCCGCCCGACCGCAACCCGCGCGCGCCGCGCACGGCGTTCCCGCCGCTCGCCTGCGACACCCACGCGCATATTTTCGAGGCGCGGTTTCCTTATGCGAAGGAGCGCATCTACACGCCGCCGGATTCCAACCTGGCGGATTATCGCCACCTGCTGAAAACGCTTGGGTGCGAGCGCGCCGTATTGGTCCAACCCAGCGTCTATGGCGACGACAACGCCGCGATGCTGGCGGCTTTGGCGGCCGGCAGCCCCGGCTTTCGCGCAGTGGCGGTGACGCCGCCCAGCGTCGGCAAGGATGAGATCGAATCGCTGCACCGCGCCGGCGTGCGCGGGCTTCGCTTCAACGTGGTCGACCGGCGAGAGAACAAGAATGTCGTGCCCGCCGAGATGCTGCGCGAGGTCGCCAAACGGATCGCGCCGTTCGGCTGGCACATCGAGATGCTGGTCAATCTCGACGAGGCCGGCGACTTCGCGCCGCTGCTCGGTTCGCTCGGCGTGCCGGTGGTGCTCGGCCATCTCGGCTATCCCAAAGGCGGCGCCGCGACCTGGCCGCAGACCCGCGCGTTCGGCGACCTGCTGCGGCTGCTCGACGGCGGACAATGCTGGATCAAGCTCACCGGTCCGTACCGCATCACCACCGCGCCCGACCTGCCCTATGGCGATGTGGTCGATCCCGCGCAAAAGCTGGTCGCAGCTGCGCCCGAGCGGATGATCTGGGGCACCGACTGGCCGCACGTCATGAAGAAGAAGCCGATGGCGAACGACGGCGACATGACGGATCTGTTCGAGCGCTGGGTCCCCGACTCCGCAACGCGCAAGCGCATCCTGGTGGACAATCCGGCGATGCTTTACGGGTTCGAGCCGGGCGAGAAGATCGCGTTTTAGACTTTTCCGCGCATGACGCTCTCTCTGCCCGTCACCCTGAGGTGCCGCGCGAAGCGCGGCCTCGAAGGGTCTGGCTGCCGCCACAGCCCGCGGACCGATTCGTGATCCTTCGAGGCTCGGCCTTCGGCCTCGCACCTCAGGATGACGAAGCAGCATGGCCGCTGCGGGTATAAGCAGCGCGTCGGCCGTGCTATGGATGCGCACCGTTCCAATCCGCTCGAAAGCTCCCCATGGCAGGCAACATCAATCCCAATCCGTTCACCACCCGGCCCGAGATCGAGGGCACGTTCGGCGTCGTTACCTCGACGCACTGGATCGCCACCGGCGTCGGCATGGGCATCCTGGAGCGCGGCGGCAACGCCTTCGACGCAGCCTGCGCCACCGCGTTCACCTTGCAGGTGGTCGAGCCGCATCTCAACGGTCCGGGCGGCGACGTGCCGGTCATCCTCTACGACGTGAGGAAGGGCAAGCCGGAGATCATCTGCGGCCAGGGCCCCGCGCCCGCCGCCGCGACCATTGCGCACTACAAGAGCGAAGGCCTCGACATGGTGCCCGGCACCGGCCTGCTCGCGGCTTGCATCCCCGGCATGTTCGACACCTGGATGCTGCTGCTGCGCGACTACGGCACCATGACGCTCGCCGAGGTGCTGACGCCTGCGATCGGCTACGCGCAGAACGGCCATCCGCTGGTCGAGCGTGCGCACGCCACGATCGCGACCGTCGAGAAGATGTTCCGCGAGCACTGGCCGACCTCGGCCGAGGTGTATTTCCGCAACGGCAAGCCGGCCGAGACCGGCTCGCTGTTCACCAATACGACGTTGGCCGCGACCTATACGCGCGTTTTGAAAGAAGCGCAGAGCGCCGGCGGCGACCGCATCGCGCAGATCGAGAAAGCGCGAAAGGTCTGGTCGCAGGGCTTTGTCGCCGAGGCGATCGACAAATTCTGCCGCACCCAGGCCGTGATGGACACCAGTGGCTCGCCTCACAAGGGCGTGCTCACCGGCCAGGACATGGCGACGTGGCAGGCGCGCATCGAGGCGCCGCTGACCTACGATTATCACGGCACCACCGTCTGCAAGGCGCCCTGGAGTCAGGGTCCGGTGATGCTGCAGCAATTGGCGCTGCTGAAGGGCTTCAATCTCGACGGGCTCGACGTGGTCGGGCCGGAGTTCATCCATCTGCTGGTCGAGTGCTCCAAGCTCGCCTATGCCGACCGCGAGAAGTTCTACGGCGATCCGGATTTCGTCGAGGTGCCGTTCGCCACGCTGTTGTCCGACGCCTACAACAACGACCGCCGCAAGCTGGTCACCGACCAGGCCTCGCTTGAACTGCGCCCCGGCTCGGTCGAGGGCTTCGGCTCCGTCGTCAAGCTCAAGACCGGGGCCAAGCTGATCGCCGGCATGGGCGCGGGCGAGCCGACCGTCGGCCGCATGGGCGAGGTGATCGGCGACACCGTGCACTTCGATATCGTCGACCAGGCCGGCAACATGGTGACGGCGACGCCGTCCGGCGGCTGGCTGCAATCCTCGCCGGTCATTCCGGAGCTCGGCTTCGGCCTCGGCACCCGCGGCCAGATGTTCTGGCTGGAGGAAGGCCATCCGGCCTCGCTCGCGCCGGGCAAGCGGCCGCGCACCACGCTCTCACCCACGATGGCGCTGCGCGACGGCGACGCCTACATGGCCTGGGGCTCGCCCGGCGGCGACCAGCAGGACCAGTGGATCGCGCAGTTTTTCCTGCGCCACGTCCACGCCGGCATGAACCTGCAGGAGGCGATCGACGCACCGGCCTGGCACTCCGAGCATTTCCCGATCTCGTTCTGGCCGCGCACCGCGCGCCCCGGCGTGCTGCAGATCGAGAAGCGCGTGCCGAAGGAGACTCGCGACGAACTCGCCAAACGCGGCCATATCATCGAGGTCGAGCCGGAATGGTCCGAAGGCCGCCTCACCGCCGCCTCCAAGGTCGGCAAGCGCCGCCGCGCCGCCGCCAATCCACGCGGCATGCAGGGATATGCGGCGGGGCGGTGATTACACTTGCGTGTCCCGGGCGCGGCGCAGCACCTATTGGTGGTGCGCTGCAGACCCGGGACCCCGGTTCTTCCAAGCAACCGGGACCCCGCATCTGCGGTGCACCGCTTCGCGCTGCACCGCGTGCGGGGAACGCCACCGAGCCGTTACGAATAACTTGCTGATCCCCCGTTGGCGCGGGTTATGATCGGCACCAGAGAACAAAGAACAAGGCTACAGGGGAGCATCCAGCGTGGCTGCCGAAAGTCCCGTCATCGTCGCGGAAAACGCCGCCAAGATGTTCCTCGACGGCGCGGTGGTGGCGTTCCGGCAGTTGAACCTCGCAATCGCGAAGAACGAGATCATGTGCATCGTCGGCCCCAGCGGCTGCGGCAAGACCACCTTGCTGCGCTGCATCGCCGGACTGACCGATCTCAGCCAGGGCCAGCTCCTGGTCCAGGGCAAGCCGGTCGCCGGGCAACCGCCCGACGGCGTCGCCATGGTGTTCCAGCACTTCGGCCTGCTGCCGTGGAAGACCGTGTACGAGAACGCGGCCTTCGGCCTTGCGATGGCGCGAACGCCGGCCGCCACCATCCGGGAGCGCGTCGGGCACTATCTCGATCTCGTCGGGCTCACCGGCTTCGACAAGCACTATCCCTATCAGCTCTCCGGCGGCATGCAGCAGCGCGTCGGCCTGGTTCGCGCACTCGCCATGAACCCCGCCGTGCTGCTGATGGACGAGCCGTTCGCGGCGCTCGACGCGCAGACCCGCGAGGTGCTTCAGGAGGAGCTGCTCCAGCTCATGGAGCGGCCCGAGGAGCGCAAGACCATGGTGTTCATCACCCACTCGATCGACGAAGCCATCCTGCTCGGCGACCGCATCGCGGTGATGAGCGCGCGCCCCGGCCGCATTAAGGAGATGCTCGACATCCCGTTCGAGCGGCCGCGCAACGTCGACGCCATGCGGCTCGATCCGCGGTTCGGCGAATTGCGCCAGCACATCTGGCACCAGCTCCACACCGCGCGTCCGCAGAACACCCGAGCCCCGAGGGAGGTCGCGTGAGACCCGGTGGAGACGAGATAAAACTGGCGGCGCCACAGCGTCCCCTCTCCCGCTTGCGGGGGAGGGACAGGGAGGGGGCCTGCAACGGACACGGACCCCTCTGTCAGCCCCCACCCCAACCCTCCCCCGCAAGCGGGGGAGGGAGCAGACTGTCCTCGTGGCAATTCAGGGAGGTCGCATGAGCACGCTCGACCAAGCCCGCTCCGAGGCGCTCACCGAGACGCAGGTCCAGCGCGAGCTCGACAACGACCGCGCGCGCGCCGAACGGGTCGCCGCCGAGCGCCGACGCCGCACCGGCTTGCAGAATCTCGGCATCCGCGCGGCCTCGCTCGCGGTGTTCCTGACGCTGTGGCAGATCGCGGCGGCGAACGTCGACCCCGTGCTGTTCACCTCGCCCTTGAAGGTCGCGGTCGCCGCGGTCGACATGGTGCTCAGCGGCGAATTGTGGAACGCGCTGTGGCCGAGCCTGCTGGTGCTGCTGATGGGGCTGAGCCTCGCCATCGTGTTTGGCACGCTGCTCGGCCTGTCGCTGGCACGCTTCCACATCCTCGACGTCGGCCTCACGGTCTACATCACGTTCCTCTATTCGATCCCGTCGGTCGCGCTGGTGCCGCTGATCGTGCTGTGGGCCGGCTACGAGACCACCGCCAAGGTCATCATCCTGTTCCTGTTCGCGTTCTTCCCGATGGTGATCAACACCTACCAGGGCGTGAAAGCCGTCGATCCGAAGCTGCTTGAAGTGGGCCGCGCGTTCCGCTGCTCGGAGCGCCAGGTGTGGGGCAACATCGTGCTGCCCGCGGCGCTGCCGTTCATCGTGACAGGCATCCGCCTGGCAGTCGGCCGCGGCATGATCGGCATGGTGCTGGCCGACCTCTACACCGCAATCTCCGGCATCGGCTATCTGATCGTGCGGACCGCCAGCACGTTCCAGGTCGACAAGATGTTCGTGCCGATCGTGACGCTGGGATTATTGGGCGTGACGCTCACCGCGCTGCTGCGGTTCGTCGAGACGCGCGTCGCGCCGTGGACCGCAGCCGGACGGGAGGATTAGGAGTGGCTATCAACCGACGAGGGTGAGGCGCATGCCGGTGAACCTATAGTTCGAATGCTACGCTTAAGTGCCTTTTATCATGCTACCAGAAGTGGTATTTCTAATTACCTGAATTGTGACGAGAATCGAGAACCATCAATGGATGCCTTCACTATAGCGACCGGATACGAACTCATCAAAATTGCAAAGAGAGAAGGTTGGCTCGATCATGCGATCGACTGGTTCCGTACAAAAAACAAAGTGATTTTGCTGGGATCGACTGGAGCAGGAAAATCTCAATTTCTTGATTCAGTAGATGATATTTTGGCACCGGCTCGATCACATGCCGCAAGAACGGAGTTTGTGACCGTAACTAGATTCGACCTCAACGGCGCACTCGTCGACTTTATCGATACGCCCGGCCAGCTCGAACACAAGCCAATACGCGGCGACGCACTCAAACAAGCAATCAAAATCAATCTTAAAGGAATAATAAATTTCGTCTCTTACGGATACCATGAATATGGTGGAATGCACGTTAGCAACGTAATCGAAAATGGACATGCCAAACCGAATTTTTTGGACGAACACAGAAAACGAGAAATAGAATTGCTTGGTGAATGGGCACCATTGATGAGCACAGAGTGGGTTCTGACTGTCGTTACAAAGGCAGACATTTGGTACGACGATCAACAGGAGGTCATCAGATATTATTCACGCGGTCCGTATCACGATCAACTGAAAGGCCTTTTTCCTAACGCTCACCATTTCGTTCGCCCGTATTCTTCAATCTCCCGAAGATTCTATAGTCAACTCCCCGGAGTGGCCTGCCCCCGGTTCCGAAGACACCGAGTTAGGTGTTTTCATGGGACCGGAGGTGCGTCATGGAGCGGCGGAAGTTTACGAGAGAGTTCAAGCTTGAGGCTGTGCGCCTGATCAAGGATCGAGGCGTTTCGTATGCCCAGGCCG